>NC_015556.1:4005000-4605000 GCF_000213805.1 Pseudomonas fulva 12-X | reverse complement strand
GAGGTAGCTGGCGATGTCGGTCATCATCGATACGCCTTCGGGCGTCACGCTGGCGAAGAAGTGGAAGATGATCGGGAACACCAGAAAGTAAGCGAAGGCCATGCCGGCGTAGAACAGGATGATGCTGGAGATCAGCAGCGGAATGGCGATGCGTTTCTCGTGCTTGTACAGCCCCGGCGCGATGAAACCCCATACCTGATGCAGGATCACCGGCATGGCCAGGAACAGCGCGACGATCATGGTCAGCTTGAACGGCGTCAGGAACGGTGAGGCCACGTCGGTGGCGATCATCGTCGCGCCTTCAGGCAGGTATTGGCGCAGCGGCGCCGAGACCAGGGTGTAGATCTTCTGGGCGAAGTAGAACAGGCAGGCGAAAATCAGGAAGATCGCCGCCACGCAGCGCAGCAGGCGAGTGCGCAACTCGGCAAGGTGGGAAACCAGCGGCATTTCCTGGTCGTTGTCGGGCATTCGACTCATGGTTGCGGCGTCTTGTCCTGGCTGGCGGCGGGTGTCGGGGCGGCCTGAGTGGCGGGCGTCGGTGCAGGCTCGGTTGGCGCCTGTGCAGCCGGCTCTACGACCGGTGGCGGCGGCACGCTGGCCTGGGGTGCTGGCGGCAGGATGTCGTTCTTGACCGCCTGCATCTCGCGCTCCAGTTCGAGGATGCGTTCGTTATGCAGTTGCCGACGGATTTCGTCGGCGCCGATTTCGCGCTCGACTTCTTCCTTGATCGAATTGAAGCTGCGCTTGATGCGCCCGATCCATAAGCCTGCGGTGCGCGCGGCACCTGGCAGGCGCTCGGGGCCGAGCACCAGCAGGGCGACCAGAGCGACCAGCAGCAGCTCGCTGAAACTGATACCGAACATGCTTGTGGCCTCAGTCCTTGCGCAGCGGTTCTTCGACCTTGCTGGCCTGGCCTTCAACGGTATGCGGCTGGTTCAGCGGCGCCTGCTGCTGGTAAGGCTGTTGCGGTTGCTGCGGCTGTTGTGCGTGCGGGTCGGTCGGCTTGCCGTCTTCCTCGTTCATCGCCTTGCGGAAACCCTTGATGGTTTCGCCAAGGTCGGAACCCAGGTTCTTGAGTTTCTTGGTACCGAACACCAGCACCACGACGATCAGAATGACGACCCAGTGTTTCCAGTCGAAAATGCCCATGTTTCGTAGTCCTCGTCAGCGTCTTTGTTGAGTGTCGCTATCGCTGCGCGCGGCTTTTTCCGCGTGCCCCGACAGGCCGAAACGGCGATCCAGTTCATCGAGCACCGCCTGCGGGTGCTGATCCAGCGCGGCCAGCATGACCAGGCTGTGGAACCACAGGTCGGCGGTTTCGTAGATCAGGTCGCTGCAGTCGCCGCTGGCGGCGGCGTCCTTGGCGGCAAGAATGGTTTCCACCGACTCCTCGCCAACCTTCTCCAGAATCTTGTTCAGGCCCTTGTGGTAAAGGCTGGCCACGTACGAGCTGTCCGGTGCCGCACCCTTGCGCGACTCCAGCACCTCGGCCAGGCGCTTGAGGGTATCAGTCATGGCGATGCTCCGGCGAATAGATGGTGTGCGGATCTTTCAGCACCGCATCGACGGTTTTCCAGGCACCGTTCTCGAACACCCGGTAGAAGCAGCTCTCGCGGCCGGTATGGCAGGCGATGCCGCCCAGCTGCTCGACCATCAACACGATCACGTCGGCGTCGCAGTCCAGGCGCAGCTCATGCAGCTTCTGCACGTGGCCGGACTCCTCGCCCTTGCGCCACAGCTTGCCACGCGAACGTGACCAATAGATGGCGCGCTGCTCGCTGGCGGTCAGCGCCAGGGCTTCGCGGTTCATCCAGGCCATCATCAGGATGCGCCCGGTCTGGTAGTCCTGGGCGATGGCCGGGATCAGGCCGTTGTCGTCCCACTTGATTGCATCTAGCCAGTCGTTCATTGCATTTCCATCTTCAATCGAAGCCAAGTGTGCCAGCCGGGGCGTGGGCTGGCTATCGGCGCAGGATCAGGTACAGACCGCTGGCGCCCATTAGCCAGGCCGGCCAGGCCGTGGCGGGATCGCTCAAGTTGCCCTGGCCCAGGGCGGTCATCACGCTGCCGCCGACCAGCAGGGCGCCGATCAGCCGCACCGCCCAGCCGTCGCGTTCGCGCCACGGCGGTGGTGGGTCGTTGGCGTGGGGCTGGGCCATGCGCTCGAGCAGACTGCGGGTCATGTTGGCCAGGTGCGGCAGCTGCTCGACCTGGCTCTGCAGGTTGTGCATGACGTTGCGCGGGCTGACGCGCTCGCGCATCCAGCGCTCCAGGAAAGGCTGGGCGGTGGTCCACAGGTCCAGATCGGGGTACAGCTGACGGCCCAGGCCCTCGATGTTCAGCAACGTTTTCTGTAGCAGCACCAGCTGCGGCTGGATTTCCATGTTGAAGCGCCGTGCGGTCTGGAACAGGCGCATCAGCAGCAGGCCGAAGGAAATGTCCTTGAGCGGGCGCTCGAAGATCGGCTCGCAGACGGTGCGGATCGCCGCCTCGAAGTCGTTGACCTGGGTTTCCTGGGGCACCCAGCCCGAATCGATGTGCAGCTGCGCCACCTTGCGGTAGTCACGCTTGAAGAAGGCCACCAGGTTGCGCGCCAGGTAGTCCTGATCCTCGGGGGTGAGGCTGCCGATGATGCCGCAGTCGATGGCGATGTACTGCGGGTTCCACGGCGTGCGGGTGCTGACGAAGATGTTGCCCGGGTGCATGTCGGCGTGGAAGAAACTGTGGGTGAACACCTGGGTGAAGAAGATCTCCACGCCGCGCTCGGCCAGCAGTTTCATGTCGGTGCGCTGGTCGGCCAGGGTTTCCATGTCGTTGACCGGAATGCCGTAGATGCGCTCCATCACCAGCACCTTGGGGCGGCACCAGTCCCAGTACACCTGGGGCACGTAGAGCAGGCCGGAGTCCTCGAAATTGCGCCGCAGCTGGCTGGCGTTGGCGGCCTCGCGCAGCAGGTCGAGCTCGTCGTAAATGGTTTTCTCGTAGTCGCTGACCACATCCACCGGGTGCAGGCGGCGGGCTTCAGCCGAGGCGCGCTCGGCCATCTTGGCGAGCAGGAACAGCCAAGCCATATCGGCCTTGATCACCGGCTTGAGGCCGGGGCGCACCACCTTGACCACCACTTCCTCGCCGCTTTTCAGCTGCGCGGCGTGCACCTGGGCTACCGAGGCAGAGGCCAGTGGTGCGGTGTCGAAACGGGCGAACGCCACGCTCACCGGCACGCCGAGCTGCTCTTCGATCAGCGCCAGGGACTTGGCCGGGTCGAACGGCGGTACGCGGTCCTGCAGGTGCGCCAGTTCGTCGGCGATATCCGGTGGCAGCAGATCGCGGCGGGTCGACAGCAACTGACCGAACTTGATGAAGATCGGCCCCAGTTCCTCCAGCGCCAGGCGCAGGCTAGCGCCGCGGCTGCGCGACGACTTGCCGCGCGGTACCCAGCGCCACGGCAGCAGGAAGCGCGGCGCACGCAGCCAGAACGGCAGCGGCAGGGCGAACAGCAGGTCATCGAGGCGGTAGCGGATGACCACGTAGAGGATGCGCAACAGACGACGAACGGCAAGCAGCTTCATGCGATGGGCTTATGGCGTTGGGCGAGGCGCTCGATGCGCGCGTCGAGACGGTCGAGGGAAAGTTTCAGGTCATCGAGTTCGGTGAAGCGGGCGTCGGCCTCACGGCGGCCGACCAGGGTGCGTGATTCTTCGCTGAGGTAGTCGGCCAGGCTCAGCTGAAGGCTGTGCAGGTTCTCCCGCGTCCAGCCGGCGCGGCTACGCAGGTGGCCGGCCAGCAGCGCCGTGGGCACCGGGCCGAGCCAGCGCGACAGCTCGTATTCCCAGTCCAGCTCCAGGTCCTGCAGCACGCCGGCCAGCTCCATCAGCGCGCCGCTGTCGCCATCGAGTTCGACCTCGGGCTCGTGCAGCACGGCCTGCTTGTCCCGGGCCAGGGCCAAGCGCAGCAGGCCACTGGCGGGGGCACGCAGGGTGCAGTCGACCGCGCCGGCCCATTGCCCGGCCAGGCGCAGCCCCTGGCCATCGGCGAGGATGAACAGCTCGAGCGACGGCGACTGGGCCTGCACCGCGATCACCCGGCCATTGAGCCTGGCCAGGCGCGGCAGGGCGGTGCTGTCCAGCGCGAGCACGCGGTTGAGGCCGCGCTCGACGGCCGCCAGCAGGGCCTGGGTGAGCATCAGGGCTTGATACCGCGGTGCAGGGCGACGATGCCGCCGGTCATGTTGTGGTAGGTCACGCGGTCGAAACCGGCGTCCAGCATCATCGCCTTGAGGGTGTCCTGATCCGGGTGCATGCGGATCGACTCGGCCAGGTAGCGGTAGCTGTCGGCGTCGTTGGTGACCAGCTTGCCCACCAGCGGCATGAAGTTGAACGAATAGGTGTCGTAGACCTTGGACAGCAGGCTGCTCTTGGGCTTGGAGAACTCCAGCACCAGCAGGCGGCCGCCCGGCTTGAGCACCCGCAGCATGGAAGCGATGGCCGCGTCCTTGTGGGTGACGTTGCGCAGGCCAAAGGCGATGGTCACGCAGTCGAAATGGTTGTCCGGGAAGGGCAGCTTCTCGGCATCGGCCTGCACGAAGGAAATGTTGCCGGACACGCCACGGTCGAGCAGGCGGTCGCGGCCGACCTTGAGCATCGAGGCGTTGATGTCGGCCAGCACCACCTCGCCGGTGTCGCCGACGATGCGCGAGAACTGGCGGGCCAGGTCACCGGTGCCGCCGGCGATGTCGAGCACCCGGTTGCCGCTGCGCACGCCGGACAGCTCGATGGTGAAACGCTTCCACAGGCGGTGCATGCCGCCGGAGAGCAGGTCGTTCATCAGGTCGTACTTGGCGGCCACCGAATGGAACACCTCGGCGACCTTTTCCGCCTTGCGGCTTTCCGGAACGTCCTGGAAACCGAAGTGGGTGGTGGGTTCGCTGCTGTCGTTCTTGCGCGGATCGTTCATGTGGCCCTTTTCCTGAAGTCCGGGAGGCTTTGGCATCTGCTCAGTGTGCGGGCGTGGAGCCCAACATGGCGTGACCGTGATCATGAGACAGCGCCGGGCGCGTCTCATCAGTGAGTCAGACAAGCGAAAAGGCGAGTTTACCGAGGTAAATAAGCGTTTCCATCGAGTTGCTGATCCACGGCCCGTTCAACCGCTGTACAGCGCCGAGTGGCGGCATTCTAAACCCAAAAGCCGGGCGCCGGCTGCACGTGTGGTAGTGGGCCGGCGGGCGCTTCTTGTATATTGCCCCGCCCGCGTTTCAGTCAGGAGAGCCATGATGGCCAGAATCACCGTCGACCGCCCCCACAATCTGGGCATCGAGGCCGCCCGTGGCAAGGCTGAAAAGCTCGCTGAACGCCTGGCCCGCGAGTACGACGTGCGCTACCAGTGGAAGGGCGACACCCTGGAATTCAAACGCAGCGGCGCCGACGGCTGGCTCGCCGTCAGCGAGGATCGCGTGCAGCTGCAACTCAACCTCGGTCTGCTGCTGTCGGTGATGAGCGGCAAGATCAAGAGCGAGATCGAGGAAGTGCTGGATAAGGAATTGGCGGCCTGAGTACGGGTCGCCCCGTAGCCTGTGGTTGAGCGCAGCGATACCCAGATGATCCCGCTGTGATTAGAACCTCAGAGCAGGCTGGCGCTACGCAGCCCCGCACGTGCTTCGGCATGCCCTGCCGGTGAAAAAGCCTCCAGCCACTGCCGATCATGTTCACTCGGCTGCTGACTCCACCCCTCAGCCAGCACCTGCAACCGCCCCAACTGCTCCCGCTCAGCCTTCAGCTCCAGCTGTTTAATCCGCTCACGCAGACCGCTCAGCGCCGAATCCTGGCCGGCCGCTTCGCGCCAACCCTGGCGCAGCGCCCGCAGCGGCTTCACCACCTCTTGCTGCCACGGCTCGGCGATGCGCCGTAGCTGCGCCTCGCGATCCGCGTCATGGGCCACGCCTCGGCTGTCCAGCCACAGGCCGCAGAGCAGCAGGCAGACGTCTGCGCCGGCGGCCTGCAGTTCCAGGCAGGCGGCTTCCACGCCTGGGCGGGCGTAGAGGGTGGTGGCGAAGGTCCACAGGTCAGCGCTCATGCGTGCTCCGAGTATGCGGCGGGGGACTCTGGTAGAATCCGCCGCCATTATGATCCGACTCCAGAATCTTACCCTACAGCGTGGCCCTCAGCGTTTGCTCGAGAACGCCGAGCTGACCCTGCACGCCGGCCACAAGGCTGGCCTGATCGGTGCCAACGGCGCCGGCAAGTCCAGCCTGTTCGCGCTGCTGCGCGGCGAGTTGACGCCCGATTCCGGCGATTGTCTGCTGCCCGGCGACTGGCGCATCGCCCATATGCGCCAGGAGGTCGACACCCTCGACCGCCTGGCCGTGGACTACGTGCTCGATGGCGACCACAACCTGCGCCGGGTGCAGCGTGAGCTGGCCGCGGCCGAGCAGGGCCATGACGGCGCGGCCATCGCCCGCCTGCACAGCGAGCTGGACAGCGCCGACGGTTATACCGCCGACGCCCGGGCTCGCAAGCTGCTGGCCGGCCTGGGCTTCAACAATGCGCAGATGGATCGCCGCGTCGGCGACTTCTCCGGTGGCTGGCGCATGCGCCTGAACCTGGCCCAGGCGCTGATGTGCCCGTCCGACCTGCTGTTGCTCGACGAGCCGACCAACCATCTGGATCTGGACGCCATTCTCTGGCTCGAAGGCTGGCTGCAGAGCTACCCGGGCACCTTGCTGCTGATTTCCCACGACCGGGACTTCCTCGATGCGGTGGTCGATCACGTCGCCCATGTCGAGCAGCGCAAGCTGACCCTGTACCGCGGCGGCTACTCGGCCTTCGAGCGCACCCGCGCCGAGCGCCTGGCCCAGCAGCAGCAGGCGTACGAGAAGCAGCAGGCGCAGCGCGCGCACATGGAAAAGTACATCGCCCGCTTCAAGGCCCAGGCCACCAAGGCTCGTCAGGCGCAGAGCCGCATCAAGGCCCTGGAACGTATGGAAGAGCTGAGCGCGGCCCACGTCGATTCGCCGTTCGATTTCGTGTTCCGCGAAGCCGACAAGATCTCCACGCCGCTGCTCAGCCTCAGCGAAGGCCGCCTGGGTTATGGCGACAAGACCGTCCTGCAGCAGGTCAAACTGAGCCTGGTGCCGGGCGCGCGCATTGGCCTGCTTGGCCCCAACGGCGCGGGCAAGTCGACGCTGATCAAGAACCTCTCCGCCGAGCTGCAGCCGCTGAGCGGCAGCCTGACCCGCGGCGAAAATCTGGTGATCGGCTACTTCGCCCAGCATCAGCTCGATGCCTTGGACGACAAGGCCAGCCCGCTCTTGCACCTGCAGCGCATCGCGCCGACCGAGCGTGAGCAGACCCTGCGCGACTTCCTCGGTGGTTTCGACTTCCGCGGCCCGCGCTGCGACGAGCCGGTGGTGAACTTCTCCGGTGGCGAGAAGGCCCGTCTGGCCCTGGCGCTGATCGCCTGGGGCAAGCCCAACCTGCTGCTGCTCGACGAGCCGACCAACCACCTCGACCTGGAAATGCGCCTGGCGCTGACCATGGCCCTGCAGGAGTTCGCCGGCGCCGTGGTGGTGGTGTCCCACGATCGTCACCTGCTCAAGAGCACCACTGACGAATTCCTGCTGGTGGCCGATGGCCGCGTGGCGCCGTTCGACGGTGACCTGGAAGATTACGCCCGCTGGCTGGTCGACTATCGCCAGCGTCAGGCCGCGCCGGTCGCCGCCGCACCGGCTGCCGGTGCCGGCAACGACAAGCGTGGCCAGCGCCAGGCCGCCGCTGCTCTGCGTCAGCAACTGGCGCCGCACAAGAAGGCCGCCGACAAGCTCGAAGCTGAGCTCGGTCAGGTGCAGACCAAGCTCGCGGCGCTGGAAGAGCGCCTGGGCGATAGCGCAATGTACGAAGCCGCCCGCAAGGACGAGTTGCGCCAGGCCCTGGCCGAACAGTCGCAGCTCAAGACGCGCGAGGCCGAACTGGAGGAGGGCTGGCTCGAAGCCCTGGAAACCCTCGAAGCATTGCAACGTGAACTGGAGGCCGTGGTTTGAACCTGGAGCTGATCGATTGGGCCTGGCTGGTGTCCTGGAGCCAGCCGCTGATGCGCGCCGGCCAGGTGCTGCTGATCCTCATCCTGGCATGGATTGCCCAGCGCATCCTCACCCGCGGTATCACCCGTCTGGGCCAGCGTTACCCGCAGTTGCCGCCGGAGCTGCTGATGCCGCTGCGCGGCCTGACTCGTTGGCTGATCCTCGGTAGCGCCATCATGCTGGTGCTCGAGCGCCTCGGCGTGTCCGCCCAGGTGCTGTGGGGCGCGCTCACCGGTTTCGTGGCGGTGGCGGCGATCGCCTTCTTCGCGATCTGGAGCGTGCTTTCCAACATGTTCTGCACGCTGCTGATCTTCGCCCTCGGACCGTTTCGCATCGGCGACTGCGTGGAGGTGCTGGAAAGCGCCGACAAGCCGGGCGTGCGCGGCCGCGTGCTGGCCATCAACCTGTTCTATACCACCCTGGAAGACCTGACCGGCGATGCACCGGGCACCTGGCTGCAGATTCCCAACAGCCTGTTCTTCCAGAAGGCGGTACGCCGCTGGCGCAACGGCGAGCTGCCGACGGCGCGCAAGATAGAGCCCTGATCAGAGGCGCAGCGGCACTCATTTGAGGCCGTGTGCGCCGCCTGTGAAATAGCATCTGCAGCCCCTGCCGCGATTGCGGCAATTCAGGTAATTTCGACGTTTCGCTAATCCCTCACCGAGGTCGCCATCATGGCTCTGGAAACATGGCTCGCTTTCTTCGTCGCCTGCTGGCTGATCAGCCTGTCGCCAGGTGCCGGTGCCATCGCCTCGATGTCGGCGGGGCTGCAATACGGCTTCTGGCGCGGTTACTGGAACGCCCTGGGCCTGCAGCTGGGCCTGGCGCTGCAGATCGCCATCGTTGCGGCGGGCGTCGGCGCGGTGCTGGCCACCTCGGCTCTGGCCTTCAGCCTGATCAAATGGTTCGGCGTGGCCTATCTGGTCTACCTGGGCTGGCGACAATGGAGCGCCGAGCCGGCGGACATGAACGTCGCGGGCGAGCGCCCCATCGGTCGGCCGCTGAGCCTGGTGCTGCGTGGCTTTCTGGTCAACTTCGGTAACCCCAAGGCCATCGTGTTCATGCTCGCGGTGCTGCCGCAGTTCATCAACCCCCATGCGCCGCTGACCGAGCAGTATCTGATCATCGGCGTGACCATGGTCACCGTCGACCTGATCGTGATGGCCGGCTACACCGGCCTGGCCGTGCGGGTGCTGCGCATGCTGCGTACGCCACGCCAGCAGCGCATCATGAACCGCAGTTTTGGTGCGCTCTTTGTCGGTGCCGCGGCATTGCTGGCTACCGTCCGCCGCGCACCGCTCTAAGAATCTGCCCAAAGACTGCTGCGCGTCGGCCCTGCTGCGTTAAAAGCAGCCTCAAAATGCTCATGTACAAAAGTACACTCCGCTTTTTCGCCTGCTTTTGCCTTGCATGGCTCTAGCTCGCTAGCCTTTGAGAAGGTTCTTAACATGCGTGTCTGGATCGACGCCGACGCCTGCCCGCGGCTGGCCCGCGATCAGGTGGTCAAGTTCGCCCTCAAGCGTAATTTCGAGGTGGTGCTGGTGGCTGGCCAGGCTGTGGCACGGCCAAACTTCGCCTGCGTGAAGCTGATCGTGGTGCCGAGTGGCCCCGATGCGGCGGACGATTACCTGGTAGAGCACGCCGTGCCGGGCGAACTGGTGATCTGCAGCGACGTGCCGCTGGCCGACCGCCTGGTCAAGAAGGGCGTGCTGGCGCTGGATCCCCGTGGGCGCGAGTTCGATGAGCGCAATATGGGCGAGCGCCTGGCGGTGCGTAACCTGTTCACCGACCTGCGTGAGCAGGGGCAGGTCGGTGGTGGCCAGGCGGCCTATGGCGACAAGGATCGCCAGGCATTCGCCAATTCTCTGGATCGCTTGCTGACTCGCCTGGCACGGGGTTAGGCGTAGCTTGGGTGAGCGTAGCGATACCCGGGTGAATTAGCCTATTAGCAGTGTGATCCGTGATGGGCTTTCGCCCATCCTACGACTGATCGGTTTTGTAGCCTGGGTTGAGCGAAGCGATACCCAGGGCAGATCCCGGGTGTCGCTGCGCTCGACCCAGGCTACGCCAAGCGCTTTGGCAGATCGTTAGCCGGTGTCCGTCACTCGTGGGTCAGCTCCAGCACCCGGTCCACCAGCTTGTTGATGCCCGATGCCGCTTCGGCGATGGAGTTGGCGAGCATGTAGGCCGGGGTGGTGACCAGCTTGCGCTCGGTGTCTTCGACGATGTCCTCGACGTGGCAGTCGACATGCTCGGCGCCCATCTTGCCGAGGGCGGCGGCGGTGTCGGCGTCGTTGCCGATGGTGCAGGTCACGCCGGCGCCGAAGATGCGCGCGGCCATGGCCGGGGCGATGCACATCAGGCCGATGGGTTTGGCGGCGTTGACGAAGGATTGCGCAGCGGCCAGTACATCGGGCTGCACGCTGCAGTCGGCGCCTTTGCTGGCGAAGTCGCTGAGGTTCTTGGCGGCGCCGAAGCCGCCCGGGATGATCAGCGCATCGAAGTCGTCGGCACGCAGTTCGTGTACGCCCTTGACGTTGCCGCGGGCGATGCGCGCCGATTCCACCAGTACGTTGCGGGCCGGCTGCATTTCCTCGCCCTTGAGGTGGTTGATGACGTGGGCCTGATCGATATCGGGCGCGAAGCACTGCACCTGGGCACCACGCTGATCGAGGCGCAGCAGGGTGATGACGCTTTCGTGGATCTCCGCGCCGTCGTAGACGCCGCAACCGGAAAGGATCACTGCAACTTTCTTGTTCATCGACCAACTCCTGATGAAGGGCCAGCGCTGCGTCGAATGCGGCGCTCGCTTGAGAAAAACCTGCCTGAAAGTATGACTGGCCAGTCGTGGGATTGTTACAGCCTTTTGAACGTCTGCGCCGCGTTCGTCAAGCCAACGCTGATTAGTTCTCGCGCTGTCTGCGCCGGTACAGCCAGACGCCCAGTCCGATCACCAGCAGGGCGCCGAACAGGTAGGCCTGGATCTCGTGCAGTTCGCCGAGCAGACCTTCCAGGGCGCGGCCGAGCTTGTAGGCCAGGGTGCCGAGCGCGATGGCCCAGATGGCTGCACCGATGGCGTCGAGAATCACGTAGCGGCGTCGCGGGTAACCGGAAATGCCGATGGCCAGCGGCATGACCGTGCGCATGCCATAGAAGAAGCGAAAGCCCAGCACCCACAGGTCCGGGTGGCGGCGCAGGTACACCAGCGCCTTGTCGCTCAGCGCCTGCCACTTGGGCTTGCGCTCGAGAATGCGCCGGCCATGGCGGCGACCGAGGTGGAACCATAGCTGGTCGCTGGCGTAGGTGCCGATGAAGGCGAACAACATCACCAGTTCGATCTGCAGGATACCGCGCAGCGCCAGGTAGGCTGCCAGCAGCAGCGACATTTCGCCTTCGAGAAAGGTGCCCAGCGCCAGGGCCGGGTAACCGAAGTGCTGCAGCAGATTTTCCAGCATGTAGAGATGACCGTTGCAAATGGGGTGGCAAGGCTACGCCGTTCGACACTCTAAAACAGCATTTGTCGAAAACCCGTGAAATATCCAGAGCGTCGGCGCCAGCGGCGGATTTTGCGAGCTTTTACGCGCCGGGATGTGCCTTACTGGCTGCGACGCACCGTCGCAGTATTCGTTGTGCTCGTCATCAATTGGTCATAATGGCGGCTTATAACTGTCACACTTCGCCCGTTCGAGCGGGCCCAGGAGTCTGCCGTGAGCTTTACCCCCGCCAACCGCCTGTTCCCTGCCACCCGCCTGCGTCGCAATCGTCGCGACGACTTCTCCCGGCGTCTGGTGCGCGAGAACGTGCTGACCACCAACGATCTGATCCTGCCGGTATTCGTGCTCGATGGTGAGAATCAGCGTGAGGCGGTGACGTCCATGCCGGGCGTCGAGCGGCTGTCCATCGACCTGCTGCTGCAGGAAGCGGAAAAGTGGGTGGCGCTGGGCATTCCGGCGTTGGCGCTGTTCCCGGTCACCCCGGCGGAAAAGAAAACTCTCGACGGCCGTGAAGCCTGGAACCCGGACGGCATCGCCCAGCGCGCCACCCGCGCGCTGCGTGAGCGTTTCCCCGAGCTGGGGGTGATCACCGACGTCGCGCTGGACCCGTTCACCACCCATGGGCAGGACGGCATCCTCGATGAAAACGGCTACGTGCAGAACGACATCACCGTCGATGCGCTGGTCAAGCAGGCGCTGTCCCATGCCGAAGCCGGCGCCCAGGTAGTCGCGCCGTCGGACATGATGGACGGGCGCATCCAGGCGATTCGCGAAGCGCTGGAGCTGGCCGATCACGTCAACGTGCGGATCATGGCCTACTCTGCCAAGTACGCCAGCGCCTACTACGGCCCGTTCCGCGATGCGGTGGGCTCCTCGCTGAACCTGGGCAAAGCCAACAAGGCTTCCTATCAGATGGACCCGGCCAACAGCGACGAGGCCCTGCACGAGGTGGCCAGCGACCTGGCCGAAGGCGCCGATATGGTCATGGTCAAGCCGGGCATGCCCTATCTGGACATCGTTTCCCGGGTCAAAAGCGAATTCAAGGTGCCGACCTTTGTCTACCAGGTCAGTGGTGAATACGCGATGCACATGGCCGCCATCCAGAATGGCTGGCTGAGCGAGGCGGTGATTCTCGAGTCGCTGACCGCCTGCAAACGAGCGGGTGCCGACGGCATCCTCACCTACTTCGCCGTGCGTGCGGCCGAACTCTTACGACAGGGGCAGTAGCCCCTCCAGGGTGATTCAATGAGCAACGAAGGACTCAGTGAGAACGAACAGCTCGACGTAGCGGCAGTCAGCCTGCCAGTGGTCGAGGAAGCACCGGTGGAAACAGTCGTGGAAACACCCGTAGTCGAAGCCGCGGCAGCGCCCGTGGTGGTGCCGAGCCTGGATGACAGCAGCCTGTACATCCACCGCGAGCTGTCGCAGCTGCAGTTCAACATCCGCGTGCTGGAACAGGCGCTGGACGAGTCCTACCCGTTGCTGGAACGCCTGAAGTTCCTGCTGATCTTCTCCAGCAACCTCGATGAGTTCTTCGAGATCCGCGTTGCCGGTTTGAAGAAGCAGATCAACTTCGCCCGCGAACAGGCCGGCGCCGACGGCCTGCAGCCGCACCAGGCGCTGTCGCGCATTTCCGAACTGGTGCACGAGCAGGTCGGCCGCCAGTACGCCATCCTCAACGATGTGCTGTTTCCGGAGCTGGCCAAGCACGGCATCAACTTCATTCGCCGCCGTTACTGGACGACCAAGCACAAGACCTGGGTGCGCCGTTATTTCCGTGACGAGATCGCGCCGATCATCACCCCGATCGGCCTCGACCCTACGCACCCGTTCCCGCTGCTGGTCAACAAGAGCCTGAACTTCATCGTCGAGCTCGAAGGCGTCGACGCCTTCGGTCGCGACTCCGGTCTGGCGGTGATTCCGGCTCCACGTCTGTTGCCGCGCATCATCAAGGTGCCGGAAGAGGTCGGTGGCCCAGGCGCGAACTACGTGTTCTTGTCGTCGATGATCCACGCCCACGCCGATGACCTGTTCCCGGGCATGAAGGTCAAGGGCTGCTACCAGTTCCGCCTGACCCGCAACGCCGACCTGTCGGTGGATACCGAGGACGTCGAAGACCTGGCCCGCGCGCTGCGCGGCGAACTGTTCAGCCGCCGGTATGGCGACGCCGTGCGCCTGGAGGTGGTTGACACCTGCCCGAAACACCTGACCGACCAGCTGCTCAAGCAGTTCGGCCTGTCGGAGAGCGAGCTGTACCAGGTCAATGGCCCGGTCAACCTGACCCGCCTGTTCAGCATCACCGGCCTGGACAGCCACCCGGAGTTGCAGCACGCGCCTTTCACCCCGGTGATCCCCAAGCTTTTGCAGAACAGCGACAACCTGTTCAACGTGATCAGCAAGCAGGACATCCTGCTGCTGCACCCTTTCGAGTCCTTCACGCCGGTGGTGGATCTGCTGCGTCAGGCGGCCAAGGATCCTCACGTGCTGGCGATCAAGCAGACCCTGTACCGCTCGGGCGCCAACTCGGAGATCGTCGATGCGCTGGTGGAAGCCGCGCGTAACGGCAAGGAAGTCACCGCGGTGATCGAACTGCGCGCGCGCTTCGACGAGGAATCCAACCTCGCCCTGGCCAGCCGCCTGCAGGCTGCCGGTGCGGTGGTGATCTACGGCGTGGTCGGCTTCAAGACCCACTCGAAGATGATGCTGATCCTGCGCCGCGAGAACGGCGAGATCTGCCGCTACGCGCACCTGGGCACCGGCAACTATCACGCCGGCAACGCGCGGCTGTACACCGACTACAGCCTGCTGACCGCCGACGTGGCCCTGGGCGAGGACGTTTCCAAGCTGTTCAGCCAGCTGATCGGCATGGGCAAGACCCTGCGCATGAAGAAGCTGCTGCACGCGCCCTTCACCCTGAAGAAGACGCTGCTTGACCTCATCGCCAAGGAGACGGCCGCGGCCGCCGAGGGCAAGCCGGCGCACATCATCGCCAAGTTCAACTCGCTCACCGACGCCAAGATCATCCGCGCGCTGTACAAGGCCAGCCAGACCGGCGTGAAGATCGACTTGGTGGTGCGCGGCATGTGCTGCCTGCGTCCGGGCATTCCCGGCGTATCGCACAACATCCAGGTGCGCTCGATCATCGGCCGCTTCCTGGAACATACCCGCGTCTACTACTTCCTCAATGGCGGTGACGAACTGATCTACCTGTCCAGCGCCGACTGGATGGAGCGCAACCTCGACAAGCGCGTGGAGACCTGCTTCCCGGTGGAGGGCAAGAAGCTCATCACCCGGGTCAAGAAGGAGCTGGAGGCGTACCTCACCGACAACACCCACGCCTGGGTGCTGCAGCCCGATGGCCGCTACGTAAGGCTGTCGCCAACCGGCAACCAGAACTCGCGCAGTGCTCAGGCCAGCCTGCTGGAGAAACTCAGCGCCCCGGTGATTACCGCGCGCTGATTGGCTGCATAGGAAAACGGGCCCTCTGGGCCCGTTTTTCATTGTGAGCCTTTAGAACCAGGCGCCCTGCATTGCCAGGCAGGTATCGTCGCGGCGCGCCAGGATGTCCAGGTCATGGTGGCAGCTCGGCACTTCGCGCAGCAGGAAGTAGCGCGCGGCCTGCAACTTGCCTTCGTAGAAGTCGGCGTCGGCGCCATGGTCCGCCAGGCGCCCCTGCTCGGCGCGAACCGCCTGCTCCAGCCAACGCCAGCCGAGTACCAGATGGCCGAACACTTTGAGGTACAGAGCCGAGTCGGCCAGCGCCGTGTTGATGCGGCCTTGTTGCAGGTCGCCGAGCAGACCGAGGGTGATTTCCGACAGGCGCTCCAGCAAGGTCTGCAAGGGCTGGCGTAGGGCGTCCAGTTCGCTGAATGGCTCGGCGCGCTGGCAGGTGTCGAGAATCCGCTGGCGCAACGCCTGCAGACCCGCGCCGCCGTGCTGGCCAACCTTGCGGCCGAGCAGGTCGAGGGACTGGATGCCGTGGGTACCCTCGTGGATCGGGTTGAGGCGGTTGTCGCGGTAATACTGCTCCACCGGGTGGTCGCGGGTGTAGCCATGGCCGCCGAGAATCTGGATCGCCAGGGCGTTGGCCTGCAGGCAGTATTCCGATGGCCAGGACTTGGCAATCGGCGTCAGCAGGTCGAGCAACTGGGCTGCTTCCTCGCGCTGACCGGCGTCTTCCAAGGTCTGGCTATCGTCGACCAGGCGCGCGCAGTACAGCACCAGATCGAAGCCGCCTTCCACGTAGGCTTTCTGCGCGAGCAGCATGCGGCGCACGTCGGCGTGCTCGATGATCGCCACCTGGCCGCCGGCCTGCTTGGCATCGGGCAGGCGTCCCTGGGGGCGCTGGCGGGCGTAATCGAGTGCATACAGGTAGCCGGCATAGCCGAGCATCACCGCGCCCATGCCGACGCCGATGCGCGCCTCGTTCATCATCTGGAACATATAGGCCAGGCCAGCATGGGGTTTACCCACCAGATAGCCGACGCAATTGCCCTGATCGCCGAAATTCAGCGCCGTGGACGTGGTACCGCGCCAGCCCATCTTGTGGAATAGACCGGCCAGGGTGACGTCGTTGCGCGCGCCAAGGCTGCCGTCGTCGTTGACCAGGAATTTCGGCACGATGAACAGTGAAATGCCCTTCACACCGGCTGGCGCGTCGGGCAGGCGGGCCAGCACCAGGTGGACGATGTTCTCGCTGAGGTCGTGGTCGCCACCGGAAATGAAGATCTTGTTGCCCTTGAGGCGGTAGCTGCCGTCGCCTGCCGGCTCGGCGCGGGTGCGGATGTCGGCGAGGGAAGAGCCAGCGTGAGGCTCGGTCAGCGCCATGGTGCCGAAGAAACGACCGTCGATGATCGGCTGCAGGAAGCGGCGCTTCTGCACGTCATCGCCAAAGGCTTCGATCAGGTTGGCGGCGGCCATGCTCAGTAATGGATAGGACGCCGTGGCGATATTGGCTGCCTGGAAATGCGCGAAGCAGGCCTGGGACAACAGGTTGGGCAGCTGCATGCCGCCCAGCTCGAAGTCCCGCGTGGCGTTGAGAAAGCCGGCCTCGTTGAAGGCCTGCAGCGCCGGCTTGACCTCGGCGATCAGCTTGGCGCCGCCGTCGACGTACTGCGGCTCGTGTTCGTCGTTCTTGCGGTTGTGCGGGGCGAACAGGTTTTCGGCGATGCTACGCGCGGTGCCCAGCGCGGCGTCGAAGGTTTCCCGGTTGTGTTCACTGAAGCGCGGGCGCTGGCTGAGGGCTTCGGCATCAAGCACTTCGTAGAGTTCGAACGCCAGGTTGCGCGCGCTGAGCAGGGTATCGGACATGATGGTTCTCCGCTGGAATGAGGCCAGTCTAGGGCCCACATCAGGCCTCGCCAGCATCATCGAAAGCGGTGATACCCGGGGAGAAGTCGAACGGCGCCTGGCGGGCGCTGCGCCAGGCGTCTAGGCCGGCTACAATTCGCCTCCTGCTCAGGAGCCGACGATGAATTACCGCCACGCCTTCCATGCCGGCAACCACGCCGACGTGCTCAAACACCTGGTGCTCTGCCGCCTGTTCGCGCTGCTGGCGCGCAAGGATGCGCCCTATGCGTACCTGGATAGCCACGCCGGCGTCGGCCTGTACGATCTGCAGGGTGATCAGGCCAGCCGCACCGGCGAATGGCGCGAAGGCATCGGCCGGCTGTGGGAGGCCACGGACGCGCCCGAGCCGTTACTCGATTATCTGGAAGTGATTCGCGCCATGAACCCCGATGGCGTGCTGCGCCATTACCCGGGCTCGCCGGAGCTGGCTCGTCTGCAGACCCGCGAGCAGGACCGTCTGCACCTGAACGAGAAGCACCCGGACGACGGCCAGGCGCTCAAGGAGAATATGGCTGGCGATCGCCGCGTGGCCGTGCACCTGGGTGAAGGCTGGCATCTGCCGCGGGCCTTGCTGCCGACCCGCGAGAAGCGCGCGGTGATGCTGATCGATCCGCCGTTCGAAAAGGCCGATGAGCTGGAGCGCTGCGTCACCGCCCTCAACGAGGCCATCGGGCGCATGCGTCAGACCATCGTGGTGGTCTGGTACCCGATCAAGGACGAGCGCCAGCTCAAGCGCTTCTACCGCGACATGGAAAAGAGCGCAGCGCCGAAACTGTTGCGCGCCGAGCTGTTCGTCCATCCGGCCGACGACGCCGGGCGCCTCAACGGTTCGGGTTTGTTGATCAGCAATCCGCCATGGGGTCTGGAAGAGGAACTGCGTGCGCTGCTGCCGTGGCTGGCCGAGCGCCTGGCGCAAAGCCAGGGCAGCTGGCGGCTGGACTGGCTGATCGCCGAACAGCAGCCCTAGATAACCTGTTAACGATCTTCAAGCCCGGCTTCGCCGATTTTGGCCGCTGAGTGGCGTGAGCGGACGTCGGCGAAGTATTTGTGGGAGCGGGCCATGCCCGCGATTTTTCGCGCGCGTGGCGCGCTCCCACAAGGGATTATTGGCGTCCGCTTCCGCCTTGTAGCCGCCGCTTCACGCTCATAAAGATCATGAACAGGTGCTAAGGCTGCCGCAAACGTTTGAGCCAACGCCTGTCTAACGACGTCGCGGGTCGACGTAGTAGGTTAGCTGCTGACGCGGGTTGAGGTATTCGAGCGCCTCGGGCGGCAGTTGCGAGGGGCGAATGCTGGCGGAAATGGACAGTTTCGGCTCGGCTTCCAGGTTGACGATCAGCGCTTCCTCCTTCGGCACCGCCGGATCGTAGATGATCAGCGTCGGCTTCATCGGCAGCGTCGGGTGCATACCCAGCACCAGCGCGTAGCGTTCGTCCTCGAGCTGCACCAGGCTGCCTGGCGGGTAGACGCCCATGCAGCGGATGAACGCCTTCAGGGCGACATCGTCGAAACGCACCCGGAACTGCGGCAGGAACATTCGCGCCAGGGCCTCGTGAGGGCTCAGGGCCGTGCGCGGGTCGAGCGGATTGCACAGGTTGTCGAAGTGGTTGGCGATGCACACGATGCGGCTCAGGCGGCCGATGGAGGCCTCGCGCAGCTGCTGTGGATAACCGCTGCCGTCGCAATGTTCATGGTGCTCATGGATGATGCGCAGCACATCGTCATCGAGCATCAGCTTCTCGCCCATGCGCTTGCCGTACAGCGTGTGCATTTCCAGCAGTTGTTGCTCGGGACGGGTCAGCGGTGGCGGCTTGAGCAGCACCTTGCTGGGCAGCTCCAGCTTGCCGATGTCATGCAGCAGAGCGCCCATGCCGAGCATGTGGCTGGCTTCGGCGTCCAGGCCCAACTGGCGGCCAAGCATCATCGACAGCACGGTGACGTTCAGCGAGTGCAGGTAGGAATCCTCAGCGGCCTTGCCGTTGATGCTGTGCAGGGCGACGCCGTCTTCGCCGAGCATGGTGGTAACCAGCTCATTGACCAGCGCGCCGGCCTGCTTGACCGATTCTTCCGGCTGGTTGCGCAGGCTCTGGTTGAGGGCCTTGACCCGCTGGCTGGCCTGTACGAAAGCGCGGTCGACCTCCGAGAGGCGCTTGCGCAGCACGCTGAGCTGCTTGACCCGCGCCTGACGTGCCTGCTCCTGAGGATCGGGCGGTGGCGGCGGCGCAGCTGGTGCCTCGACCGGCGCTTCGGCCAGCGGCAGCGGGTCGCAATCACTGCGCGCCGGGTCGTAGCGCAGGCGCTTGAGGCTGAGGGCGCGCAGCTGTTTGAGCTGGCCTTCGTCCTTGATCTTGAAGTTGCTGAACGCGAACGAGTGCTCCCACCAGCTCAGGTCCAGATGAACGTAGAGGCCGACACAGAGCTGTTCGGGCAGGATGTAGGGGAGGTTGGCGGGCATGCCGTGCTCATCGATTGCTGGCTAATTGCCCACAAGTTTAGACGGGCTGACGATGGGATGGCAGTAGTTCGTCAGGCCATCACGTCGATGCTGTTGTCCAGGTTTGGCGGATTGGCGGGGGCGCTGGCCGGTGCAGCGGCCTGAATCAGGCCGCCGATGTTCGCGCTTTGCAGTTCGAGCGTCTTTTTCAGCAGCAGGATCGACATCTGCGCAGAGAACTGCGCCGATGCCTGGCTCGATACCTGACTGGCAATGCTGCTCAATTCCACGCTCGTCTGCTCCTGTTCAGGATTGTGGTGGCAGACACACGCCCGTGCCGCCGAGGCCACAGTAACCTTCCGGATTCTTGGCCAGGTACTGCTGGTGATAGGCCTCAGCGTAGTAGAAAGTCGGTGCGGAAGCGATTTCCGTAGTGATGTCGCCCAGGCCGGCCTTGCGCAGCTCCTGCTGGAACTGTTCCTGGCTGTGCCTGGCGGCAGCGAGCTGCTGGTCATCAAGGCAGTAGATGGCCGAGCGATACTGGCTGCCGATGTCGTTGCCCTGGCGCATGCCCTGGGTCGGGTTGTGCACTTCCCAGAACACCTTGAGCAGCTCTTCGTAGCTGGTCAGCTTGGGGTCGAACACCACCAGCACCACCTCGGCGTGGCCGGTCAGGCCCGAGCAGGTTTCCTCGTAGGTCGGGTTCGGGGTATAGCCGCCGGCGTAACCAACCGCGGTGGTCCACACACCAGGTTGCTGCCAGAAGCGCCGCTCGGCGCCCCAGAAGCAGCCGAGGCCGAAGATGGCGGTCTGCAGGCCGGCGGGGAAGGGGCCCTTGAGCGGGTTGCCGTTGACGAAGTGCGCCTCGGGGACCGAGATCGGCGTTTCGCGGCCCGGCAAGGCCTGCTCGGCGCTGGGCAGTTCGAGCTTCTTGGTGAGGATTTCCGAGCGTAGAGCCATGATGGAGGTTCTCCAAATCGATGTTCTGGGGTAGACCGCGGCGGCTGACGGAGGTTGATTACCGTCTGGCGGCCGGGCGTCGCGAGTAGCGCTTGAGACTTTCTACCAGATCGCGGCCGGAAATGGGCCGATCGAATAGATAGCCCTGGCCGATATCGCAGTTCTGACGACGCAGGAAGGTGAGTTGCGCCGGTGTCTCGACGCCCTCGGCGACGACCTTGAGCTTGAGGTTGTGGGCCATGGCGATCACTGCGGAGGTGATCTCCATGTCGTCCTCGTTCTCGGGAATGTCCTTGATGAAGCTGCGATCAATCTTGATCACGTCGATGGGGAATTTCTTCAGGTAGCTGAGCGACGAATAACCGGTGCCGAAGTCGTCCATGGCCAGGGTCAGGCCCAGCTGCTTGAGCTCATTGAGCTGGCTGCGCGTACTGTCGGTGGCTTCCAGCAGCAGGCCCTCGGTGAGCTCCAGCTCCAGAAGCTCCGGCGCCAGCTGTTCCTCTTGAAGAATGGTGGCGATGGAGCCGACCAGGTCCGGGTCGCTGAACTGCTTGGGCGACAGGTTGATGGCCACCTGCAGGTTGCCCAGCCCGACGGCGGTGAGCTGCTTGCTCATGCGGCAGGCCTGGCGCACCACCCATTTGCCGATCGGCACGATAAGGCCGGTCTCCTCGGCCACGCTGATGAACTGATCCGGGCGGATCATGCCCTTGTCCGGGTGCTGCCAGCGCAGCAGTGCTTCCATGCCCAGCAGCTGGCCGGTCTTCAGGCACAGTTTGGGCTGGTAGAACACCTCCAGCTCGTTCTGGGTCAGGGCACGGCGCAGGTTGTTCTCGACGAACAGCTTGTAGTTGGCCTCGGCATTCAGGGCATCGGTGAACACCTGCATCTGGTGCTTGCCGTTGGCCTTGGCCTTGTGCAGCGCCAGGCCGGCGTGCTTCATCAGAGTCTGCGGGTCGGCGCCATGCTCGGGCGAACTGGCCAGGCCCACCGAGCCGCTGATGATGATCAACTGGTTGTCGACGAACAGCGGCTTGTCGAGGGTTTCCAGCACCTGCTGGGCGATTTCCTGGCCGCGCTGGCTCTGGCAATTATCGAGCAGGATGGCGAATTCGTTGCTGGCGAAGCGCGCCAGGGTGCCTTCGCCGCTGAAGCTGTTACGCAGGCGCTTGGCTAGGCTGACCAGCAGCTTGTCGCCGGTCTGGTGGCCCAGGGTGTCGTTGATGCGCTTGAAGTTGTCGATGTCCACCAGCAGCAGGCTGACCGGCGCGGTGCCATTGCTGAAGCGCTGCTCCAGCGCGCGGATGAAGGCGTAGCGGTTGCCCAGGCCGGTGAGGTTGTCGCTGTAGGCCAGGCGCTCGATGCGCTGCTGGGACTGCTTGGTCTCGGTGATGTCTTCGTAGATGCCGATGTAGTGGGTCAGGGTGCCGTCATCGGCATGCACCTTGGAGATCGAGAACTGGCTCCAGTACGGCTCCAGGTTCTTGCGCCGACTCTTGAACTCGCCCTGCCAGCTGTTCTGCTCGGCGAGGCCCGAGTCGGCGTTGAACAGCAGGTCGCTGAGGTTCTCCAGGGCCGGCAGGTCGGCGAGCTGGCGGCCCTGCACCTCGTCGGCGCTGTATTGGGTGATGGCCGTGAAGCTGGGGTTCACATACTCCACCATGCCGTCGCGGTTGAGCAGGATGAAGGCGCTGGCGCTCTGCTCGACGGCGCGCTGGAACAGATACAGGGCGCTGGTGGCGTTGCGCCGTTCCTGATTGCTCAGCACGTTGGCGTACTGGTCGGCCAGTTCGCCGGCGAAGGCCACTTCGTCCGCCTGCCAGGCGCGGGGGCCGCCAGTGTGTTCCAGGCAGAGCACGGCCACCAGCTCGCCGCCGACCCGAATGCTGGCGTCGAGCATCGCGGTGACCGCTTTGGGCCGCAGGTAGTCGTCGAACAGCTCGCAGGTGCGCGGGTCGTTTTCGGCGTCGTGGGCGTCGAGCGCCCGGCCTTCCTTGAGTGCGCGCAGGTAACTGGGATAACGGCGACCGTCTATCGGTGTCGGCATCTCGTGATGCCCCTGCTCCTGCACGTAGAGTGCTACCGGCTCGAGGGTGTCGCCGTTGATATGCCAGATGCCGGCCCGAGCAAGGCTGTAGATCTCGCAAGCGCTGCGGGTGATCAGTTCGGCAGCTTCGCGGCACGGATCGGTGCCCTGATAGCGCTGGCTAGCCAAGCGCACGATCAGTTGCTGCTGAGCTAGAGCGCGGGACTGGTGCTGCAGCAATTCGGCTTGGCTGCGCTGCAGATCCTCCAGCGCCGCTGACGGCTGCATGGATGAGGCCGGCTCGTCGCTGGTTACCAGCAGGTAGCCGCGTAGCAGGGCGCGTCCGCGTTGCTTGAAGGGCTCGCCCAGCTCCATCAGCTTCAGGGCTCCCTGAGGCGTGTGCAGGGTGTAGCGCACCAGGTAATGTGAGTTCTCGGCGAGCTGCTGCTGAATGGAGTCGTGTAGGCGGTAGCGTGCCTCGGGCTCCATCAGGCTGGCGTAAGGTGTTTCTACCAGGTTGCAGAGGTCGCTGGGAGGGATGCCGAACTGCTTTTCGCAGCTCGCGTCGATGAACAGCAGCAACCAGTTCGCCTCATTCATCCGCTCGAAACGCATCATGCCGAGCCGCGAAGGCACGGGCAATTGCGTCACGACCTCGGCCATGGCGCGGCCTGCGGTATCGGGATGACTTTTCATCGAATGGCATTATCCATCGGCTGGCACAGGCTATAGCCCGGCCCTACTACTATAGCGCTAACAGGGTTGAGTACTGTATCGGTTGCGGCTCCGCATAGCGGCAGCCGGCCTAGGTTGCACCATGGCGGTGGTGGCTGACAAGAAATCTAATGGCATTGTGATGTCTTTATTTTAACTTGCTGATTTGAAAGGGATATTGCAGCCATAAAAAAGCACTTTTCGAGCCCGAGAAGCCGATGAGCGGTCAAAAAAAACCCCGCCGGATCGGGCGGGGTCGAGGATACGAGCGTGGCGCTCGAAAGGTGTCGCTTACAGCAGCATGGTGCGGATGTCGGTCAGCACATCGCCCAGGCGCTTGGTGAAGCGGGCAGCAGCGGCGCCGTTGATCACACGGTGATCGTAGGACAGCGACAGCGGCAGCATCAGCTTGGGCTGGAAGGCCTTGCCATCCCATACCGGCTGGATGGTCGCCTTGCTGACACCGAGAATCGCCACTTCCGGCGCGTTGACGATCGGCGTGAAGCCGGTGCCGCCAATGTGACCAAGGCTGGAGATGGTGAAGCAGGCGCCCTGCATGTCGTCAGCCGACAGCTTCTTGTTGCGCGCTTTCTCGGCCAATGCAGCGGCTTCGGCAGCCAGTTGCAGCAGGCTCTTCTGGTCGACGTTCTTGATCACCGGTACCAGCAGGCCATCCGGCGTATCGACGGCGAAGCCAATGTGCACGTACTTCTTGCGGATCACCGCTTTGCCGCTTGGCGCCAGCGAACTGTTGAAGTCCGGCAGCTCCTTGAGCAGATAGGCGCAGGCCTTGAGCAGCAGCGGCAGCACGGTCAGCTTGACGCCGGCTTTCTCGGCGACGGCTTTCTGAGCGACGCGGAAGGCTTCCAGCTCGGTGATGTCGGCCGAGTCGAACTGGGTCACGTGCGGCACGTTCAGCCAGCTGCGGTGCAGGTTGGCGGCGCCGACCTGCATCAGGCGGGTCATCGGCACTTCTTCGACTTCACCGAACTTGCTGAAGTCGACGGTCGGGATCGGCGGAATGCCGGCGCCACCGGTTGCACCGGCAGCTGCGGCGGCAGGTGCCGACTTGGCTTTCTGCAGCTCGGATTTGACGTAGGCCTGCACGTCTTCCTTGAGGATGCGACCTTTCGGGCCGCTGCCAGGGACCGAACTCAGCTCGACGCCGAACTCGCGGGCCAGCTGACGCACAGCCGGGCCGGCGTGCACTTTGCTGCCGTCGCGGCTTGGCGCGGCGGCAGGAGCAGCCTGCGGTGCGGCCTTGGCCGGTGCGCTGCCCTGCACGTTGGCCGGCTTGGCCTGCTCGGGAGCAGCGGCTGGCGCCTGGGCAGCGGCGGGCGGTTTGGTAGCAGCCTTGCCCTGGACCTTGAGGGTCAGGATCAGGTCGCCGGTCTTGGCCTGGTCACCGACCTTGATGGCGATGCTTTCGATCACGCCAGCTTTGGGCGCCGGGATCTCCATGCTCGCCTTGGCCGACTCCAGGGTGATCAGCGATTGTTCGGCTTCCACGCTGTCGCCTGTCTTGACCAGCATCTCGATGACGCTGGCTGCGTCGGCGCCGATATCCGGGATGCGCACTTCTTCAGTGCTCTCGCCGGTCGGCTCTTCGGCAGCGGCAGCGGCAGCGGCAGGTGCTGGCGCTTCAGCCTGGGCCTGGGCGGGAGCGGCCGCAGGAGCTGGTGCGCTGGCGGCCTGCTTCTGGGCGCCGGCGGCACCTTTGAGCACCAGGATCAGGTCGCCGGTGCCGACTTCGTCACCGACCTTGACCGATACGCTTTCCACCACGCCGGCTGCCGGCGAGGGGATTTCCATGCTGGCCTTGTCGGACTCGAGGGTGATCAGCGACTGATCGACCTCTATGGTGTCGCCCGGCTTGACCGCTACTTCGATGATGCTGGCCTTGGCGCTGGAACCGATGTCCGGCACCTTGACTTCCTGCGACTCGGCGCTGCCGGTCGACTGAGCTTGCGGCTCTGCCGCTGGCGCTGCGGCGGCAGCAGGTGCCTCCTGGGCAGGCTCTTCTTGCTTGGCCGGGGCGACTTCGGCGGCAGCATCGCCTTCCACGTCCAGCTCGAGCAGCTCGTCACCTTCTTTCAGGGTGTCGCCGAGCTTGACCTTCAGGCTCTTGACGACGCCGGCCTTGGGAGCCGGGATTTCCATGCTGGCCTTGTCCGACTCGAGGGTCAGCAGGCTCTGGTCGGCTTCGATGCGGTCGCCGACCTTGACGAACAGCTCGATGATTTCACCTTCACCGCCGCCGATATCGGGTACGCGAATCAATTCACTCACAATGCGTCTCCTCAGCAGTCCAGTGGGTTGCGTTTTTCAGGGTCGATACCGAACTTGACGATGGCCTCGGCCACCACCTTGCGTTCGATTTCACCGCGATCGGCCAGCGCTTCGAGCGCGGCCAGGGCGACCCAGCGACGGTCCACTTCGAAGAAGTCGCGCAGCTTGCGACGGCTGTCGCTACGTCCGTAACCATCGGTACCCAGGACCTTGTATTCCTTGACCGGAACCCACTGACGAATCTGCTCGGCGAACAGCTTCATGTAGTCGGTGCTGGCCACGACCGGACCTTTACGGCCGCTCAGGCACTGCTCGACATAGCTCTGCTTGGGCTCGTCGCCCGGGTGCAGGCGGTTGCTGCGCTCCACGGCCAGGCCGTTGCGACGCAGTTCGTTGAAGCTGGTAACGCTCCATACATCGGCGGCGATGTTGTAGTCGTTGCGCAGGATCTTCGCCGCTTCGCGAACTTCGTTGAGGATGGTGCCGCAGCCCAGCAGTTGCACGTGGTGGGCGGCTTCCTTCTTGTCCTCTTCGAGCAGGTACATACCCTTGATGATGCCGTCTTCGACACCTTCGGGCATGGCCGGCTGCTGGTAGTTCTCGTTCATTACGGTGATGTAGTAATAAACGTTTTCCTGCAGGGTCATCATCCGGTGCGTGCCTTCGCGCATGATCACCGCCAGCTCGTAAGCATAGGTGGGGTCATAGCTGCGCACGTTGGGGATGGTGCTGGCGAGGATGTGGCTGTGGCCGTCCTCGTGCTGCAGGCCTTCGCCGTTCAGCGTGGTACGGCCCGAGGTGCCGCCCAGCAGGAAGCCGCGGGTCTGGCCGTCGCCGGCAGCCCAGGCCAGGTCACCGATACGCTGGAAGCCGAACATCGAATAGAAGATGTAGACCGGCAGCATCGGCGTGTTGTAGTTGCTGTAGGCGGTACCGGCAGCGATGAAGGAGGAGAACGCACCGGCCTCGTTGAGGCCTTCCTGGAGGATCTGTCCGTCCTTCTCTTCGCGGTAGTACATCACCTGATCGCGGTCGACCGGCTCGTACAGCTGGCCGACAGGGGAGTAGATACCCAGCTGGCGGAACATGCCTTCCATGCCGAAGGTACGCGCCTCGTCAGCGAGGATCGGCACGATGCGCTTGCCCAGCTCCTTGTCCTTGACCATCGAGGCGAGGATGCGACCGAACGCCATGGTGGTGGAGATTTCGCGGTCGCCCGAGCCATCCAGAACGGCCTTGAGGGTTTCCAGCGGCGGCGTCGGGATGCTGATGCTGCCGCGGTTACGCTGCGGCAGATGGCCGCCGAGCTTCTCGCGGCACTTGCGCAGGTACTTCATCTCGGCGCTGTCTTCGGCCGGACGGTAGAACGGCAGTTCTTCGAGCTGCGAGTCGTTGAGCGGAATGTCGAAGCGATCGCGGAATTTCTTCAGCGACTCGATATCGACCTTCTTGGTGTTGTGCGCGGTGTTCTTGGCTTCGCCGGCACCGGTGCCATAACCCTTGATGGTCTTGGCCAGAATGACGGTCGGCTGACCCTTGTGGTTGACCGCCTGGTGGTAGGCCGCATAGACCTTGTACGGGTCGTGGCCGCCGCGGTTGAGGTTGAAGATTTCCTCGTCCGACAGCTTCTCGACGCGCTTGAGCAGCTCCGGATCGGCACCGAAGAAGTGCTTGCGCACGTAGGCACCGTCTTTGGCCTTGTAGTTCTGGTATTCACCGTCGATGGCGGCGTCCATGCGACGCTGCATGCGACCGTCTTCATCCTGGGCGAACAGCGGATCCCACATGCGGCCCCAGATGACCTTGTTGACGTTCCAGTTGGCGCCGCGGAACACGCCTTCGAGTTCCTGGATGATCTTGCTGTTGCCGCGAACCGGGCCGTCGAGGCGCTGCAGGTTGCAGTTGATGACGAAGATCAGGTTGTCGAGGTTTTCGCGGCCGGCCAGGGAGATGGCGCCCAGGGTTTCCGGCTCGTCGGTCTCGCCGTCGCCGATGAAGCACCAGACCTTCTGCTTGCCGGCCGGGATGAAGCCGCGGTTTTCCAGGTACTTCATGAAGCGTGCCTGGTAGATCGCGGTGATAGGGCCCAGGCCCATGGAAACGGTCGGGAACTGCCAGAAGTCCGGCATCAGGTGCGGGTGCGGGTACGACGACAGGCCGTCACCGTCCACTTCCTGACGGAACTTGAGCATCTGCTCTTCGCTCAGGCGACCTTCCAGGAAGGCGCGGGCATAGATGCCGGGCGATGCGTGGCCCTGGTAGTAGATCAGGTCGCCACCATGTTCTTCGGTAGGCGCCTTGAAGAAGTAGTTGAAACCGATGTCGTACAGCGTCGCGCTGGAGGCGAAGGTGGAGATGTGGCCACCCAGATCCGGATCCTGCATGTTGGCGCGCATGACCATGGCCAGAGCGTTCCAGCGAACGATCGAGCGGATGCGGCGTTCCATGAACAGGTCGCCCGGCATGCGTGCTTCACGCGTGACCGGAATGGTGTTGCGGTAGGGAGTGGTGATCGAGTAGGGCAGTTGTGTGCCGCTACGAGTGGCCAACTCACCCAGACGCGTCATCAGATAATGGACACGGTCCTCGCCCTCTTTGTCGAGAACGGATTCCAGTGCGTCCAGCCATTCCTGGGTTTCGATTGGATCGAGGTCTTGCATGGCTTGCTCCAGAGCGGAAAGGCTTCCAGAATCGGAAACCAGATGCGTGGCCGGCTTTTTGAGCGGGCACATAAATTCTTGGATGTACCGGTTGGGTAGATCCGGCTTCGTGTAGTTTTACTACATTTCGTCGACGATTTCAGCTCTCTCGATCAATCCAGTCGTGGCAAAACTATAATCAAATCAGGCGAGAGCCAGAAACGGCGAGCCTTCGCAGGGTCTGCGCCGGTTTTCCACCAGGCTCGCAGCCCGCCGAAAAGGATAGACCATGAGCTTGCCCGCGCTCGTCCCTTTGCCTGCCGCCCTGCAATCCATCGCCCAGCGCGCCGAGCAGTCGCTCACTCAGGCATTCACTACCTTGTCCGCTGAAGCCGCTGCCGCGTTCGCCGCCTGGCCGGCGCAGCGCAAGGAGCACCTGCAGCGGGTCACGGCCGCCAGCGACTTCGTCACTCAGCAGAGTCTGCGCGACCCACAGGTGCTGCTCGACCTGGCCGCCAGTGGCGAGCTGGAGCGGCGCCTGGCGGGCGGTGAGTTGCGTAATCAGCTGGCCGAGCAACTGGCCGAATGCACCGATGAAAATGCCCTGGCACGCAGCCTGCGAAAATTTCGCAACCGCCAGCAACTGCGCATCATCTGGCGTGACATCAGCCGCCAGGCGGATCTGGTGGAAACCTGCCGCGATCTCTCCGACCTGGCCGATGCCTGCATCGACCTGTCTTATCACTGGTTGTACCCCCGGCACTGCGAGCAATTCGGCACGCCGGTCGGCCGCCGCAGCGGTGAGCCGCAGCACATGGTCATTCTCGGCATGGGCAAACTCGGCGCCTTCGAGTTGAACCTGTCATCGGATATCGACCTGATCTTCGGTTACCCGGAAGGCGGCGAGACCCAGGGCGTGAAGCGTCCGCTGGATAACCAGGAGTTCTTCATTCGCCTGGGCCAGAAGCTGATCAAGGCGCTGGACGCCATCACCGTCGACGGCTTCGTGTTCCGTACCGACATGCGCCTGCGCCCCTACGGCTCGAGCGGCGCGCTGGTGTTCAGCTTCAATGCGCTGGAACAGTACTACCAAGACCAGGGGCGCGACTGGGAGCGCTACGCGATGATCAAGGCGCGGGTGGTCGGCGGTGATCAGCATGCCGGCGCGCAATTGCTGGAGATGCTGCGCCCGTTCGTCTACCGCCGTTACCTGGACTTTTCCGCTATCGACGCGCTGCGCACCATGAAGCAGCTAATCCAGCAGGAAGTGCGCCGCAAGGGCATGGCCGAGAACATCAAGCTTGGCGCCGGCGGCATTCGCGAGGTGGAGTTCATCGCCCAGGCTTTTCAGCTGATCCACGGCGGGCGTGACCTCAGCCTGCAGCAGCGCTCGCTGCTCAAGGTGCTGCAAACCCTCAAGGATCAGGGCTACCTGCCCGGTCAGGCGGTCGACGAACTGCTCGCTGGTTACGCCTTCCTGCGCTACACCGAACACGCCCTGCAGGCCATCGACGACCGGCAGACGCAGATGCTGCCGGACGACGAGCAGGACCGTGCGCGTGTGGCCTTCATGCTCGGCTTCGACAGCTGGGACGCCTTCCATGAGCAGCTGATGCACTGGCGTGGCCGGGTCGACTGGCACTTTCGCCAGGTCATCGCCGACCCGGACGAGGATCTGGAGGGCGACGAAGAGACCATGGTCGGCGCCGATTGGTTGCCGCTGTGGAACGATGATCAGGATGAAGAGGCGGCCTGCCGGCAGCTGACCGAGGCCGGTTTCGTCGAGGCCCAGGCCGCCTGGCAGCGGCTGGTGGGGCTGCGTAACGGCAATCAGGTGCGTGCCATGCAGCGTATCGGTCGCGAGCGCCTGGATGCCTTTATCCCGCGCCTGCTGGCCGCCACGGTGGAGCACGACAAACCGGACCTGGTGCTGGAGCGGGTGCTGCCGCTGATCGAGGCGGTCGCGCGCCGCTCTGCCTATCTGGTACTGCTCACGGAAAACCCCGGCGCCTTGCAGCGCCTGCTCACGCTGTGCGCCGCCAGCCCTTGGATCGCCGAGCAGATCAGCCGCTTCCCGCTGCTGCTCGACGAGCTGCTTAATGAAGGGCGGCTATTTAGTCCGCCTCTCGCGCCAGAACTGGCCGCCGAGCTGCGCGAGCGGTTGACGCGCATTCCGGAGGACGATCTGGAGCAGCAGATGGAGGCGCTGCGTCACTTCAAGCTGGCCCACGGTCTGCGTGTGGCGGCTTCGGAGATCGCTGGCAGCCTGCCGCTGATGAAGGTCAGCGACTACCTGACCTGGCTGGCCGAGGCGATTCTCGACCAGGTGCTGGCCCTGGCCTGGCGGCAGATGGTTAGCCGCCACGGCACGCCGCTGCGCGTCGATGGCAGCCCGTGCTCGCCGGATTTCATCATCGTCGGCTACGGCAAGGTCGGCGGTATTGAACTGGGCCACGGCTCGGACCTTGATCTGGTGTTCATCCACGACGGCGACCCCCAGGCCGAGACCGATGGTGCCAAACCCATCGACGGCGCGCAGTTCTTTACCCGGCTGGGCCAGCGCATCATCCATCTGCTGACCGCGCAGACCAACTCCGGCCAGCTCTACGAGGTCGATATGCGCCTGCGGCCTTCCGGCGCGGCTGGTCTGTTGGTCAGCTCCCTGGGTGCCTTCCGCCGCTATCAGGAAGGCGAGGCCTGGACCTGGGAGCACCAGGCCCTGGTGCGCGCGCGGGTGCTGGTCGGTTGCGAGCGCGTGGGCGCCGCCTTCGATGAGGTGCGCTGCGCCGTACTGGGCCGCGAGCGCGATCAGGCCAAGCTGCAGGCCGAGGTCAGCGAGATGCGCGCCAAGATGCGCGACAACCTGGGCAGCCGCGCCACGGCGGCCGGCACAGCGGAAAATGCCTTCGACGCCGCCTCGCCCTTCGATCTCAAGCAGGACGCCGGAGGTATCGTCGATATCGAATTTATGGTGCAATACGCGGCCCTGGCGTGGTCGAGACAGCACCCGGCGCTGCTCGAGTTCACCGATAACATCCGCATTCTGGAAGGCCTGGATCGCCTCGGTCTGCTGCGCGATGGCGAGGCGACCCTGCTACAGGACGCATACAAGGCCTACCGCTCGGCAGCCCATCGGCAGGCCTTGCAGAAGCAGCCCGGGGTAGTGGGTGGCGACCAGTTTCACGAGCACCGGCGCAATGTGATGCGCATCTGGCGTGAGCTGGGCCTGAGTTGATGGCTGCCGCCGCCATCGGGCTTCTCTAGCGAACTGAGTGTATGAATATTCTGATCATCGGCCCTTCGTGGGTAGGCGACATGGTGATGGCGCAGACATTGTTTCAATGTCTGAAACAGCGTCACCCCGATTGCGCCATCGACGTCCTGGCCCCGGACTGGAGCCGGCCGATCCTCGAGCGCATGCCCGAGGTTCGCCAGGCCCTGAGCTTCCCGCTGGGCCATGGCGTGCTGGAGCTGGCCACGCGGCGGCGCATCGGCAAGTCCCTCGCCGGCCGTTACGATCAGGCGATCCTCTTGCCCAACTCCATGAAATCGGCGCTGGTGCCGTTCTTCGCCGGAATCCCGCTGCGTACCGGCTGGAAAGGCGAGATGCGTTACGGCCTACTCAATGACGTGCGCAAGCTGGACAAGGATCGCTACCCGCTGATGATCGAGCGTTTCATGGCGCTGGCCTATCCGGCCGGCGCCGAGTTGCCGCAACCCTATCCACGCCCGTCTCTGCAGATCGATCCCGCTACCCGCGATGCGGCTCTGGGCCATTTCGGCCTGAGCTTGGATCGCCCGGTTCTGGCCCTGTGCCCAGGCGCCGAGTTCGGCGAGGCCAAGCGCTGGCCCAGCGAGCATTACGCCAAGGTCGCCGAGGCGAAGATCCGTGAGGGCTGGCAGGTCTGGCTGTTCGGCTCGAAGAAGGATCACCCGGTGGGCGAGGACATCCGTTCGCGGCTGATTCCCGGCCTGCGTGAGGAGGCGGTGAACCTGTCCGGCGAGACCAGTCTGGCCCAGGCCATCGACCTGTTGTCGTGCGCCGCTTCGGTGGTGTCCAACGATTCTGGGTTGATGCACGTGGCCGCTGCGCTCAACCGCCCGCTGGTGGCGGTCTACGGCTCGACTTCGCCGCAATTCACCCCGCCGCTGGCCGAGCAGGTGGAAATCATCCGCCTGGGCATCGAATGCAGCCCTTGCTTCGAGCGTACCTGCCGCTTCGGTCATTACAACTGCCTGGTGCAGCTTGAGCCGAGGGTCGCCGTCGACGCGCTGCAGCGCCTGGCGGGTGAGCCGGTCGAGGTCATGCCCTGAATGCGCGTGCTGGTGATCAAGACCTCATCGCTGGGCGACGTGATTCATACCCTGCCGGCCCTGACCGATGCGGCCCGGGCGATCCCTGGCATCCGGTTCGACTGGGTGGTGGAAGAAGGCTTCGCCGAGATCCCAGCCTGGCATCCGGCCGTCTCACAGGTGATTCCGGTAGCCATCCGCCGCTGGCGCAAGCACCCGCTGCAAACCCTGCGCAGTGGCGAGTGGGCGCGGTTCAAGCAGCGCCTGCGCGAGAGTCATTACGACCTGGTGATCGATGCTCAGGGGTTGTTCAAGAGCGCCTGGCTGACCCGCTACGTCAAGGCGCCGGTGGCTGGCCTCGACGGCAAATCCGCGCGCGAGCCTGTCGCTGCGCGTTTTTATGACCGTCGCTACAGCGTGCCGCGGGCCCAGCATGCGCTGGAGCGTACCCGCCAGTTGTTCGGCCAGGCGCTGGGTTACAGTGTGCCCGCCGGTCTGGGCGACTATGGTTTGAACCGCGCTCAGCTTGCAGATCCGGCTGCAAGCCCTTATCTAGTGTTCCTGCACGGCACCACCTGGGCCAGCAAGCACTGGCCCGAAGCCTACTGGCGCGAGCTGGCCGAGCAGGTCGCCGAGCAGGGCTGGGCGATCCGCTTGCCATGGGGTAATGAGGCCGAGAGGGTCCGTGCCGAACGCATCGCCGAGGGCATCGAAGGCGCTGCCGTGCTGCCGAAACTCAACCTGGCGGGCGTGGCCAAGGTGCTCGCCGGCGCCCAGGCCTGTGTCGCGGTGGACACAGGCCTCGGCCACTTGGCGGCCGCGCTGGATGTGCCGACCGTGTCGCTGTACGGGCCGACCCTGCCGGGCCGGGTCGGCGCCTACGGACGTTCCCAGGTGCACCTGTGTGCCAGCGGTCCGGATGCCGGCAAGGGCGACCGCGAAAAGCCATGCTTCGATGACCTGAAACCGCAGCGGGTGTTTACCGAATTACATGCCCTGCTGCTGGATCTGGGGCTGGACTGATGCAAGCGAGCGGAGGGCCGATGCGCCTGGCTTTTATCCTCTACAAGTACTTCCCCTACGGCGGGCTGCAGCGTGACTTCATGCGCATCGCCCTGGAGTGTCAGCAGCGCGGCCACAGCATCCGCGTCTACACGCCGATCTGGGAAGGTGAGGTGCCAGAGGGTTTCGAAGTGGTGGTGGTGCCGGTCAAGGCGCTGTTCAATCATCACCGCAACGAGAAACTTACCGCCTGGGTGCAGGCCGACCTACAGCAGCGCCCGGTCGACCGAGTGATCGGCTTCAACAAGATGCCGGGACTGGATGTGTACTACGCCGCCGATGGCTGCTTCGAAGACAAGGCGCAGACCCTGCGCAACCCCTTGTATCGCCGCTGGGGCCGCTACAAGCATTTCGCCGAGTACGAGCGGGCAGTGTTCTCGCCCGCGTCGAAGACCGAGATCCTGATGATCTCCGAGGTGCAGCAGCCGCTGTTCGTCAAACACTACGGCACGCCGGCCGAGCGCTTCCACCTGCTGCCGCCGGGCATCGCCCTGGACCGCCGCGCGCCGGTCAACGCCGCTGAGATCCGCGCCGAGTTCCGCCGCGAATTCGCATTGGGCGACGACGACCTGCTGCTGGTGCAGATCGGCTCGGGCTTCAAGACCAAGGGCCTGGACCGCAGCCTCAAGGCTCTGGCAGCACTGCCGGCGGCGTTGAAAAAACGCACCCAGCTGATGGTCATCGGGCAGGACGATCCCAAACCCTTCCTGCTGCAGGTCAAGACGCTCGGCCTGAGCGATCAGGTGCAGATTCTCAAGGGCCGCAGCGACATCCCGCGCTTCCTGCTCGGCGCCGACCTGCTGATCCACCCGGCCTACAACGAAAACACTGGCACCGTGCTGCTCGAGGCGCTGGTCGCCGGGCTGCCGGTGCTGGTAACCGACGTGTGTGGTTACGCCCATTACATCAGCGATGCCGACGCCGGCCGCGTGGTGCCCAGCCCGTTCGAGCAGTACACGCTGAACCGCGTGCTAGCCGAGATGCTGGCCGACGATGCTGCGCGCGCGCGGTGGAAGCAAAACGGCCTGGCCTATGCCGACACGGCCGATCTGTACAGCATGCCGCAGCGGGCTGCGGATGTGATTCTGGGGAGCCGCTCGTGAAGCTCATGCTTGCCGAGCCTTTCAAGCGCCTGTGGGCTGGCGCGGACCCGTTCGAAGCCGTCGAGGCCTTGCAGGGGCAGGTCTACCGCGAGCTGGAAGGGCGCCGTACCTTGCGCACCGAGGTCGATGGCCGCGGCTATTTCGTCAAGATTCACCGCGGAATCGGCTGGGGCGAAATTGCCAAGAACCTCCTGACTGCGAAGCTGCCGGTGTTGGGAGCTGCTCAGGAGTGGCAGGCGATCCAGCGGCTGACCGAGGCGGGTGTGCCGACCATGACTGCCGTCGCCTTCGGTGAGCAGGGCACCAACCCAGCGAAGCAGCACTCGTTCATCGTCACCGAGGAGCTCGCGCCCACGGTCGACCTAGAGCAGCTCAGCCTCGACTGGCCCCGGCAGCCGCCTGCACCTGCCCTCAAGTGGGCGCTGATCCGTGAAGTCGCCGGCATGACCGGGACCATGCACCGCGCTGGAGTCAACCACCGCGACTGCTACATCTGCCACTTCCTGCTGCATACTGATCGGCCCATCGAGGCGGACAATTTCCGCCTGTCGGTCATCGACCTGCACCGTGCTCAGGTGCGTAGCGCGACGCCCTTGCGCTGGCGCAACAAGGATCTGGCTGCCCTGTATTTTTCGGCGCTGGATATTGGTTTGACGCGGCGCGACAAGCTGCGTTTCCTGCGTACTTATTTTCAGTTGCCATTGCACCAGGTGCTGAAAGACGAGGCCCGTCTGCTTGGCTGGCTGGAGCGTAAGGCAGACAAACTGTATGAGCGCAAACAACGTTATGGAGATCGATTGTAGATGGCGGGAGAACAGGCACTGATCAGCGCAGGGATGAAGGTGGCCGTCGTCTCGTGCCCCGCACTCGGTGATACCACGCTGTTTCTGCGACTTGCCTGGCGCTTGCAGGCGGCCGGTGCGAACGTCACTCTGGTTTCCGCTCCGCTGTCGTCGGTCCGGGACTATCTTGTGCTACGGGAGTTTCTTCCCGTGGTGAGGCACTGACCGTGGCTGAATGGAAGCACGATGTCAGCACACCGCTACTGCTTGAGGCTTTCGGTAGCCTTGAGGCCGTCTTCGAGTTGGGTGGCGAGCGCCTGACGTCGGACCCGCTTTCCGAAGTCATTCGTCTAGAGCTTGAGGGTGCGCGCTACTACGTGAAGCGCTATTGGGGCGCTGGCAAGGGCTTGCGGCGCTCTGTCGGGCGGCCCAGGGTCAAGGCGGAATGGCAGAACCTCAAGTTGTTCGCCAAGTGGGGGATACCGACCGCCCCCGTCGCTGCATATGGTCTGGAGCGGCATGCCGGCAAATTCGTGAGAGGGGCTCTGGTTACTCGCGAAATAACCAATACTGTTGATCTTGCCGAGATGGCCCGCCGAAAAGATCCACGCCTAAGTGATGCGCGCTGGGTTGATGCTATCAGTCGGCAATTGGCCAGCCACACCCGTACTCTTCACGATCATCACTTCACCCATAACGACCTCAAGTGGCGCAATCTGCTGGTCAATGACGAGGGCACGCTTTTTCTGATCGATTGCCCCACCGGCAGTTTCTGGTGGGGACCTTTATTGCGTTATCGCATCGTCAAGGACTTGGCCTGTCTCGACAAGGTGGCCAAACGAGTGTTGTCGCGCACTCAGCGTCTGCGCTTTTATCTGCAGTACCGCGGTCGAGCACGCCTGAGTGCTGGTGACAAGCGTCGTATACGCCACATATTGACGTATTTCGAGGGCCGGGAATGAAAGAGTTCATTGCCGAGCAGGATCGCATTCTGCTCGAGCGCAACGGCCTGGCCAGCTTCGATGCCCTGTGGGCGCTGAAACTCGAGGCAGTGGATGAGCCCAATACCGAGCGTGGCGGGTGGAGCAGCGTCTATCGCCTCGACGTAGAAGGTCACGGGTTTTATCTGAAACGCCAGAGCAATTACCTGACCCGCAGTCCGCTACATCCACTTGGCGAGCCGACCTTTTCCCGCGAATTTCGCAATATTCAACGGTATCGAAAGCTGGGCATCCCGGCGTTACAGGCGGCACTGTTCGCTGAACAGCGTGTTGCGGGTGAGCGACGTGCCGTGCTGCTGACCCGCGCACTGGACGGCTGGCAGGATCTCGATCACTGGCTTGGGCGCTGGTCGGTGCTCGATGATGCACCGCGTTTGGCTATTTTGAAGGCCTGTGGTGCTCTGGCGCGATGCGTCCACGACGCAGGTCAGGTACACGGGTGTTTTTACCCGAAGCACATTTTCCTCCGAGAAGAGCAGGGGGCGTTCCAGGCGCAGCTTATCGATCTGGAGAAAACCCGGCCTTTGCTGTTTGGTCGGCGCGACCGAATCAAGGATCTGGAGCCTTTGGTGCGCCGTGCTCGCGCTTGGGGGAAAGCGGAAATTCAGGTACTGCTTGAGTCTTACCTGGGCGGGCGCGATGGTGTGGCTGCATGGTGGAGCTATCTTGATGCGCGCCGTAGAGACAAGGAGGGCCGCTGATGCTGCTCGGTGACCTGAGCAAGGCCGGCCGCTCGCCGCAACTGCCAATTAATTTGCAGATCGGCGCTGAACAACTGCAGCTGCAAAGCGTTCTGCGTGTGCTGCCCGGCCAGCGCTATGTGGGCCTCGCGCTATGGCAGGGGCGGCGGGTGTTGGCGAAGCTGTTGGTCGGTGAAAAAGCGCAGCGTCATTTCCAGCGTGAGGCGAGAGGTGCGCAGCTGCTCGCTGAACAGGGTATGACCACTCCTGAACTGCTGGCTCATGGCTATGAGGACAATCAGGGCGGCTGGCTCGTTTTCGACTTTCTGGAAGACGCCGAAAGTCTGTGGCGCGCCTGGCAAGCTGTGGCCCGTCAACCTGTTCTGTCGGATGCGCAACAGGCCGTATTGGCTGAGGCGCTGGGCGTGATTGCGCAGATGCACGCCAAGGGGCTTTGGCAGGCGGACCTGCACCTGGACAACCTGCTGCGTTGCGATGGCCGGCTCTATGTGATCGACGGCGGTGGCGTAGATTGCGAAGCGCCAGGCAAGCCGCTGTCGCGCAAGCGTGCGGTCGAAAATCTTGGGGTATTTTTCGCGCAGCTGCCTGCTGAAGTTGAGCCCTATCTCGAAGAGCTGCTGATTCATTATCTGCTGGCAAATGCCGAGCATGCGCTGCCCCTCGAAATGTTGCTCGTCGAGATCGCCAGGGTAAGGCGTTGGCGAATGCGCGATTACCTGAAAAAGATTGCTCGTGATTGCAGTCTTTTCGCGGCTGAAGTCGGCGCCATGGGGCTTCGAATCGTCCGCCGTGAAGAAGCGGATGGCCTGCGCACACTGGTAGATGATCCAGACGCTTTCATCGAGGCCGGCCATCTTTACAAGACAGGTGGCGCCGCCACGGTTGCCAAGGTCGAGCTTGCGGGGCGGCCGCTGGTGGTCAAACGCTACAACGTCAAGAGCCCCATGCACTGGCTCAAGCGATTCTGGCGCCCGAGCCGTGCCTGGCATAGCTGGCAGGAAGGCAACCGCCTGCAAATGCTCGGCATAGCGACCCCCAAACCCCTGGCTGTGCTGGAACGCCGCTGGTGCTGGTTGCGGGGGCGCGCCTATCTGATTACCGACTATTGCGGTGGGCGCGATATAATCGAACGTTTCGGCGGCTATCTGGAGACTGAGCCACCTGAGCGTGAGCTGCTGGCTCTGGACCGGCTATTCGCTGCGTTGCTGCGCGAGCGCATTAGTCATGGTGATCTCAAGGGGCACAATATTTTCTGGGATGAGGCGCTCGGTTCCTGGTCGCTGATCGACCTGGATGCAATGCAGCATCATCGCAATACGCGCAGTTTCGCTCGGGCTTATGCCCGTGACCGCGCCCGTTTTCTGCGCAACTGGTCGGCGCAAACCGCCTTGTACCAGTTGCTCGACCAACGTTTACCGCAGGTGCCCGGCACCTGCCCGAATTAGAGGCATACACCTGTGGCATTGACGATTCTTGGCCTGTCCGGCGCCCTCAGTCATGACCCCTCCGCGGCGTTGTACATCGACGGCAAGTTGATTGCGGCCGCCGAAGAAGAGCGCTTCGTGCGTGACAAGCACGCGAAGAATCGCATGCCTTACGAGTCGGCCAAGTTCTGCCTGGAGCAGGCCGGTATCAAACCTTCGGATGTCGATGTAGTGGCGATTCCCTTCGCCCCCATCAGCCTGTTCGGCAAGGCGCGCTGGCACTACGCCAAGCGCTACTGGTACGCACCGGATCGCGCTCTCGACGCGATCCTGATGGGCAACCGCCGCTACAAGCGCTATCGCAAGAAGATCGTCTGGTGTCTGGAGCAACTGGGCTTCGACGCCAAGAAGGTCAAGATCGAGCCGGTCGAGCACCATCTGGCCCACGCCGCCAGCGCCTACCACTGCTCGGGCTTCACCGAGAAGACCGCCATCCTCGGTATCGACGGCAAGGGCGAGTACGCCACCACCTTCTTCGGGTATGGTGAGAACGGCCGTATCCACAAGATCAAGGAATTCTTCGACCCGGACTCCCTGGGTGGCCTGTATGGCGCGGTGACCGAGTTCCTCGGTTTCGAGATGCTCGACGGTGAGTTCAAGGTCATGGGCATGGCGCCCTATGGCGATGCCAGTAAGTACGATTTCTCCCGCCTGGCCAAGTTCGAGAATGGCGAGCTGGTGATCAACACCGACTACGCCAACGTCATTGGCCTGCGCCGGCACAAGGAAAAGGGCAAGGGCTTCTACTTCTCGCCCAAGCTGATCGAGTGGCTGGGGCCCAAGCGTGAGGGCGACATCGCCGACGATCCCTACATCCACTATGCCGCCAGCATGCAGGCGCTGTTCGAGAAACTGGCGCTGGAAATGATGGATTACTATCTGGGCGACATCATCCGCGAAACCGGCAAGATCGCCTTCGCCGGCGGCTGCGCGTTGAACGTAAAGCTCAACCAGAAGATCATCGCCCGTCCCGAGGTCAAGGAGCTGTTCGTGCAGCCCGCTTCTGGCGATGCCGGCACCTCGGTCGGCGCCGCTGCCTACGTGTCCCACAAGCGCGGGGTGCCGGTGGAGAAAATGGAGCACGTCTACCTCGGCCCTTCGTACTCCAACGAAGATGTCATCGCCGCCTGCGCCCGTCACCCGAATGCGCCGAAATGGCAGAAGATCGACGACATGCCGCAGCGCATCGCCAAGATCATGGTCGACGGCAACCCGGTGGCCTGGTTCCAGGGCCGTATGGAGTTCGGCCCGCGCGCCCTGGGTGGTCGCTCGATCATCGGCTGCCCGAGCATTCCTGGGGTCGCCGACCGCATCAACGAACAGATCAAGTTCCGCGAGCGCTGGAGACCCTTCTGCCCATCGATGCTCGATACCGTTGCCGACAAGATGCTCAAGGTCGATCATCCGAGCCCGTTCATGACCTTCACCTTCGAGGTCAACGACGAGTGGAAAGAGCGCGTCAGCGAAGTCGTCCACGAAGACGGCACCTCCCGCGCCCAGGTGCTCAAGCGTGAATACAACCCGCGCTGGTATGACCTGATGGTCGAGCTGGAAAAACTCACCGGCAACGGCGTGTCGCTGAACACCTCGCTCAACCGCCGTGGTGAGCCGATGATTTGCTCGCCGACCGATGCGCTGAACATGTTCTTCGGCTCGGATCTGCAGTACCTCATCATGGAAGATATTCTCGTTGTCAAAAGTGGCGATTGGTATGACTCAATCTGAGTTGCCTCTGATCAGCGTTGTCGTTCCAACGTACAATTACGCTCATTTGCTACCTCGTGCCCTGGATTCAGTATTGACCCAGACCGCAGAGGGCGTCGAACTGATTGTGGTTGATGACGGCTCTAGCGATGACACGGCAGAGGTATTGGCGGAATACTCTAGGCAATGGCCTGGCCTGCAGGTTTACCGGCAGGCTAATGCTGGCGCCGCGTCAGCACGTAATCAGGGCGTCCGTATCGCGCGCGGTCGTTTCGTGTTGCTGCTTGACGCTGATGATGAATTGGCTCCCGGTGCGTTAGGCGTGCTGTGCGAGTTGGTTCAGAGTGAGCCGCAGATTGGTATGGTGCTCGGAGCACAAATATCGGTTTATCCAGATGGGCGTGAGCGTCTACGCCTACCGACGCCTGTCCCTGTCGCGCGTCCGCGGAAACTAGCGCGGCTTTACCTACTGCAAAAACGCATATCTATATCGCATGGTAGTTCCTTGTTTCGGCGGGACTTGCTACTGCGTCGCCCATATCCAGAGAACCTGCGCAGTGGCGAGGACATTCCCGTTTTCGCTTATCTATTGGTAAGTGCCCCGGTTGCGCTAATCAGTCAGCCCTTAGCGCGAATATATAAGCACACTGATAGTCTTCGGCACAGCCGCATCAACGAGGAAGAGTATGCCCTTGGCATGGTGCGCGAAGTTTTTATCGGGTTGCCGGGTGAGTGCCAGACACTGCTCCGCCGCTATACCGCGCAGCGCTATCTTTCGCTGTTTCGAAGCGCACACGGCTCTAAAGACCGTGCAAGTGCCAGACGATTTTATCTTCGGGCTTTGCGCTTGAGTCCACTTCAGGCCATGCGTTGGGATTACTTGCGTAAAGCTTTACGTCTTTTGCTGGTGAGTTGAGATGCGTGTACTGATCTTGGCGACAGCGACACGGCAACCTGATAACCATTTGCTTTGGAAGGGGCTGGAGCAATTTGCTCAGGTCGAACTGGTTCGGCTGGACAAAAAGGAGCAGAAAAACCTAGATCAGGTATTACGTCGTTTCGATCTTGGTCAGTACGACCGCATAATTCTGGATCTGCTATTTCGCCATATATCGCGACAGGTAAAGCTTTTGGCTCGCATCCCAGGTCTTGTCTTGTATGAAGAAGATGCGTGCCAAGAGTTTCTGGCTTCTTCCAAATGGAGAGGACATTTTTCGGATTTCTACAGAAAAGTACCCCATGCTAGGGTGATTTTCACTGGTTATCGTGTGAGTGAGCGGTTTAAGAGCTTGGGGGTAGATGCCTGTTTCTTGCCTAAAGGCTACGATAGCGCCAAGTTATATGACATGACTCTCCCTAGAGACATTCAGTTGGGTTTTATCGGGCGTCTGGGCAGTGATGATTATCAGGCGCGTCGAGCGTTTCTTGAGCGAGCAGTATGCGAGCATGGTTTGCAGATGATGCGAACTGAACCTGGGGACGAGTATCGTTATGCACTCAATCGGATGACCATTTTTCTCAGTGCGGATATCGGTCTGGGTGAGTACATGGCGAAGAATTTCGAGGCCATTGCCTGCGGCTGCGTACTGATAGCATATCGTCAGGGGCAGGGTGAGGAAGAGGCGCTGGGCTTCATCGATGGAGAGAACGTCCTGTTGTATGAGGACTACGAGCAGTTTTGTCAGCGCCTAGATTTTATTATTGCCAATCCTGCCGAAATGGTGCGTCTGAAGGCGCGAGCAGCGGCTTTAGCTCGTCAGCGTTTCGATTACCTTCGTCAAGCGGAGAGTCTATATGCCCTGTTACGAAGAGAAACTCGTACTCCTCAGCCTAAAAACTGGCCTGCCCGGCTATTTGAGCGACTGTGGAGCGCCTGAGTTATAACGATCAAGAGAGTATTTCCATGACGATCAAGCTTTATTGGCACCGAGGCTCGGGTCGCGACGACCCTTCCAAAAGGAATTTTGGCGATTTTCTTTCGCCGTTGATCGTTGAGGCAGTTGCTGGGCGGCAAGTGGAATATGCCACCTTGCCAAGTGCCGATATGATGGCCATCGGTACCATTCTGGCCAAGGAACCCAAGGCCAAGCGCTTTGGCTTTAAGCGGCGTCTGCATGTATGGGGTTCGGGCTGTGGTCAGCCTGGGGAGAGTTTTAGCGGTCGGCACTACTATCATGCCGTGAGGGGCGGGGAAACGCGGCAGAGAATCGAAGGGGGAGGGGCAGCTCCTGCTTTGGGCGATCCTGGATTGTTGTCAGATATATTGATCGATCGGCCAGTGGCGAAGAAATATCGCATCGGTTTTGTTCCGCATTACGTCGACCAGCAGCTCCCTGAGGCGCTTGCATTTCTGCAGAGTAACCCTGACGTCCGCTTTATCAATGTGTTTGACGAGCCCAAGTCTGTGCTGCAGCAGATAGCCTCCTGTGATTACGTAGTTTCCTCAAGTCTTCACGGATTGGTCGTGGCCGACTCTTTCGGTGTGCCTAACGTGCGGGTGCGCCTATCTCAAGGGATTATTGATGAACTCAAGTTCGATGATTACTACTCTGCTTTTGGTATTGCTGCGCCCCTGTCTGTTCACTCAACTGAGTTGATCAACTTCGCTGCAGTCATTGAGGCGCGCCTGCAGGACTATTGCAGGCCAGGGCTAGACGGCGTTAAGGGCGCCCTGTTGAAGAGTTTCCCTTCTATCTAAGGACAGATTGATGAAAATTTACACGATCGAATATTCCGGCAAGTCGTTTGCAGGCTGGGCCAATCTCGGGGACGACATTCAGTCGCTGGTGGCGAAGAAACTACTACCGCGCGTGGATGGTGGGGTATCCCGAGAGCGTCTGCAGCAACCTGATGGGCCAGGGATCATATCCATGAATGGCTATTTCCTTGGCGGTGTGGACTGGCCACCTGCACCTGAGCTGCAGCCACTGTTCTTCGCCTTCCATGTAACCCCTGGCTCCGTTGCCAAAGTCTGTTCGCCAGAGGGAGTCGCCTACCTCAAGCAACACGAACCCATCGGCTGCCGTGACCGCGGCACTATGAAAATACTGCAGAGTCACGGTGTGGACTCCTTTTATAGCAAGTGCCTGACCTTGACGTTGCCGCGCAGAACAGCGCCGCCGAAGAATGGACGTGTCTATATGGTGGGGTTGAGTGCCGGCGGTGAGTCAGCGGTACCTCGCAGTATTCGTAAGAAGGCAGTGATGGTTGATCAAGCCAAGCTGCGGTTGCCGGATTTGACACATGAACTAAAGGAAAATCTTTCCGAACATTTGCTGGATACATATAGCCGTACGGCGTCGTTGGTGATTACTTCAAAAATCCATTGTGCTATGCCGTGTATCGCCATGGGTATTCCGGTCGTATTTTTATACGACAAGACCAAGCGAGACGACTATCGGGTAAGCATCATCAAGGATCTGATTGGTATTCAGTATGTCGGGGAGTCCCGACTTGATCGTCTGCTGTTTAACCGCCTGCGCAGTCGAGAGATTGATTGGGCGCCTGAGCCACTGGAGTTCGAGGAAGAGAAACTTAAGATTCGTGAGGGATACCAGGCAGCCTTTGAGCGGGCCGTGGCGAGTTATCAAGCACGTGTCGAGCCTTTAAGCGACAATTCCTAAGGAGCTATTTGTGTTAACGATCAATCCCGGGCGCTATTCGAATGGACAGGCGGAGTTTCTCATTACTGTCGGTGAGCAGCGGTACTCGTTGTACTTCAAAGGAGACGGGATTGTCGGTAATGCTGAAGCAATCGCTCCGCTGGTTATGTTGGCAGCCATGAGGTTGGGGCAGAACATTAGGGTGGAGGAGGCATGCTCGACGACTTTCCTCGCCAATATGCAGGAATTATCCGGAATTTTTGCACGATGGTTCTCTGACCAAAGATTCCGTCAGGTTGCGTTTGAAGGGGATAGTCTTCTGGTGCCAGCAGCCAAGCCGGAAGGACGAGTCGCCTCGTTCTTTACGGGGGGCGTCGATTCCTTTTATACCTTTCTCAAGCACCGGGATGAGATTACTGATCTGATTTATGTCCACGGCTTCGATCTGCCATTGGAAGAAACCGAGAAGCGTGCGTCGATCAGCGAAATGGGGCGGCGCATCGAACGTGCGACAGGCGTGCGCTTCCGAGAGGTCGAAACGAACGGGCGTAAACTGCTACGTGACTGGGGGCGTTGGGGGGTGCATGGCCATGGACTGGGGCTGGGGTGCATAGGGCGTTTAATGGCCTCCGAGTTCAAACGCATCTATATCCCGTCAAGCTTTCATGAGCGCGACTTGTTCCCCTGGAGTTCGCATCCGGAAACCGATGTACTTTATTCCGACGAAAGTATCGAGTTTGTTCATGATGGGTGCGAGGCTTTTCGTGCGGAGAAGTTGGAGTTTATATCCGAGTTCTCCGTCGCCTTGGAAAATCTAAGGGTATGTGGTGAAAAGAATCAGCTAGAGCTCAATTGCTGTCGCTGTGAGAAATGTGTTCGAACTATGACGAGTCTATACGCCTGCAAGGCCCTAGGGCAGGCTCATACTTTTGCCGAATCGCTGACCACGAAATTGGTGCGAAAGCAAATTATTTATGATGCATCCATCGTGGCCTTTGTTCAGGAAAATATTGCTCTCTTGGAGCGACATGACCTTGGAGGCTCCGATATCTGTGAAGCCTGGCGAGTAGTGCTGCGACGTTCGGAGTTAGAAAACAAAATACGTAGAAAGCTGTACAAGTTGAGAAAAAAGGTTGGCATCTAGGTGGTTCGGACACTGATTTCACCTAATTCAGGCTGTTTGATCGCTGAGGCTCTTCCTGCCTGAGATGGGGCGACAAACAACCACAGCCGCTCGCGCTCCATGCGCTTTGGGTAGCGGTTGCTGGATAACAATGCTATGAAAACAGTTTGCGAGGAATACATCTGTCCGGCGGCGCCCGCCTGGCGTTAGCTGGTGTGCGAATAGATTGATCTGTTCCCTATCTGGCGAATTTCGGATTACGGCGCAAACATCGTATGCCTGGTTTGCTGCAAATAATGGCGACTCTGGTCTGGTGCTCTTTCTTATTGATTGGGATAAGTATGTAGGTGGTGCAGCTTTTGCTAGCAGCTATGCTGAGTGTTTGGTTAAAACTTGCAAGCCAATTTAGATGCGTCTGAGCTTCGGCGAGAGTTAACAGTGAAATAAAAAATTTCCAAGCCGCGGAATAACAGGTGCGGTTTGGCAAGCTATGACTTGACTCTATATTGGACCGGTATGACAAGAAAAATAGAGGCCGAAGGTTTTCGCCTAGACATCAATGGACTGCGAGCTTGGGCTGTCGCCGCAGTTGTACTCTATCACTTTGGCGTGCCTGGGGTCTCTGGAGGCTTTGCCGGTGTTGACGTGTTCTTTGTCATCTCGGGTTTCCTGATGGCTGGTATCGTCTGTAGCGGGCTTGATTCGGGGTGCTTCAGTCTCGGGGGATTCTACCTCGCACGCGCTAGGCGCATCCTGCCCGCCCTGATCGTGCTGGTCTTGGCCGTGCTTGTTATGGGATGGTTTCTGTTGCTGCCTGGCGATTATCAGATGCTGGGTCGGCACGCCCGTGAAAGCCTATTGTTCACATCAAATTATCGTTACCTATCTGAGGCGGGATACTTCGATACGGCTTCCCACGCGAAATGGTTGCTGCATACATGGTCTCTTTCGGTCGAGTGGCAGTTTTATTTGGTCTATCCCCTGGTGTTGCTGGTATTGGCCAGGTGGATGTCTCGTGAGAGAGTCATCCTGGGGGCGCATATACTGGCTCTGCTGATTTCCCTGGCTTTTTGTGTGTTGTTGACCGTTAACGAGCCCGAGAAGGCGTTTTACTGGTTGCCGTCGCGGGCATGGGAATTGCTGCTGGGGAGCTGTGTTTACCTAGTCGGACGCAACTTCCGCCCAGAGCCTTCGGTAGCGAGGCTTATGGAGCTAGCGGGTGTCGCTCTGATCACTGTATCCATAGTGTTTATCGATTCTTCGATGCCTTGGCCCGGGGCCCTAGCCGTGCCCCCTACATTAGGTGCTGCCTTGCTGCTGTTGGCTAAAAGGCAGCAGTCCTTCTGGACTGGAACCACTTTGGCACAGTGGCTTGGGGCTCGCTCCTATTCCATTTATCTCTGGCACTGGCCACTGGTCGTTGCTCTGGCTTACTTCGAGTTGCAGGCGACTCCTTCGTGGATTGGGCTGGGCATCGTCTCTTCGTTGGTGCTTGGTCATCTCTCGTTTCACTGGGTTGAAAACCCCTCTCGTCGCTGGCTGGCGCTTAGGAGCAATGCACGTGCCGCGATCTATTTATCAACGTGCCTGATAATGACGGCGGTTACAGCTCAATTGGTTCGCCGTAGTGGTATTCCTGAGCGTTTGCCAGAAGATGTGCAGTTGGTCGACGCTGAACGGCAGAACAGGAATCCTCGACAGGATGAGTGCCTTGACGATGAGGCGCGCTGTGTATATGGCGGTAAGGAAGTCGAAGCTTTGGTTTTTGGCGACAGTCATGCAGATGCATTGGTGACTGCTGTGGCGGCTGCTGTGCCAACAGATCAAGGCGGTGTCTATTTTCGTGGCGTCAGCAGTTGTCCGTTTGTGTTTGGCGCCAAGCGGGTGGATGGCAAGGGGGAAGGGTGTGAGCGCTTGAGTCAGGAGGTGTTGCGAGACTTGCCGCAACTGTACCCAGGAAAGCCTGTGGTGCTGATCAGTCGAACTACCGTCTATGTTATGGGACGCACCGCCCTTGAAGAGTCCTCTGGTAGACCTTTGCTGTATTTCTCCAAGAAATACGACGAGTCCACTCCGGAGTTCCTAGAGGAGTTCAAGCAGCATTACGTGGATTCTGTATGTACCTTGTCCAAAGAGCACCCGGTTTATTTACTCAGGCCTGTGCCGGAAATGCCGGTCAATGTACCCAAGAGTATGGGGCGAGAGATGTTGCTGGGGCGCAGTGTTGAAGTAAAGTTGGCAATGGCAGATTATCATGAGCGCCATGCGTTCACTTGGAGCATGCAGGACGCGGCAGTGACGCAATGCGGTGCGCGCATATTAGACCCTCTGCCTTATCTGTGCGACGAGACCTTCTGTTATGGCAGTAGGAACGGGCGACCACTGTACCTTGACGATGATCATCTGAGCGAGCGCGGTAATAGGAAGTTGATACCAATGTTTGCCCCGATATTTGCTGAAGGGGCACCCCGTTAGCGCGAAGACTTCTAGTAAGCTCGTACCTAACTGAAGAGGGACTGCTCAGTTGCAAGAAATGCAGTCCTCGAATTCAAGTGTGTAGTGGTCAACTCATTCCGGACAGTGAGCCAAGTTTTTCTTCGGCCACCGCAGGTGGCAGTCCGTCGTTGAACTGATGCGGCCTGATCCAGTTGTAGCGGTGCATCAGGTATGGCTGATGTCCCGTCGAGCTTCCAAAGCGGTCACTTAGCCTGTCGCCAGAATCCATTCGGATTTCAAGCTGCGGAACAGTCGTTCCATTGGCGAGTAGTCCCAACAGTTTCCCCGGCGACTCATGCTCTGGTCCATCCGATAGCGCCATAGCCGCTGCTGAAAAGGCTATGGGGTACTGGCTACCTTGGTCAGAATGAAATAGCACCTGCTGCGGTTTGCCTTGTTGCTCGTAGGCCATGTCCAGCGCCTTGATGGCCAGCTCAGCATCCGGCTTGGCGGAAAGTGCTCAGCCGATCACTCGCCTTGTATAGAGATCCAGCACCGCCGCCAGGTAATGCCAGCTATCTTGCGCCCAGATGTATGTGATGTCGCCGCACCACACCTGATTGGAGCGCTCAGCTGTGAACTCGCGGTTCAGCCGGTTCGGGATATCTGGTCGCTCAGCCGTAGCCTGCTTATGCGCGTGTGAGCCTGGTTGCTTGCTGACCAGGCCCAGCTCACTCATCAGCCGACGCACACGGAAGCGGCCAATGCTTACACTATCCTCACGCAACATACCCAGAATGCTGCGGCTGCCAGCCGAGCCTCGACTCTGATTCAACAGATGATTGACCCGACTGCGCAGTGCAATGCGGCGTGCATCAACACGGCATCACCTTGGAACCTGTTCAAAGTCTGCTGCGCGTCGGCACTGCTGCGTTAAAAACAGGCTGGATTGCCAGCCCAAACTAGGCGTTCCCGTCAGACTGCTCATTTACAGCTCGTAAAGTCGAGCGCGACTCCGACCGGTCCTCGCCTGTTTCCGTGGGGCCGCTTAGGCCTTGCATTGCTCTAGCTCGCAAGACTTTGAACAGGCTCTTAGACGATGGGCGTAATAGCAAGGCCGCACCATGTCGAACGCAGAACGGAGCATTTCCACTGACTCCCGCTCGCCCAACTGGTCTATCAGCGCGTACGAATGAATTCGTCCGACATCAAGAGAGCGGTAGCCTTTTTTAGGATCGCTTTCTCCCGTTCCTGTCGCTCGGTCCTGGCGTCCTGCTCCTGGATTTTCTGCTGTTCGGGAGTCAATGCCTTGCTCTTCAGGGGTGCCCTGGCGCTCCTCTTGGAGCTGTTTCACCCAGCGACGAAGTGCCGATTCAACCTGCCCCAGCGAGCGAGCTGCTTCGATATGGCTGTAGCTCTGATCGAGCACCAGACCAACGACCTTTGGTTTGAACTCGGGCGAAAAAGAACGACATTGCTTGGTCATCAGACACCTCTCTGTGGCGAGCATTCTCGCCCTAAATGGGTGTCAGGGATCAGTAGACCACTACAATGCCATGCCCGCGGCCCAGCTTTGGGGCTGGGCTGCCGGCTTCGGCCTGCTTGAGGATAGCGATGATCTGGCTGTCCGAAAAACGCGATGTTTCACGCAAAGTTTCCTTGATCCGATTAGAAGAAAGTTTTACCTCTGACGAGCACTGACTTCAGGGGGGCTATGAAGTCAAGAAGTATGCCGTCCTGGGCCTGGTGGGGTTTTGGGGATTATTTATAAACAACGCATCTTCATAGCTGTTTCGAGCTTATTTTGTATTTTGCTTCGGTTTTTTTCAGTCTACGTTGAGAGTGATCCGGCATTGCAGCGCGTTACGCTGTACTTCTATATCGGATGTTTGTCTTTTATTTCTTCGCGGTCCAAGATTTTCTGGCTTTGGATGGCTGTGCTTGCGATTTTGACGATGCTGCTCTGGCATACCTTGTTTTCACAGCTCAGCCTGGCGCTGTTGTTGTGCTATGTATAGCTATGGTTCGCGTTCTCACCTATCCACGCTTTGGCTTGCTACAGGGGATTGGTGATTACTCCTATGGCATCACCTGTACGGCGCAATCCAGCAGGCACTTTTTTATTTCTATCCGGAAATTGGTGTCGGGAGAATGATTTTAACGGCAGCAGTGCTGTCGTTTATGTTTGCCTTCCTTTCCTGGCATTGCGTAGAATCTCCCTCTCTAAACTGGGCGCGTCGTAAGTCGGGGCCTACCTGCGCTACTTATAATCCTAGCTGCAAGGCAGGTATTCAAGGAGTCAAATCATGCTGACGGTTATTTTGCTCACTTATAATCATGTGCAGACATTTGTGCAGTCGATTGAATCTATTCTTGCGCAAGAAACTAGTTTTGATTTTGATATTCATGTTCTTGACGATTGTTCAATAGATGGTACTTCTGCGATATGCGAAGAGTATTCTAGGGCTTGGCCGGGAAAAGTTAAGCATTTTCGCAATGCTAATAACCTTGGCGTTGAGAAAAATTTGAAGGATGGGTTTTTACGGATATCTAGTAAGTATATTGCGTTTTTGGAGGGGGATGATTATTGGACTGATCGGAGTAAGCTGCAATTGCAGGTGGAAATGCTGGAGAGGCATCCTGAATGCACTCTATGCGGGCATAATGTCACATTGAGAGATCATGCGCTGGGGGAAGATCGCTTATTTGTTAATATTCCCCGTGAGCAGCTCAAGGCGATTTATCAGTTGGGGGATGGTATACCAATTCATCCTTCTGCACGTGTTTATAGAAACTGTATAGATTTTTCCGAAGTGCCTGCATATATGGTCTTGGATACTCATATCTATCGGCTTTTCTTGCAGCGTGGTGGGTGTTGTTACTTGGATAGGGTTATGTCTGTCTATAATAAGACTGGGGTGGGTTTTTGGTCTGGCATGCCTAAACGGGACAAGCGCTTGATGACACTTCGCCTTCGATATGCTTCTCTGCAGTACCATAATTTCGAGCATGAGGCGGATTACTATCCGCGCTCAACTATTTTAGTTCTCTTGAAGATGCTTTTGGGTGTGCGTTGTGGGTGGTGGGCCTTCTATAATTTGGAGTCGTTTAGAATAAAGCTGAAGTACAAGTTTCACCAAGAGAAGTAGCCGGTTATTTCTGGTTGCCTCTTGCTTGATATTCGAGGAAGGCTCTCTCTACTTCCAGTAAGTCGCGCTTTCTTTCTTGGGTGCGTTTGGCCGGAACGCCAATGTAGACCCCGAAAGATTGACAGTCACTTTTTATGAGGCTCAGTGCGCCAACAGCAACGCCCTCTTGTAGTTCCACGCCTGGCAGAATAATAGCGCCTGATCCGATAATGACATGGCGTCCAATTGTCACGTCAGCGTTTGTAACGTTTTTGAATGCGTCCGGTATCGTTGGGTTCGTCATGGTTGTGCCGCTGTAGTCGTCATTGCTGCTATATATGGATACGCGTGATGATATATTGCAGTATTTGTCGATTTCAATCTTTCCTGCGCCTATTAGTGAGCTATAAACTGCGATGTGCACATTGCTTTCTATTACAATGCCTCCTTCGCCGGCAGACAAGACGCAAAAGTCATCAATGCGTACATTGTCTGCGATTGTAATTTTGGCACAGTTGTAGAATGAGGCTCTGTCGGATAAGCGTGCATTACTACCTACATGAGCAAAGCCCATTTCGCGTATTTGGTCTTGGCTAAGCAGTCCCATACTTTAGTTCCGAATCAAGTTAACGATTCTTTGTAGGTCCTGCTCCACCAGTGCCGGATATATTGGCAAGCAAAGCACTTGTTGGGCAGCAGCGCTTGCGATAGGGAGGTTTCCACGATGTGCTGACGGACGCTCACGGTACATTGGGAACTCGCTTATAAGTGGGTAGAAATATCGGCGAGCAAAAATCCCGTTGTTTTTGAGCTTTTGGTAGAGGTCGTCACGGCTTATTGGGTAATCGTCACCCAGTAAAATTGGGAAATAAGAAAAGTTAGATGTGAAAGATGTAGATAACTCAACGAGTTTAATGCCTGGAATCTCTGCAAGCTCCTCGCGGTAGTACGTATCAATTTCCTGTCGACGTCTAATGGCATCATCAATATGCTGGAGCTGCAGTAGGCCGAATGCGGCATTGACTTCACTCATTTTTCCATTGATGCCGGGTGCGACAACGGTAACCTCGTCGACGAAACCAAAATTTTTCAGTTGATCGATACGCTTCTTGCTTTTGGCGTCAGGACAAATGATGGCGCCACCTTCGAAGGTATTGAATACCTTTGTGGCGTGGAAGCTAAGTACGCTCAGGTCACCATGGCGCAGGATACTGCCACTACTATCTGCTACGCCAAAGGCATGGGCTGCATCGTAGATAACCCGCAAGTTGTAGTTGTCTGCAATTTTCTGGATGGCCTCCACGTCGCATGGCGTGCCATAGCAATGTACCGGCATGATAGCGGTCGTCTGTGGAGTAATAGCTGCCTCAATTTTTGCCGGATCAAGGTTGAGGGTTACCGGATCAATGTCGACAAAAACAGGTTTAATGCCATTCCAGAGTAGCGAGTGCGCTGTCGCGACAAAAGAGTAAGGTGTGGTAATCACCTCGCCTGTGATACGCAGCGATTGCAGCGCTGTAAGCAGGGCAATAGTGCCATTGTTGAAGAGGGCCACGTGCTCAACATTCAAGTATTTGGCCAGTGCAGCTTCAAGTTGCTGATGCATGGGGCCACCATTGGTCAGCATTTTGTTTTCCCATATTTTTTGCAGATATGGAATGAACTCCTCTAATGGTGGTAGATAGGGCTGAGTTACGTATATGGATTTCTCGTTCATGGCTTGACCTTATCTCTGTGCTAGTTATTCACGTGGGGCTGCTTGCAAGTCGTATTGATCGCGCGCTTGGCGGTTGGCAGACCGCAGCGGTACCGAATTAAAACCGGCGCCGCCGGTGACGAGACATTAAGGGTGCTACTGATTCGGCAGGCGAAAGAGTTTAATGATTTTGTCCGGCCTCTGCACGGCATCGCGTCTGCAGCATGGCTTGGCTAAGCGCTAAGATCGCCCCTATTTTTACAAGCATGGCCAGTTGCTTTGAGGGTGGCTGGAGTTCCATGCAAGGTACCTTTAAAAACCCGACACTGACCCGAACACAGGGCGCGAAGAGGTGCCCGGCACAAAGAATATGCGGTCAGTACCTACCGCAATGAGAGTAATGCGGCAGGAGGCATCTGTCTGTTGTCATCCTCACGCCATCTCAGCTTTTCAGGTTGTACACCGCTGATTTGATCGTCAGATCAAACTGCGCGCGTGCCAAGCCGATGCTGCGAATCGTCTTGTCGCCCATCTGCGCCAGACTGGCAAATATGTGTTCAACCCGAGCCCGTGGGCTGGCGATACGCTTGTAGCGAGCCTTGTCCCACTCCCCGATGGGCTTGCCGGTTTTTCCTTTGCGCTGAATATGCAGGCGCCATCCATTGAGGTTGAGCCAGTGCTCCGCGTGGCTTGTCGTGATAGCCACGATCAGCCCAGAAGTCACGGCTGCTGTTCCCTCGATCCAGGACATCGACCAAGTGAAGTGTGTCGGCCTCGCTGGAGCCGCTTACCCGCACGTTGCGGATCAGTTTGTGCCGGCGATCCGTACTGACCGACGGCTTGTAGCCGAAGTACGATTTGCCGTGCTTCTTCGTCCAGTGCGCCTCGACATCCTTCTGCCGGCGCTTGGCAGGTTCTCGCTCGATGTGCGCTGCTTCACGACTTCCTATTCTTCAGGCGTGCTGTGCCGGGTTGGGCCACGAACGATGCTGGCATCGATAATCTGCCCCCGCGTGCGTTGAAACGTTGAGCTGTAGTTGGGGCTGAACCTCATCAAAAATAAGATGCTCGACCTTGGCTTGAACGAGCCGCTCACGGAAATTCCAGGTCGTATTGCGATTCGGTATGGCGCGCCTTGTTCTTCAACCCGGTAAAGTGCTGAAAGCTCATGCGGTCGAGTAGCTGGAACTCCAACTATATCGTCGAACAGGTTGAACAACTGCTGCAAGACCAGCAGGCGCGTCGTGAGCTTTGTTGGGTGCGGAGGTCTACCGCGTTTAGCACGACTCGGGCGAGGAACCCAGCGCACCGGTGTTGGTGGCCAATACTCGGAGTCTGCTTAGGATCGCTCTGACACGTCTCAATCGCCCTCTGCGATGTCCTGGTACAGCCCAATCAACTGTTCAATCGGGAATTCAGGCAAACGCTTGCGCTTGAGGTAGTGACGCAAGTGCTGGAAGTTGCGTTTGATCTGCCAGTTGCTGAGCGCTCGGCGTTTGTGTTGTAAGTCGAGGATGTCAATCAGCCCGTAGTTGCCACTGGGCAGGCGCAGGATGTTGCCCAAGTGCAGTGAGCGAAAGTAGATCCCTTGTCGATGCAGGTGGCGGATGAACTGGGCGACTGAGCCTAGCCATTGCTGTGCCTGTTGCGGGGCGGCCAGGTATATCTGCTCGACCGATTGCCCGGGCAGGGGCTCATAGAGGCAGCCGCTGAGGCCCTGCGTGCGCTCCAGCCAGAACAGGTCGACTACCTTGGGGGCGGCGATGCCAAGCAAGTTTAGTCGATTCGCGTTGTCGGCGAAGCGTTTTGCCGCGGGTTGCAGGCGGGCCAGCAGCGGGTGGCGACGGGTGTGAAAGATCTTCAGGAACAAGCCGTTTGTCAGCGCGACTACCTTGGGGCCGCGACCGTCTTTTTCCAGGACTTTGCCGCCCTCCAGCCAGCTTTCCAGTTGTTGCGCTGTTACACTCCGCATCGTTTTCCTCTAGCCAGTCTCGTGGGGCTTGCCGTATGGCCAATTCTACCCAGCAATCCAGTCTGAAGGTGTATTTGCGGTTGCTGCGTTATGTCGTTCCATACTGGGGGGTGTTTGCACTCAGTATCCTCGGCTTCCTGATTTTCGCGTCCACCCAGCCCATGCTGGGCTACATTCTCAAATATTTCGTCGATGGTCTTTCCAATCCCGACGCCAGTCTGTTTGCAGGTGCGCCCTGGGTGCTGGAGCACGCTCCCTGGCTAGCCCATCTCAAACTTCTGCAGGCCGTCCCGCTGCTGATCATTCTGATCGCGCTGTGGCAAGGTGTGGGTTCATTTCTTGGCAACTACTACCTTGCGAAGGTCTCAATGGGGTTGGTGCAGGATCTACGCATTGCGCTTTTCAACAACCTGCTGACGCTTCCCAACCGCTACTTCGACAGCCATAACTCTGGCCATCTGATTTCCCGAATTACCTACAACGTGACCATGGTGACGGGAGCTGCGACTGACGCGATCAAGGTGGTGGTCCGCGAAGGCATGACGGTCATGTTTCTATTCGCGACGCTGATGTGGATGAACTGGAAGCTGACACTGGTCATGGTGGCGATCCTTCCCGTCATTGGCCTGATGGTGACCAGCACCAGCAAGAAATTCCGTAACCAAAGCAAGAAAATCCAGACCAGCATGGGTGACGTAACTCATATTACCTCTGAGAGCATCCAGGGCTACCGGGTGGTGCGTAGCTTCGGTGGTGAGGATTACGAGAAGCAGCGTTTTCTCGATGCCAGTGAGGAGAACAAGAACAAGCAGTTGAAGATGGTGCGTACCGGCGCGGTGTATACGCCGTCGTTGCAACTGGTGATCTACAGCGCCATGGCAGTGCTGATGTTCCTCGTGCTGTGGCTGCGGGGCGATTCTTCGGCGGGTGATCTGGTGGCCTACATCACGCTTGCCGGCCTGTTGCCCAAACCGATTCGGCAGTTGTCCGAGGTGAGCTCGAACATACAGAAGGGTATTGCCGGCGCCGAAAGCATCTTCGAGCAACTCGATGAGGAGCCTGAAGTGGATCACGGCACTCAGATGCGCGAGAGCGTCAACGGCCGGTTGGAGGTGCGTGATCTCAGCTTCAGTTATCCGGGAAGCGAGAAACCGGTGCTGGAGAACATCTCCTTTGTCGCCGAGCCTGGGCAGATGGTGGCGCTGGTCGGCCGTTCCGGCAGTGGCAAGTCGACCCTTGCCAACCTCATTCCACGCTTCTACCACCATGAGACCGGCCAGATCCTGCTCGATGGCCTGGATGTAGAGGACTACACCCTGCGCAACCTGCGCCGTCATATCGCGCTGGTAACCCAGCACGTCACCCTGTTCAACGACACGGTGCGCAACAACATCGCCTACGGTGATCTTTCCGGGGCGCCGCTGGAGGCCGTACAGCAGGCGGCACGCGATGCGTACGCCGCGGAGTTCATCGAGAAAATGCCTCAGGGCTACGACACCCTGGTCGGTGAGAATGGCGTGCTGCTCTCCGGCGGTCAGCGTCAGCGCCTGGCGATCGCTCGTGCGCTGCTCAAGGATGCACCCGTGCTGATTCTCGATGAGGCGACTTCCGCGCTGGATACCGAGTCCGAGCGGCATATTCAGGCTGCGCTGGATCAGGTCATGCAGGGGCGCACGACGTTGGTGATCGCCCACCGTCTGAGCACCATCGAGAAGGCCGATCTGATTCTGGTGATGGACCAGGGGCAGATCGTGGAGCGTGGTTCCCACGCTGAGCTGCTCGCGCAAAACGGCTATTACTCCCGATTGCATGCCAAGCAGTTCGAGGACGATGACGACTCCGCTGCTGCTAAGCAGGACGCCTGATGCTCAGTCGTGTGCGTTTCTGGCGTGAACGGGGTTGGGTGCCTATCTCGGCGGATGACTACGCAGCTGCCTGGAATACCTTTGGCGGCAGTGTCGCCACTCATCCCGAGGTGGTGGCGCGGCTGGCCGGGTTGGCGGGCATTCCCGTGCGTTACCTCGGGCATCTCGTCGAGGGTGAGGTGCGGGCAGCAATGCCGACTTGGGGCCGGCATCTTGCTCTTAGCAAGGATGTGTTGAAGCAGCAGGGCAAGCGCGGCTTGTTCGACCTCGGCAATGCCGAGGTGATTCTGCCGATTGCCCCGACGGCGCGCGTCCAGGTGCGGCACCAGCTTCGTTATGTGTCCGAATGCAATGCCGGGCAGCTCGTCGGCTTGCGTGAGCAGCCCGAGGGCCTGGCGCTGGCCAGGGAGCCGGAGCAGTACAGCAAGAAGTTTCGCTACAACCAGCGTCGTGAGCTGCGCCTTCTCGAAGAAGCTGGCGGCGTGATTCGCCCCATGCTGGAGCTCACCGCGCAAGAGCAGGCGCGCATATACGCGGATCTGTTCCAGCGGCGCTGGGGCTTCGAAGCCACCGGCAAGGAGAATCTGGCTGAAGTATTCGCGCTGATGCGCGAGTTCATGACCGGCTCGCTGATCTATCTGGATGACCAGCCGGTGGCGATCCAAATTCTCTACCGAGTCCAGGCGCCGCAATGGGTCAGCCTCGAGTACATCAATGGCGGTGTGGATCCGCAGCAGCGCGACTTCAGCCCAGGTAGCGTGTTGAGCTTCGTCAACACGCAAAGCGAGTGGGAGCAGGCCCGTGCCCAGGGCAAGCCGCTGCGCTATTCGTTCGGCCGCGCTGATCGCGAATATAAAGATCGCTGGTGCAATCGCGTGCCGGTCTATCAGGTTTGAATCAATGACAGGACGCAAGCAGCAATTGCTCAAGCGCCATCGGCGCAACAAGCGAGTAGCACTGATCGTTGCGCTAGCGGTGCTGCTGGTCACTGGCATATTGCTGGCGTGGTGGGTGCCGCTGCTCCTCTTGGTCGGTGGATGGATTGCCCATGAAGCCTGGTTCGCGGACCATCTTTTCTATTCGCCTCGCGACGACTATCAGCACGAGTTTCCAGGCGATTGCCTGAGTGTCCCGGCCAGGCTTGAGCAGGGTTTGCTTCGCGTCGATGAAAATCTCGAGCGCTACGACACGCTGATTCTCGAGCTGCAGCTGAAGGCGACCTGGTTGGGGCGCTGGCTCGATCCCTATGTGCTACTCGGCGATGATCGCCAGGATTTCGAGCGCGGCGTGTCGGGGCGACGTTATCTCAACCTGTCTGGACAGCACGCCAATGGGCTGACCATTGCCAGCCGCTGGTGCCGCGTGGTTGGTGAGCTGCGCCTGCATGCCATGCGCAATCCGGACTTCGCCAAGCAGCGCCTGATGATCGTCGCTCCCCATGCCGACGATGCCGAACTGGCGGCCTTTGGCCTTTACAGCCGGGTCTCTGAAGTCGCCATCGCCACCCTGACTCAAGGTGAAATCGAAGCCGAAGCCTATGAGCGACTCGGGTTGGACAAGGCGGCGGCTGCGCGCCTGAAAGGACGTTTGCGTACCTGGGACAGCATCGCGGCGCCGTTATGGGGTGGCGTGCGCCAGGAACAATGCGTGCAACTGGGTTATTACTGCCTGCAGTTGCCGGCCATGGCGGAACAGCCGGAGACGCCCTTTGGCTCTCGTGAATCCGGCGAGGCCGATATTCGTGCGGCCCGCCAATACAATCCGTTGCGCCTGCCCGCTGATGAGGATGGTCTGCCGACCTGGCGCAATCTGGTCGCGGATCTGGCTGCGCTCGTTGATCACTATCGGCCGGAGGTGGTGCTGACGCCGCACCCGGAGCTGGACCCGCACCATGATCATGTGGCGAGCACCAGAGCGCTGCTTGAGGCTTTTGCCCTAAGCGCCTGGCAGCCGAAAACCTTGCTGCTGTATGCCAACCACCTGCATGACAATGATCGCTGGCCAATGGGCCCTGCGGGCAATGGTATTGCGTTGCCGCCGGCCATTACGGCGCTACCGGCTGACCGGTTGTGGAGCCCGACGCTGGATGCCCAGCAGCAGCTGGATAAGGCCATGGCACTTGCTCTGCAGCACGACCTGCAGGGGCGTCTGCCGCTCAAAAGGCGGTTGCGCCGCCTCATACAGCGTGTGCTGGCCGGGCGCCGCTGGCCGACCAGCGGCGAGGACGAATTCTTCCGCAAAGCGGTGCGCCGGCACGAGTTGTTCTGGGTTCGAGGGCGCTGAGCGCTGTCCGACCGCCAAATTGGCCATGCTATGATTTTCTCTGTTTTTCTCTCCCCTCTGGAGCTGCCATGAAACTAACCATGCCCCACTATGACAAAGCCGCCGTTCTGGTGGTGGGCGACGTGATGCTCGATCGCTACTGGCATGGTGGTACATCGCGAATTTCGCCGGAAGCACCGGTCCCGGTGGTACGTGTCGACCAGATCGAGGATCGCCCGGGTGGCGCCGCGAACGTCGCACTGAATATCGCTGCCTTGGGCGCCAAGGCGGTTCTGGTGGGCGTAACGGGTGAGGACGAGGCCGCCGAGAGCCTGGCCGACAGCCTGCGTGGCGCAGGAGTCGCGACTCATTTTCAGCGCATCGAAAACCAGCCGACCATCGTCAAGCTGCGGGTCATGAGCCGGCATCAGCAGCTGTTGCGCATGGATTTCGAAGAGCCTTTCCAGACCGATGCCGAGGCGTTGGCGCGGCAGGTCGAGCAGTTGCTCGATCAGGTCAAGGTGCTGGTGCTGTCCGATTACGGCAAGGGCGCGCTGCAGAACCATCAGGCACTGATCAAGGCGGCGCGCAAGCGCGGCATTCCGGTGCTGGCCGACCCGAAAGGCAAGGACTTCTCCATCTATCGCGGCGCCAGCCTGATCACCCCGAACCTCAGTGAGTTCGAGTTGATCGTCGGTCGTTGTGAGGATGAAGCCGAGTTGGTCAGCCGTGGCGCGCGTCTGATGCGTGAGCTCGACCTGGGCGCCTTGCTGGTCACCCGTGGCGAGCACGGTATGACGCTGTTGCGCCCCGACCATGCGCCGCTGCACCTGCCGGCGCGGGCGCGTGAGGTGTTCGATGTGACCGGTGCCGGCGACACCGTGATCTCCACCCTGGCGGCGTCCATCGCGGCAGGCGAGGAGCTACCCCAGGCCGTGGCGCTGGCCAATCTGGCCGCCGGTATCGTGGTGGGCAAGTTGGGTACCGCCGCGATCAGCACGCCTGAGCTGCGCCGCGCCGTACAGCGTGAAGAGGGCTCCGAGCGCGGTGTACTGAGCCTGGAGCAATTGCTTCTGGCCACCGAAGATGCCCGCGCCCACGGCGAGAAGATCGTCTTTACCAACGGCTGCTTCGACATCCTGCATGCCGGCCACGTGACCTACCTCGAGCAGGCGCGGGCGCAAGGCGACCGCTTGATCGTGGCGATCAATGACGATGCGTCGGTGAGCCGTCTCAAAGGGCCGGGCCGGCCGATCAATGCCGTGGATCGCCGCATGGCGGTGCTGGCCGGGCTCGGCGCCGTGGACTGGGTGGTGAGCTTCAGCGAAGACACGCCCGAGCGTCTGCTCAAGCAGGTGCAGCCCGATGTGCTGGTCAAGGGCGGCGACTACGGCATCGACCAGGTGGTCGGTTCCGATATCGTGTTGGCCTACGGCGGCGAAGTGCGGGTGTTGGGACTGGTCGAGAACAGCTCGACCACGGCCATCGTCGAGAAGATCCGCAGTCGCTGATTCGGCAAGCAAAACCCCGCCAGTTGGCGGGGTTTTGCTTTCTAGCGTTTGGGTGATCAGACTGCCGCTGCGGTATCCAGGCGAGCCCGTGATGAGGGCTCCGGACGCGTGCTGAACAACTCTGGCTTGCTGGGCTTCGGCGTCAGGTTGTGCAGCGCCAGCCAATCCTTCCAGCGAATCCGCTCGTCGCGCACCAGCCAGCCGTCCTGGGCGGCGAAGCTTTCTGCCAGCCATAGGCCGCGGGTATTGGCCGGGATCAGCTGGCCCTGGCGCAGAGTCAGCAGTTCGGCTGCGGGGCGGCCGCCTTCCAGCGGGATCAGGTACAGATCCGGGCGGGCGTGATCCAGGCGGGCGATCAGCTTGCCATTCTCCAGGTGCTCGTCGACGTGCAGCAGGCTGGGCTGTCTGGCTTCCTTGGGCAGGTCCAGGCGCAGGTCGTAGACCAGTTGCAGTGATGCGGTAGGTACGTGCACATAGGCTCGCGGGCGCTCCAGCAAGTTCAGGTTGCCGCATTGCACCGGGCGAGCGGCGCCGGACAGCGGGCTGAGCCGGAAGTGGGCGTTGTCCCGGTACTTGAGCGCGCCCTCGTAGGGCGCCGGCAGCCAGGTATCGCCGAAACGGCCGTACAGCCAGCCTTCGCTGGTTTCCAGCAGGCACTCTTCGGCCACTTCCTGCAGGGCGGTCAGCAGCGGCAGGTTGAGTTCGTGGGCGGGCACGTAGCCGGAGATCAGCTTGAGCACCACATCGCCGCGGTCACGGCGGCGCTGGCGCACCAGCAGCCAGTAGTCACGGCCCTGCCAATGCAGGGTCAGGCGTACCGATACACCCAGGTTGGCCAGCTCTACCGCGAAGCGCTGGCTGTCGGGCAGCTCGACCGGTTTGCGGCGCTCGAGCATTTCGCTGAAATTCAGCGGGCGGCCGAGGCTCTGATAGGCGATGCCATCCGGCGTCGCTTCGACGTACAGCGGCAGGGTCTTGAAGGTGGCGGGGTCCTTGCGGGAAATGATGCGCGGCATGTCGGCTCCTTCTTGCGTCGGGGTCGGCCGCCTGGGCGGCGTCAGAGGGCGTACTCGTAACGCCCATTCATCACTGTGCTGATCCTCTGTTACCACTTTTAGTGCCGACAATAACCTCGGCCGCCATGGCCACGTTGTGGGCCAGATGCAGCGGGTTGATGGTGCCGACGATGGCGCTGGCGACCCCGGGGTGGCCGAAGATCAACTCGAAGCTGGCACGTACCGGGTCGACGCCGCTGTCCAGGCAGACATGGCCGCTGGCCAGGGCTTTCTTGATCAGGACGCCTTTGGCGTGACTGGCAGCATAGTCCAATACCGGGCGCTCCTGCTGCTCGCCGAGGTTGTAGGTGACCATGGCGCAGTCGCCGCGCTCCAGGGCCAGCAGGCCGCCCTCGACCGTCTTGCCGGAGAAGCCGAAGCCGCGAATCAGCCCGGCCTGCTTGAGTTCGGCCAGGGTGTCGTAGACCGCTTCGTGCTGCAGGATCGCCAGGTCGTCGCCGTTGGAGTGCACCAGCACCAGGTCGATATAGTCCGTTTCCAGACGTTTCAGGCTGCGCTCCACCGAGCGCCGGGTGTGGGCGGCGGAAAAATCGAAATGCGACAGACCGTTGTCGAACTCCTCGCCGACCTTGCTGACGATCACCCAGTCATGGCGCTGGCCGCGCAGCAGGGGGCCAAGGCGCTGTTCGCTGGTGCCGTAGGCCGGCGCGGTGTCGAGCAGGTTGATGCCCAGTTCACGGGCCAGGCCGAGCAGTTGCAGGGCCTGCTGGTCATCGGGGATGGTGAAACCATTGGGGTATTTGACGCCCTGGTCGCGGCCCAGTTTGACGGTGCCCAGGCCGAGCGGGGAAACGCTCAGGCCGGTGGAGCCCAGCAGGCGGTGGAGGCTGTGCAGGTCACGCATCAGAACGCCGCCTCCCACGCGGTGCGACCGATCACCGGGCGCGGCAGTTCGGGCAGGGCAGGGTGAGCGGCCGGGCGAATGCCGTCGCGTTCGAGATGGCTCAGCACGCGATCGGCGAAGTCTGGTGCCAGGGCCAGCTTGGTCGGCCAGCCGACCAGCAGGGCGCCCTGATCGCTCAGAAAGGCATTGTCGGGACGCACCAGGCCGCTTTGCGCCGGCTCTGCGCGCTCGACGCGCAGGGTCGCCCACTGGGCTGTGGACAAGTCGATCCACGGCAGCAACTGACTGAGCTCCTTGCGCGCCGCTTCGATCTGCGCGGCTTCGTCGCGGGCTACGCCGTCGGCTTCGGCCAGGTCGCCACCCAGATACCAGACCCACTCGCTGTCGGCGCTTGGGTGGCTGGTCACGGTGATCCGCGGCTTCGGCCCGCCGCCCAGGCAGTGGGCGTACAGCGGCTTCAGGCTCGGGCCCTTGACCATCACCATATGCAGGGGGCGCAGCTGCTGGGCCGGCTGGGGAATGTCGAGATTGGCCAGCAGATCGGCATTGCCACGGCCGGCGCTGAGCACGATGCGCTGGGCGCGGATTTCGCGACCGTCAACGCGCAAGCCAACCAGTTGGCCGTTCTCATGCAGCGGTTCGATGGCGTCTGCCGCCAGCAGGCTGTCGCCAGCGAGTTCGGCCAGGCGCGCGATCAGGCTCGGCACGTCGACCACCAGCTCGGCCAGGCGATAGACCTTGCCCTTGAATTTCGGATGCTGCAGTGCCGGTGGCAGCTGCTCGCCCTTGACCTGGTCGACGCGGCCGCGCACCGCCTTGCTGGCGAAGAAACTGGTCAGGTTGCCGGCCAGGGTCCCCGGCGACCACAGGTAATGGGCATCGGAGAGCAGGCGTACGCCGGATAGGTCCAGCTCGCCGTTGCCGTCCAGTGCCTCGCGCCAGCGCCGCGGCATGTCGGCGATGGCCTCGGAGGCGCCCGTCAGCGCACCATGCAGGGCATACTTGGCGCCGCCATGGATGATGCCCTGGGACTTGACGCTCTGACCGCCGCCCAGGCTTTCGCGCTCCACCAGCAAGGTGGCGTAGCCCTTGGCGCGCAGGCGCGCGTTCAGCCACAGGCCGGCGACACCGCCGCCGACGATCAGGACGTCTGTGCTCAGAGTTTGGGACATGCGGGCGCCTCTCAGAAAAACCGGTGCGCAGTATAACGCTCAGTGGCCGGTGACGCGGGAGAACAGCTGGATCACCACTACGCCGCTGACGATCAGGCCCATGCCCAGCACGGCCGGCAGATCCGGTTTCTGGTCATAGACGAACATCGCCGCGATGCTCACCAGCACGATGCCCAGCCCTGCCCAGATGGCGTAGGCGATACCCACCGGAATGGTGCGTACCACCAGGATCAGCATCCAGAAGGCGATGCTGTAGCCGGCGATAACCAGCAGCAGCGGCAGCGGTTTGTTGAGACCATCCACGGCCTTCATGGAGGTGGTGGCGACGACTTCGGCGGCAATCGCCAGAGCGAGATAGAGATAACCATTCATCGGCAGCACTCCTCTTAACAGGCTGTCGATTTTACCGTTGCATGCTGTTAGGTAAACTCATTACCTATCTGTATGGGAGATAGGTTGTGCGTTGGAATCTTGAGCAGCTTGAAGTCTTCGTCGCCGTCGCTGAGGGTCATTCGTTCTCGGCGGTGGCACGTCGCCTGGGGCGCGTGCAGTCGGCAGTCAGCACCGCGGTGGCGACCCTTGAAGACGATCTTGGTGTGCGCTTGTTCGAGCGCAGCAGCGGGCGTCAACCACGCCTGACAGACGCTGGCGCGGCGCTGCTGGAGGAAGCCCGCGAGTTGCTGCGTCAGTGCGAGCGGCTGGAAGGTCGGGCGCTCGGCCTGGCCCAAGGCGAAGAAGCCTGCCTACGCCTCGCCCAGGACGAAGCCCTGCCGCTGCCGCCCGTGCTCGACAGTCTGGAGGGCCTGGCACGAGCCTTTCCAGGCGTCGAAGTGCAGATGACCAGTGGCGGGCAGGGCGTGGTGGCGCGTCGGCTTATCGAGCGGCGTGCCGATCTTGGCCTGCTGTTCCACCACGAAGGTATGCCGGCAGAGCTGGAGCGCCGGCGCCTGGGCATGGTGGAAATGGTCATGGTCTGCGGCGCCGGGCATCCGCTGGCCCAGGCTGGCGCGGTCGGGCGGCGGGAGCTGGCGCGCCATCGCCAGCTGCTGATCTCCTTGCAGGACACCCAGTACCCGGGCAACGAGCGGATCAGCCCCTCGGCCTGGCACGCGGACAGCTTCTATTCGATGGCCGAGCTGCTGATGCGCAATCTGGGCTGGGCCTGCCTGCCGCGCCATGTGGCCCAGTACCCGACCTACCAGGGCCATCTAGTGGAGCTGCGCAGCGACTGGATCGCGCCGCCGCTGCCGCTGGAAATGGTCTTCCGCCGCGACGAGGCGCTCGGGCCGGCCGCCCAGTGGCTGGCCACGGCGCTGACCGAGCGTTTGCGGGTGCTCAAGGCATGAGTCTGTGGCGCGACTTGTACTGCCCCGCCCGCAACCCTAAGCTTCGCCGCCATGAACCGACATCTCTATAGCCTGCTGTTTCACTTCTGTCTGCCGCTGATCGGCCTGCGCCTGGCTTGGCGCGCCTGGCGGGCGCCGGCCTATGCCAAACGCATCGGCGAGCGTTTCGCCTTGCTGCCGCCACTGCGCCCCGGCGGCATCTGGGTGCATGCCGTGTCGGTGGGCGAAAGCATTGCCGCCGCACCGCTGGTGCGCGAGCTGCTGGCGCGCTACCCGGATATGCCGATCACCCTGACCTGCATGACGCCTACCGGCTCCGAGCGTATCCGCGCGCTGTTTCCCGAGACGCAGTTCGCCGGCCGGATGCAGCATTGCTATCTGCCCTACGACCTGCCCTGGGCCGCGGCGCGCTTTCTCAACAAGGCGCAGCCCAAGTTGGCGGTGATCATGGAGACCGAGCTATGGCCCAACTACATCCACCAGTGCGCCCGTCGCGGCATACCGGTGGCGTTGGCCAATGGGCGCTTGTCCGCGCGTTCGGCCAGGGGTTACGGGCGCTTCGCCAAGCTCACCGCGCCGATGCTCGCCGAGCTGAACCTGCTTGCGGTGCAGACCCAGGCCGAGGCCGAGCGCTTTATCGCCCTTGGTGCGCGACCCGAAGCGGTCGAGGTGACCGGCTCCATCAAGTTCGACCAGCAGGTGGACCTCGAAGTATCGGCCCGAGCCTGCGCGCTGCGCGAGCAGTGGCAGGCTCGGCAGCGGCCTGTGTGGATCGCGGCCAGCACACGTGAAGGCGAAGATGCACTGGTGATCCAGGCGCATCGGCAACTGCTCGCCAGCCAGCCGGACGCCTTGCTGATTCTGGTGCCGCGCCATCTGGAGCGTTTCGATACGGCCGCGACGCAACTGCGTGAGGCGGGGCTGACCTTCGTACGGCGCTCATCGGGTGAGGCGGTCGGTCCCGAGGTGCAGGTGCTGCTCGGCGACAGCATGGGCGAGTTGATGTTTCTGTATGCCCTGGCCGATATCGCCTTCGTCGGCGGTAGCCTGGTCGAGACCGGCGGCCACAATCCACTGGAGCCGGCGGCGCTGGGCCTGCCGGTGATCATGGGGCCGCACCGCTTCAACTTTCTGGAGATCACCGCGCAACTGCTCGAACACGGCGCGCTCTGCGAAGTGGCGGATGCCGATGCGCTTGGCGATCAGGTCGCAATGCTGCTGAGCGAGCCAGCGCGGGCGGCGGCCATGCGCGATGCCGGGCTGGCGGTGCTCAAGGCCAATCAGGGCGCGCTGAAGCGTCTACTTGATGGGTTGGGAAGGTTGTTCGTTTAGAACCTGTTCGTGACCTTCTAGGTAGGTTTTTAAGGGCGCAAAGGGACGGTTGCGGCCGGTTGTAGGATGGGTGAAACCCATAGAAATTGATGGGTTTCACCCATCCTACTGACTGAAAAGTGGTGACTGATCCGCTTTGTGGGAGCGGGCGGGGACGCCTAGTCCATGCCCGCGAAAAGTCACGGGCATGACCCGTTCCCACAGGTTATGCGATCACTCGCCCTGCAGCCGCGCTTCCCCAGCCTTGGCCAGATCCGTCGGCAGGAAGTCGCGGTCCGGGTTGTAGTCCGGTTTCAGGTAGGCGCCCAGCGCTTGCAGGTCGGCGGGGCTGAGGGTGCCGGCGGCCTGCTTGAGGCGCAGGTTGTTGAGGATGTAGTCGTAGCGCGCGTCGTTGTAGTTGCGCACCGCGCTGTACAGCTGGCGCTGGGCGTCGAGCACGTCGACGATGTTGCGGGTACCGACCTGATAGCCGATTTCTGTGGCTTCGAGCGCGCTCTGGTTGGAGATGATCGACTGGCGGCGCGCCTGCACGGTTTCCACGTCGGTGCTCACGGCGCGGAACAGATTGCGGGTGTTCTGCACCACCTCACGGCGCATGCCTTCGCGGCGCTGCTCGGACTGGCTCAGGCGCTGGTAGGCCTCGCGTGCCTGGGAGCTGGTCAGGCCGCCGCTGTACAGCGGAATGTTCAGCTCCAGGCCGATGCTGCGCTGCGATACGTCGCTGCCGTAGTTCTGCCCGGTGTAGTTGGGGTTGCTCAGGCCGAAGGCGTCGTTGTCGCCGCGCTTGTAGCTGGCCACCGCGTCCAGGGTTGGCGCGTGGCCGGCCTTGCGCTGGCGCAGGCTCTGTTCGGCGGCATCCACCGCGAAGTTGCTGGCCTGCAGGTTGAGGTTCTGCGCTGCCGCGGTATTGACCCAGGCGGTGGCGTCGTTGGGCGTCGGGGTGAGGATCGGCAGGCTGTGCTGAATGCCTTCGATGCTGCGGTATTCCCGGTTGGTCAGGGTGACCAGCGCCTGGAAGGCGTCCTCGACCTGGCGCTGGGCGGCGATGCGGTTGGCCCGCGCGCTGTCGAAGCCGGCCTGGGCCTGGAGCACGTCGGTCTTGTCCGAGAGGCCGACATCGAAACGCTCGTTAGCCTGGTCGAGCTGGCGGTTGAAGGCGGCTTCCTCGGCCTTGGTCGAGGCCAGGTTATCCTGGGCGCGCAGCACCGAGAAATAGGCTTCGGCGCTTTGCAGAATCAGGTTCTGCTCGTTGGCCGACAGCTCCAGCGCCGCCTGCTCGCTCACCGCCTCGGCGGCCTGCAGCTGGAACCAGCGGTCTGCACGAAAAAGCGGCTGGCTGAGGTTGGCCTGGTACACCGTGGCGCTGCGCGACTGGGTGGCGGCCGGTTGTTCCAGGGCCGTGCGGGTGTCGTTGACCTGGGCACCGGCGCTGAGGTTGGGCAGCAGCCCGGCGCGGGCCTGGGGCACGCCCTCGCGGCGCGCCAGGTAGTCGGCACGGGCGGCGGCCAGGTCGGCATTATTGGCGGCGGCTTCCTGATACACCGACATCAGGTCGGTACGCACCGAGGGCGGCGCGGGATCTGCCCAGGCCGTGGCGGTTGAAGTGGCGGTCACGGCAACGGCCAGGGAGAGTCTGCGCAGCATGTCGGTGGATCCTAGAGGGGCAGTAGCAGGCGAGACTAAGCCCGGCCACCGGGGTGGTCAAGGCGCGGCGATAGCGGCCATCACGCGACCGGCGGGTCGCCTGCGCATTGCCGCCACCTGCGGCTGCCAGTAGACTGGCCGGGTTCTTGTCGGGGTGCCTCGAGTCGGAGGCTGAGATCGGAGAGTTCCGGATCCCGTTGAACCTGATCAGGTTAAGGCCTGCGTAGGGAACAAGAGGTATCCACCTCTACAGATCGTTTAAAAACGTAGGCGAGGCAGCCAGCGCAAGGCAAAAAGTGGCGAAAAAGCGGAGTGTACGAGTAGTACATGAGCATTTTGAGCCGGTTTTTAACGCCGCGATGGCAACGCAGATAGTTTTTCATCGATCTGCATGGTGGATTCCCCCACACCACACTCGTGGTGTGCCCGCGCCCTGGCTGTTCGATCATGCCGGCGCTCGTCACGATCTCCGCATGTTCAAACAGGCCCGGGCTCGGCGTTGGCTCATCGCGCGTGTCCGTCAGGTTCTCCCCGACATCCAGCCGAGGAGCCAACCGATGAGCGTCAAACAACAACAGCAGAACCTCAGTGAATCGGCCCAGGTCGACCAGCAGTCGATCCAGCCTTTCCCCCGTTCCCAGAAGATCTACGTACAGGGCTCGCGTCCGGATATTCGCGTGCCGATGCGTGAAATCAGCCTGGACGTGACGCCGACTGACTTCGGTGGTGAAATCAACGCCCCGGTCACCGTCTACGACACTTCCGGTCCCTACACCGATCCGAGCGTGACCATCGATGTGCGCCAGGGCCTGGCCGACGTGCGCAGCGCCTGGATCGAGGATCGTGGCGATACCGAGCGCCTCGATGGTCTGTCCTCCGAGTTCGGCCAGCGCCGCCTGGCCGATGAAGAACTGACCAAGATGCGCTTCGCCCACGTGCGCAACCCGCGCCGGGCCAAGGCCGGCAAGAACGTCAGCCAGATGCACTACGCGCGCCAGGGCATCATCACCCCGGAGATGGAATACGTCGCCATCCGCGAGAACATGAAGCTCGCCGAACACCGCGCCGCCGGCCTGCTCAAGGAACAGCATGGCGGCCAGAGTTTCGGCGCCAGCATTCCCAAGGAAATCACCCCCGAGTTCGTCCGCCAGGAAGTCGCCCGCGGCCGCGCCATCATCCCGGCCAACATCAACCACACCGAGCTGGAGCCGATGATCATCGGTCGCAACTTCCTGGTGAAGATCAACGGCAATATCGGCAACTCGGCGCTGGGCTCGTCGATCGAAGAAGAAGTCGCCAAGCTGACCTGGGGTATCCGCTGGGGCTCGGACACGGTGATGGACCTGTCCACCGGCAAGCACATCCATGAAACCCGCGAGTGGATCATCCGCAACTCGCCGGTGCCGATCGGCACCGTGCCGATCTACCAGGCGCTGGAGAAGGTCAACGGCGTGGCCGAAGACCTGACCTGGGAGCTGTTCCGCGACACCCTGATTGAACAGGCCGAGCAGGGGGTCGACTACTTCACCATCCACGCCGGCGTGCTGCTGCGCTACGTGCCGCTGACCGCCAAGCGGGTCACCGGCATCGTCAGCCGCGGTGGCTCGATCATGGCCAAGTGGTGCCTGGCCCATCACAAGGAGAATTTCCTCTACACCCACTTCGAGGAAATCTGCGAAATCATGAAGGCCTACGACGTCAGCTTCTCGCTGGGCGACGGCCTGCGCCCCGGCTCGATTGCCGATGCCAACGACGCCGCGCAATTCGGCGAGCTGGAAACCCTCGGCGAGCTGACCAAGATCGCCTGGAAGCACGACGTGCAGTGCATGATCGAAGGCCCCGGCCACGTGCCGATGCAGCTGATCAAGGAGAACATGGACAAGCAGCTGGAATGCTGCGACGAGGCGCCGTTCTACACCCTCGGCCCGCTGACCACCGACATCGCGCCGGGCTACGACCACATCACCTCGGGCATCGGTGCGGCGATGATCGGCTGGTTCGGCTGCGCCATGCTCTGCTACGTCACCCCCAAGGAGCACCTGGGCCTGCCGAACAAGGATGACGTGAAGACCGGCATCATCACCTACAAGATCGCCGCCCATGCCGCCGACCTTGCCAAGGGCCATCCGGGCGCTCAGATCCGCGACAACGCACTCTCCAAGGCGCGCTTCGAGTTCCGCTGGGAGGACCAGTTCAACCTCGGCCTGGACCCGGACACCGCCCGCGCCTTCCACGACGAGACCCTGCCCAAGGAATCGGCCAAGGTCGCCCACTTCTGCTCCATGTGCGGGCCGAAGTTCTGTTCGATGAAGATCACGCAGGAGGTACGTGAGTACGCCAAGGAGAACGGGCTGTCGGACGAGAGCAAGGCGGTGGAGGCGGGATTCAAGGAACAGGCAGAGCGCTTCAAGGAAGAGGGCTCGGTGATTTACCGGCAGGTCTAGGAACCTGTTCAGAATCTTTCAGCCCAGGTTCGCCGATTTTTGCAGCTAAGTGGCGGGAGCGGCCAGCTGTTCCCTCAGGATGGACTGATGATTATCTGTGGGAGCGGGCCATGCCCGCGAAAAAATCACGGGCATGGCCCGTTCCCACAGGTAAAGCAACGATGTCCGTTTTGTCTTGTAGCTGCCGCTTCATGCGCATAACGATCGTGAACAGGTTCTAAGTCTCATGCGCGACGTTTATCGCGCATGCGGCTGATCACCCCTCTTTAGCGTGCTGCGCCAGGCATATACGCCGGGCGCAGGATGCCCTGCAGCTGGCTATAGGGGATCAGAATTTCCGGGTGGCCGTCGGCGTAGGGCGCCAGACGCGCCACGTCGTACTTGAGCATCACCGCATCGGGATTCAGGGCGATGTTGGCGGTGCGCTCGAACGGCCAGGTCTTGCGGTATTCCATGTCATTGCCGTGGCCCTGGGCGATCAGCCAGGCCTGGTGGGCGCGCGCGGCGATCTGCCAGAACGCCGCTTCCTCGCCCGGCACCAGCATGTCCTGCAGGCTCAGCACCTTGTTCTGCTCACGGTCGTAGTTCAGGTAGGTGCGCCCGGGCACGCCGTGGGCGCCGCCGATGAAGTGGTAGCTGGACAGCTCGATCACCACCAGTTGGTCATGCTGGCTGAGTACCTTGGCCTGCAGGTAGCTGACCCAGCCCGGCTGGCCGTTGGCGAGAAACTCGCGCTCGTGTACGGCCAGCGATACCGGCCGGCTGCCGGTGGCGGCTTTCACCAGGTCGAGCAGGGTAGCCTCGATGCGCGCATTGAGTTCGGGCTGGCCGGTTATGGGCTGCAGTTCCACATTGACCAGCGGGCAGTCCTGGCCGCTGCAGTCGGCCGGCTTGTGTTCCCATTTCTCGTGGGTGGTGGCGATGCCTTCAGGTTGTTCGGAGCGGGACAGGCTCTGGCAGGCGCCAAGCAGCAGGGCGAGGCCGAGGAGGGCGCCGAGACGGGCAATGCGGGACATGTTCATGCAGGAAAAAGCCTTGGCAGAGGACGGGCGTTCGACTGCCTGACGGCAGGGTAGTTCGCGATTATTCGTCAATGCAGGCGGATCGGCCAGGCTTTCGCCGCGTCGCTTGCGGGGGAGCCGTAACAGCCCATAGGATGGCCCCATTGTGTACAGCTCAACGAGAGACCAGCAGATGACCGAAACCTTCAACCCCGGCCCGGACGCGGTGGAAATCATCGAGCGTGAAGAGTGCTTTCGCGGTTTCTATCGCCTGGATCGCTTCCACCTGCGTCATCGGCAGTTCTCCGGCGAAATGGGCCCGGTGCTGCGCCGCGAATTGTTCATCCGCCACGATGCTGTCTGCGTGCTGCCCTACGACGCCGTGACCGACTCCGTGGTGCTGATCGAGCAATTCCGTGTCGGCGCCATGCACAAGGCCACCAACCCATGGCTGGTCGAGCTGGTCGCCGGGCTGATCGACAAGAACGAGGAGCCCGATGAGGTCGCCCTGCGCGAAGCCGAGGAAGAGGCCGGCCTGACGCTCACCTCGCTGTGGCCGATAACTCGCTATTTCCCGTCGCCCGGCGGTTCGGACGAGTTCGTGCACCTGTTCCTCGGGCGCTGCGACAGCACCGGCGTAGGCGGTATCCACGGCCTGGAAGAGGAAGGCGAGGATATCCGCGTGCAGGTATGGCCGTTCGAGGACGCCCTGCAGGCGGTTCGTGACGGCAAGATCAATAACGCGGCGAGCATCATCGCCCTGCAGTGGCTGGCGCTCAACCGCGCCGAGGTTCGGGGTCTATGGGGGTGAATCTGCTGCGCGAGCGCTACCGGGTCGACTTGATCGAGCTGCAGGCGGCTTGCGAAGCCAACTATGCGCGGCTGATGCGCCTCTTGCCCGGTATGCGCGATGCCCAGGGCGCGCGGCGTGTGGCGCTCAGCCAGGGCGAGCGGCAGCTGGGCGTGCTCGCTCTGGAAGTTGTGGAGAGCTGCCCCTACACCTCCACGGTGCAGGTGCGCCAGGAGCACAGCCTGCCGTGGCTGCCGGTGCCGCAGCTGGAAGTGCGCGTCTACCATGATGCGCGGATGGCTGAAGTCACCGGCGCCCAGAGTGCGCGGCGCTTTCGCGGCATCTATCCCTATCCCAACGCGGCCATGCATCAGCCGGACGAGAAAACCCAGCTCAACGTGTTTCTCGGCGAGTGGCTGAGTCACTGCCTGGCATGCGGGCACGAAACCGAACCATTGATTTGATTGATGGCCTATGGCCATAAAAATGCATCGGTTTTCTGTGAACCAGTGCTTATTTGCGGGTTTACCGCCTCGGTTGACGCTTTCATAATTCGCACTCATTCAAGGAGACGTACCTTGGCGCGTGCGGCCGTTCCCCCTTCTGTCGATTCCTCGGTGCTGCTGGTGCAGCTCACCGACAGCCATCTGTTTGCCGATGACAGCGGCCGGCTGCTGGGCATGGACACCGCGGACAGCCTGCGCCGGGTGGTCGAGCAGGTGCTCAAGGAGCAGCCGGCCATCGACATGATCCTGGCCACCGGCGACCTGTCCCAGGACGGCACGGCGGCTTCCTACGCGCGCTTCGTCGAACTGAGCGACGCCATCGACGCCCCGGCCCGCTGGATTCCCGGCAACCATGACGACATTCCCACCATGCAGGCCGCCTGCGTGGGCACCGACCTGCTCGAGCCGATCGTCGATCTGGGCAACTGGCGGGTCACGCTGCTCGACTCGTCGATCCCGGGTGCCGTGCCGGGTTATCTGCAGGAATCCCAGCTGGTGCTGCTCGAGCGCGCGCTGAGCGAAGCGCCGGATCGCCATCACCTGATCTGCCTGCACCACCACCCGGTGGATATCGGCTGCCAGTGGATGGCGCCGATCGGCCTGCGTAATCCGGATGCGCTGTTCTCGCTGCTGCAACGCTTTCCCCAGGCGCGCGCCGTGCTCTGGGGCCACGTGCACCAGACCATCGACACCCGCCGTGGCGACCTGCGCCTGCTGGCGTCGCCGTCGACCTGCGTGCAGTTCACGCCGGGTAGCGAAGACTTCCAGGCTGACAGCGCGGCGCCAGGTTATCGCTGGCTGCGCCTGCATGACGACGGCCGCCTGGATACCGGCGTATCACGCGTCGAAGGCTTCGTCTTCGAGCCCGACTACAACGTTGGCGGCTACTGAGACGTGCAGACCGCGGCAACGGCAGCGCTTGCAGTCAGCCGGCTGGCGCTAGTAGCCTCCCGTTATGACCAATACCATTCTTTATATCCACGGCCTCAACAGCTCGCCGGCTTCCACCAAGGCCAGCCAGCTGATCGCCGCCATGACCGACCGCGGCCTGCAGAACCAGTTGCGGGTTCCGGCCCTGCATCACCATCCTCGCCAAGCCATCGCCCAGCTCGAAGCCCTGATCGCCGAGCTGGGACGCCCCACGCTGGTCGGCAGCTCCCTGGGCGGCTACTATGCGACCCACCTGGCCGAGCGGCACGGGCTCAAGGCGCTGCTGATCAACCCGGCGGTGCTGCCCCATGAGCTGTTCGATGGCTATCTTGGCACGCAGACCAACCATTACAGCGGCGAAACCTGGGAACTGACCGAGGACCACGTGGCGGCCCTGGCCGAACTGGCCGTCGAGCCGCCCGCGGACCCGGCGCGTTATCAGGTGTGGCTGCAGACCGGCGACGAAACCCTCGACTACCGGCGCGCCCAGGCCTATTACCGACACTGTGCCCTGCGCATCGAAGCGGGCGGCGACCACGGTTTCCAGGGTTTCGCCGAGCGCCTGCCGATGTTGTTCGCCTTTGCCGGCATTGCGTCCGTCAGCTGAGCGGGCGCAGCCAATCCCCGATCAATCAGAGCATTGCAGAGACCCATGGCCCAGCAAAACGCCTACAACGCCGATGCCATCGAAGTGCTTTCCGGCCTCGACCCGGTGCGCAAGCGCCCGGGGATGTACACCGACACCACGCGCCCCAACCACCTGGCCCAGGAAGTCATCGACAACAGCGTCGACGAAGCCCTGGCCGGCCACGCCAAGTCCATTCAGGTGATCCTCCACGAGGACAATTCCCTGGAAGTGATCGACGATGGTCGCGGCATGCCGGTGGACATCCACCCCGAAGAAGGCGTGCCCGGCGTCGAGCTGATCCTCACCAAGCTGCACGCCGGCGGCAAGTTCAGCAACAAGAACTACCAGTTCTCCGGCGGCCTGCACGGCGTCGGCATCTCGGTGGTCAACGCCTTGTCGACCCGCGTGGAAGTGCGCGTCAAGCGCGACGGCAGCGAGTATTCCATGGCCTTCGCCGACGGTTTCAAGGCCAGCGACCTGGAGGTGATCGGCAGCGTCGGCAAGCGCAATACCGGCACCAGCGTGCATTTCTGGCCGGACGCCAAGTATTTCGATTCCCACAAGTTCTCGGTCAGCCGCCTCAAGCACGTGCTCAAGGCCAAGGCCGTGCTGTGCCCGGGCCTGGCGGTCAGCTTCCACGACAAGGCCAGCAACGAGAAGGTCGAGTGGCTGTACGAAGACGGCCTGCGCTCCTACCTGGTCGATGCGGTCAGCGAATTCGAGCGCCTGCCCAATGAGCCGTTCTGCGGCAGCCTGGCCGGTAACAAGGAAGCCGTGGACTGGGCGCTGCTGTGGCTGCCCGAAGGCGGCGATGCGGTGCAGGAAAGCTACGTCAACCTGATTCCCACGGCCCAGGGCGGCACCCACGTCAACGGCCTGCGCCAGGGCCTGCTGGATGCGATGCGCGAGTTCTGCGAGTTCCGCAACCTGCTGCCCCGCGGCGTCAAGCTGGCGCCCGAGGACGTCTGGGAGCGCATCGCCTTCGTCTTGTCGATGAAGATGCAGGACGCCCAGTTTTCCGGGCAGACCAAGGAGCGCCTGTCGTCGCGCGAGGCTTCGGCCTTCGTCTCCGGCGTGGTCAAGGACGCCTTCAGCCTGTGGCTCAACGCCCACCCGGAATTCGGCCAGCAGCTCGCCGAGCTGGCGATCAGCAACGCCAGCCGTCGTCTCAAGGCAGGCAAGAAGGTCGAGCGCAAGAAGATCACCCAGGGCCCGGCGCTGCCCGGCAAGCTGGCCGACTGCGCGGGCCAGAACCCGCTGCGCTGCGAGCTGTTCCTGGTCGAGGGTGACTCCGCCGGCGGCAGCGCCAAGCAGGCGCGGGACAAGGAATTCCAGGCGATCATGCCGCTGCGCGGCAAGATCCTGAACACCTGGGAAGTGGACGGTGGCGAGGTACTGGCCAGCCAGGAGGTGCATGACATCGCCGTGGCCATCGGTATCGACCCCGGCTCCAACGATCTCTCCGGGCTGCGCTACGGCAAGATCTGCATCCTCGCCGACGCCGACTCCGACGGCCTGCACATCGCCACGCTGCTCTGTGCGCTGTTCGTGCGCCACTTCCGCCCGCTGGTCGACGCCGGTCACGTCTACGTGGCCATGCCGCCGCTGTACCGCATCGACCTGGGCAAGGACATCTACTACGCCCTCGACGAGGCCGAGCGCGACGGCATCCTCGATCGCCTGGTCGCCGAGAAGAAGCGCGGCAAGCCGCAAGTCACCCGCTTCAAGGGCCTGGGCGAGATGAACCCGCCGCAGCTGCGCGAAACCACCATGGACCCCAACACCCGCCGCCTAGTGCAGCTGACCCTCGAAGACTTCGAGGGCACCCGCGAAGTGATGGACATGCTGCTGGCCAAGAAGCGTGCCGGCGACCGCAAATCCTGGCTGGAGTCCAAGGGCAACCTCGCCGAGGTGCTGCTCTGATGCGCCGACTGGTCGGCGCCTTGCTGCTCGCCGCCATGACGCCGGCACTGGCCGACATGCCGCCGCTGGAAGAGCTCAAGCTGGTCAGCGAGCACCCGGTGGACGGCATGGATGCCGGCAACCTCTCGGGTCTGGCCTGGTGCGGCGATGCGCTGTGGGCGGTGTCCGACCGTGAAGATGATCGCCTGTACCGCCTCGATTCCTCGGCCACCGTCTGGCAGGCCGAGGCCGAGCGTTTCGTGGCTCCGCCCGCGCCGTCGATGCCGTTGCCCTGGGGCCTGCGCATGCGCACCTGGATGGCCGGGCTGGTGCGCGGCGGGCATCTCGATTTCGAAGGCATTGCCTGTGACGCCAGGGGCAATCGCTACCTGGTCAGCGAAGCCCGCGCGGCGGTGCTGCAGGTGCCGCCAGCCGCCGACGCGCAGTGGCTGAGCCTGCCCGAGGGCATGGTGCGCCAGGCCCGTGCCAGCGGCATGCTGCTGAATTTCAACGCGCTGTTCGAAGGCATTGCCATCGACCCGGCTGGCGAGCGCCTGTGGCTGGCGGCGGAGAAGGAGCGGCGTGGCCTGGTGATCGTGCATAACCGCAACAATGCCTGGCGCTGCGAAGGCGGTTGCGTGCTGCTCAACGAGGGCGGCGAGGAAAACTCACCCGAAGCGCTGGGCGGCCGACCCGCACCGGTGGATTTCTCCGACCTGGCGTTCTTCGAGGAGAAGCTCTACACCCTGGAGCGCCAGGCCCATCGCATCTGCCGGCGCACGCCGGCCAATGGCGAGGTCGAGCGCTGCTGGTCGTTCGCTGCCGAAGCGCTGACCGACGCGCGCCGCTATCCGGTGCATTACGGCATGGCCGAAGCCCTGTCGGTGGACGCCCAAGGCGCCTGGATCGGCGTCGACAACGGCAGTTTTGCCCGCAGCGACGGCGAGAAACGTCCGATCGTCTGGCGTTTCGCCGCGCCGGCTGGCGGCTGGGGCGCTGTGCAGTGAGTGAGCAGACCGTCGGGCGCCGGGCCGGCCGGGTGATGCTGGTGCTCGCCTGGGGCGCTGGCCTGCTGCTGGCCACGCACTTTTTCGGCAAGTGGGAAGAGGACAAGAACCATCCCAATCGCCAGCCGGAATCGGTGCACGGCAGCGGCTACGTGGAAGTGCGTCTGGCCAGCAGCCCCGGCGGCCATTATCGGGTCGACGGGCAGATCAACGGCGAGGCAGCGAGCTTTCTGCTCGATACCGGCGCTACCCAGGTGGCGATTCCCAGTCAGGTCGCCAGCGACCTGGGCCTGCAGGCCGGCGCTCCGGTGCAGATCCGTACCGCCAACGGCATCGCCACGGCGCACCGCACGCGCCTGGAGCGCCTGCAGCTCGGCGATATCGTGCTGCACGACGTGTCGGCGTTGATCGCCCCGGGCATGGATGGCGACGAGATCCTGCTGGGCATGAGCGCCTTGAAACAACTCGAATTCAGTCAGAAGGGCGGCAGCCTGGTGCTGCGCCAATCAACCTTGCAATGAGGCACGCATGAGCGAAACCCTCGATCTGAGCCTGGACGGCGTCGAACGCCGTTCCCTTGCCGACTTCACCGAGCAGGCTTATCTCAATTACTCCATGTACGTGATCATGGATCGCGCGCTGCCGCATATCGGCGACGGCCTGAAGCCCGTGCAGCGGCGTATCGTCTATGCGATGAGCGAACTGGGCCTGGACGCCGACGCCAAGCACAAGAAGTCGGCGCGTACCGTCGGTGACGTGCTCGGCAAGTTCCACCCCCATGGCGACAGCGCCTGCTACGAAGCCATGGTGCTGATGGCCCAGCCGTTCAGCTACCGCTATACCCTGGTCGACGGCCAGGGCAACTGGGGTGCGCCGGACGATCCCAAATCCTTCGCGGCCATGCGCTACACCGAGGCGCGCCTGTCGCGCTATTCCGAAGTGCTGCTCAACGAACTGGGCCAGGGTACCGTGGACTGGGTGCCGAACTTCGACGGCACCCTGAACGAGCCGGCGACCCTGCCGGCGCGGCTTCCCAATCTGCTGCTCAACGGCACCACCGGCATCGCCGTGGGCATGGCCACCGACGTGCCGCCGCACAACCTGCGTGAAGTCGCCGCCGCCTGCGTGCGCCTGATCGACGAGCCCAACGCCACGGTCGAGCAGCTGTGCGAACACGTGCAGGGCCCGGATTACCCGACCGAGGCGGAAGTCATCACGCCGCGCGCCGACCTGCTGAAGATCTACGAGACCGGCCGCGGTTCGGTGCGCATGCGTGCCGTGTACAGCGTCGAAGACGGCGACATCGTGGTCACCGCGCTGCCGCATCAGGTCTCCGGTTCCAAGGTGCTGGAGCAGATCGCCAGCCAGATGCAGGCCAAGAAGCTGCCGATGGTCGCCGACCTGCGCGACGAGTCGGACCACGAGAACCCGTGCCGCATCGTCATCATCCCACGTTCCAACCGCGTCGATGCCGACGAGCTTATGACCCACCTGTTCGCCACCACCGATCTGGAGTCCAGCTACCGGGTCAACACCAACGTCATCGGCCTGGACGGCAAGCCTCAGGTCAAGAACCTGCGGCAGATGCTGGTCGAATGGCTGCAGTACCGCCTGGGCACCGTGCGCCGCCGCCTGCAGTTCCGCCTGGACAAGGTCGAGAAGCGCCTGCACCTGTTGGAAGGCTTGCTGGTCGCCTTCCTCAATCTGGACGAAGTGATCCACCTCATCCGCACCGAGGAGCATCCCAGGGCGCGTCTGATCGAGCGCTTCGCGCTGAGCGAGATCCAGGCCGACTACATCCTCGACACCCGCCTGCGTCAGTTGGCGCGTCTGGAAGAGATGAAGCTGCGCAGCGAGCAGGACGAGTTGCTCAAGGAGCGCGACAAGCTGCTGGCCCTGCTGGGCAGCGAAGCCAAGCTGAAGAAGCTGGTACGCAAGGAAATTCTCGAGGACGCCGAGAAGTACGGCGACGACCGCCGCTCGCCGATCGTCGCCCGCGCCGAAGCCCGCGCCCTGTCGGAAACCGAGCTGATGCCGACCGAGCCGGTCACCGTGGTGATTTCCGAAAAGGGCTGGGTACGCTGCGCCAAGGGCCACGATATCGACGCCACCGGCCTGTCCTACAAGGCCGGCGATGGCTTCAAGGCCGCCGCGCCCGGGCGCTCGAACCAGTACGCGGTGTTCATCGATTCCACCGGGCGCAGCTATTCGCTGGCCGCCCATTCGCTACCTTCCGCCCGTGGCCAGGGCGAGCCGCTGACCGGCCGGCTGACACCGCCGCCGGGTGCCTCCTTCGAGTGCGTGCTGCTGCCCGATGATGAGGCGCTGTACGTGATCGCCTCCGACGCGGGCTACGGTTTCGTGGTCAAGGGCGAGGACCTGCAGGCCAAGAACAAGGCCGGCAAGGCGCTGCTCAGCCTGCCCAATGGCGCGCGCGTGGTGCCGCCACGGCCGCTGAATAACCGCGAGGAAGACTGGCTGGCGGCGGTGACCACCGAAGGTCGCCTGCTGCTGTTCAAGGTCGCCGACCTGCCGCAACTGGGCAAAGGTAAAGGCAACAAGATCATCGGCATTCCCGGTGACCGCGTGGCTAGCCGCGAGGAATACCTCACCGACCTGGCCGTGCTGCCGGCGGGCGCCACCCTTGTATTGCAGGCTGGCAAGCGTACCCTGTCCCTGAAGGCCGATGACCTCGAGCACTACAAGGGCGAACGTGGCCGGCGCGGCAACAAATTGCCGCGTGGCTTCCAGCGTGTGGACGGCCTGCTGGTCGAGTAACCCTGCTGGCCAATGGCCTGGGGCTGGAGTTCACGGGCGGTTTATCGGATGATACCGCCCCTCGCATGCCCGCCGGACGGTGGGCCATCTGCCACCCTTTGTTCAAGTCGCCGGGTGGCAGGCGCATTGCATGTGGACAGGGATTATTTGCACCGTGCAGGCGTAGGCCGGCGTGGTGATTCACCTATTTTTGTATTGGCATGTTCACCTGCCACGATCGCTGGCCCCGCCGCCAGCCGGAAGACATTGATGATTGCTAAGCGGCTTCCTCTTACCCTGCTTCTCACCGGTCTGCTGATGCTGACTGGCTGTTCGCACCTGATGCCCGTATCCCTCTACCAGCTCGACGGCGGCCCGGCGGCCACCAAGACCGCGGACAAGGACGGCATGAGCGTATTGCTGGGCCCCATCACCGTGGCCGATTACCTGCAGCGCGAAACCCTGCTGCAACGTCAGGATGACGGCAGCCTGAGCCCCGCGCTGACCTCGCGCTGGGCCGGCAGCCTGGCCACCGACCTGGACCGTCAGGTGCTGCGTCAGCTTTCCAACCGCATCAACAGCCAGCGCCTGGTGCTGGCTTCGGACAACCCCAACTACAAGGCCCAGGTGCAAGTGCTGCTGTCCATCACCCGCCTGGACTCCGGCCCGCGCCAACCGGCTGTGCTCGAGGGTCAGTGGCGTCTGGTCGGCAGTAACGGGCAGTTGCTCGATACCCGCCTGGTGCACCTGGAAGAAAAGCACAAGGGCCCGATCGCCGATCAGGTACGCGCCCAGAGCGCCGTGGTACGTCAGCTGGTCGACCAGTTGGCCACCGCGGTGAAGAACAGCGGCAGCAACCCGATTGCCGCCGAAGAGCCGCGTCGCAAGACGCCGGTGCCGGCTGCGCGCCAGGAACCACCGAAGATGCCGGTGGCCGAGCCGATCCGCATCGACGCCGAAGTGTTCCGCTTCTGATGCCGGCGGGTCAGGCCAGGCCTGACCCGCTCTCGGCTTCCTCCCGCTGGTAGCCTTCCAGCACGCCCGCCGTGCGTACCGCCTCGTCGAGAAACACCGTGACCGCCGGGTGCTCGCGCTCGCCCTTGCGGTAGGCGAGAAAGATCTTGCGCTGAATCGCCGGCGCCAGGCGCACGGCCGTGACGCCTTCCACGGGCCTGAGCAGGCGCAGGCCGGAAACCACCGAAATCGAATTGCCCGAGGCGACCATCGCCGCGACCATCTCGAAACCCGCACAGTGGGCGTTGATGCGCGGCGTGAAGCCCGAGCGGCGGCACAGGTTGGCGATGAATTCGCCGAACGAGCTGTTGGTCGAGTCCAGTGCCCAGGCCTCGTCCTGCAGGTCGGCAATGGTCAGCGTAGCGCGCATGGCCAGCGGATGGTTGACCGGCAGCAGCACGTGCAGGCGGTCTTCGGTCAGCGGAATCAGCTCGTAATGTTCCTGGCGCGCCTTGCTGGCACCGGCCAGGTCATCGACCACCGCCACGTCGATCTGCCAGGCGCTCAGGGCGCTGAGGCTTTCCTGAGGCTCCAGGTCGGCGACTACCACCTCCAGGCGCGGGTAGGCCTGGCGCAGGTTATGGACGATGGGCGCGACCAGCGCCACGGCGATGGACGGGAAGGCGGCGACGCGCAGCTCACCGGCGATCTCGCTGCGCAGCTGCGCCAGCTCCGAGCGCGCCTCGTCGAGAATCACCAGAATCCGCTCCACGTGGGCCACCAGCCGGGTGCCGGCCGGAGTGAGCGCCACGCCGCGGCCACGTCGCTCGATCAACGCCACATCGGCCTCACGTTCCAACTGGGCGACCTGCTGGGATACCGCCGAGGGCGTCAGGTGCAGGAACTCGGCGGTCGCCGCCATGGTGCCGCAACGGGCCAGTTCGCGAAGGGTGCGCAGGCGGATCAGATCCATGGGTAATACCTGAAAGGTAAGAATTACTAATCAATATAGTAAGAATAAATCAGTATACATAATGGAATTACGATCTTAGATTTTTCCTGTCGACGGTACGTAACCGGGTATCCGTCCTAACCCACAAAAGAAAAATACAGCCATGGCCGTCAGCGTATTCGACCTGTTCAAAGTGGGCATCGGCCCATCGAGTTCACACACTGTTGGCCCGATGCGTGCGGCCGCCCTGTTCACCCATGCCCTGGAAAACCAGGGCCACATGCCCAATGTGGTGCGCGTGGTCGCCGAGCTGTACGGCTCCCTGGGCGCCACTGGCAAGGGCCATGGCAGCGACAAGGCAGTATTGCTGGGCCTCAGCGGCTACGAGCCGGATACCGTGGATGTCGAGCAGGTTCCTGGCTATATCGACGCCATTCGCACCGACAAGCGCATCACCTTGGCCGGCGGGCATGCGGTGGCCTTCAACGAGAAGACCGACCTCAAGATGATCCGCAAGGCGCTGCCGCTGCACGCCAACGGCCTGCGCTTCGCCGCCTTCGACCAGGCCGGGCTGCAGGTGCACGAAGCCACCTATTACTCGGTGGGCGGCGGTTTCGTGGTCAGCGAGGCGGTGCTTGCCGATGGCTCCAAGCAAAAGGTCATCGCCCCGGACGCCACTACGCTGCCGCTGCCGTTCCGCACCGGTGCCGACTTGCTGCGCCTGAGCCGTGAGCACGGCGTGGGCATCGCCGAGATCATGCGTCGCAACGAGCGCCACTGGCGCACCGATGAAGAAATCGACAACGGCCTGCTGGGGATCTGGAAAGTCATGCAGGGCTGTGTCGAGCGTGGCTGCCGCACCGAAGGCATCCTGCCCGGCGGCTTCAAGGTACGCCGTCGGGCGGCGATCCTGGCGCGCAAGCTGGGCGGCTTCCAGCGCAGCTACACCGAAGATCCGCTGCGCATGCTCGACTGGGTCAACCTTTGGGCCCTGGCGGTGAACGAAGAAAACGCCGCCGGCGGCCGCGTGGTTACCGCACCGACCAATGGCGCTGCCGGCATCATCCCCGCCGTGCTGCATTACTACGCCCACGCCATTTCCGGTGCCAATGAGCGCGGCGTCATCGATTTTCTGCTCACCGCTGGCGCCATCGGCATCCTCTACAAGGAAAACGCCTCGATCAGTGGCGCCGAAGTCGGCTGCCAAGGTGAGGTCGGCGTGGCCTGTTCGATGGCCGCCGGTGCGCTGTGCGCGGTACTTGGCGGCACCCCCGAGCAGGTCGAGAACGCCGCGGAGATCGGCATGGAGCACCACCTGGGCCTGACCTGCGACCCGGTCGGCGGCCTGGTGCAGATCCCCTGCATCGAGCGCAACGCCATCGCCTCGGTGAAGGCCATCAATGCCGCACGCATGGCGCTGTATGGCGATGGTTCGCACTACGTGAGCCTCGACAAGGTGATCAAGACCATGCGCGAAACCGGCGCCGACATGCTGACCAAGTACAAGGAAACCGCCCGTGGCGGCCTGGCGGTGAATATCGTCGAGTGTTGATCCCGACGCCTGCGCAAGCTACCGGATGCGCGGCCTGAAGGTCGCGCATCCTGCTTCACCCGTTCCACAACAATAACAAGTGAGATCCATCTGCATGACCATTCAAGCCATCCTTATGGCGCTGATTCCAGTCCCTCTCCCTGAGCCAGCTCGCCTCGGCTCTGCCACGTCAACAACGAACTCGGGCTGCCGTATCCGCAGCTCGTGACGCCGAACGAGCTGCGCTCGGCCGCCCTTCGTTCCTGTCTTCTGTCGCCCTAGCTCGCTAGATCGTTAGCAGGCTCATATAATCGCCGGTTGTTTTGGAGTGACCTGCCCGGTTGGCGCGGCCCATGCCCCTGCTGACCTGTCCCCAATGCAACCAAGCCTCGAATTCTGGACAGCGTCTACAACATGAATACCTTAAAACGCATTGCCTCCGCCTACTCGAACACCAGCCTGGTGCTACGCATCTTCATCGGCCTAGTGCTCGGCATTCTGCTCGCCTACTTCGCCCCTGATGCGGCCCTCAAGGTCGGCCTGCTCGGCGAGCTGTTCGTCCTGGCCCTGAAGGCCGTTGCACCGGTGCTGGTGCTGGTGCTGGTGACTGCTTCCCTGGCGGCTCATCAGAGCGGCCAGCCGACCCACATTCGCCCGGTGCTGCTGATGTACCTGATCAGCACCTTCAGCGCCGCGGCCCTGGCGGTGTGCGCCAGCTTTCTGTTCCCCACTATGCTGTCGCTGGATGTCGGCGCGGCCGAAGGCAACCCGCCGGGCAGCATCATCGATGTGCTGCACAACCTGCTGACCAGCATCTTCGTCGGCCCGGTGCAGGCGCTATATACCTCCAACTACATCGCCATCCTCGCCTGGGCGATCGCGCTGGGTCTGTTCCTGCGCAACGCCGCGCCGAGCACGCGCACCATGCTGCACGACCTGTCGGGCGCCTTTACCCAGGTGGTGCGCTTCGTCATCAACCAGGCGCCGATCGGCATCTTTGGCCTCGTGTCCAGCACCCTGGCCCAGTCCGGTTTCGATGCGCTGTACGGCTACGCGCGGCTGTTGATGGTGATGATCGGCTGCATGCTGATCGTGACCCTGATCATCAACCCGCTGCTGGCCTACCTGAAGATGCGCCGCAACCCGTACCCGCTGCTGTTCACCGTGTTGCGCGAAAGCGCGGTGACCGCCTTCTTCACTCGTAGCTCGGCGGCCAACATTCCGGTCAACCTGCGCCTGTGCGAGAAGCTCAAGCTGGACAAGGACACCTACTCGATCACCATCCCGCTGGGCGCGACCATCAACATGGCCGGCGCGGCGATCACCATTTCCGTGATGGCCTTGGCGACCACCCATACCCTGGGCATCAACGTCGACCTGCCGACCGCGCTGCTGCTGTGCGTGGTGTCGTCCCTGGCGGCTGCGGGCGTGTCCGGGGTGGCCGGTGGCTCGCTGCTGCTGATCCCGATGGCCACCAGCCTGTTCGGCATCGACACCGAGATTGCCATGCAGGTGGTCGCCATCGGCTTCGTCATCGGCGTGGTGCAGGACTCCTTCGAAACGGCGCTCAACTCCCACACCGACGTGGTGTTCACTGCAGCGGTGTCCTATGCGGATGAGGCGCAGGCCGGTCGGGTCGATGCCTGAGCCGATGTGCTAAGAAAAAACGCGCCTACCGGCTATACGTATTGTGCGGCGGCGTAGCCCGATGCCCAGGCCCACTGGAAATTGAAGCCGCCCAGGTGACCGGTCACGTCCAGCACCTCACCGACGAAATACAGCCCCGGTGACTTCAGCGATTCCATGGTCTTGGACGACACCTCGCGCGTGTCGACCCCGCCGAGGGTGACCTCCGCCGTGCGATAGCCCTCAGTGCCGGCGGGCACCAGCTGCCAGTCCGAGAGACGCTCGGCGATGACCTTCAGCTCCGCCGGGGTGTATTGCTTCATCGGCTTGGAGGCGAACCACTGCTCGGCCAGGAGGCCAGCCATCTTCTTGGTGAACAGCTCGCCGAGCAGGGTCTTCAACTCGCTGTTGGGCCGCTCGCGCTGCTGGGTTTGCAGCCATTCGGGCAGGTCGATATGTGGCAGCAGGTCGATGCTCACCGTGTCGCCGGGCTGACAGTAGGAGGAGATCTGCAGGATCGCCGGGCCGCTGAGGCCACGGTGGGTGAACAGGATGTTCTCCACGAAGCTCTGGCCGTTGCAGCTGACCCGGCAATCTTCCACCGACGTGCCGGAAAGCTCCGTGCACAGGGTTTTCAGCTGCGGGTCGGTGAGCGTGAAGGGCACCAGGCCGGCGCGGGTCGGCAGCAGCTCGTGGCCGAACTGGCGGGCAATCTGGTAACCGAAGCCAGTGGCGCCCAGGGTCGGGATCGACAGCCCGCCGGTGGCGATCACCAGCGACTCGCAGGCGACCGCGCCGAGACTGGTGGTCAGCCGGTAGCCATTTTCAGCGCGCTCGATGGCGCTCACCGAGGTGTCCAGACGCAGGTCGACGCCGGCCTGCTGGCATTCGTCCAGCAGCATGGCGAGGATGTCGCTGGATTTGTTATCGCAGAACAGCTGGCCGAGCTTCTTCTCGTGGTAGGGCACGCCATGCTTGGCGACCAGGGCGATGAAATCCCATTGGGTGAAGCGCGCCAGGGCGGATTTGCAGAAATGCGGGTTGTGCGACAGAAAGTTGCCGGGCTCGCAGTACATATTGGTGAAGTTGCAGCGCCCACCACCGGACATCAGGATTTTCTTGCCTGCCTTGTTGGCGTGGTCGAGCAGCAGCACGCGGCGCCCGCGGGCCGCGGCGGTCATCGCGCACATCAGCCCGGCGGCGCCGGCACCGATGATGACAACCTGGGGTGAAAGCACGGCATGTTCCTCATACGCTGGGCGCCGGCGTGGCTGGGCCGGCGCGAAACGGCGCAGTTTACCTGAAGGCATGAGAGTCCTGTGGCGGCCGGCCTGGCCGCGCGTCCGGCTGGGAGGATTCTTCGAACCGTGGCTGCGCGATTCAGGTCTAGCAGATAAGCGTCAATCGCGCGCCGGGCTGGCGATTTGCCGCTATCTTGTCTATCAGCCTTATTGCCGTGTTCTTTCGCGGCTTCCTTCCCGTCCACCCTGCAGGGCTTGCCACCAATTGAAAACCTGGCGTGTCTGGTTGCTGTCGCTGGTGCTGTTGCCATGGGTTGCCGCTGCGCAGCCCCTGCGTCTGGTCGCCGACAGTTGGCCACCGTTCACCGATCAGCGCCTGCCCGGCGGCGGTGTAGCGGTGGAATTGGTGAGCACCGCGCTCAAGCGTGCCGGCTACGCCAGCGACTACCGTGAAGTGCCCTGGCAGCGCGCCGTGCTGGGCTTGCAGCGTGGCGACTATGACGTGCTGATCACTGCCTGGTACAGCAGGGATCGCGAGGCATTCGGGCATTTTTCCGCGCCCTATCTGGTCAACCGCATTCGTGTGGTGCAGCGCAAGGGCGGCGGCGTCATCTTCAACCAGCTCGCCGACCTGCATGCCCATGAGATCGCCGTGCGCCGCGGCTATGCCTATTCGCCGGCGTTCATGGCCGACGACCAGTTGCAGACGGTCGAGGTCAGCAGCTTCGAGAGTGCCGCGCAGATGGTGCACCACGGCCGGGTGGAGCTGGCGCTGGAGGATGAGTACGTGGCGCGCTTTCTGTTCAACAACGCGTTGCGCGACATAGCCGACGACCTTGAGTTTCTGCCGATGCCGCTGAGCGAGAACGGCCTGCACATTCTCATTCGCCTGACTCACGGTGAGCATGCCGAGATCGCTCGCCGTTTCGACGCCGCCATCGCCGCCATGCAGGCGGACGGCAGCTATGCGGCGATCATGGCGCGCTACGGTTTGCAGTGAGCGGTCACTGCCAGAGGGTGCGTCCGCGGCCCTGGCGCTTGGCCTGATAGAGCTGTTGGTCGGCCAGGTGCAGCAGGCTTTCCAGGTCTTCGGGTGCGCCATGGTAGATGCCGGCGCTGAATGACAGCGGCGGGGCGCTGGCAGCGTATTTGATCTGGCCGCACTGCGCGCGCAGTTCGTCGAGCGCGCGGCTCAGCGACTCGGCATCCTGCGGGCTGACCATGGCGAACTCCTCGCCGCCCAGGCGGCCAAGCAGGGTGTCCGGAAAGGCTGCCCGGAACGCCCGGCTGAAGCCGATCAGCGCGGCATCGCCCGCCGCGTGGCCGTATTCATCGTTGATCTGCTTGAACAGGTCCATATCCAGCATCGCCACGCTCAGCTTGTGGCCGTTGCGCTGTGCCTGCTGGAATTGCTGGATGCCCTGTTCGTAGAAGGCGCGGCGGTTGTTCAGGCCGGTCAGGGCGTCGTACTGCGCGGCCTTTTTCAGGGCACGCAGCATGTCGCGGCGCTCCAGGGTGAACATCACCCGGCAGGTCAGCTCTTCGGGGCAGAACGGCTTGCGCAGGAAGTCATCGGCGCCGTGCTTGATGAACATGGCGCTCAGCGAGCCCTTGGTGTCGGCGGACAGACCGAGGATCACCAGGTCGTTGCGCTTCATCTTCTGGCGCAGCAGCTTGACCAGCTCGAAGCCGCTGATGCCCGGCATGCTGTGGTCGACCACCAGCATGTCGACGTCCGGCTGCTCCTTGAGAATGCGCAGGGCCTCGTCGCCATCATGGGCGTCGATGATCTGGTAGCGGTGCGGCACCAGCACGTGGCGGATGAAGTTGCGGGTGGCTTCGGAGTCTTCGGCGACCAGGATCTTCACCTGGCTGTTGTTTTCCAGGCGGTGCAGCAGGCGAAAGGCGTATTCGTAGGAATGCTGGCTTTCCTTGAGCACGTAGTCGACCACGCCCTTGAGCAGCAGCTCGTCGCGGCGTTTCTCGTTGTACGAGCCGCTGAGCACGATGCAGGGCAGGCCGTAGCGCATGACAAGGTCGACACTTTCGCCATCCGGCGCATCGGGCAGGTGCAGGTCGACGATGGCGGCGAAGAACAGCTCGGCCGAGGCTTCCAGCATCATCTCGGCTTCAGCGAGGGAGGCGCAGAACACCGGCTGCAGGTTTGGCTCATGGCGGAACAGATGCTCGAGGATCTTGAGCACCAGCGGGCTGTCTTCGATGACCAGAATGTTGCGCATGGAGCCCCCTCAGCCCGCTCGTCCGTCAGCTTGAGTCTAGAGCGTTCGCACGCGCAGCGAGCGACCTTTTATCTTGCCTTCGCTGAGGCGCTTGAGCGCCTGTTTGGCGACGCCGCGCTCCACGGCCACGTAGGCCTGGAAATCGAAGATGGCGATCTTGCCGACCTGGGCGCCGGGAATGCCCGCGTCCCCGGTAAGGGCGCCGAGGATGTCGCCGGGGCGCAGCTTGTCCTTGCGGCCGGCGGCGATGCACAGGGTGATCATCGGCGGGCGCAGCGGCTCGCCGGCGCGGGGTTTTAGGCTGTTCAGCGGGTGCCAGGTGAGCGGGGCGTTCTGCAGGGTTTCGATGGCCTGGGCGCGATGCGCTTCAGGCGGCGCCACCAGGCTCACGGCCATGCCCTTCTCGCCGGCGCGGCCAGTGCGGCCCACACGGTGGATGTGGATTTCCGCGTCACGGGCCAGCTCGACGTTGATCACCATGTCCAGGCCGTCGATATCCAGGCCGCGGGCCGCCACGTCGGTGGCTACCAGCACGGACAGGCTGCGGTTGGCGAACATCGCCAGCACCTGGTCGCGATCACGCTGCTCCAGGTCGCCGTGCAGGGCGGCAGCCGAAATGCCGGCGGCGCCTAACTGGTCGACCACCTCCTGGCACTGCTGCTTGGTGAAGCAGAAGGCCACGGTCGACTGCGGGCGGAAGCAGGCCAGCACGTCGACCACTGCCTGCAGGCGCTGCTCGGGGGCGATCTCGTAGAAGCGTTGTTCGATCTGGCTGTCGTCGTGCAGCGTCTCGACCTTGACCTGCTGCGGGTTGCGCATGAAGGTCGCCGACAGCTGCTTGATGCCGGCCGGGTAGGTGGCCGAGAACAGCAGGGTCTGTCGGCGTTCCGGGGTCTGGCCGATGATTTCAGCGATGCTGTCGTAGAAGCCCATGTCGAGCATGCGGTCGGCTTCATCGAGCACCAGGGTGTTGAGGCCGTCCAGCTTCAGCGTGCCCTTTGCCAGGTGCTGCTGCACACGGCCCGGGGTGCCGACGATGATCTGCGCGCCGTGCTCCAGGGAGCCGATCTGCGGGCCCATGGGCACACCGCCGCACAGGGTGAGGATCTTGATGTTGTCTTCGCCGCGTGCCAGGCGGCGCAGTTCCTTGGCGACCTGATCGGCCAGCTCGCGGGTCGGGCACAGCACCAGCGCCTGGCAGCCGAAATAGCGCGGGTTGAGTGGCGTCAGCAGGCCGATGCCGAAGGCGGCGGTCTTGCCGCTGCCGGTCTTGGCCTGGGCTATCAGGTCCTGGCCCTTGAGCATCACCGGCAGGCTTTGCGCCTGGATCGGCGTCATCTGCGCGTAACCGAGGGACTCGAGGTTGGCCAGCATGGCGGGCGACAGGGCGAGGGAGGAGAAAGCGGTGGCGGTCACGGTGCGGGCCTGAAGAGCGTTCGAAAAGGGCCCTAGTGTAACAGGCGCGCCACCGTGGCCTGCCGACTGCTCGTCATTCGTCGACGTCGACCTTCACCCTTCTGGCGCTGCGCCCGCCGTCCGGTGCCAGCTGCAGGAAGATGCCGGCGGCCAGGATGGTCAGCAGGCCGATGCACAGATAGGTCGACTGGAAGGCGCTGAGCACGCCACCGGCCGCATCCGGGTTATCCAGGCTGAAGCCGCTGAGCAGCGCCGCGCCGGTGGCGATGCCCATGCTGATCGACAGCTGCACCACCACCGACAGCAGGCCGTTGCCACTGCTGGCTTCGCTGTCGGGCACATCGATTAGGGTCACGGTGTTCATGGCAGTGAACTGCAGCGAGTTGAAGGCGCCGATCAGGCTCAACTGGATGGCCAGCTGCACGTGCGAAGTCTGGCCATCGACCAGCGCCATGCTGGTGATCAGAAGGCCCAGCAGCACGGTGTTGAAGGTCAGGATGCGCCGGTAGCCGAGGCGGTCGATCAACGGCTTGGCCAACGGCTTCATGGCCATGGCGGCGAGCGCCAGGGGAATCATGCTCATGCCTGCCTGGGCCGGCGAATAGCCCATGCCCAGCTGCAGCAGCAGCGGGGTGAGAAACGGCAGGGCGCCAGTGCCCAGGCGCGCGAAGATGTTGCCGAAGATGCCCACCGCGAAGCTTCGGGTGTTGAACAGTCGCGGCGGAAACAACGCATTGGCCGTGCGCCCGGCCCGCAGCCAGTAGGCGGCCAGGCACGCCAAGCCGCCGAGCAACAGGAGCACCACGCGCATGTGCGGCAGGTGCAGTTCGCCCAGGCCTTCGAGGGCCATGGTGATCAGCAGCATGCTGGCGCCGAACAGTAGGAAACCGATCAGATCGAAGCGCGTGCGCTCGCTGCCGCGCAGCTCCGGCATGAAGCGGTACGCGGCCCAGCAGCCCAGTGCGCCGACCGGCAGATTGAGCAGGAAGATCCAGTGCCAGCTGGCGTATTCCACCAGCCAGCCGCCGAGGGTCGGGCCGATCAGCGGGCCAAGCAGGCCGGGCAGGGTGATGAAACTCATGATGCGTACCAGCTCGGTACGCGGGTAGGCGCGCAGTACCACCAGGCGCCCCACCGGCATCATCAGCGCACCGCCCAGTCCCTGGATGATGCGCGCGATCACCAGCATGGTCAGCGACTGCGAGACCGCGCAGAGCAGCGAGCCGAGGCTGAACAGGGCGATGGCACCAAAGAAGATGTGCCGTGTGCCGAAGCGGTCGGCCAGCCAGCCGGAGGCCGGAATCAGCAGCGCCACGGTGAGCATGTAGGCGATGACCACCGACTGCATGCGCAGCGGGTCTTCGGACAGGTCCGCGGCCATGCTCGGCAGCGCGGTATTGAGGATGGTGCCGTCCAGCGTCTGCATGAAGAAGGCGATGGCGACGATCCAGGGCAGCAGGCGGGCAGTGCGGGCGTCGAGCAGAGTCATGGCGATCGGCGTTCAGCGGTGGTTGGAACAGTGTGACCCAACTTGGCGGCGAATGTCGCAACAAACAGACACACCCGCGCCCCGATCAGGCGCGGGCGTGCCCCTGGCTCAGGAGGCCGAGCGCATGTCCTCGACCACACGCTTCGGCGTGCCGCGAACCGGCGCGCCGTTGGCCACGTAGTAGGGCGCGGTGCTGCGCGGCAGCGCCTGGCGACCGCGGATACGGTCGGCGATCTTCTCGGCGATCATGATGGTGGTGGCGTTGAGGTTGCCAGTGATGATCTCCGGCATGATCGAGGCATCCACCACACGCAATCCTTGCATACCGTGCACGCGGCCCTGGCCGTCGACCACCGCCATGTCGTCCGAGCCCATCTTGCAGGAGCAGGACGGGTGGAAGGCAGTTTCCGCATGCTCGCGGATAAAGGCGTCCAGTTCCTCGTCGGTCTGCACATGGGCGCCGGGGCTGATCTCGCGGCCGCGGTACGGGTCGAGGGCCGGCTGCGCCATGATCTCGCGGGTGATGCGGATGGCGTCGCGGAACTCCTGCCAGTCCTGCTCGTGGCTCATGTAGTTGAACAGGATGCTCGGGTGCTGGCGCGGGTCCTTGGATTTCAGGTGCACGCGGCCGCGGCTCGGCGAGCGCATGGAGCCGACGTGGGCCTGGAAGCCGTGCTCGTTCACCGCATTGCTGCCGTTGTAATTGATCGCCACCGGCAGGAAGTGATACTGCAGGTTTGGCCACTCGAATTCCGGGCGCGAACGGATGAAACCACCGGCCTCGAACTGGTTGCTGGCGCCGATGCCTTCACCGGCGAACAGCCACTTGGCGCCGATACCCGGCTGGTTGAGCAGCTTGAGCGCCGGGTACAGCGATACCGGCTGAGTGCAGGCGTACTGCAGGTACATTTCCAGGTGGTCCTGCAGGTTCTGGCCGACGCCTGGCAGCTCGTGCACCACGTCGATATCCAAGCTGCGCAGCAGCTCGCTCGGGCCGACGCCGGAACGCTGCAGGATCTGCGGCGAGGCGATGGCGCCGGCGCATAGCAGCACTTCGCGGCGGGCATGGGCGATGGTCGCCTGATTGGCGTTGCCGACCAGATAGGCGACACCGTTGGCGCGTTTGCCCTCGAACAGGATGCGGTCGGTGGTGGCGTGGGTGACGATGGTCAGGTTCGGCCGCTCGCGGGCCTGGTCCAGATAGCCGCGTGCGGTGCTGGCGCGACGGCCTTCGGGCGTCACGGTGCGATCCATCGGGCCGAAGCCTTCCTGTTGGTAACCGTTGAGGTCATCGGTACGCGGGTAGCCGGCCTGTACGCCGGCCTCGACCATGGCGTGGAACAGCGGGTTGTTGCCGGCCTTGGGTGTGGTCACGCTGACCGGGCCGCTGTCGCCGTGATAGTCGTTGGCGCCGATGTCGCGGGTTTCCGCCTTGCGGAAATAGGGCAGGCAATCCAGGTAGCTCCAGTCTTCCAGGCCGGGCTGCTTGGCCCAGTTGTCGAAGTCCATGGCGTTGCCGCGGATGTAGCACATGCCGTTGATCAGCGACGAGCCGCCCAGGCCCTTGCCGCGCCCGCACTCCATGCGGCGATTGCCCATGTGCGGCTCCGGGTCGGTTTCGTAAGCCCAGTTGTAGCGGCGGCCTTGCAGGGGAAACGCCAGGGCGGCCGGCATCTGGGTGCGGAAATCGAGGCGGTAGTCGGGGCCACCGGCTTCGAGCAGCAGTACGCTGACATCCGCATCTTCGCTCAGGCGGGTCGCCAGCACGTTACCGGCCGAGCCGGCGCCAATGATGATGTAATCGAATTCCTGGGTCATGGCTCCTCCTGTTACCCGGCTGTGATCCGGGAAAACACGGTGACTGTTGCCGGATGGCATCCGGGCTACGGGCGGCGACTTTCTTGTGGGAGCGGATTCATCCGCGATGCTTTTTCGCGGCTGAAGCGATGCGCCGCCCGCTCGCTCCCACGCTGTGCTGGCGGTCAGAACACCGAGGCGTAATCGCCCAACTCGACCTGCACGGACTTGATGCGGGTGTAATGGGCCAGGGTGGTCAGGCCGTTCTCGCGGCCGACGCCGGACTGCTTGTAGCCGCCGACCGGCATCTCGGCCGCCGACTCGCCCCAGGTGTTGATCCAGCAGATGCCGGCTTCCAGCTTGTGGATAACCCGATGCGCGCGGTTCAGGTCGCGGGTCACGATGCCGGCGGCCAGGCCGTAGGTGGTGTCGTTGGCGCGGCGGATCACCTCGTCTTCGCTGTCGTAGACGAGGATGCTCATCACCGGGCCGAAGATTTCCTCGCGGGTGATGGTCATGTCGTCGCGGCAGTCGGTAAACACCGTGGGTGCCACGTAGGCGCCGTTGGCGTAATCGCCGTCGGTGACGCGCTCGCCACCGATCAGCAGACGTGCGCCCTGCTGGCGGCCCTGCTCGATGTAGCCGAGCACGCGCTCCATGTGGGCGAAGCTGACCAGAGGGCCGAAGTTGGTGGTGTCGTCCTGGGGATCGCCCAGGCGGATGCGTTTGACCCGCTCGACGATCTTGCTTTCGAAGCGCGCCTGCAGGGCACGCGGCACGAACACCCGGGTGCCGTTGGTGCACACCTGACCGGTGCTGTAGAAGTTGGCCATCATGGCGATGTCTGCGGCGCGATCTAGGTCGGCGTCTTCGCAGATGATCAGTGGCGACTTGCCGCCCAGCTCCATGGTCACTTCCTTGAGCGATGAGCTGGAAGCGCTGGCCATGACCTTCTTGCCGGTCACAGTGCCGCCGGTGAAGGAAATCTTCTCGATGCGCGGGTGCTCGGTCAGCCACTGGCCGACTTCGCCGCCCAGGCCGGTCAGCACGTTGAACACGCCATCCGGCACGCCGGCCTCGGTGTAGATCTCGGCGAGCTTCAGGGCGGTCAGCGAGGTGACTTCGCTGGGCTTGAAGATCATCGCGTTGCCGGCAGCCAGGGCCGGTGCGGATTTCCACAGGGCGATCTGGATCGGGTAGTTCCAGGCGCCGATGCCGGCCACCACGCCCAGCGGCTCGCGGCGGGTGTAGACGAAGCTGGTATCACGCAGCGGGATCTGCTCGCCCTCGATGGCTGGAATCAGGCCGGCGTAGTACTCCAGCACGTCGGCGCCGGTGACGATATCCACATAGCGGGTTTCGCTCAGCGGCTTGCCGGTATCTAGGGTTTCCAGCTCGGCCAGCTCATCGTTGCGTTCGCGCAGGATATCCACAGCGCGGCGCAGGATGCGCGAACGCTGCATGGCGGTCATCGCCGCCCACACCTTCTGGCCTTGTTCGGCACTGGCCACGGCGCGTTCAACGTCGTCCTGGCTGGCGCGCTGCACATTGGCCAGCACCTCGCCGTTGGCCGGGTTGATGCTTTGAAAGGTGCTGCCGCTGCTGGCGTCGACGTACTGGCCGCCAATGTAGAGCTGCTGGTCTGCGAATCGGGCCATGGGGCGTCCTCCTGATCGGGGCCAGACGCACGTGGCGCCTTGGCGAAATGGGGTGGCTGAGCGAGGTGAAAAGGGATGTCAGCCGATTTGGTTAAAAAACAGCCTAGTTTATTTTTATTGATCGATCAATCAATAAAAATCCTGAGGACGACCGAAACCGTGCCAGGAGCGGCATGGATGCTGGCCTTCAGGTGTTTTCAGGGGGCGGGCGAATGATGGCCGTGGGAGCGGGCGAGGACGCATATCCATGCCCGCGATTCGCGCGTATGGCGCGCTCTCAAATACGCGTCAGTCTATAGAGCTGCAGGGAGTTCGTAAGATGGGTGAAACCCATCAAATGATGAGGTTCATCACCTCAGCGGGTCACCGTGGGAGCGGGCCATGCCCCGCGATTTCGCGCGCATGGCCCGCTCCCGCATAGATGTCAGTCCGTAGATAGGTGCGAGGGCGGCGGGACTCACTCCGCCTTGGCTAGCTGCAAATCCAGGTAGTCGTAGGCGATCTGCGCCGCCTGGCGAGTGTCGAAGCTTTCGCCGGTCAGGGCGCCGCGCAGCCACAGGCCGTCGATCAGCGCTGCCAGGCCGCGGGCGGCGGCGCGGGCTTGTGCTTGCGGCAGGGCGCGGCGGAACTGGCCGCACAGGTTGGAATACAGGCGCTGGTCGTTGACCCGCTGCAGGCGGCGCAGGGCCGGCTGATGCATGCTGCTGGCCCAGAATGCCAGCCAGGTCTTCATCGCCGGGCCGCTGACCTGGGTTTCGTCGAAGTTGCCGTCGATGATGGCGCGCAGCCGCGCCCGTGGAGTGTCTTCGCGCAACAGCCGGTAGCGCGCATGCACCGCCTCGCGCAGCGCCTGCATGAGGTGACGCATGGTCGCTTCGAGCAGGCCGTTCTTGTCTTGGAAGTAGTGGCTGATGATGCCGTTCGATACGCCGGCAATCCGCGCGATGTAGGCGATGCTGGCATCGCTCATGCCAACCTGGTCGACGGCTTCCAGGGTTGCCGCAATCAGCTGGGAGCGGCGGATCGGCTGCATTCCGACCTTGGGCATCGTGTTCTCCGGCTAGGGGTGTTGCCGGAGTCTAACAGAGCGCGCGCAGTTGTCGGCGCGTTCAGGTTTCTCGAGGCCTGTTCACGATATTTATGTGCATGAGGCGGTATCTACACGGCAGCAGCAGCCGTTCGCTACGTAGGGTGGATGACGCTTTTTTCATCCACCATTACGATCACAAAGCGGTGGACGGGTGAAGCGTCGTCCACCCTACGAAAGGCCGCTACCGCCACTCAGCTGCCTAAATCGACGAGTCCGGGATGAAAGATCATGAACAGTCTCTCAGGCGATCAGCCGGTAGCCGACGCCCGCCTCGGTAATGATCAGCCGCGGCGCGGCGGGGTCGTCGCCGAGCTTCTGGCGCAGGTGGGCGATGACGATGCGCAGGTAATGGCTGTGTTCGGTGTGGGTCGGGCCCCAGATGTCGCGCAGCAGCTGCTGCTGGGTGACGACCATGCCGGGGTGGCGGGCGAGGGCTTCGAGTACCGCGTATTCCTTACGGGTCAGGCTGATTTCCTGATCGTCGAGGGTCACGCGGCGGAAGGCGAAGTCGACCCGCAGCGGGCCGCTGGCGAGAGCCGCAGCAGGCTTTTCGCTGGTTGGCCGGCTGCGCAGCAGGGCGCGCACCCGGGCGAGGAATTCCTGCACGCCGAAGGGCTTGCTGACGTAGTCGTTGGCGCCGTTGTCCAGGGCCTGCACCTTGTCCTTTTCGCCGGCGCGCACCGAGAGCACCAGCACCGGCACGGCGGACCATTCACGCAGGCGGGTCAGTACCTGCTGGCCGTCCAGGTCCGGCAGGCCGAGGTCGAGCACCACCAGATCGGGTTGTTCCAAGGCCGCTAGGCGCAGGGCCGCCTCGCCACAGTCGGCCTCCAGCACCTGGTAGCCCTGGGCCTGCAGGCCGATGCGCAGGAACTTGCGGATCGCCGCTTCGTCGTCGACCAGGAGGATGCGCGCTTCAGTCATGCCGGGTTCTCGTCAGGGGCTTGCAGGGGTAGTTGCAGGATCAGGGTGGTGCCCTGGCCGGGCGTCGATTCGACCCGCGCCGTGCCGCCGTGGGCGTTGAGCATGCCCAGGCAGATCGCCAGACCCAGGCCGGTGCCCTGGCCGCCGCGGTCGCCCCGGGCGGCGGTGTAGAAGAGATCGAAGATCTGCGTCTGTTCGTCAGCGGGAATGCCCGGGCCTTGGTCGGCGATGGCGAAGCTGAACGTCTCACCGTCGTGGCTCAGGCGGATGTCGATGACGCCGCCGGGCGGCGAGAAGCGCGCGGCGTTGTCCAGCACGTTGACCAGCGCCTGTTCGATCAGTGCGCCCTGCACCCACAGCAGCGGCAGGTCGGCGGGTACATCCATACGCACCTGCAGGTGCTGCAGCACCGGTTGCAGGCGCTGCAGAGCGGCAGCGAGCAGGTCGCTGGCGGCTACCCAGTCGCGCTCCAGGTGCAGGCCGCCGTGGCCCAGGCGGGTCATATCCAGCAGGTTCTGGATGTAACGGTCCAGGCGCGAGGCTTCGCTGGCGGTGCTTTGCAGCAGGTCGTCGCGGGTCGCTGCGTCCAGGCTGTCGATGAACAACTGCAGGGTTTCGATATTGCCGCGCATGGCGGTCAGCGGCGTGCGCAGGTCGTGGGACACCGAAGCGAGCAGGGCGCTGCGCAGGCGCTCGGTTTCATGTTGCAGGCGCGTATGGCCGAGCGTCTCGACCAGTTGCACACGGGCCAGGGCGTGGGCCAGCAGCGGCAACAGCACGTCGATCAGTTGGCGCTGCTCACCTGCTGGCGGGTCGCCTTGGGCGGTGCGCATACCCAGCAGCGCCAGTGGCTGATCGTTGTCCATCAATGGCCACCACCACCAGTGCGGATGGGTCAGGCTGTGGCTGTCGTAACCACGCGGATGACGGCTCTGCCAGGCGTGTTCGGCGCTGATGCGCTCCAGCTCGCTAAGCGCCAGCCGGCTGCCGTCGGCCTGGTACCAGTTGCCCTGGGCGTCGCGGCTGAGCAGGCACAGGCGCTCGGCCGGCAGGTCCAGCTGGCTGAGCATGGCGGCGAGCAGGTCGCGCTGGTCCTGGGCGCTGGACAGCTTGCCAGCGAAGCCCAGCAGGCTTTCGGTCTGCCGCTGGGCTACCTGCAGGTCGCGGAACTGCTGACGCTGGCGCGCTGCGAGGTTACCGGTGAGCAGGGCGATGAGCAGGAAGAACATCAGGGTCAGCACGTCCTGCTCGCGGTGCACCACCACCGACCAGGTCGGCGGCAGAAAACAGAAACCGTAGGCGGCGAACGACAGCAGGGCGCACAGCAGGGCCGGGCCGACGCTGCTGCGCACCGCCACCACCAGCACCACGGCGAGAAACACCAGGGAGATGTTCGGCAGGTCCAGCCAGCGCGAAACGGCCAGGGCCAGCAGGCAACCTAGCCCGGCAGCGAGAGCGGCCAGCAGGTAGTCGCGTGCCGGAGCGGGCGTGCGGTGGGTGGGGCGATGGGCGGCGGTCGGCATGCGCAATTCCGGTGCGGGGCGTGGGTTGATCATGGCGTCGTGCAAGGTTGGCGTAAAGAAGCGCGCTCGCGCGTAAAAAAGCCGTAAAACTGCGCGACCTCAAGCTGCTGCGTGCGCCAAGCCGGCGTATATCTAGGGGTAACCAAGTCCATCAGGATACCCTGCAACGTGAGTACCCCCTCCCGCACTTCGCCCATTGCGCTGCTGGTCGGCGCCGTCGGCATCGTTTACGGCGATATCGGCACCAGCCCGCTGTACAGCCTCAAGGAAATCTTCTCGCCGCATTACGGCGTCGGCCTGTCCCAGGCCAGCGTGCTGGGCATCCTGTCGCTGATCTGCTGGTCGCTGACCCTGGTGGTCACGGTCAAGTACGTGATGTTCATCCTGCGTGCCGACAACGGCGGCGAGGGTGGCATCATGGCGCTCACCGCCCTGGCGCAACGGGCGGCGGCCGATTATCCGCGGCTGCGCATGCTGTTGATCATGCTCGGCCTGTTCGGCGCCGCGCTGTTCTACGGTGACAGCATGCTCACGCCGGCAGTATCGGTGCTCTCGGCGGTGGAGGGTGTCGGCCTGGTGGTCGACGGCATCGACCACTGGGTGGTGCCGCTGGCGCTGCTGATCCTGATCCCGCTGTTCGTGCTGCAGCGCCATGGCACCGCACGTATCGGTTACCTGTTCGGCCCGGTGATGGTGATCTGGTTTCTGGTGCTCGGCGCCCTGGGCGTGCATGGCATCGTGCAGCGCCCGGAAGTGCTGCTGGCACTCAATCCGTACTGGGCGCTGCACTTCTTCCTCGCCAACCCGCTGATCGGCCTGACGGTGATGGGCGCGGTGGTGCTGACCATTACCGGCGCCGAGGCGCTGTACGCCGACCTCGGCCATTTCGGCCGCAAGCCCATCGTCCACGCCTGGCTGTTTCTGGCCTTCCCGTGCCTGGTGATCAACTACTTCGGCCAGGGCGCCCTGTTGCTGATCGATCCTGAGGCGGTGCGTAACCCGTTCTACCTGCTGGCGCCGGGCTGGGCCTTGATCCCGCTGATTGGCCTGTCGACGGTGGCTACCATCATCGCTTCCCAGGCGGTGATCACCGGCGCGTTCTCGGTCACCCGTCAGGCCATCCAGCTTGGCTACGTGCCGCGCATGCAGATCCTGCACACCTCCAGCGCCGAACAGGGGCAGATCTACATCCCACTGATCAACAGCATGCTGATGGTTGGCGTGGTGTTGCTGGTGGTCGGCTTCCAGTCGTCCAGCGGCCTGGCCGGCGCCTATGGCGTGGCGGTGACCGGCACCATGCTGTGCACCACGCTGCTGGTCTCCTCGGTGATCCTGCTGCTGTGGCGTTGGCCGAAGGTGCTGGCCGTGCCGCTGCTGGCGGTGTTCCTGCTGGTCGATGGCATCTTCTTCGCCGCCAACGTGCCGAAGATCATCGGCGGCGGCGCGGTGCCGATGATCGTCGGCATCCTGCTATTCGGTCTGATGACCACTTGGAAGCGCGGTCGCCAACTGGTGCTCGAACGGCTCGACGAGCACTCCCTGGTGCTGCGCGACTTCATCGCCAGCATCGCCCTGCAGCCACCCCATCGGGTGACCGGTACGGCGGTGTTCCTCACCAGCCGCGTCGACGTGGTGCCCCATGCGCTGCTGCACAACCTGCTGCACAACCAGGTGCTGCATGAGCGGGTGATGCTGCTTACCGTGGTCTATGAGGATCGCCCGCGGGTGCCGCTGGGCGAGCGTTTCGATCTGGAGGCCTACGACCAGGGCTTCTACCGCGTGCGCCTGCACTTCGGCTTCATGGAAGCCCCGGACATTCCCCGTGCGCTGGCCCAGCTCGGTGACAAGGGCATCGACTGCCAGCCGATGCAGACCACCTATTTCCTGAGCCGGGAGACGGTGATCCCCTCCGAGCGCATCGGCATGGCCATGTGGCGCGAACGGCTGTTCGCCGTGCTGCAGAAGAATGCTGGAAGTTCGTTGGGCTTCTTCAGGCTGCCGGTGAATCGGGTGATCGAGTTGGGGACGCAGGTGGAGATTTAGATGTCGCAAGGCTGACGCCGCCACCAGCTTGTACCTGAGGGAGCGGGCAACGCCGGCGATTTTTCGCGCGCATGGCGCGCTCCCACAAAAGTTTGGCAGCACAGCGCCTACTGTCTGGCCGGCACTGCCTGGAGCGGCCCTATACAGGAGCAGCGAGTTATCCCCCAATCCCTGTGGGAGCGGGCCATGCCCGCGAATCGCATACACAACGCGTTCTCAAGCCGGGCCATTTGATGATGAGCCCCGCCGACATCGCCCTTCTTTAAATCAAACCTACTGCTTGCGCCAAACACTCGCCAGCCAAGGCTGCTGTTCCCGCGGTAAACCAGTGGGACGGTAGTAGTGTTCCAGCTCTTCGAAACCGGCAGCGTCGAGCAGGCGGCGCCAACTGTCCAGGTCGTGCCAGGAGCCGTAGCGTTCGCCGCTCCAGCCCTCCTGGTTCTCGCCGCGCGGGTTGGAGCTGAACAGCACGCCGCCGGGCTTCAGGCTGGCACGTAATTCGCCTAGTACGCGCGGCAGTTCCTGGCTTGGAATATGGAACAGCACGGCATTGGCGAAGATGCCGTCGAAGCGTTCGGCCGGCAGATCCAGGGCGAGAAAGTCCTGCAGCCAGACTTCGCAGCCACTGTCGGCGCGGGCCATGGCGACGAACTGCGGGCAGCCGTCGAGGCCGACAGGCTGGTGGCCCAGGGCCTTGAAGGCGCGCAGGTCTCGACCCGGCCCGCAGCCGAAATCCAGAATACTCAGCGGCGCGCTGCCGTGCACATGGCGTAGCAGCGCCGCGATGTTCTGGCTGACGTCGTGGTCGCGGGTGCCTTCGCGGAAGTCTTCGGCGCTGGCCTGGTAATGAGCCAGGGTGCGGCGGGTGATCTGTTGCAGCTGTTGATGGTCGAGGGGCATGGCGGACCTCCGTGCAAAATCTGGCGGTCATTTAACCCCATTCTGCAGGCGTTGCGCCGCCGGGTTACCATCGCCGCCTGAACAGCATTCGAGGTGGCAGGGTGGATCTACAGCAGGGCTTCGTCCTGACCCGGCATTGGCGCGATACGCCGGCCGGCAGCCAGGTGGAATTCTGGCTGTCGACCGACGCCGGCCCGCGCCTGGTGCGCCTGCCGCCGCAAACCTCGGTGGCCTTCATACCTGCCGAGCAGCGTGCCCGCGCCGAGGCCTTGATCGCTGGCGACCAGCAGTTCGAGCTGCGCCCGCTGCAATTGCGCGACTTCCGCCAGCGGCCCGTGCTCGGCCTCTACTGCCCGCAGCAGCGCCCGCTCATCCAACTGGAACAGGCCCTGCGCCAGGGCGGGGTGGATGTCTACGAAGCCGATATCCGTCCGCCCGAGCGTTACCTGATGGAGCGCTTCATCACCGCCCCGGTGCTGTTCGGCGGCACGCCGGCGGCAGGCGGCGTGCTGGTCGACGCCCAGCTCAAGCCGGCGCCGGACTATCGCCCGCAGCTCAAGCTGGTGTCCCTGGATATCGAGACCACCGAGCGCGGCGAGCTGTATTCCATCGCCCTGGAGGGCTGTGGCCAGCGCCAGGTGTATATGCTCGGCCCGCCGAATGGTGATGCCGAGGTCGACTTCGATCTCGACTATCTGGACAGCCGCGCCGCGCTGCTGGAGGCGCTCAACGCCTGGCTGGAGCGCCATGACCCCGACGCCATCATCGGCTGGAACGTTGTGCAGTTCGACCTGCGCGTGCTGCACGAACATGCTCAGCGCCTGCAGGTGCCGCTGCGCCTCGGCCGTGGCGGGGAGCTGCTGAGCTGGCGCGAGCACGGCTCCAAGCAGCATTTCTTCGCCAGCGCGCCGGGGCGGCTGATCATCGATGGTATCGAGGCGCTGCGTTCGGCGACCTGGAGTTTCCAGTCCTTCAGCCTGGAGAACGTCGCCCAGCAGCTGCTCGGCGAGGGCAAGGCGATCGACAATCCCTACCAGCGCATGGACGAGATCAACCGCATGTTCGCCGAGGACAAGCCGGCCCTGGCCCGCTACAACCTCAAGGACTGCGAGCTGGTCACGCGCATCTTCGCCAAGACCGAGCTGCTCACCTTCCTGCTCGAACGGGCCACGGTCACCGGGCTGCCGGTGGATCGCAGCGGCGGCTCGGTGGCGGCGTTCAGCCACCTGTACATGCCGCTGATGCATCGCCAGGGGTTCGTGGCGCCCAATCAGGGCGAGCGTCCGCCCGAGGCCAGCCCCGGCGGTTTCGTGATGGATTCGCGGCCAGGGCTGTACGACTCGGTGCTGGTGCTCGATTACAAGAGCCTGTATCCGTCGCTGATCCGCACCTTTCTGATCGACCCGGTGGGGCTGGTCGAGGGCCTGCGCCAGCCCGACGATGAACATTCGATTCCGGGTTTTCGTGGCGCGCGCTTCTCACGCACCCGGCATTGCCTGCCGGCCATCGTCGAGCGCGTGTGGCAGGGCCGCGAGGCGGCCAAGCGCGCCGGCAACGCGCCGCTGTCCCAGGCGCTGAAGATCATCATGAACGCCTTCTACGGCGTGCTCGGCTCCAGCGGCTGCCGCTTCTTCGATACCCGCCTGGCGTCGTCCATCACCCTGCGCGGTCACGAAGTGATGCGCCGTACCCGCGAGCTGATCGAAGCCGAAGGGCACACGGTGATCTACGGCGACACCGATTCCACCTTCGTCTGGCTGCGCCGCGCCCACAGCGAGGCGGATGCCGAGCGCATCGGTCGCGGCCTGGTGCAGGGCGTCAACGCCTGGTGGCGCGAGCACCTGGCGGCCGAGTTCGGTTTGCAGAGCGCTCTGGAGTTGCAGTTCGAAACCCACTTCAGCCGCTTTCTGATGCCCACCATCCGCGGCATGGAGGAGGGCAGCAAGAAGCGCTATGCCGGGTTGATCCGCCGCGCCGATGGCCGCGAGGACATGGTCTTCAAGGGCCTGGAAACCGTGCGCAGTGATTGGTCGCCGCTGGCCCAACAGTTCCAGCAGGAGCTGTATCTGCGCATCTTCAAGGGCCAGCCCTACCAGGACTACGTGCGCGACTACGTGCAGCGCACCCTGGCTGGCGAGTTCGAGGAACGTCTGGTGTACCGTAAACGCCTGCGCCGACGCCTCGACGACTACCAGCGCAACGTGCCGCCCCATGTGCGCGCTGCGCGCCTGGCTGACGCCCACAACGACGAGCAGGGCCGCCCTCGCCAGTACCAGAGCGGCGGCTGGATCAGCTACGTGATCAGCGTCGCCGGCCCGGAACCCATGGAGCTGCGACGAGCGCCCATCGACTACGGCCATTACCTGAGCAAACAGCTGCAGCCGGTGGCCGACGCCATCCTGCCGTTCGTGGACGATGACTTCACGGCGTTGATTGGCGGGCAGCTGGAGCTGTTCTGAGCTGGGTCGTTGTAACAGACCGTCGACCGGTTAGCCGGAACCTCACCTGCGCCCCGTGTTCTTTACTGGACATTCGTAAGGAGGCAACCCGCCATGGCGCTCAGTGAAAAACACAAGATGCTCACCGGCGAACTCTACCTGGCCAGCGACCCGGAGCTACAGGCTGACAGCGCCGCCACCATGGCCTGGCTGGCGCGCTACAACGCCAAGCTCGGCTTGTCCCAGGCCGAGCGCAATCAGGTGCTGGGCGAGCGCCTGGCGGCGGTCGGTAAGGGCGTGGTGGTGCGCTCGCCGTTTCACTGCGATTACGGCTTCAACATCAGCCTGGGTGATGGCGTGTTCATCAACTTCAACTGCGTGATTCTCGACGTGGTGGCGGTGAGTATCGGCGACAAGACGCAGATCGGCCCGGGCGTGCAGATCCTCACCGCCGACCATCCACGCGACCCTGGTGAACGTGAGTCCGGTCTGGAATTCGGGCGGCCGGTGAGCATCGGTCGCAACGTGTGGATTGGCGCCGGGGCGCTGATACTGCCGGGTGTGACGATTGGCGACGATGCGCTGATCGGCGCCGGCAGCGTGGTGACCCGCGATGTTCCGGCTGGCGCCAAGGTGGCGGGCAATCCAGCGCGGGTGCTGGATTGGACGGATGAACAACGAGCTCGCCGGCAATAAAAGCGGCGAGATTTTTGGTTATAAATAAATCGTTATTTATTCTTTTTAATATTTCCTGTTCCTCAGCATAGTGAGCGCCACGCAACGACTCACCTGAGGAGCACAGCCATGAGCATCCGCCTGGGCGACATCGCCCCCGACTTCGAGCAGGATTCCAGTGAAGGCCGCATTCGGTTCCACGAGTGGCTGGGCAATCAGTGGGGCATCCTGTTCTCCCACCCGGCCGACTTCACCCCGGTGTGCACCACCGAGCTGGGCTTCACCGCCAAGCTGAAGGACGAGTTCGCCAAGCGCAACGTCAAGGCCATCGCCCTGTCCGTCGATCCGGTCGATTCGCACATCAAGTGGATCGGCGACATCAACGAAACCCAGAACACCGCCGTCAACTTCCCGATCCTCGCTGATGCCGACCGCAAGGTGTCCGAGCTCTACGACCTGATTCACCCGAACGCCAACGACACCCTCACGGTGCGTTCACTGTTCGTCATCGACCCGAACAAGAAGGTGCGCCTGACCATCACCTACCCGGCGAGCACCGGGCGCAACTTCCATGAAATCCTGCGGGTGATCGATTCGCTGCAGCTCACCGACAGCCACAAGGTGGCCACGCCCGCCAACTGGCAGGACGGTGACGAGGTGGTGATCGTGCCGTCGCTCAAGGACGAGGACGAGATCAAACAGCGCTTCCCCAAAGGCTATCGCGCCGTTAAGCCCTACCTGCGCCTCACCCCGCAACCCAACAAGTAAGGACGCGCCATGCTGGTGGTTTTTCTCGGCGGCAGCCCGAGCCTGAAGTCGCGCTCCAACGTGTTGCTGGGCAAGGCCAGGCAGTGGCTGCAGGCGCGCGGTGTGGAGGTGGTGACCTATCAGGTGCGCGACTTCGAGGCCGAGGATCTGCTTTTCGCCCGCTTCGATAGCTCGCGTATTCAGGGCTTGCAGGCTCATGTGGCGGCGGCTGACGGGCTGGTGGTGGCGACGCCGGTGTACAAGGCGTCGTTCTCCGGCGCCCTGAAAACGCTGCTCGACGTGCTGCCAGAGCGCGCGTTGCACCACAAGGTGGTGTTGCCGGTGGCTACCGGCGGCAGCAACGCGCACATGCTGGCGGTGGATTACGCCCTGAAGCCGGTGCTGTCCGCGCTCAAGGCCCAGGAAGTGCTGCACGGCGTGTTCGCCGATGACAGCCAGATTACCTACACCGAGGACGGCGGCGATCTGTCGCCGGCCCTGGAACAGCGTCTGGACGACGCCTTGCAACAACTGACCCAGGCGCTCGATCGCCGGCCCCAGCCCATCGCGCCGGGCCTGTTGAACGAGCGGCTGCTCAGTGGGCGCTGGAGCGCCTGAACCCACAGCTGAATTCCAGGCAGTTCGCTGCCACCCCACCTTACTAGCCCGTCAACGAGGCAGCAGGTGGCCACATACTCAATGCAGAGGAGAGCGCCATGCGCACTGTCACCCTGCGTCGGAGTTTGGTCGCCTTGTTTGCCGCGGCCATTTCCTTCGGCGCCATTACCCAAGCTCAAGCCGAGACGCTGCGTATCGGTTATCAGAAGTACGGCACCCTGGTGCTGCTCAAGGCCAACGGCGCGCTGGAAAAGCGCCTGGCGGCCAAGGGTATCGACGTCAAATGGACCGAGTTTCCCGGCGGGCCGCAACTGCTCGAAGGCCTGAACGTCGGCTCGGTGGACTTCGGCACCACCGGCGAAACCCCGCCGGTATTCGCCCAGGCCGCCGGTGCCGATCTGCTCTACGTGGCTTTTGAGCCGCCAGCGCCGACCAGCGAAGCCATCCTGGTACCGAAGGATTCACCGATCAAATCGGTCGCCGAGCTCAAGGGCAAGAAGGTCGCCCTCAACAAGGGCTCCAACGTGCATTACCTGCTGGTGCGCGCCCTGGAAGAGGCCGGCCTGAAATACAGCGATATCCAGCCCGTGTACCTGCCCCCTGCCGATGCCCGCGCCGCCTTCGAGCGTGGCAGCGTCGACGCCTGGGTGATCTGGGATCCCTTCCAGGCCGCTGCCGAGCAGCAGCTGCAGGCACGCACCCTGATCGATGGCACGGGCCTGGTCAGCAACCACCAGTTCTACCTGGCAACCCGCCCGTATGCCGAGAAACACCCGGAAGTGATCGAGGCGCTGGTCGAGGAAATCCGTGGCATTGGCGAGTGGGTCAAGGCCAATAACGACCAGACCGTTGCCCAGGTCGCGCCGTTGCTCGGCCTGTCACCGGACATCACTCGTCTGGCGGTGCAGCGCCAGAGCTACGGCGCCCAGCTGATCACTCCGCAGGTGGTCGAGGCGCAGCAGAAGATCGCCGACACCTTCACCGCGCTCAAGCTGATTCCCAAACCGCTGAAGATCAGCGACGTGATCTGGCACGCCCCGGCCAGCAAGGTCGCCCAGCAATAACTTCCCGCCCCTGCCGGTTGGGCGGGGGCATTGCGATTTCCAAGGAGACCACTCCATGAGCCTCAACATCTTCTGGTTCCTGCCCACCCACGGCGATGGCCACTACCTCGGTACCTCGCAAGGGGCCCGCGCCGTTGACCACGGCTACCTGCAGCAGATCGCCCAGGCAGCTGACCGCCTCGGTTTCGGCGGCGTACTGATTCCCACCGGCCGCTCCTGCGAGGACTCCTGGCTGGTCGCGGCCTCGCTGATTCCAGTGACCCAACGGCTGAAATTCCTCGTCGCCCTGCGCCCGGGGATCATTTCCCCGACCGTGGCTGCGCGCCAGGCGGCGACCCTGGATCGCTTGTCCGGTGGCCGCGCGCTATTCAACCTGGTGACCGGCGGTGACCCGGACGAGCTGGCCGGTGACGGCCTCAACCTGTCCCATGCCGAGCGTTACGAGGCGTCCGTCGAATTCACCCGCATCTGGCGCCGCGTGCTGGAAGGCGAGGTGGTCGATTACGACGGCAAACACATTCAGGTCAAAGGCGCCAAGCTGCTCTATCCGCCTGTTCAGCAACCACGCCCGCCGCTGTATTTCGGTGGCTCCTCGGAGGCGGCGCAGGATCTCGCTGCCGAGCAGGTCGAGCTGTACCTGACCTGGGGCGAGCCGCCCGCCGCGGTGGCCGAGAAAATCGCCCAGGTGCGTGAGAAGGCCAAGGCCCAGGGCCGCGAAGTGCGCTTCGGCATTCGCCTGCATGTGATCGTGCGGGAAACCAATGAGGAGGCCTGGAAGGCCGCCGACAAGCTGATCGCCCATGTCGACGACGACACCATCGCCCGCGCTCAGGCGTCCCTGGCGCGCTTCGACTCGGTCGGCCAGCAGCGCATGGCCGCCCTGCACGGCGGCAGCAAGGACAACCTGGAAGTGTCACCCAACCTGTGGGCCGGCGTCGGCCTGGTGCGTGGCGGTGCCGGCACGGCGCTGGTCGGTGATGGCCCGACGGTCGCCGAACGGGTCAGGGAATACGCCGCGCTGGGCATCGATACCTTCATTTTCTCCGGTTATCCACACCTCGAAGAATCTTATCGCGTCGCCGAGCTGCTGTTCCCCCATCTGGAGGTGAATCGCCCTGCGCTGCCGGAAGGCGCCAACTACGTGAGCCCGTTCGGTGAAATGGTCGCCAACGACATTCTGCCCAAGGCGGCTTCGGCCAGCTGAAACACGGCCGGGCATGGATGGCCCGGCCCGCGATGATTTCGAGGTACGCGATGAGCAAGACATCTTCCAACAGCCTGGCCCTGCGCCTGGCGCCCTGGGCCTTGCCCGTGGCGCTGCTGGTCGCCTGGCAGGGCTCGGTGGCGCTGGGGCTGCTGTCCACGCGCATCCTGCCGGCGCCCAGCGCGGTATTCGAGGCCGGCTGGCAACTCCTGGCCAGTGGCGAAATCTGGACGCATCTGGCGATCAGTGGCTGGCGCGCCGGTGTGGGCTTCGCCATCGGTGGCGGCATCGGTCTGGCGCTGGGCTTTATCACCGGCCTGTCGACCTGGGGTGAGCGGTTGATCGACAGCTCGGTGCAGATGATCCGCAACGTGCCGCACTTGGCGCTGATCCCGCTGGTAATCCTGTGGTTCGGCATCGACGAGAGCGCGAAGATCTTTCTGGTCGCCCTCGGCACCCTGTTCCCGATTTACCTGAACACCTACCACGGCATCCGCAACGTCGACCCGGCGCTGGTGGAAATGGCGCGCAGCTATGGCCTGTCCGGCTTCGCCCTGTTCCGTCAGGTGATCCTGCCCGGTGCGCTGCCGTCGATCCTGGTCGGCGTGCGCTTCGCCCTCGGCCTGATGTGGCTGACCCTGATCGTCGCTGAGACCATTTCCGCCAGCAGCGGCATCGGTTACTTGGCGATGAACGCCCGCGAATTCCTGCAGACCGACGTGGTGGTGCTGGCCATTCTGCTCTACGCCGTGCTCGGCAAGCTGGCCGATGTCGCTGCGCGTGGCCTCGAACGTGCCTGGTTGCGCTGGCACCCGGCTTATCAGGGGGCGGCTGCGAAATGAATGCGCCATTGAATGCTCTGCATGACATCAAACGAGGCACCCCGCTGACCATTCGCGGCATCCGGAAATCCTTCGGTGAGCGTGAGGTGCTCAAGGGTATCGACCTGACCATTCCGGCCGGCCAGTTCGTCGCCGTGGTCGGCCGCAGTGGTTGCGGCAAGAGCACCTTGCTGCGCCTGCTCGCCGGCCTCGATCAACCGACTGGCGGTGAACTGCTGGCCGGCAACGGGTCGTTGGCCGCCAGCCGCGACGATACCCGGCTGATGTTCCAGGAAGCGCGGCTGCTGCCCTGGAAGCGGGTGATCGACAATGTCGGCCTGGGCCTCACCGGTGACTGGCGGCCCAAGGCCCAGCAGGTGCTGGAAGCCGTGGGCCTGGCCGATCGCGCCAACGAGTGGCCGGCCGCGCTGTCCGGCGGCCAGAAGCAACGTGTCGCCCTGGCCCGCGCGCTGATCCACGAACCACGCCTGTTGCTGCTCGACGAACCCCTGGGCGCCCTGGATGCGCTGACCCGTATCGAGATGCAGCAGCTGATCGAAGGCCTGTGGAAAAAACATGGTTTTACCGTGCTGCTGGTTACCCATGACGTCAGCGAAGCGGTGGCCACCGCCGACCGGGTGATCCTTATCGAAGACGGCGAGATCGGCCTCGACCTCGAAGTGGACCTGCCGCGCCCCCGTAACCGCGGCTCCGCCTACCTGGCCGAGCTGGAAGCCGACGTACTCAACCGCGTGCTGCAAATCCCTGCGCTGCCGGCGCAGCCCGATCCGGTTTCACCCCTGCCGACCCAGCTGCGCTGGGCGCTCTAACCCTGACTTGAAGCCCGTTGTGGGCACCTTACGACCCTGGAGACTTAGCCATGACCATCAAAGCCATCAACGTTCGCAACCAGTTCAAAGGCACCATCAAGGAAATCGTCGAAGGCGACGTGCTGTCGGAAATCGACGTGCAGACCGCTGCCGGCATCGTCACTTCGGTGATCACCACCCGCTCCGTGCGCGAGCTGGAACTGGGCGTGGGCAGCGAAGTGATCGCCTTCGTGAAGTCCACCGAAGTGTCGATCGCCAAGCTCTGATTGCTGCAGTTAACAGTTTGTGGGAGCGGGCCGTGCCCGCGAAAATTCGCGCGCATGGCGCGCTCCCACAGGCTGTTGCCTTGGCTTCCCTTCTCGCTTGATCACAAACTCGCTGTGAGAAAGGCTGACATCGCACTCGTCGTGCAGGAACATTGTGTGGGAGCGGGCGGGGTCGCCTAGTCCATGTCCGCGAAAAATCGCGGGGGCGCCTTCCGCTCATAGGTGACCTGCAGTCGAACAACCCCAAATAGAAAAGCCGGCATATACGCCGGCCTTTCTCATCTCTAGTGCGGAATCGCTATCGCTCTTCGCGCAGCTTGGCCATCTGCCGCTCGAGCAGTGCCGGATATGGGTCGAGCAGGCGCTCGACGCAGCTGGCGCCCTCGGGGCTGGCGATGGCGCGGATGCGTGCGTGCTGGCGCAGGGTGGCGTCTTCGCCGACGCGGCGCTCGACCAGCAGCAGGTTGCGGCTGTGCTGCGACAGCGCCAGGGCGTCCTGGGCCGTTTCACTGAGCAGCAAGTCGCCCTGGCTCAGGCCCTGCAGGCCTTCGCCGAGGGTCAGGCCCAGTTGCAGGTGCAGGGTGATGCCGCTGTCGGCCACCTCGATCTGCAGGGCATGGCCGAGGGCGCGCAGCAGTTCACCGCAGCAAACGGCGTGGGTCAGGTAATCGTCCTGGCCGCCGTCGTGGTGGAACAGCATCAGGCTGCTGCCATCGTTGAGGGTGTGCAGCTCGGCCTTGTAGAGCGCGGCGGCCTTGTCCAGGCAGCCGCGATAGCTTTCCAGCAGCTCCATCAGGCGCGTACGCGGCAGGCGACGCAGCTGTTCCTGGGCACCGAGTTGCACGGCCAGCACGGCGCTCTTGCGCGGTGCCTGCGGTGCGCTCATGGCCGGGCTGTCCTCATCGTCGTAGAGATCAGCGAAGGCATCGTCGTCGTGCTCGTCGCGGCGCCGGCTCGGCGGGTCGTAGTCGTCATCGCTGTCGAAGCGGCTGTCGCGCAGGTCACGCATCGCGAAGCTCGGGGCAGGGCGCTCGTCACGACGATTGCGGTCGTCTTCGTGCTCGTCGTCGAGGAAGTCCTCGCCCAGGTCTTCGAGATCATCGAATTCCGGCTCGGGCTCAGGTTCCGGCTTTTCCGGCGCCAGGCGCGCCTGCAGCTGGCGCGCCAGGTCGCCGATCTCGTCCTGGCGGTTGCCGCCGGGTGCGTAATCGTCCGGGTCGCGCAGCCACACGCGCATCTGCATCAGCGGCGTGGAAATCTGCCTGCCCAGGCGCAGGCTAAGCGACAGGGTGAGGGCCAGCAAAATCAGGCTGAGAATGCCCATGCTCTGCAGGCTGATGGTCATCGGCTGCTCGAACTGCTGCATGTCCAGGCTGATGCGCAGCTGCCCGGCCATTACCTCCTGAAAGGTGATGGGCGTCGAATACAGGCCTTCGGTTTCACCCAGCATGTTCTTGCTCGGCCGGGTGCCGGCTTCGGCGAGGATGCGGTTGTCCACGCTGTAGATGGCCGCGTGGGCCACCAGCGGGTTCTTCACCAAGTTGTTGAGCAGCACGTTGAGGCTGAGGATGTCGTTGGACACCAGCAGCTCGGTGGCCGAGGCCGCGGTCTGGGTGATCAGGCTGCTGCCCAGTGCTTCGGCCTGCTGCTGCATGGCCTGCTTGAACTGCATGCCGATCACCCAGGCATAGATCACCAGCGCCATGGCCACCAGCAACAGGCTGTGGCTGACGATGCGCAATGCCAGCGGCACGCGACGTTGGCGCAGTGCACGGAAGAGCAGGAGGAAGAAGTTGTCGGGCTTTACGGGGGCGGGCCGGTTCACAGAGCTCGGCTCTCGTTGACTGGAGGTGGCGCGCAGTATAGCGAGCGGCCCGCACAGGGCAAAGCGCCGCGCGTGCCGGCTGGGGCCTGAAATGGTTAGAATGTGCGTTTTTTCACCGGCCCTGCTGCACATTGCCGTTCGGCAGACCGTTCCCAGTCCTGCGAGCCCCGGAGTACGCCTTGCGCCCAATCGTCCTGATCAACGTTACCGGTGAAGATCGGCCCGACCTCACGGCCGCCGTTACCGGCGTGCTGGCCCACGCTGGCGTCACCGTTCTCGATATCGCCCAGTCCGCCGTGCACGGTATCTCGTCGCTGAGCATCCTGGTGGAAGTGGCTGATGCTGCGGCGCTGAATGAGGCCGTGCTGGCCGCGGCCCAGACGCTGGGTCAGCAGGTGCATTTCACCGAGCTCGATGCCGCCGACTATCAGCGTTGGGTCGAGGGGCAGGGCAGCCAGCGCCATATCGTCACCCTGCTGAGCCGTCAGATCAGCGCCGCGCAGCTGCAGCGCGTCACTGCGCTGAGCGCCGAGCAGGGCCTGCGCATCGAGCGTATCGAGCGCCTGTCCCTGCCAGTGGTACCGGGCGCCCAGCCGGGCAACGCCTGCATCGAGTTCTCCCTGCGTGGCGAGCCCGGTGATGCCGCGGCACTGCGTACCGAGTTCCTGCGCGCGGCTGACGAACTGAATATGGACATCGCCTTCCAGGCCGATTCGCTGCAGCGCCGTCACCGCCGCCTGGCGGTGTTCGACATGGACTCGACGCTGATCGAAGCCGAAGTGATCGACGAGCTGGCCAAGGCCGCCGGCATCGGCGACAAGGTTTCGGCCATCACCGAGCGGGCCATGCGCGGCGAGCTGGATTTCCGCGCCAGCTTCAAGGAGCGCCTGGCGCTGCTCAAGGGCCTGGATGTCGGCGTGCTGGACGAGATCGGCGCCTCGCTGCGCCTGACCGAGGGCGCCGAGCGGCTGTTCGCTGAGCTCAAGCGCCTGGGCTACAAGACCGCCATCCTGTCCGGCGGCTTCACCTACTTCGCCAAGCAGCTGCAGGCCAAGCTGGGCATCGACTACGTATTCGCCAATGAGCTGGCAGTGGTCGATGGCAAGGTCACCGGCGTCGCCGTCGAGCCGATCGTCGACGCCCAGCGCAAGGCCGATCTGCTCCGTGAGCTGGCGCAGAAGGAAGGCCTGCAGCTGGAGCAGACCATCGCCGTGGGCGATGGCGCCAACGACCTGCCAATGCTGGCCATTGCCGGCCTGGGCGTCGCGTTCCGCGCCAAGCCGCTGGTCAAGCAATCAGCCAGGCAGGCGATCTCGACCCTGGGTCTGGATGGTGTGCTGTATCTGCTGGGTGTGCGTGAGCGTGATCTGCAGCGCTAAGCACCTGTTACGATCGTTGTGCGCATGAGCGGCCGCTACAAGGCAGAAGCGGCCGTTCGCCGATCTACTGTGGGAGCGGGCCATGCCCGCGAAAAATCACGGGCATGGCCCGTTCCCACGGGATAACTGAACGGCCGCTCCCGCCCCTTAGCTGCCGAAATCGGCTAACTTGAGCTGAAAGATTGTGACCAGGTTCCAAGGTATTTGAGGCGGGAGCGGGGCAGTCTGGCTGCCCGCCGATCAATCGTCCGACGAGAAGTTGTAGTCCATCGACTGGCTCGGGCCCTGCAGGTAGTAGCCCTGGATATAGTTGGTGCCCGCCTGCCACAGGGTGGCCAGCACGCTGGCCGACTCCACGAACGGCACGATGGTCAGCTTGGCCTGGCTGTGCAGGCTGGCCAGCATGGTTTTCAGGTTTTCCTGATTGGTCGGGTCGTTCAGTTCCTTGGTGAAGGAGCCGTCCACCTTGACGAAATCCACCGGCAGGTGGCGCAGGGTGTTGAACGGGTTCAGGGCGCAGCCGAACTGGCTGAGCGCGATATGGCAATGCAGATCCTTGAGGCCCTGGGCCAGTGCCTTGGCCTGCTTGAGGTAGGTGACCGCATCCGGTTCGCTGAACTGGAACACCAGGGCATCGGAAGGCAGCCGTGCGGCCTTCAGCGCCACACTGAGCCACGGCAGCAGCGTCGGGTCCTGCAGGCTGGCGCTGGACAGGTGCACGAACAGGCGCGTGGCGTGGCCCTTGGCGCGGTGATCGGCGAGCAGCTTGATCGAGCTGAGAATCACCCAGCGATCGATCTTCTCGCCCATACCCGCCTGCCTTGCTACAGCCAGGAACTCATCCGGCGGCACTTCGTCACCCGACGGGCTGAGCAGGCGCAGTAGCACCTCGTAGTGCTCGTATTCGTCGCCACGCAGGCTGATCACCGGCTGGAACAGCAGGCGGAAGCTGTTCTGCTCCAGCGCCTGCTGCACCATGGCCACTACGCTGCCGCGGCTGGCGGCAGCGGCCAGCTCCGCGGCCGGGTCGAACAGTTTGAGGGTGCCTGGCTCGTCCAGTTGATCGGCGCAGCGCTGCGCGCGGTCGATGACCTCGCCGGCCTTGGGCGTGGTGTCGTTGAGACCGGCGACGCCGATGGACAGCGTGGTCTGCGCGGTACGCCCGTTGATATCGAACAGGTGGCTTTCGGCCTTCTTGAGCAGCGCTTCGAGCAGTGGGCGTTGCTGCTGCGGCGACAGGCCGGTCTGTAGCACGGCGAACACGTCATCGCCGAAGCGCGCCAGCTGGGCATCCTTCGGGAAGTGGGCACGCAGCAGAGTGGCCAGGTCGGTAAGCAGCAGGTCGATGGCGCCCAGGCCCATTTCGGCAAGCAGGGTGGCATAGCGGTCGACGCGAATGTACGCCAGGCTGGCCGGCTGTTCATTGTGTACGGCGCGGTGCGCGGCCTGGTCCATCAGCTCGAGGAAGTGGTTGCGGTTGTACAGGCCGGTGACCAGATCCTGGCTGCTGATCTCGCGCAGTTTTTCTTCCAGCTCGGCGTTGCCGGTCTCGGCGCGAATCACCACCTGAATGCACGGCTCGCCATCGTAGGCGGCCGGCGACAAGCTGATGCGTGCCGGGAAGCTGCCGTCGTCGGTACGCACGCCGGCGCAGCCCAGCTCCTGGCCGTCCATCTGCTGGTGATTCTTGAGGAAATCCTTGAACGCGCCCTGATCGCTGGCACCGATCAGGTCGATCATCGGCAGGCCCTCGAGCTCCTCGGCGTCATCGAAGCCGAACAGTTCCAGATAGGCGCGGTTGGCGTAGATGTGCATGCCTTCGTGAACGTAGGCGATGGCGTCGACCGAGCTGTCGAGCAACAGCTGGCAGCGTTTCTCGGCTTCGCGCAGGGCCACTTCGGCGGCGCGGCGGGCGCGGCGCTCTTCGAGGTTGACCAGTTCACGGCGGGCCACCAGCACCAGGCGCTCGTCCTCGCCTTGCGGCAGGGCGTCCTGGGCACCGAGCATCAGCGCTTCGGTGACGCTGTCCGGCTCGTTGTCGGCCAGCAGCAGAATGACAGGAATGTCCTTGCCCTGCTGGCGGATGCTGGACAGCGCTTCATGCGGGTCGAGGTTCTCACTGCTCGGCGAGCAAATCAGCAGATCCCAGTTCTGTTTGAGGGCGTCGAGCAGGTCTTCGCTGGAGGTCAGGCGATGGACGCGTGTGGCGTTACCGGCATTGCGGAACAGGCTGACGAGGCGCTCGGCCTCGTTCTGCGAGTCTTCGAGAATCAGCAGGCGGATGGTTTTCTTTTCGATGGCCATTAGCGAGGTCGAATCTGCGATAAGACAGCAGAAAAAGAGCGGGAATTAAGGGTTTTCCGGCAATCTACAGCGACTTCCAGAGTGAGTCAAAGTCTTCCTCCCCGGCTGGGCGCTGGGTGCCGGAGGCTGTGACGGAGGTCGCGTGATCCGCGGCTTTTTGCTCCAGATCGTGGTACTCGAACTGGCTGAAACTGCCGGTGCTGAGCTGTTTCTGGCTGAGCACCGCGCGGCGTTCCTTACCGTTGATATTGATCAGCACCTTGCTGCCTTCCTGGAACGGCAGGCGCGGGGTGATCAGCGTGGCCGGTCGCGAGATGGCAGCGATTTCCGGCAGCAGCAGGGCGCGCAGGTACTGGCTGTTCTGCTCGGCCTTGCGCACCAGTTGCAGGCCGCAGGACTGCGCATGGGGGGCGATCAGCTCGATGCCCATCTGCGTGCCGCCGCCGCGCACCTGGCGGATCCAGCGCACCACGGCGACGCTCCATCCCTGCTGTGGGTTATCGCGGATGCCGAGGATTTCGCCGGCCTGCAGTTGAGTCGGCACTTCCTTGGGCCATGACAGACAATAGCCGCCAGGGCTGTGGTTGACGATGGAAAGCTGAAAGGTCGGGAAGCTCTCGCCGCCACTGCCTTGGGCTTCCAGTTCATCGGCCGGCTTGGGGTATTCGATTTCCTCGAAGGACAGACCATTTTCCCATTCGTTGCGCCGCGCATCCGGGGCGTTGGCCCACACGTCGGGCTCGCCGCCGCGCGGCTTGAACGAGGCGGCGGTATCGACCTGCTGCTTGAGGATTTCGCTGAACACGCGGCCATTGGCCAGGTAGTAGTTCAGCGCGCTCATGCCGATGCACAGGGTCATGCTGCCGGTGCCCTGGGTGCGCTGGAAGGTACGCTCGGAGATATCGCCCCAGGCCGCGGCGGCATGTTGCAGCATGTCGATGGTGAAGCCTTCGGGTACCGCCAGGCGCGAGCGGGCGCGCTCCTCGGGCAGCAGCTCCAGGTGGTCCTTGATGGCGTCGACCAGCGGCGTCGGATCGATGCCCAGCGCGCCCTGCAGTTCGCTCGGCTGGAACAGCGAGGTGTAGCGCGGCGGGCCGTCCAGCTGCGGCGCCACGGCAAAGATGCTGGTCGGCTGGCTGCCAGCCTGCAGATTGACCAGCGGGCTCCAGGCCTCCAGCGCTTCGGCGAGGCGGGCGATGGCGCTCTGGCGCATCTGGTTGCAGCGCGAGCAGCCGATCAGCAAGGCGACGATATAGCCCTGCTCGACGCTCAGCCCCTGGGTGTGGCGTGCCAATGGGTCGCGGATCACCACCTTGTGCAGCTCGTGGCGACGGGCGATCAGGTAGATCTGATGCAGCTCCAGCCACAGGCCTTCGGGCACCGGGCAGTACAGTTGGCTGGTGCGAATCAGCGGGCCGTTGAGGCTGTGCACCGCCCGCTGCAGCGCCGTGCCGAGCAGCGCGTTGCGCTCACGGTTGGGCTGCGCGGCAAGGCGCGAGATGATCAGCTTGTAACCGATGGCCAGATGGTTCTGCAGCGCCTGGCAGAGGTTGGCGACCTTGCGCGGGCGCTCGTCGAGGACGATGGCCTGATTGAGAAAGTGGCGTTCCAGGTGCTGGCAGACGAAATACACTTCCGGGCGCAGCAGCTCGAGCAGCTGCAGGCGGTTATCCGAGGGGGTCAGCAGCTGGTTGAGTTCGATCAATGCCTGGTAAAGCTGGCGGGCCGTTTCGCCGATATTGGCCTTGGGCAGGCCGGCGATCCAGCGTTTCAGGTCACGTGGCGTGGCGTCGCAGAAAGTCAGGCCCTGCTTGGTCGGCGTCGGGACGCGGAGCAAAAGGTGGGGGCTCTGTTTATCCATCTAGCTTCGTTACTCCAGCGCCAGCATTCGGTCGACTGATTGGTCAGGTTTAGCGACTCTAGCAGCATCTTGCCATCGTCGCAGCCTTTGCGGCGCCGCGGGCCAGAGCTGCGCGGCGCGTTAGCCGGTCATTGGCCGAGCAGTTGGCCCATGCGTACCGGGCTGTTGGCGCCCAGTTCTTCAGCCCATTTGACCTGCTCCGGGCCGAACAGCACGATGGCCGTGGAGCCCAGTTTGAAGCGGCCCAGCTCGGCGCCTTTTTCCAGGCTGATCGGAGCGCGGGCTGCCTCATCGTAGCGCACGGTTTTCAGTTCGCGCTTGGGTGGCGTGATCAGCCCGGCCCATACGGTTTCGATGGAGGCGACGATCATCGCGCCGACCAGCACCACGGCCATCGGCCCGCGCTCGGTATCGAACAGGCACACCACACGCTCGTTGCGGGCAAACAGTTCGGGCACGTTTTCCGCGGTGGTCTGGTTCACCGAGAACAGCCGGCCCGGCACGTAGATCATCTCGCGCAGGGTGCCGGCCAGCGGCATATGCACGCGGTGGTAGTCCTTGGGCGACAGGTACACGGTGGCGAAGTCGCCGCCCATGAAGGCCGCGGCGCGCTGGCTGTCACCGCCCAGCAGTTCGGTCACGCTGTAGCTGTGGCCCTTGGCCTGGAACACCCTGCCATGCTCGATGCGGCCCAGCTGGCTGATCGCGCCGTCGGCCGGGCACAGCACCGCGCCGGGCGTGTTGTCCAGCGGCCGGGCACCGTCCTTCAGCGCACGGGTGAAGAAAGCGTTGAAGTGTTCGTAGGCATTGAGGTCTTCGACCTGCGCTTCGCTCATGTCGACCTGATACTGCTTGGCGAACCAGCCGATCAGACGGTTCTTGAACCAGGCAGCACGGCACTCTGCGGCGCAGCCGATCAGGCGCGACAGCAGATGGTGCGGGATCAGGTGCTGGCTGAGGATAAACAGGCGTTCTTTCATTTTTATTCCTTGGCTACCCGGCCGTGCAGGCCGGGCACGTAAGTGGACAGTCAGATCGGCTTCAACGTTCGACTGGTGTATCGGTCAGGTTGCCCCACTCGCCCCAGGAGCCGGCATAAGCCTTGACCCGCGGATAGCCCAGCGCCTTGGCGACCAGATAGGTGAAGCCGGAGCGGCGATGGCTCTGGCAGTGGGTGATGATTTCCTTGTCGGCGCTCAGGCCGCGCTGCTGGAGCTGTTCGGCGATGTCCTGGCGAATGCGCAGGGCACGGGCCGGATCCATGCCCGCGGTCCATTCGAAGTGGATGGCGCCCGGGATATGCCCGCCGCGAGCGGCCTGCACCTTTTCGCCACGGTACTCCTCGGCCGAACGTGCATCCCAGATGGCCAGATCTTCGGCGCCCAGGCGGGATTTCAGGTACTGCGCGCTGGCGGTCGGCGCGTCGCTGAGGGTCAGCGAAACCGTCGTCTCGTGCAGCGCCGGAACATCCTGGCTCAGCGGCAGGCCTTCGGCTTGCCAGGCCGTCAGGCCGCCATTGAGGAAGTGATAGCGCCCGTGGCCGATGACATCCAGCAGCCAGATGAAGCGCCCGGCCCAGCCGCCGCCTTCGTCGTCGTACACCACGTAGGTGGCGTCCGGACGATGGCCGAGCTCGCCGAACAGCTGCTCGAGCTGCGCCTTGGCGGGCAGCAGGCCGGGCGCTGAAGGCGCGCTAGCCTGGGTGCGCTTGCCTTCGACGAAACGGGCGCCCGGGATATGCCCGGTCAGGTAGCGTTGCTGGTTGCTCAGGTCGACCAGAATCAGCTCGGGTGCATTCAGACGTGCGGCGAGGTCTGCCGGTTCGATGACCAGCGGCAAATTGTCGAAGGCTGTCATACAGGCCTCGTTGGCGGAGTTAAGCAGGCGATTGTAGCGCAGAAGGATGGGGCTATGAGGCCTAGCTCAGCGCTTACGTTTGCTGAAGGTGTCCAGCGAGCGCTCGATGCACTGCGCGGTCTTGGTGAAGGCCTGCACGGTGTTATCGCTGATCGGCTGGCCGCTCTGGTCGGCGAACAGCAGCATCACCACCCGGTCGTTGCTGGCCAGCGAGCGGATCAAAAGGTGTTCGCTGGGCAGCAGCGCTTTCAGGTCGCCCGGCAGCAGGGCAGAGAACTGCGCCACGTTGGCCGGCGTCAGGCGCAATTGCGCGGGCTTTTCCAGCAGGCGGCGCAGCACCTGGCTTTGCGTCGGGTCGAGGATCAAGCCGCTGGCGTTAGCCGTCACTCCGGCATGTTGCTGTACCTGCAGGCGGCTGTGGGTGCGGTCGGCCAGCAGCATCACCACCCGCGACAGGCCGGTGGCCTGCAGCGCCTGGCGGGCGCAGGTGGTGAGCTGCTGGACATTGCTGAAGGCCGACGGCTGAGCAAGCAGCTGGGTACACAGCTGTCGCCAGTCGATGGCCTGAGGTGACGGGGCGGGCGCCGGTACTGGCTTGGGCTGGAAGTGGCGCGCGTCCCAGGGCCACAGCAGCGCCTCGGCGGGGTGCCAGAGACCGACGATATCCAGTTGCCGGGCGCTGTGGGCAGCGTTCTGGTGAATCTGCTGTTGCAGGTCGGCCAGTGGCAGCTGCAGGTACAGGCAATTGAGTCCGTGCCAGCGGCGGGTGTGGGGGCCGCTCCAGGCGTTGTGCGCCGACACGGCGATGACGTTGGCCAGCAGGATGCTGTTGGCCGGCTGGGTGAGCCAGCGCTGCAGGGTTGGGTCGGCGTCCAGTGCCTGCTGCTGGTGCAGCGGCTCGTCGTTGCGTCGGGCGATGTGCAGCGCCCTGCCCAGCAGGCGGCGATCATCGATCAGCAGGCGATAGCCCTGGGCGATCCACGCCGGCAGGCGCCAGCGTTCGGCCAATGCCAGGCACAGCGTGAACAGCGGGATGCCGAGCATCTCGCGTTCGACCTTCACGGGTTGCTCGCCATCGACCAGCACACGTTGTTCCCAGGCTTCGAACAGATGGGGGTGAGCAGCCAGCAGCGCCCACACCGGCGACAAAAACAGCAGGCTGCCCCAGTGAATTTCCTGCCACAGGCGCGCTAGGCGTGCGGCGAACAGGCCATTGGCCTGGAAGGCGGCGTGCTGGCTGATCAGCTGGATCTGCCGCAGTGGTGCGGGAATTTCCTCAAGGGGCCGGGCGGGCAGTCGGGCCAGCAGCTCTTCGGCGCGTTTCAAGCCCAGGCGTGTCAGGGCGGTCTCCAGGCTTTCCGCTGCCTCACCCAGGGCGCTGCCCTTGCTGTTGGCCTCGCGCAGCACGCTGAGCACCAGCGCCGGGCTGTCCTGCATCAGGTCGGCGATCTCGCGCAGCGAGCGGCGGCTGTCGGCCAGCGCGCGGCGCGCCTGCAGGTGATGATCGGCCGCGATGGGCAACAGCTGACCGTCCAGCTGCTTGAGCCAGGCATCGAGGGTGCGCGGTAACGGCGTGCTTGCGACCATGGGGGTGTGCCAAAATGGCTTTTTTTAGACTTAACTGACTATAGTCTGGCGCATCTCTTCCGATAAGTAGAAGGGGATTCGCGCGGTCGCCCTTTCTTATTCACCTGATCAAGTTTTTTCTATGGCCAAAATCATCGGCATCATCGTTGTATTCGCTTGCGTGTTCGGCGGCTTCGTCGCGTCGGGCGGTCATCTCATGGCCCTGGTGCACCCTTTCGAAGTGCTGATCATCGGTGGTGCGGCGCTGGGCGCCTTCCTGCAGGCCAACCCGGGCAGTATGTTCATGACCGTCTTCAAGAAGTCGTTGAAGATGTTCAAGTCGCGCTTCACTCACGACTACTACCTTGAAGTGCTGCGCCTGCTCTACGAGATCCTCAACAAGGCGCGCCGCGAGGGGATGATGGCTATCGAAGCCGACCTCGAAGACCCGGCGGCGAGCCCGATTTTCAGCAAGTACCCGGCGGTGCTGGGCGATGAGCGCATGGTGGCGTTCATCTGCGATTACCTGCGCATCATGTCCTCGGGCAACATGGCGCCCCACGAGCTCGAAGGCCTGTTCGACATGGAGCTGGTCGGCCTCAAGGAAGAACTCGAGCACCCGGCCCACGCGGTGGCGAAGATCGCCGACGGTATGCCGGCGATGGGTATCGTCGCCGCGGTACTGGGCATCGTGATCACCATGTCGATTCTCGCCGAGGCGGACAACGCGCAGATCGGTGAGAAGGTCGGTACCGCACTGGTTGGTACCTTCCTCGGTATTCTCGCCTCTTACGGCTTCTTCGGCCCGCTCTCCGCGGCGCTCGAGCACGACGCCAAGGAAGAGCTGAACGTCTACGAGGCCATCAAGGCCGGCTTGGTCGCCTCGGCGTCCGGCATGCCGCCGTCGCTGGCCGTGGAATTCTCGCGCAAGACCCTGTACCCGGCGCACCGCCCGAGCTTCAGCGAGCTTGAGCAGGCCATGCGCGGAAACTAAGCACCATGGAAAACAACCAGCCGATCATCGTAAAGCGGGTCAAGAAGGTTGCCGGCGGCCACCATGGTGGCGCCTGGAAGATCGCCTTCGCCGACTTCGCCACGGCGATGATGGCCTTCTTCATGGTGATGTGGCTGATGTCTTCGGCAACCCCCGAGCAGAAGAAGCTGATCTCCGGTTACTTCAAGGACCCCATTGGGTTCTCCGAGAGCGCCAGCCCCTACGTGATCGATCTCGGCGGCTCGCCGACGCCGTCGCCGGACCGCACCCTCAACGAACAACCTCAGGAAGCCCCTGGAGACGAAGCGAAAGCCGATCCCAAGGATCCCGCCGAGCTGGACGCCGAGCAGGCCGAAGCCAAAGCCGAGGAGGTCGAGCGCGAGCGCCTGGAGCTGCTGTTGCAGGAGCTGCAGACCAAGGTCGAGCAGGATCCGCAGCTGCAGCGTTTCAAGGATCAGATCCTGTTCGAGATCACCCAGGACGGCCTGCGCATCCAGATCGTCGATGCCGAGAATCGGCCGATGTTCGCCCTCGGCAGCGCGCAGCTGCAGCCGTACTTCGAGGACATCCTGTTCGCCCTGACCGACACCATAAAGACGGTGCCGAACAAGATCAGCATCAGCGGCCATACCGACGCCAAGCCGTTCGCCGGCGCTGGTGGTTTCGGCAACTGGGAGCTGTCGGCCAACCGCGCCAATGCGGCGCGGCGCGTGCTGATCGCGGCGGGCTACGACGATGCCCAGGTGGCGCGGGTGGTCGGCTACGCCTCGTCGGCGCTGTTCGACCGTGACGATCCCTTCAACCCGGTGAACCGTCGCATCGATATCGTGGTGCTGACCAAGAAGGCGCAGCGCAACATCGAAGGCGAGCAGGGCGGTGGCGCGCTCGCGCCGGATCCCGCGCCGGGTTCGCCTTTCGGTGATGCAGGCGCCGGCTCAAGTGCGGCGCCTGCAGCCGAGCCGCTTTCCAGTGATCAGGTACGCGAGAAGCTGAACATCTTCGAAGATGGCACGTTGAAGATGGATCAGCCCAAGGAGTGATCGGCTCGCACACCAAAGTGTGCGCAGCGGATCAATACTCGGGTTATGGCAGGCTGGCCAGAATGTGCCGGTAGCTGTTCATCCGCTGTGGCTGAATCCGCCCCTCTTCCAGCGCCTTGAGCAGGGCGCAGCCGGGCTCGCGGTCATGCTTGCAGTCGCGGAAGCGGCAATGGCCGAGCAGGTCGGCGAACTCGATGAAACCCGCCTCCACATCGTCACGGCTGACATGGCCGAGGCCGAACTCGCGGATACCCGGTGAGTCGATCAACTGGCCGCCGCCGGGGAAGTGGAACAGGCGCGCGGTCGTAGTGGTGTGGGTGCCCTTGCCGGTCAGCTCCGACAGCGCACCGACGCGGGTGTCGACGCCTGGCAGCAGGCTGTTGACCAGCGATGATTTGCCGACGCCCGATTGGCCGACGAAGACGCTGATGTTGCCGTCGAGCTGCTTCTTGAGCTGCTCCATGCCATCGCCTTCCAGAGCCGAGACTTCCAGCAATGGATAGCCCAACTGGCGATAGACGCCAAGCAGCGCATTCAGCGCGGTTTCGTTCTGCGCATCGATCAGGTCCGCCTTGTTGAGCAACAGCAGCGGGCGGATGCCGGCGTGCTCGGCGGCTACCAGGTAGCGGTCGATCAGGTTGGCGTGGGGCTCGGGCAATGGTGCGAAAACGATGACGATCAGATCGACGTTGGCGGCCACCGGCTTCAGCTGGCCGCGGGTGTCCGGGCGGCACAGCTCGGTGTCACGCGGCAGCTGGGCGACGATCACCCCATTGCCCTGGTTGCCCGGGCGCCACACCACGCGGTCGCCGGTGACCAGTGTCGGCAGGTTGGCGCGCAGGTAACAGCGGAATACCTGGCCGCTCAGCTCGCCGTCGGTAGCCTCGACTTCCACCTGAACGCCGAAGTGAGCGATCACCAGACCGGTCTGTTCCGGGCCCAGGTCGCCACCTTCCAGGGTTTCCACCATGCGGGATTCGCGCTTGGCGGCGCGTGCGGCGCGCTCACCCTGGATCTTTTCGATGCGCCAGTTTTGCCGGCGGTTGAGTTGGCGTTTGGCCATGGGGCTTCCGAGTCGTGCTGCGCTTGAAATGGCTCGGATTCTAGCACGCCTGATAGGGCGGCAATTTGTCGATGCCGGCGCTAGACTGGCCAACCGTCTTTCTACGAGCCTCAACGGCATGGCTGCTTCCTACCGCGCGCTGCACCGCCTGGGTGAGCGATATCCGGCCCTCCTGGCCCTGTTGATCCAGTTGGTGGTCACCCTGGCCATGGGCGTGGCGATCATCGCTGCGGCCCGGTTGTTCGAGTGGCGCGCGAGCCCCTTGGCCGCCGGTTTGCTGCACGGCCTGCTCTGCGCCTGCGTGGCTCGCTGGTTAGGCCTGTCGCGCTGGTGGTGGTGGCTGAATCTGCTGTTCGTGCCGGGTTTGCTGCTGGCCAGTGGGGCGCCGCTGCCGTCCTGGCTGTTTCTGCTCGGCTTTCTGTTGTTGCTGCTGCTCAACTGGAACAGCTTCGGCGAGCGCGTGCCGCTTTATCTGACTGGCGCCGGTACCCGACACGAATTAGCCCGCCTGCTCGAAGGCCGCGGCGAGCGTTTCAGCTTCGTCGACCTGGGCTGTGGCCCGGCCGGCACCTTGCTGTGGCTGGCTAAATATTTTCCACAGGCGCAGTTCACCGGCGTGGAAACCGCGCCGCTGTCCTTCGTCATTGCCTGGCTGCGCTGCCTCGGCCAGCGCAATTGTCGGATTCGCTACCAGAACCTATGGCGCAGCGAGTTGAGCACCATCGACGTTGCCTACTGCTTTCTATCACCTACGCCGATGCCAGCGTTGTGGGATAAAGCCCGCGCCGAACTCCCGAAAGGTGCCTGGCTGATCAGCAATACCTTCGAGATTCCTGGCGTGGCGCCGCAGCGCGTCGTGGAGCTGAAAGACTGGCGCGATTCACGCCTGCTGCTTTGGGAGATTGGCTAGAATGTCAGGCCTATTGGAGGAGCGCAGCATGCAGAACCCACAGAATCTGATCTGGATCGACCTGGAAATGACCGGACTCGATCCCGAGACGGACGTCATCATCGAGATGGCGACCATCGTCACCGACAGCGAACTCAATGTGCTTGCCGAAGGCCCGGTGATCGCCGTGCACCAGAGCGACGAGCGCCTGGCGGCCATGGACGAGTGGAACACCCGTACCCATGGCGAAAGCGGCCTGACTCAACGCGTGCGCGACAGCAAGATCAGCCAGGCCGAAGCCGAGGCGCAGACCATCGCCTTTCTGGAACGGTGGGTGCCGAAGGGCAAGTCGCCGATCTGCGGCAACAGCATCGGCCAGGATCGCCGCTTCCTCTACAAGTACATGCCGGCGCTGGAAGCCTACTTCCACTACCGCTATCTGGATGTGTCGACCCTGAAGATTCTCGCCGAGCGCTGGGCGCCGGGCGTCAAGGAAGGCTTTGTGAAAACCGGCACGCACCAGGCGCTGGACGACATCCGCGAGTCCATCGCCGAGCTCAAGTACTACCGCCAGCACCTGCTCAGGGTGTGAAGGCTGCAATTCCGTAGCCCGGGTTAGCCATAGGCGTAACCCGGGGAGATTCCTGGGTTTCGCTGCGCTCGATCCAGGCTACGGTATTGGATCAGCTCTGGCGCTGGGCGTGCTGCTCCAGTGCCCAGCGCACATGCTCGCGCACCAGCTCCGACGGATACTCGCGGCGCGCCTCCAGCGCTTCCAGTACCGGGATGCTCGACGGCGCGTTGCCCAGGCCGACGGCCAGGTTACGCAGCCAGCGCTCGTAACCGGCGCGGCGCAAGGGTGAGCCTTCGGTACGGCTAAGAAACTCCTCCTCGCTCCAGCGAAACAGCTCGGCCAGCTCGGCATTGTCGAGGCTGTGCCGCGGCTGGAAATCACTCTGCTCGGTAGGTTTGGCGAAGCGGTTCCAGGGGCAGACCATCTGGCAGTCGTCGCAGCCGAACACGCGATTGCCGATGGGCGCGCGCAGCTCTTCCGGGATCGGCCCCTTGAGCTCGATGGTCAGGTAGGAAATGCAGCGCCGGGCATCGAGCACGTAGGGGCCGACGAAGGCGGCGGTCGGGCAGATGTCCAGGCAGGCGCTGCAGCGCCCGCAGTGTTCGCTGCCGTGCGGCGCGTCCTCGGGCAGCGGGATGTCGACGAACAGCTCGCCGAGAAAGAAATAACTGCCAGCCTTGCGGTTGAGCACCAGGGTGTTCTTGCCGATCCAGCCGAGGCCGGATTGTTCGGCGATGGCTTTCTCCAGCACCGGCGCGCTGTCGACGAAGGCGCGATAGCCGAAGGGACCGATAGCCTCCTGGATGCGCTCGGCGAGCTGCTGCAGACGTTTGCGGATCAGCTTGTGGTAATCGCGGCCCAGGGCGTAGCGCGACACGTAGGCTTTTTCCGGCTCCTGCAGGCGCTGGGCCATCTGCGTGTCGCCGGGCAGGTAGTCCATACGCAGCGACACCACGCGCAGGGTGCCGGGCACCAGCTCGTCGGGATGTGAACGTTTGCGGCCATGTGCGGCCATATAGTCCATCTCGCCCTGGTAGCCGGCATCCAGCCAGCGCTGCAGGTGGGCCTCGTGCTCGCCCAACTCCAGGCCGCTGATGCCCACCTGCTGGAAGCCCAGTTCACGGCCCCAGTCCTTGATGGACTGGGCGAGGCTGGCGAGGTCGGGGGCGGCGTCGGTCATGCTGGGCGGGAATCTGCAGTAGGCGGCGTATAATTCTGCCAGACATCGGAGCTCAGGCATGCGGCATTCATCAGACGATCTTCCCCTCGCGCTCTACAGCGCCGCCCAGGTGCGGGCGCTGGATGGCGCGCTGATCGCTGCCGGTACGCCAGGTTTCGAGCTGATGCAGCGCGCGGCCCACGCCATCTGGCGGGCGCTGCGCCGGGAGTGGCCGGAAGCTGGCGCGGTGACCGTGCTGGCCGGCCGCGGCAACAATGCCGGTGATGGTTATCTGGTCGCGGCGCTGGCTCAGCGTGCCGGCTGGCAGGTGCGGGTGCTGGCCGTCAGCGAGCCGCAGCGTTTGCAGGGCGATGCCGCGCTGGCTTATGAGGAGGCACGCGCTGCCGGTGTCGAGATACTGCCGTGGCAGGCTGAGGCCGAGCCTCGGGGTGTGCTGGTCGATGCGCTGCTCGGCACTGGTTTGGCGGGCGAGGTGCACGAGCCTTATGCATTGGCTATCGACTGGATCAACCGCAGTGGCCAGCCGGTGCTGGCAGTGGATATTCCATCCGGCATCTGCGCCGACAGCGGGCAGGTGCTTGGCCGTGCGGTAACGGCGCAGCTGACCGTGACTTTGATCGGTCTGAAGATCGGCCTGTTCGTTGGCCAGGCGCTCGATCATGTTGGCCGCCTGGTATTCGATGACTTGCAGGCCGACAGTGAGATCGTGGCGAGTGAGCCATTTATGGCGCAACGCCTGGCCGGCGCTGCGCTACCCAGGGTTGCCTCTCGCCAGCCGACTACCCACAAGGGCCAGTTGGGCCATCTGCTGGTGGTCGGCGGCGATCAGGGTACCGGCGGCGCGGCGCTCCTGTCGGCCCAGAGCGCGCTGCGCGGCGGCGCCGGCATGGTGTCACTGGCCACTCGCGCGGAGCATATCGGCGCCGCGCAAACGCGCCTGCCCGAGGTGATGAGCCTGGCGGTCGCCTCGGCCAATCAATTACACGCGTTGGCAGACAAGATCTCGGTCTGGGTCGTCGGGCCTGGGCTCGGGCAGGGCGCCTGGGGCCGCAGTCTGCTGTCGGCAGCCGCTGCCGCTGGTGGCGTTCAGGTATGGGATGCCGACGCGCTCAACCTGCTGGCCGCAGATAATGTGCGCATCGCCCGCGGTAGCGTGATTACCCCGCACCCCGGTGAGGCGGCGCGCCTGCTGGGCATCTCCACGGCCGAGCTGCAGGCGGATCGCCCGGCAGCGGCCAGGGCGCTGGCCCGGCGTTACGAGGTGGTCTGCGTGCTCAAGGGCGCCGGCACGCTGATTGCCGACCCGACCGGTCGCCTGCTGGTGTGCGATCGCGGCGATCCGGTGATGGCCGGTGCCGGCCTGGGTGATGTGCTGGCCGGGCTGATCGGTGCGCTGATCGCCCAGGGCTGCAGCGCGTGGCAGGCGGCCGCCCTTGGCGTGTGGGTGCATGCCTGTGCCGGTGAGTCACTGGCCCATAAAGGAAATGGTCTGGCGGCCAGCGATCTGTGCGACGCTATCCGCCATTTATTACAGGAGCGAGCCGCTTGTCGGAATTAGAACTGTTCGCCGCCGATGAAGACGCCATGCTGGCGCTCGGCGCGCGTATCGCTGCGGCCACTGGAGGGCGCGGCGTGATTTACCTGGAAGGCGATCTGGGCGCGGGCAAGACCACGCTGTCGCGTGGCATCCTGCAGGGCCTTGGTCACCGTGGAGCGGTGAAAAGCCCGACCTTCACCCTGGTCGAGCCCTACGAGATCGGCGAAGTCCGCGCCTTTCATTTCGACCTCTATCGCCTGGTCGATCCCGAGGAGCTGGAGTTTCTCGGCATTCGCGATTACTTCGAGGGCGACGCCCTGTGCCTGATCGAATGGCCCCAGCGGGGTACCGGCGTTTTGCCAAAGGCCGACCTGGACATTACCATTACCCCGCGATCGGGTGGCCGGTCGCTGCTGCTTCGCAGTCATGGTGCGAAGGGTGAAAGCTGGTGTGCCGTTCTGGCACCTGGAGCATGAACAAGAGAGTGGGGGCGGGTATGCGCATAGGCGCGCGAATGATCGCGGTCGGGCTGATGTTGGCGGTCATGGCTGCCGACGTGTGGGCCGCGTCGGATGTGCGCAGTGTTCGCCTGTGGCGCGCACCGGACAACACGCGTCTGGTCTTCGACCTGTCCGGCCCGGTGCAGCACAGCGTGTTCACCCTGACCGCGCCGGATCGCATCGTCATCGATATCAGCGGCGCCAAGCTGGCCACCCCGCTCGACAAACTGGCACTGAGCAACACCCCCATTACCTCGGTGCGCTCGGCGCAGCGCACGCCGGACGACCTGCGGGTGGTCATCGACGTCTCGGCCCAGGTCACGCCGAAGAGCTTCACCCTGGCACCCAATCAGCAGTACGGCAATCGCCTGGTGGTCGACCTGTTCGATCAGCCCTCCGATGCCGCGCCGAGCCTGCCGTCCACCACCACGGCCAGTCAGCCGCCGGTGCCCGTCACGCCGACCCAGGCGCCGCCCAAGGCGGCTCCTGTGCCCGGCGGCAAGCGCGATATCGTGATCGCCATCGATGCCGGCCATGGCGGTGAGGACCCCGGCGCACTGGGGCCGACCAAGGGGCAGTTCGAGAAGAACGTGACCCTGGCCATCGCCAAGGAGCTGCAGCGTCAGGTCAATGCCCAGAAGGGCTTCCGTGGTGAGCTGGTGCGTACCGGCGACTACTTCATCCCGCTGCGCAAGCGCACCGAGATCGCCCGCAAGAAGGGCGCCGATCTGTTCGTGTCCATTCACGCCGATGCCGCGCCCCGTGCCGCCGCCTTCGGCGCCTCGGTGTACGCGCTCTCCGACCGCGGCGCCACCTCGGAAACCGCCCGCTGGCTGGCGGACACCGAGAACCAGTCCGATCTTATCGGCGGTGCCGGCAACGTCAGCCTCGAAGACAAGGACCGCATGCTCGCCGGCGTGCTGCTCGACCTGTCGATGACCGCGTCGTTGTCGTCCAGCCTGAATGTCGGGCAGAAGGTGCTCGGCCAGATGGGCCAGGTCACACCGCTGCACAAGCGCCGCGTCGAGCAGGCTGGCTTCATGGTGCTGAAGTCGCCGGACATTCCATCGATCCTGGTGGAAACCGGCTTCATCTCCAACCCCAGCGAGGCGCGCAAGCTGCACTCGGCCAGCCATCAGCAGAGCCTGGCGCGCTCCATCGTCACCGGCGTGAAGCAGTTCTTCGAGCAGAACCCGCCGCCCGGCACCTACATTGCCTGGCTGCGCGACAACGGCAAGGTCGCCCAGGGGCCACGCGAGCACCGGGTCGCCTCCGGGGAAAGCCTGGCGCTGATCGCCCAGCGCTATCAGGTCAGCCTGGCGAGCCTGCGTAGCGCCAACTCGCTGAAGTCCGACGTGATCAAGGTCGGCCAGACGCTGCAGATTCCCGCGACCGCCCTGGCTGTCCAGCCATGAGTGACGTAGCGCGCATTCAGCTGCTCAGCCCGCGGCTGGCGAACCAGATTGCCGCCGGTGAGGTGGTCGAACGCCCGGCGTCGGTGGCCAAGGAGCTGCTGGAAAACAGCCTGGATTCCGGGGCCAAACGCATCGAAGTGGATGTCGAGCAGGGTGGCGTGAAGCTGCTGCGCGTGCGCGACGACGGCCGCGGCATCGCTGCCGATGATCTGCCGCTGGCACTGGCCCGCCACGCCACCAGCAAGATTCGCGAGCTCGAAGACCTCGAGCAGGTGATGAGCATGGGCTTTCGCGGTGAGGCCCTGGCGTCGATCAGCTCCGTGGCGCGGCTGACGCTCACCTCGCGCACTGCCGGCGCCGAGCAGGCCTGGCAGGTGGAGACCGAAGGCCGCGAGATGCAGCCGCGCGTGCAGCCGGCGGCCCACCCGGTCGGCACCTCGGTGGAAGTGCGCGACCTGTTCTTCAACACACCGGCGCGGCGCAAATTCCTCAAGGCCGAGAAGACCGAGTTCGATCACCTGCAGGAAGTCATCAAGCGCCTGGCGCTGGCACGTTTCGATGTGGCCTTCCATCTGCGCCACAACGGCAAGAACGTACTGACCCTGCACGAAGCCAACGACGACGTGAGCCGCGCCCGGCGTGTCGCCTCGGTGTGCAGTGCCGGATTTCTGGAGCAGGCGCTGCCCATCGATATCGAGCGCAACGGTTTGCATCTATGGGGTTGGGTCGGGTTGCCGACCTTCTCGCGCAGCCAGGCGGATCTGCAGTATTTCTACGTGAACGGTCGCATGGTGCGCGACAAGCTGGTCGCCCACGCGGTGCGCCAGGCGTACCGCGACGTGCTGTTCAACGGTCGTCACCCGACCTTCGTGCTGTTTCTGGAAATCGACCCGACTGCCGTCGACGTCAACGTGCATCCGACCAAGCACGAGGTGCGCTTCCGCGAAGGCCGCATGGTGCACGACTTCCTCTACGGCACTCTGCATCGCGCGCTCGGCGAGGTGCGTCCGGAGGATCAGTTGGCCACCCCGGCGGCGGCCGACACGGTGCTGCGGCCTACCGGTCTGGCTGCCGGCGAGTTCGGACCGCAAGGTGAGATGGGGCTTTCCGCCAGCGTGCTCGAGCGCCCGGCCGAGTCGGTCTGGCGTTCGCCCGGCGCCGGTTATCAGGGCCAGCGCAGCGAAGCCAAGCTGCCGGCTGCCGAGGCCCAGGGCGTCTATCGCGAGTTCTACGCGCCGCTGGCCACCAGCAGCGCGCCGGCTGCCTTGCCTGAGGTTCAGGGTGATATCCCGCCTTTGGGTTACGCCATCGCTCAGCTCAAGGGCATCTATATCCTGGCCGAAAATGCCCACGGCCTGGTGGTCGTGGACATGCACGCGGCCCATGAGCGCATCACCTACGAGCGTCTCAAGGTGGCGATGGCCAGCGAGGGCCTGCGCGGCCAGCCGCTGCTGGTACCCGAGTCCATCGCCGTCAGCCAGCGCGAAGCGGACTGCGCCGAAGAGCACGGCCAGTGGTTCCTGAAGCTCGGCTTCGAGCTGCAGCGTCTGGGCCCGGAAACCCTGGCGATCCGCCAGATTCCGGCGCTGCTCAAGCAGGCCGAGGCGACGCGTCTGGTGGGCGACGTGCTGTCCGACCTGCTCGAGTACGGCACCAGTGACCGTATTCAGGCGCACCTCAACGAGTTGCTGGCGACCATGGCCTGTCACGGCGCCGTGCGCGCCAATCGCCGCCTGACCTTGCCGGAGATGAACGGCCTGCTGCGTGATATGGAACAGACCGAGCGCAGCGGCCAGTGCAACCATGGCCGGCCGACCTGGACGCAGATGAGCCTGGATCAGTTGGACAAGTTGTTCCTGCGCGGCCAGTAACCCAGCGTCGCGCTTGCGGCCGGCGGCTCAGGCCCGGAAAATGGGCCGCCGTTCATTCGAGTCGTGTTGATGTCCTCTTTGCCTCCCGCCATCTTTCTGATGGGGCCGACCGCGTCCGGCAAGACCGATCTGGCCCTGGCCCTGGCGCGCGTGTTGCCCTGCGAGCTGATCAGTGTGGACTCGGCGCTGGTCTATCGCGGCATGGACATCGGCACCGCCAAACCTGATCGCGCCACCCTCGAGGCCTTTCCCCATCATCTGGTGGATATTCGCGATCCGTCCGAAGCCTATTCGGCGGCCGATTTCCGCCGTGATGCCCTGGCGGCCATGGCCGATATCACCGCGCGGGGTCGTATCCCGTTGTTGGTCGGCGGCACCATGCTCTATTACAAGGCGCTGCTCGATGGCCTGGCCGATATGCCGGGCGCCGACGCTGAGGTGCGCGCCGAGCTCGAAGCGCGAGCCGAGCAGGATGGCCTGGCGGCGCTACATGCCGAGCTGCAGGCGGTGGACCCGCAGTCGGCGGTGCGCATTCATCCGAACGATCCGCAGCGTCTGGTTCGCGCCTTGGAGGTGTTCCGGGTCAGCGGCATGACCATGACGCAACTGCGTGAACAGCAGAGTGAAGCGGCAGCCGAGGGCGGCGGCTTGCCCTATACTGTCGCGCAGCTGGCGATAGCGCCGGCGCAGCGGCAGATTCTCCACGAACGAATCGCTAAACGATTTGATCTGATGCTGGAACAGGGCTTCGTCGCCGAGGTCGAACGCCTGCATCGGCGAGGTGACTTGCACGGTGAAATGCCGTCTATTAGAGCGGTAGGTTACCGGCAGGTGTGGGATCATCTGGAAGGGCGGCTCAGCGCAGCGCAGATGCGCGAGCGCGGCATCATTGCCACCCGCCAGTTGGCCAAGCGGCAATTTACCTGGTTACGCAGTTGGCAAAATGTGCACTGGCTTGACAGTCTCGATTGCGACAATCTGCCACGTGCCTTGAAATACATGGCAACGGTCTCCATATTGAGCTGAGACCTTGCCGCCGGCCGTCTATCCTTGGGGGAAGATGTGCCAAAGCCGTTTGTAGGCCAAGCAAACCGTTCAAACACTATTTCATTTATCGATTCATTTAGGAGTGCGGCACATGTCAAAAGGGCATTCGCTACAAGACCCTTACCTCAACACCCTGCGGAAGGAGCGCGTTCCGGTTTCCATCTACCTGGTCAACGGCATCAAGCTGCAGGGCCAGATCGAATCCTTCGACCAGTTCGTCATCCTGCTGAAGAACACCGTCAGCCAGATGGTCTACAAGCACGCGATCTCCACCGTGGTGCCGAGCCGTCCGGTTCGCCTGCCAAGCGCGTCGGAGTCTGATCAGGCCGAGTCCGAGCCAGGTAACGTCTAAGCCAGGGGGTCGCATTGTTCTTCGAGCGCCATGAAGGGGGTGAACGGGCCATCCTGGTTCATCTGGATAGTCAGAACACCGAGGCGAGCGAGGATCCCCAGGAGTTTCAGGAATTGGCACTGTCCGCCGGTGCCGATACCGTGGCGTTCTTCAGTGTGCCCAATAGCCGGCCCACCGCGAAGTTCCTCATCGGTAGCGGCAAGGTGGAAGAGCTGCGTGACCAGGTCAAGGCCCATGAGGCCGACCTGGTCATTTTCAATCATGTCCTCACGCCCAGTCAGGAACGTAACCTCGAGCGCATGTTCGAGTGTCGCGTGCTGGATCGCACCGGGCTGATTCTCGATATCTTCGCCCAGCGCGCACGTACCCACGAAGGCAAGCTGCAGGTCGAGCTGGCTCAGCTCGATCACATGAGCACGCGCCTGGTGCGTGGCTGGACTCACCTCGAACGACAGAAGGGTGGTATCGGTCTGCGCGGCCCGGGTGAAACCCAGCTGGAAACCGACCGCCGCCTGTTGCGTGTGCGCATCCGTCAGATCAAGCAGAAGCTGGAGAAGGTGCGCAGCCAGCGTGAGCAGGCGCGCCGCGGCCGCAAGCGGGCCGATATTCCCTCCGTGTCGCTGGTCGGCTACACCAACGCCGGCAAGTCCACGCTGTTCAACGCTCTGACCGAGTCCGAGGTCTACGCGGCCGATCAGCTGTTCGCCACCCTCGACCCGACCCTGCGTCGTCTGCAACTCGACGACCTGGGGCCTGTGGTGCTGGCCGATACCGTGGGCTTCATCCGTCACCTGCCGCACAAGCTGGTCGAGGCGTTTCGCGCGACTCTCGAAGAGTCGAGCAACTCCGATCTGCTGCTGCACGTGATCGACTCCCACGAGCCGGAGCGCGATGCGCAGATCGAGCAGGTGCTCGAGGTGCTCGGTGAAATCGGTGCCCAGGACCTGCCGGTGCTCGAGGTCTATAACAAGCTCGACCTGCTCGAAGGCGTCGAACCGCAGATTCAGCGCAATGCAGATGGGCGTCCGGAGCGGGTGTGGTTGTCGGCGCGTGATGGTCGCGGTTTGCCGCTGCTCAAGCAGGCGATCGCCGAGCTGCTTGGTGACGACCTGTTCGTCGCCACGCTGCGGCTGCCGCAGCGCTTGGCGCGCCTGAGGGCGCAATTCTTTGAACTGGGCGCGGTGCTGCAGGAGTCCTATGCCGAAGACGGCAGCAGCCTGTTGCAGGTGCGTATCCCGCGGGTCGAACTCAATCGTCTGGTCAGTCGCGAGGGGCTGCAGCCGGTGGAGTTCATCGAGCAACACACTTTGCAATAAAGCCCGCAGCGGTGATTTTGCCGCTGGAAGCAGGCATTCTGTAGCATTGGTGGGCGCGCCGTTGGGCGCGTCTTTGCTTTATCAGTATGGAGAGCGCTATGGCTTGGAATGAGCCGGGTGGCAACTCGAATAATCAGGATCCCTGGGGTGGCGGCGGCCGTGGCGGTAAAGGCGGTGGCGGCGGCGATCGCAAGGGACCACCGGATCTTGACGAAGCCTTCCGCAAGCTGCAGGACAACCTCAATGGGTTGTTCGGTGGCCGCAAGAAACGCGGCAGTGATGGTAGCGGCTCCGATAGTGGCAAGGGTGGCGGTTTCGGCCTGCTGTTCGTTGCGCTGGCCGTGGTCGGCGCCTTCTGGCTGTACAACGCCATCTACGTGGTCGACGAGCAGGAACAGGCCGTGGTGCTGCGTTTCGGCAAGTACTACGAGACGGTCGGCCCGGGTCTGAACATCTATTTCCCACCGATTGATCGCAAGTTTCAGGAAAACGTCACCCGCGAGCGTGCTTACAGCAAGCAGGGGCAGATGCTGACCGAAGACGAGAACATCATCGAAGTGCCGCTGACCGTTCAGTACAAGATCAGCAGCCTCAAGGATTACGTGCTCAACGTCGACATGCCGGAAACCAGCCTGCAGCACGCCACCGACAGCGCCGTGCGCCACGTGGTGGGCTCCACCGAGATGGATCAGGTGCTGACCGAAGGCCGTGAGCAGATGGCCGGTGATGTTCGCGAGCGTCTGCAGCGTTTCCTCGACACCTACCGCACCGGTATCACCGTTACCCAGGTGAACCTGCAGAGCGCCGCAGCGCCGCGTGAAGTGCAGGAAGCCTTCGATGACGTGATTCGTGCCCGTGAAGACGAGCAGCGCGAGAAGAACTTGGCGGAAACCTATGCCAACGGTGTGGTGCCGGAAGCCCGTGGTCAGGCCCAGCGTCTGATCGAGGACGCCAGCGGTTACCGCGACGAAGTGATCTCCCGCGCCCAGGGTGAGGCGGATCGCTTCACCGCGCTGGTTGCCGAGTACCGCAAGGCACCGGAAATCACTCGCGAGCGTCTGTATCTGGACACCATGCAGCAGATGATGACCAACACCAGCAAGGTGCTGGTAACCGGCGACAAGGGGCAGAACAACCTGCTCTATCTGCCGCTGGACAAGATGATCGACAGCCGTGGCGGCAGCAGCAATCCGTCGTCCGGCGCGGCCGGTGCCGGCGCTGCCGATCTCGGCGCGCGTGTGGGTAACAACGTTGGGCAGCCAGACGTGCGTACAAGGGAGAGCCGCTGATGAGCAATAAATCACTGGTGACCCTGATCGCGGGCGTGGTGCTGGCCCTGGTGGCCTGGAGCAGCTTCTACATCGTGGCGCAGACCGAGCGGGCGGTATTGCTGCAGTTCGGTCGTATCGTCGAGGCGGACGTGCAGCCGGGGCTTCACATGAAGATTCCGTACGTCAACCAAGTGCGCAAGTTCGATGCCCGCCTGCTGACCCTGGATACCGTCAACTCGCGCTTCCTGACGCTCGAAAAGAAAGCGCTGATGGTCGATGCTTATGCCAAATGGCGCGTGCAGGACGCCGAGCGTTACTACACCGCGACTTCGGGCGTGAAGCAGATCGCCGACGAGCGTCTGTCGCGTCGTCTCGAGGCCTCGCTGCGTGACCAGTTCGGTAAGCGCACTCTGCACGAGTCGGTGTCCGGCGAGCGTGATGCGCTGATGGCTGACGTCACCGCCTCGCTCAACCGCGCGGCGCAGCGTGAGCTGGGTATCGAGGTGGTGGACGTTCGCGTCAAGGCCATCGACCTGCCCAAGGAAGTCAACCGCAGCGTCTTCGACCGCATGAGTTCGGAGCGTGAGCGCGAGGCCCGTGAGCACCGCGCCAAGGGTAAGGAGCTGGCAGAAGGTATTCGCGCCGACGCCGATCGTCAGCAGCGCGTGATTCTCGCCGAGGCGTATCGCCAGGCCGAGGAGCTGCGCGGTGAGGGTGATGCCCAGGCCGCGGCCATCTACTCCAAGGCCTATGGCCAGGATCAGGAGTTCTACGCCTTCTATCGCAGCCTGAACGCCTATCGCGAGAGCTTCTCCGACAAGCGTGACGTGCTGGTGCTGGATCCGAGCAGCGATTTCTTCCGTTACCTGGAGAAGTCCAAGCCATAACGAGGCTCCGAGCCGCAAGCCAGACGCCGCAAGCCGAGCCCCGTGCTCGCTTGTCGTGTGAAGCTTGCGGCTTGAGGCTTTCGACGTGGTATGATGCGGCAGCCGGGAAAATCCCGGCTTTTTTACGCCTGTGGGAATCATGCGGCACGAACTGAGCGTTACGTTCTGTCTTTCAAGGTCCCTGACCTTGCCCCTTTCCGCGCCGCTGGCGTGGGGGCTTCGTGCAATCAAATCTCTGATCGTCTCGATGCCCGTTCCTGGAGTCGACCGGCCTGTTGCCGCGCTCGGCTTCCCATCCGCTTCACTGAAGGCTTGTGCCGCCCGTATCAAGAGGGAAATGGCGAAATGGCAACGGTAGACCGCTGGCTGCTGCCAGATGGGATCGAAGAAGTATTGCCCCCGGAAGCGGCGCGCATCGAAATCGCGCGTCGCCAGGTGCTGGATCTTTTCCAGCGCTGGGGCTATGAATTCGTGGTCACTCCCCACATCGAGTACCTGGAGTCGCTCCTCACCGGCGCGGGCCAGGATCTGGATCTGCGTACCTTCAAGGTGACCGATCCGCTGTCTGGCCGGCAAATGGGTTTCCGTGCCGACATCACCCCGCAGGTCGCGCGCATCGATGCGCATACCCTGCGCCGTGAAGGGCCGAGCCGCCTGTGCTACGCCGGCAGCGTGCTGCATGCGCAGCCGCGGGCGCTGACCACTTCGCGCAGCCCGATCCAGTTGGGCGCGGAACTGTACGGCGACGCCAGTCCGGCCAGCGATGTTGAGGTGATCAGCCTGCTGGTCGATACCCTTGAGCTGGCCGAGGTACCGGACGTGCACATGGACCTGGGCCACGTCGGTATCTACCGCGGCCTGGTGCGTGCCGCCGAGCTCTCCGGCGAAGCCGAGCAGCAGCTATTCGATGCGCTGCAGCGCAAGGCCATGGACGAGATCGATGCGCTCACCGAAGCGCTGCCGGACTCGCTGCGCCGCATGCTGCGCGCCCTGGCCGAGCTGTGCGGCAGCCGCGACGTGCTGGATCTGGCCCAGGCCTGCCTGGTCGATGCGCCGGACGACGTGCATGCCGCTCTCGACGAGCTAGTGGCCATCGCCGATGCGCTGGAGCTGCGTTACCCGGAGCTACCGCTGTATTTCGATCTCGGCGAGCTGCGCGGTTACCACTATCACACCGGCGTGGTGTTCGCCGCGTTCGTGCCGGCCGTGGGGCAGGCGATCGCCCAGGGCGGGCGCTATGACGACATCGGCGCCGACTTCGGCCGCGCCCGTCCGGCTACCGGCTTCTCCACCGACCTGAAGACCCTGGTGACGCTCGGCCGCATGCCGCTCGGCGAAGAGCCGGCAGGCATCTGGGCGCCGGACAGCCACGACGTCTATCTGTGGCAGGCGGTGCGCCGCTTGCGCGCCGACGGCGAGCGCGTGGTGCAGGCGCTGCCGGGGCAGCAATTGAGCGAGGCGGTGCAGGCGCACTGCGATCGCCAACTGGTATTGCATGAGGGTCGCTGGCAGGTGCTGGCGCTGGACTGAGCGGCCTGCGGGCTCGTCTATTCTGATTTTTTTCGCCGGCCGCGACCGGCTCAAGCTTGCGCGAAGAGGACAAGTATCATGGGTAAGAATGTCGTCGTCCTGGGCACCCAGTGGGGTGATGAGGGCAAGGGCAAGATCGTCGATCTGCTCACCGAACACGCCGCCGCCGTTGTGCGCTACCAGGGCGGCCACAACGCCGGTCACACCCTGGTGATCGATGGCGAAAAGACCGTATTGCACCTGATCCCGTCGGGCGTGCTGCGCGAGGGTGTGCAGTGCCTGATCGGCAACGGCGTGGTGGTCGCGCCCGACGCCCTGCTGCGCGAGATCACCAAGCTGGAAGAGAAGGGCGTACCGGTGCGCGAGCGCCTGCGCATCAGCCCGTCCTGCCCACTGATCCTGTCCTACCACGTAGCGCTGGACCAGGCGCGCGAGAAGGCCCGCGGTGAGCTGAAGATCGGCACCACCGGTCGCGGCATCGGCCCAGCCTATGAAGACAAGGTCGCCCGCCGCGGCCTGCGCATCGGTGATCTGTTCCACCGCGAGCGCTTCGCCGCCAAGCTCGGCGAGCTGCTGGATTACCACAACTTCCAGCTGGTGAATTACTACAAGGAGCCGGCCATCGACTTCCAGGAAACCCTGGATCAGTGCATGGAATACGCCGAGCAGCTCAAGCCGATGATGCTCGACGTCACTGCCGAGCTGCACAACCTGCGTCGCGCCGGCAAGGACATCATGTTCGAAGGCGCTCAGGGCTCGCTGCTGGACATCGACCACGGCACCTACCCGTACGTCACCAGTTCCAACACCACCGCCGGCGGTATCGCCACCGGTTCCGGCGTTGGCCCGATGTACATCGACTACATCCTCGGCATCACCAAGGCCTATACCACCCGCGTCGGCTCCGGTCCGTTCCCGACCGAGCTGTTCGATGACGTCGGCGCCTTCCTGGCCAAGCGCGGCCACGAGTTCGGTGCTACTACCGGCCGTGCCCGTCGTTGCGGCTGGTTCGACGCCGTGATCCTGCGTCGCGCCATCGACGTCAACAGCATTTCGGGCCTGTGCCTGACTAAGCTGGACGTGCTCGACGGTCTGGAAACCATCCGTATCTGTGTGGGCTACAAGAACGAGAACGGCGCCGTCATCGACGCACCGACCGATGCCGACAGCTACATCGGCCTGGAGCCGGTGTACGAGGAAATGCCGGGCTGGAGCGAGTCGACCCTGGGTGCCAAGACCCTGGAAGAATTGCCGGCCAACGCCCGCGCCTATATCAAGCGCCTGGAAGAACTGGTCGGTGCGCCGATCGACATCATCTCCACCGGCCCGGATCGCAACGAGACCATCGTGCTGCGTCATCCTTTCGCCTGAGTGGTAGAGGCTCCTGAAGGAGCCGTAGGTCGGTAAACGAAACGGGTCGCCCTTGGGCGGCCCGTTTTCGTTTGACGAGGCGCGAGGCCCGGGTGCAATCTGGCGATGTGCCGCTATTCGGCACGCGCCTTGCTTTGACTTGCTCCTACCCTGAAGTTGCCGCTCCTCTGGCGGTCGGAGGATTTGCCCGTGATCGCTGTCTTTTCGCTGTTGCGTAGTCGCCTGTTGCTGCCCGTGTTCATCGCGCTGGGCGTGGCGCTGTTCATCCAGGTGGTGCTGGTGCTGGCACTGACGCGCAGCACCGTAGATGGTCTGGTGACCGATCTTGAGCATCAGCTGGGCAGCGATTCCCAGCGTCTGGCGACCGAGTTGGAGCAGGCCAACAAGGACGTGTCGGCTAGCCTGGGCGGGCTTTCGGTACGTACCCGTGAGAGTCTGTCGGCCGGGCTGTCGAGTCGTCTCAGTGAAGAGCGGGTGCAGATTCGCGCCAGTCTCGAGCGCAGTCTGCGCGATTCCGCCAATGATCTGGCGCAGTTGCTCGCCGCCGTGGCGCCGCGGGCCATGTGGGATTCCGATATTCCCGCGCTGTCGGAATTCGCCCGCCGTGCGCAGCGCAACCCCAACGTGCTGTTCGTGATCTACGACGATGCCGAGGGTAACCACCTGACCCGTTACCTCAACCGCCAGAATGAGCAGATTCAGCACATGCTCGACACCGGGGCGGGCGAGCGGGCGCTGGATAAGGTAATCAATGCGGCCAAGACCGACCCGGGCGTGTATTTCGTCGAAGCCAGCATCAGCCCTAACGATGTGGAAATCGGCAAGGTGCTGATGGGGGTTTCCACTTCCGCCATCGAGGCCGAGCTGCAGGCGGTCGACAAGCGTTTCGAGGCCTTGCTGGCCAGCGGCGGCCAGCTGGTGGCCGACAGCCTGGCCGGCGCCTCCACGGACAGTGCCAAGGCGCTATCGGAGCGTCTGGCCTCGGCGCAGCAGGCGGCCCAGAGCATGGCGACCAACACCGGTGCAGCAGTCGACACGGCTGCCTCCAATCTGCGCTGGCGCATCGGGGTTGGTCTGGCTGTGGTTGGTCTCGGGGTGTTGCTGGCGCTGGCGATCGTGTTGGGGCGTCGTGTCGTGGTGCGCCTGCGCACTCTGATCGCGGCGCTGGATGATCTGGCCGCCGGGGAGGGCGACCTGACCCGCCGGATCGAAATCGACAGCCGTGACGAGGTCGGCGAGATGGCCTCGGCCGTCAACCGGTTTGTCGCCAAGCTGCAGCCCATCGTGCGTGAGGCTGGCGAGGTGGCGGTGCGTACCGGTCAGGAAATCACCGCGCTGAGTGCTCGTAGTGTCGCGGCCGAGCGGGCAGCCGAGCGTCAGCGTGACGAAGTGGCGGCCAGCCTGCAGGCGCTGGCAGCGATGGCCGACGAGGCCCAGGCCGAAAGTCGCGCCATGCAGGAGGCCCTGCAGCGGGTCGAAGCGATTCGCCAGTCTACTCAGGAAAACACGGCCATCGCCAATCGGGTCGGTGGCTCCATCGAAGAGCTGGTGCAGCGGGTCGAGGCGGGCTCGGCAGTCATCGAGCGGTTGGCCAAGCAGAGCGAGCAGATCGAGGTAGTGCTTACGGTGATCCGTTCGATTGCCGAGCAGACCAACCTCCTTGCCCTTAACGCGGCCATCGAGGCGGCGCGGGCCGGCGAGAGCGGCCGTGGCTTTGCCGTGGTGGCCGATGAAGTGCGCGCTCTGGCCAGCAAGACCCAGCAATCGACCGGCGATATCCAGTCGCATATCGTCGCCCTGCAGCAGGGCGCTCGTGAAGCGGTCGGGGCAATCGGTCAGGCTGGGCAGCAGGCGGATCAGGGCTTGGCGGCGCTGCGTGAAAGTGCGCGGATCCAGCAGGTGGTGCAGCGCTCGGTCGAGGATGTGCACGGCGCTATCAATGCCGCTACTCAGGCGGCAGCGCATCAGGCCGAGGGTGCCGATGCGGTACGTGGTCGGGTCGAGGTGATCCATGCCGAGGCGCAGCGTGCAGCGGAGGCGGTGGCGGCGACAGCCAATAGCGGTCGCGTGCTCGATGGCCTGGCGGGGCAGCTCAAGGGCAGCCTGGGTCAGTTCAAGGTATGAGGAGGGTGGCGCGGGCCTGGTGACTGCCAGGCCTTGCCAGCCACTTTTCTACAGGCAATAAAAAACCGAGCCATTGGCTCGGTTTTTTGAATTTGGTGCCCAGGAGAAGACTCGAACTTCCACGATCTTGCGATCACTGATACCTGAAACCAGCGCGTCTACCAATTCCGCCACCTGGGCACTGCAGTAATGTTCGTCGTCACCGACACGGATCATCACGTCCGTTATTTGCAAAGCAGGTTATCAAGCTGCTTCACGAAATTTGGTGCCCAGGAGAAGACTCGAACTTCCACGATCTTGCGATCACTGATACCTGAAACCAGCGCGTCTACCAATTCCGCCACCTGGGCACTGAAACTGATGATTGCTCATCTGCTTCGTGTTACAACGTCTGCTCGACGCTGTGGGCGCGAACTATACGGTCGCGCTTTTACCTTGTAAACCCCTGACGTCGAAAAATTATTCGCGCTGAAAGCTGACCCGGAGGGCGCTTTCGCGCTTCAATACGCACATGGCAAAAACCGACTCTATAGATAAGGTGAACAGTTTCTAATGGCCGATTGGCAATCCCTCGATCCCGAGGCCGCCCGAGAAGCGGAAAAATATGACAACCCCATTCCCAGCCGCGAGCTGATTCTTCAGCAGCTGGCTGATCGCGGCTCGCCCGCCAGTCGTGAGGAGCTGCTCGAAGAGTTCGGGCTGACCACCGACGAGCAGATCGAAGCCCTGCGCCGCCGACTGCGCGCCATGGAGCGCGACGGCCAACTGATCTACACCCGCCGCGGCACTTATGCGCCGGTGGACAAGCTGGACCTGATCCTCGGCCGCGTCAGTGGTCACCGCGACGGCTTCGGCTTCCTGGTGCCCGATGACGGCAGCGATGACCTGTTCCTCAGCCCAGCGCAGATGCGCCTGGTATTCGATGGCGACCGCGCGCTGGCGCGGGTTTCCGGTTTCGACCGTCGCGGTCGCCGCGAAGGCGCCATCGTCGAAGTGATTTCCCGTGGTCATCAGACCATCGTCGGTCGTTATTACGAAGAGAGCGGCATCGGCTTCGTGATTCCCGATAACCCGAAGATCCAGCAGGAAGTGCTGGTCACCGCCGGCCGTAACGGCGGCGCCAAACAGGGCCAGTTCGTCGAAGTGACGATCACCCACTGGCCGACGCCGCGCTTCCAGCCCCAGGGCGACGTGACCGAAGTGGTCGGCAACTACATGGCGCCGGGCATGGAAATCGACGTGGCGCTGCGCAGCTACGACATTCCCCACGTCTGGCCCGAGGCGGTACTCAAGGAAGCCCGCAAGCTCAAGCCCGAGGTCGAGGAGAAGGACAAGGAAAACCGCGTCGACATGCGCCACATCCCCTTCGTCACCATCGACGGCGAAGATGCCCGCGATTTCGACGATGCGGTTTACTGCGAGAAGAGTGGCAGCAACTGGCGCCTGTTCTCCGGTGGCTGGAAGCTTTATGTAGCCATCGCCGACGTTTCCCATTACGTGAAGGTCGGCTCGGCGCTGGACGCCGAAGCTCAGGTGCGTGGCAACTCGGTGTACTTCCCGGAGCGAGTCATCCCGATGCTGCCGGAAGAACTGTCCAACGGCCTGTGCTCGCTGAACCCCAAGGTCGATCGCCTGGCGATGGTCTGCGAGATCTCGATCTCCAAGACCGGCAAGATGACCGACTACAAGTTCTACGAGGCGGTGATCCACTCCCATGCGCGCCTGACCTACAACAAGGTCAGCGCCATGCTCGAGCAGCCCAAGAGCAGCGAAGGCAAGGCCCTACGCAGCGAGTACAAGGACGTGCTGCCGCACCTCAAGCAGCTTTATTCGCTCTATCAGGTGCTGCTCACCGCTCGCCACGAGCGCGGCGCCATCGACTTCGAAACCCAGGAAACCCGCATCATCTTCGGCTCGGGCCGCAAGATCGCGGAGATCCGCCCGACCCAGCGCAACGATGCCCACAAGCTGATCGAGGAATGCATGCTGGCCGCCAACGTGGCCACCGCTGCCTTCATGCAGAAACACGGCATTCCGGCGCTGTACCGCGTGCATGACGGCCCGCCGCCGGAGCGCCTGGAAAAACTCAAGGCCTTCCTCGGCGAGCTGGGGCTGTCCCTGCACCGCGGCAAGTCCAAGGACGGCCCTTCGCCCAAGGATTATCAGGCCTTGCTGGAAAGCATCCGCGGTCGCGAGGATTACCACCTGATCCAGACCGTAATGCTGCGCTCGCTCAGCCAGGCGGTGTACAGCGCTGACAATCAGGGGCACTTCGGTCTCAATTACGACGCCTACGCGCACTTCACCTCGCCGATTCGCCGCTATCCGGATCTGCTGATCCATCGCGCGATCCGCAGCGTGATTCGCTCCAAGCAGGACACGCCGCACGTCGAGCGTGCCGGTGCCGTGAGCATGCCCAAGGCGCGCATCTATCCGTACGACGAGCCGATGCTCGAGCAGCTCGGCGAGCAGTGCTCGATGTCCGAGCGGCGTGCCGACGAAGCGACCCGCGACGTGGTCAACTGGCTCAAGTGCGAGTTCATGAAAGACCGCGTCGGTGAAACCTTCCCGGGCGTGATCACCGCCGTGACCGGTTTCGGCCTGTTCGTCGAGCTCAAGGACATCTATGTCGAAGGTCTGGTGCACGTCACCGCACTGCCGGCGGACTACTACCACTTCGACCCGGTGCATCACCGCCTGGCCGGTGAGCGCAGCGGGCGCAGCTACCGCCTTGGCGACAGCGTGTCGGTGACCGTGATGCGCGTCGATCTGGACGAGCGCAAGATCGATTTCGAAATGGCTCAAGGGGTCGAGCAGGCCCCTGCTGGTCGCAAACGCCGCGAAACCGGTAGCGACAGCCGCGGTGGCCGGGGTTCGCGCAATGCGCCGGCTGGTAACACCGATGTGCAGAAAAGCCGTGACGTGAAGAAGGCGCTGCTCGCCGAGTCCAAGACTTCCGGCAAGAAAGGTGGCAAGGCGACCGACAAGGGCGGCAAGCCTAGTCGCCATCGCAAGGGCCCGTCGAAAGGCAAGGCCAAGTCATGAGCCAGCTGGAAAAGATATACGGCGTGCATGCCGTCGAGGCGCTGCTGCGTCATCACCCCAAGCGGGTGAAGCAGATCTGGCTGGCCGATGGTCGCAGTGATCCGCGCGTGCAACCGCTGCTCGAACTGGCCGGGCAGGCGCGCGTCGCCGTCGGCCAGTGCGAGCGTCGCGAGATGGACGCCTGGGTCGAAGGTGTGCATCAGGGCGTGGTCGCCGAAGTCAGCCCGAGCCAGGTGTGGGGCGAGGCGATGCTCGAGGAGTTGCTCGACCGTTGCGAAGGCCCGCCGCTGTTGCTGGTGCTCGATGGCGTGACCGACCCGCACAACCTCGGTGCCTGCCTGCGTACCGCCGATGCGGCGGGCGCCCTGGCGGTGATCGTGCCCAAGGACAAGTCGGCGACGCTGACGCCGGTGGTGCGCAAGGTCGCTTGCGGGGCCGCCGAGGTGATCCCGCTGGTGGCGGTGACCAACCTGGCGCGCAGCCTGGAAAAGCTCCAGCAGCGCGGCCTGTGGATCGTCGGTACGGCCGGTGAAGCCGAGCAGGAGCTGTTCCAGCAGGACCTGACCGGCCCGACGGTGCTGATCATGGGCGCTGAAGGCAAGGGCATGCGCCGCCTGACCCGCGAGCACTGCGATTATCTGGTCAAGCTGCCCATGGCCGGCAGCGTCAGCAGTCTCAACGTGTCGGTCGCCACCGGCATCTGTCTGTTCGAGGCGCTGCGTCAGCGTCGCGCACTCAAAGCCTGAAACAATCGCCGGTACAACGCCGGCGATTGGCTGTTCAAAAAATCGCCAAATCGCCTTGCGTGCGCCAGGGTGCTTCTCTAGAATGTCGCCCCTTGCCGTCATGGCAGGCGCTTGCGCGCCCATCCGTCACAGCAAGTCCAACAGAGTCATTCACTCCTTGCCTGACCGCATTTCGTGGCAGGCTACAACCCGTAAGGAGCATTCATGCGTCATTACGAAATCATCTTTCTGGTTCACCCGGACCAGAGCGAGCAAGTCGGCGGCATGGTCGAGCGTTACACCAAGCTGATCGAAGAAGACGGCGGCAAAATCCACCGTCTGGAAGATTGGGGCCGTCGTCAACTGGCCTACGCCATCAACAACGTTCACAAGGCTCACTACGTGATGCTGAACGTTGAGTGCAGCGGCAAGGCCCTGGCCGAGCTGGAAGACAACTTCCGCTACAACGATGCCGTGATCCGTAACCTGGTCATCCGTCGCGACGAAGCCGTTACCGGTCAGTCCGAGATGCTCAAGGCCGAAGAAAACCGCAGTGAGCGCCGTGAGCGTCGTGAACGTCCTGAAAACGCCGAGTCCAACGACGGCGATGACAGCGACAACAACGACAGCGACAACGCTGACGAGTAATCACCGGATCTATTGAGGAGCCAATCCCATGGCACGTTTCTTCCGTCGTCGTAAATTCTGCCGTTTCACCGCTGAAGGCGTGAAAGAGATCGATTTCAAGGATCTCAACACCCTGAAAGCCTACATCTCGGAAACCGGCAAAATCGTTCCTAGCCGTATCACCGGTACCAAGGCTCGTTATCAGCGTCAGCTGGCTACCGCTATCAAGCGCGCCCGCTTCCTGGCCCTGCTGCCCTACACCGACAGCCACGGCCGTTAAGATCTGACGTTCGACAAGTAGTAAGGGATTTATCGCATGCGCGCCTTGGCAGAATTCATCATGCGCGGCCGTATGCAGGCCACCCTCGTGGTGGTCGGATCTGCAGCTTTGCCGCTGCTGTTCTGGTTGAGTGCCGCCGCGGGGAGCCTGGTGCTTCTGCGGCGTGGTCTGAGTGATGCCATCGGCATCCTCGCCTGGGCGTTGCTGCCGGCCATTGGCTGGTGGTACTTCGGCGAACCGCGCACCTTGCTGGTGTTGCTGGGCGCGTTGGGGCTGGCGTGTGTATTGCGCGCCAATCCGTCCTGGAGGCGGGTGCTGTTGTTCAGCATCGCGCTGGGCCTGGTGTATGGACTGGTATTGGGGGCGACGTTCCGCGAGCCCATCGAAGCCATGGCGCAGGAGCTGACCAAGCTCCTGCCGCAGATGCTCGATGGGGTTCACCAACAGATGTCGGTGGACGATCAGGCGCGTCTTCAGAGTCTCATTGCACCCATCCTGACCGGATTGCTGGCAGCGTTGCTGCAGGTGGTCAGCTTGCTGAGCCTGATGCTTGGGCGTTTCTGGCAGGCGGCGTTGTACAACCCTGGAGGTTTCGGCTCCGAGTTCCGTGAGCTGAGATTTCCGCCGATGCTGGCGATGTTGCTGCTGGTCGGCATGCTGCTCGGGCCCAATCTGGGTGTCGAGATGGCCATGCTTACACCGTTGTGCAGTGTTCCGCTGGTGTTCGCAGCCATCGCCCTGTTGCACGGGCTGGTGGCCAAGGGCCGACTGTCGAAGTTCTGGCTGGTCGGGCTGTACATCACGCTGCTGCTGTTCATGCAGCTGATCTATCCCTTGCTGGTGGTGTTAGCCATCGTCGACAGTCTGTTTGATTTTCGTGGTCGTCTGGCGGACAAGCCCGGTTCGGGTCCCGCCAACGGTGAAGGTTAAAAGTTAAGAGGTAACACCCAAATGGAAGTCATCCTGCTGGAAAAAATCGCCAACCTGGGCAACCTGGGCGATAAAGTGAACGTTAAAGCCGGTTACGGCCGTAACTTCCTGCTGCCGCAAGGCAAAGCTACCGCTGCCACCGAAGCCAACGTCGCTGCTTTCGAAGCACGTCGCGCCGAGCTGGAAAAAGCCGCTGCCGAGAAGAAAGCTTCCGCCGAAGCTCGCGCTGCTCAGCTGGCTGAGCTGGAAGTCACCATCACCGCCACCGCTGGCGATGAAGGCAAGCTGTTCGGTTCCATCGGCACCCACGACATCGCTGACGCCCTGACCGCCTCCGGCGTTGAAGTGGCCAAAGCCGAAGTTCGTCTGCCGAACGGCACCATTCGCCAGGTTGGCGAATACGACGTAGCCGTGCACCTGCACAGCGATGTCGAAGCAACCGTCAAGGTTGTCGTAGTCGCTGCCTAAGTCTCAGCGAACTGCTTAGCGGGCTTGCACTCAGGTGCCTTCCCGCTAACATCGGGCACGGTATTGCGAAAGCGGTACCGTGCCCTTTGTTTTTCACCGCAAGCATTCTTTCCAGGCGCCCATGAACGACATCAGCATCACTGAACAGTACGACCTGCAAACCGCTGCCCTGAAAGTGCCGCCGCACTCGATCGAGGCCGAGCAGGCGGTGCTCGGTGGTTTGATGCTCGACAACAACGCCTGGGAGCGCGTGCTGGATCAGGTGTCCGATGGCGACTTCTATCGCCATGACCATCGCCTGGTCTTCCGCGCCATCTTCAAGCTCGCCGAACGCAACCAGCCGTTCGACGTGGTCACCCTATCCGAGCAATTGGACAAGGAAGGGCAACTGTCCCAGGTCGGCGGTCTCGCGTATCTCGGCGAGCTGGCCAAGAACACGCCATCGGTGGCCAACATCAAGGCCTATGCCGGGATCATTCGCGAGCGCGCCACCCTGCGCAAACTGATCGGTATCAGCAACGAGATCGCCGATAGCGCTTATGCGCCCGAAGGCCGTACCGGCGAGGAAATCCTCGATGAGGCCGAGCGGCTGATCTTCCAGATCGCCGAGGCGCGGCCCAAGACCGGTGGCCCGGTCGGTATCAACGACATTTTGGTCAAGGCCATCGACCGCATCGATGAGTTGTTCAACAACGGCGACGCAATCACCGGCCTGTCCACCGGCTTTACCGACCTGGACAACCTGACCAGTGGCCTGCAGCCGGCCGACATGATCATCGTCGCCGGTCGTCCGTCGATGGGTAAGACCACCTTCGCCATGAACCTGGTGGAAAACGCGCTGATGCGCAGTGACAAGTCGATCCTGGTGTATTCCCTGGAGATGCCGTCCGAATCCATCGTGATTCGTATGCTGGCGTCCCTTGGTCGCATCGACCAGACCAAGGTGCGTGCTGGCCGCCTGGACGATGACGACTGGCCGCGGCTGACCTCGGCGGTCAACCTGCTCAACGACCGCAAGCTGTTCATCGATGACACCGCCGGTATCTCGCCGAGCGAGATGCGTGCGCGCACTCGACGCCTGGCTCGCGAGCACGGCGAGATCGGTCTGATCATGGTCGACTACCTGCAGCTGATGCAGATTCCTGGCTCCAGCGGCGACAGCCGGGTCAACGAGATTTCCGAAATCTCGCGCTCGCTCAAGGCGCTGGCCAAGGAATTCAACTGCCCGGTCATCGCCCTGTCGCAGCTCAACCGCGGCCTGGAGCAGCGCCCCAACAAGCGCCCGATCAACTCCGACTTGCGTGAATCCGGAGCGATCGAGCAGGACGCCGACATTATTCTGTTCGTCTACCGCGACGAGGTTTACCACCCGGAGACCGAGTACAAGGGCGTGGCCGAGATCATCATCGGCAAGCAGCGTAACGGCCCGCTGGGCACCGCGCGCCTAGCCTTCCTCGGTAAATACTCGCGCTTCGAGAACCTGGCGCCTGGCAGCTACCAGTTCGAGGACGAGTGACGGTTCAGACCGCGCTCGGCTCGAACGCTGCGTAGCCCGAGCGGCCGGCTGACTTGGCCTGGTAGAGCGCCTGGTCGGCGGCCTTGTAAAGCTCGGCGAAGTGCTCGGCGTGCTGCGGGTAGAGCGCCGCACCGATACTGATGCTGACAGTCAGCGAGTGGCCGGCATAGTCCACTGGCCGAGGCAGTTCGGCGAGCAGCCGCTTGGCGACATCTTCGGCGTAATGCTGGGCGTCGGCCCCACCGATCAATACCGCGAATTCATCGCCCCCCAGGCGAGCCACCGTATCGCTGCCGCGCACCTGCTCGCGCAGCCTGCGAGCGATGTGCTGCAGCAGCAGGTCGCCGGCATCGTGGCCATGTCGGTCGTTGATCGGTTTGAAGTGATCCAGATCAATCAGCAGCAGCGCGAGGTTTTCATCGCTCTGCCGCGCGCCACGCAAGGCGCTCTCGCACTGTTCGATCAGGTAGCGGCGGTTGGGCAGGTCGGTCAGGGGATCGTGGAAGGCTGCGTGGCGCAATTCCAGTTCCTGCTGGGACAGCAGCAGGTTGGCGTTTTTAAGTTCGGCGGTGCGCCGGTCGACGGCCAGTTGCAGCTCATCGGCGCTGGCCTGCACCTGCGCTAGTCGCGCGCCTTTCTCTTCGTCGGCCCGCAGCAATGCTTCGGCTCGCTCGTTCTTCAGCAGCTGAATGCGGTAGGCGAGAGCGAACGAAAACAGAATGGACTCCAGCGCAACGGCGACCGGGAACACGTAGCTGCTCCAGGGAGCAGGTTGGATGATACCCATGGCGCGCAGCAATAACAGGTTGACGCTGGCCAGGATCGTGCCATAGCCACAGAAGTACAGGCAGGCCGGGAAGTAGCCTTGCCTCCAGCGCTTTAACGAAGCCCAAAGGGCGGTAGGAATCGTAACGATCGCCAGCAGTACGAATATCCAGGCGCCAACTGCGCGCAAGCCGAAGGCATCAGCCGTCACTGCTACCAGATAGAGGCCTAAGCTGACGTTTAACAGGTGGTGAGCCCAGGGTACGTAGCGACGCGTCTGCAGCAACTTCTGAGTGAAGCGGCAGGCGCCAAAGCCCCAGAGCGCTGGAATGCTGATGCGATCCAGCCAGAAGGGCACCGCCGAGCCTGGCCACAGGTACTGAAAGCCGTGACCGGTCATGCTAAGGATCATCAGCAGGGCGCCGGTGGTGGTCACCACATACCAGAAGTAGGCGCTGTCGCGCAGCGCCAGAAAGATGAACAGGTTGTAGAGCAGCAGGGCGGTGATCACGCCGTAAATCAGACCCAATAGCAGATTTTCACCGCTTATCTGGCTCTTCAGATCGTCCAGTTGCCACACTTTCAGCGGGAAGGAGTTACCGGCCGGATCATGGGTGCGCAGGTATAAGGTGAGCGGCTGTTCGCTCAGTTCCGGCAGGCGCAGCAGCATACGGCGATGTGGATAATCGCGGCCTTCGGCGAAACTGACCCGTTCGCCGGATTGACGCATTTGCCAGCCGCCCTGGCCATCGGGCAGATAGAGCTGCAGGTCGAGCAGGGTCACCGAGGCGATTTCCAGCCACCATTGCTTTGGCGCATCCGCTGTGGCGCTCAGGGTGACCTTGATCCACCAAGGATTGGCGCTCTGGCCAACACTGGCCTTGCCGTGAGCCGGCGTGAAGCGCTGCTGCACAGCGGGGTCGCTCATGTCGGCGATGCCCAGCTTTGCGCCTTTGTCTTCGAGCAGCTCGACCTGATCGTTAAGGCTCTGCCCGCTGCTGGCCGGTGTCAGCATGATACTGCCGGCGTGGGCGGCAGGGCTCAAAAAGGCCAGGATCAGAATCTGCGACAGGAATTTGACTAGGCGCTGCACGCGGGGCTCCTGGGGGCAGGCAGGCATTGTTTTGTAAGCCTAAGCGTACACCCAAAGTTGTGCTTTTAGATGACCAAAGCGAAGCGGATTGCCTGCTATCGGATGTCCGGTACAACCTAGCGCAGCAGTCGGGTTTGGTTAAAATTTGTGCTATATTCCGCGCCCCGTGAAATTCCTGATCAAAAACGGTTACCGCCATGCAAGCCGCCAAGCCGCTGTTCGACTATCCCAAATACTGGGCCGAGTGTTTCGGCCCGGCGCCGTTCCTGCCGATGAGCAGGAAGGAGATGGATCAGCTCGGCTGGGATTCGTGCGACATCATCATCGTTACCGGTGATGCCTACGTCGATCACCCGTCGTTCGGCATGGCGATCATCGGCCGTCTGCTGGAAGCCCAGGGCTTTCGCGTGGGTATCATTGCCCAGCCGAACTGGCAGTCCAAAGACGACTTCATGAAGCTCGGCGAGCCGAACCTGTTCTTCGGCGTGGCGGCCGGCAACATGGACTCGATGATCAATCGTTACACCGCGGACAAGAAGATTCGCTCCGACGACGCCTACACGCCCGGCGGCTTGGCCGGCAAGCGCCCGGACCGCGCCAGCCTGGTGTACAGCCAGCGCTGCAAGGAAGCCTACAGCCACGTGCCGGTGGTGCTTGGCGGCATCGAGGCATCGCTGCGCCGTATCGCCCACTACGACTATTGGCAGGACAAGGTGCGCCGCTCGATTCTGATGGACGCCACCGCCGACATCCTGCTCTACGGCAACGCCGAGCGCGCGGTGGTCGAAGTGGCCCAGCGCCTTTCCCGCGGCGAGCCGATCGACAGCATCACCGACATTCGCGGCACGGCCTTCATTCGCCGTGACACGCCAGCGAGCTGGTTCGAGCTGGATTCCACGCGTATCGACCGTCCGGGTCGGGTCGACAAGATCATCAACCCCTACGTGAATACCCAGGACACCGAAGCCTGCGCCATCGAGCAGGAAAAGGCTCCCGTCGAGGATCCCAACGAAGCCAAGGTGGTGCAGCTGCTTTCGCACCCGCGCCTGGAGCGCGACAAGACGGTGATCCGTCTGCCGTCCTTCGAGAAGGTGCGCAACGATCCGGTGCTCTACGCCCACGCCAACCGCGTGCTGCACCTGGAAACCAACCCGGGCAACGCCCGCGCGCTGGTGCAGAAGCATGGCGAGGTGGACGTGTGGTTCAACCCGCCACCCATTCCCATGACCACCGAGGAAATGGACTACGTGTTCGGCATGCCCTATGCGCGCGTGCCGCACCCGGCGTATGGCAAGGAGAAGATCCCGGCCTACGACATGATCCGTTTCTCGGTGAACATCATGCGTGGCTGCTTCGGCGGCTGCACCTTCTGCTCGATCACCGAGCACGAAGGCCGCATCATCCAGAACCGCTCCCACGAGTCGATCATCCGCGAGATCGAGGAGATGCGCGACAAGGTGCCGGGCTTCACCGGCGTGGTCTCCGACCTCGGCGGGCCGACCGCCAACATGTACCGCATCGCCTGCAAGGACCCGGAGATCGAGAAGCACTGCCGCAAGCCGTCGTGCGTGTTCCCGGGCATCTGCGAAAACCTCAATACCGACCACTCGTCGTTAATCGAGCTGTACCGCAAGGCGCGGGCGCTACCGGGTGTGAAAAAGATCCTGATCGCCTCGGGCCTGCGCTACGACCTGGCCGTCGAGTCGCCGGAGTACGTCAAGGAGCTGGTCACCCACCACGTCGGTGGCTACCTGAAGATCGCGCCCGAGCACACCGAGCGCGGTCCGCTGGACAAGATGATGAAGCCGGGCATCGGCAGTTACGACACCTTCAAGCGCATGTTCGAGAAGTTCTCGAAGGAAGCGGGCAAGGAACAGTACCTGATTCCGTACTTCATCGCCGCGCACCCGGGCACCACCGACGAGGACATGATGAACCTCGCCCTGTGGCTCAAGCGCAACGGCTTCCGCGCCGACCAGGTGCAGGCCTTCTACCCGTCGCCGATGGCCACCGCCACGGCCATGTATCACTCGGGCAAGAACCCGCTGCGCAAGGTGACCTACAAGAGCGATGGGGTGGAGATCGTCAAGAGCGAGCAGCAGCGCCGCCTGCACAAGGCGTTTCTGCGCTACCACGATCCGAAGGGCTGGCCGCTGCTGCGTGAGGCGCTGGAGCGCATGGGCCGCGCCGACCTGATCGGCAACGGCAAGCACCAGCTGATTCCGACCTACCAGCCCAAGACCGACGAGTATCAGAGCGCGCGCCGCAAGAACTCCACGCCGGCGGGCTGCAAGAAGGTCGGTCAGGCAGCCAAGCCTGCTGGCGGGCGTATCCTCACCCAGCACACCGGCCTGCCACCGCGTGGCAGCGACGGCAGCAAGCCGTGGGACAAGCGCGAGCAGGCCAAGGCGGCGGCCGAAGCCCGGTTGCAGGAGCAGCGCAAGGGCGCTGGCAAAGGCGCCGGCGGCAAGAAGAAACCGCGTCCTGTGGCGCCGCGCTAAAGTCGGTAGTCAGTCATTCTGCGGGGGCGGGCATGGACACCGAGTCCAAGCCCGCTATTTCGCGCGCATGGCGTGCCCCCACACATTTATCGCTGCACCTTTCCGGTTGTCAGCCGTAACGCTTCTTCGCCTCGATGGCCAGGCCGCTGCCGATGCTGCCGAAGGTATTGCCTTCCACATGCCGGGCGTTGGGCAGCAGCGCAGCCACGCTCTGGCGCAGGGCCGGTACGCCGCTCGAGCCGCCGGTGAAGAACACCGTATCGACCTGATCCAGGCCCACGCCAGCGTCGCTGAGCAGCGTGGCCACGCTGCTGCGGATGCGTTCGAGCAGCGCCGAGATGCTGTCCTCGAACAGCCCGCGGGTCAGCTCGGCGCTCAGGCCGTCTTCGATGCGCTGCAGGTCGATGGGGTGCTGCTGGTGCTCGGTCAGGGCGATCTTGCTGTCTTCGATCTGCATCGCCAGCCAGTGGCCGGCGCGTTGCTCGATCAGCTTGAACAGGCGGTCGATGCCGGTCGGGTCGACGATGTCGTAGCGCATGTTCTGCAGCGCCCGCTGCGAGGCGGCCGAGTAGACGATGTTGATGGTGTGCCAGGTCGCCAGGTTGAGGTGAAAGCTGGTGGGCATCAGTGCGTCGCTCTTCATCCGGCTGCCATAGCCGAACAGCGGCATCACGCCGGCCAGCGACAGCTGTTTGTCGAAGTCGGTGCCGCCGATATGCACGCCGCCGGTGGCCAGGATATCGCCCTGGCGTTCGGCCAGCTGGCGGCGCTCCGGTGCCAGGCGCACCAGGGAGAAGTCCGAAGTACCGCCGCCGATGTCGACGATCAGCACCAGCTCTTCGCGCTCGATGCTGGACTCATAGTCGAAGGCCGCGGCGATCGGCTCGTACTGGAAGGACACGTCCTTGAAACCGAGCTTCTGCGCCACGGCGATCAGAGTGTTTTCGGCTTCCTGATCGGCGGCCGGGTCGTCATCGACGAAGAACACCGGGCGGCCCAGCACCACCGCCTCGAATGGCCGCTCGGCGACCGCTTCGGCGCGTTTCTTCAGCTCGCCGATAAAGAAGCCGAGCAGATCCTTGAACGGCAGGGCGCTGCCCATCACCGCGGTTTCGCTCTTCAGCAGTTTGGAGCCCAGCAGGCTCTTGAGCGAGCGCATCAGGCGGCCCTCATAGCCTTCCAGGTATTCGTGCAGGGCCTGGCGGCCGTAGACCGGGCGGCGTTCCTCGAGGTTGAAGAACACTACGGAGGGCAGGGTGATCTTGCCGTCTTCCAGCGGGATCAGCGTCTCGCCGCCCGGGCGCAGCCAGCCGACGGTGGAGTTGGAGGTGCCGAAGTCGATACCGCAGGCGCGGGCAGGTGTGGAAAGAGGCATGTCGCGCGGCTCCTGAAAAAACGGCCGCGCATTCTAGGCGAAATGATCGGGCAGTGCTGCCGCTTCGTCAGGGTAGCGGAGGATTTTGCACTTCGCCGCGGCGCTCGCGCCATTGGCCCCACTCGAAGCCGAGCACCACGAGCAGCGAAAGGGCGAACGGCAGCAACAGGTAGAAGCCGCGGAACACGATCAGCGCGGCCAGCACGTCCGGCGCCGGAATCTCCGGAAGGGCTGCCAGGAAACTCACTTCCAGCACGCCCAGGCCGCCTGGCGCGTGGGACAGCAGGGCTAGGGAGAAGGAGGCCAGGAATACACCGAGCACCACCATGTAGCCCGGGTTGTAGGCTTCGGGCAGGGCGAAGTAGATGATCGCCGCAGCGCAGGCCAGCTCCAGGGGGCCGGCCAGCAATTGGCGGCCAACGATGCGCAGGCGTGGGTATTCGACATGCAGCTTGCCGAACTTCCAGGGTTTGAACTGCAGCCAGGAACCCAGCACGTAGAGGGCGACCAGCAACAACAGCAGGCCGCCGATGGCCACCGAAACCAGTGGCGTGACGTTCAGCACTCGGTGGATCAGGTCGGGCTGCAGCACCAGCACGCAGCCGCTGGCCAACAGCGTGCCGAGGGCGAAGGTGAAGGAGCAGAAGACGATCAGGATGCCGATTTCATGGGGCGTCAGGCCCTTGGTGCGGTAGGCGCGATAACGCACCACGGCGCCGGAGAACACCGAGGCGCCGATATTGTGGGCCAGGGCGTAGGTGGTGAAGGAGCACAGGGTGATGAAGCGCCAGGAGATCTTCTTGCCCAGATGGGCGACGGCGATGCGGTCGTACCAGGCCAGTGCCGAGTAGGCGCCGAGGGTGGCGATGGCGGCGAGAATCCAGTTCAGGTGCGGGATGGCCTTGAGGCTGCCGGCGATCTCGTCGAGGGAAATATTGCGCACTTCGCGGTAGAGCAGGAAGCAGGACGCGACCACGGCGCACAACCCGATCAGCGTCCAGATCAGGTCACTGCGTTTCATCGTGGGCTTGGTACCTTGCAACGGCGATCCCCTGTTTCACGTCTTTGCGGACAGTCGACTCTGCATTCGATGAGCTGTCGTACCCATCGTTCAGGCCCTTTCCCGGGGTATGTCCCGGCGGGATGTGGGTGTACAGGGTGCGCAGTATCCCGGAGGCGGGCCGCTTGCTCAACTGGCACCGGTTTGCAGGCCGTTACCGAGTGTGTCTTTTTACAGGCTCAAACCCAGCGTGGCCGCGGCCAGCACGGCATAACGCAGGGTTTTCGCGAAGGCGACGATCAGCGTGAAGCGCCACAACGGCTCGCGCATGATGCCGGCGACCAGGGTCAGCGGGTCGCCAATCACCGGCAGCCAGCTCAGCAGCAGCGACCAGCGCCCGTAACGGCCGTACCAATGCTGCGCCTGCGCGAGACGATTTTCGCTGACCGGAAACCAGCGGCGGTCGCGAAAGCGCTCCAGATAAAGCCCCAGCCACCAGTTCACCAGCGAGCCCAGCACGTTGCCCAGGCTGGCCACCAGCACCAGAGCCCAGGCCGGCTGCGCACTGCCGAGCAGCAGGCCGACGAGCAGCGCCTCGGACTGCAGCGGCAAGAGCGTCGCAGCGCCGAAAGCGGCGCTGAACAGTCCCAGGTAGGCGTATAGGTCTGACAAGACACTTGGCTGTCAGGACTGCTTGTCGGTTTCGCTGTTGGCCATGATCTCTTCCAGCTTGAGGCCGGTGAGGTCATGGATGGTGCGCCACAGGTAATAGAAGATGGCCATCAGCATGATCATCGACGGAATGGCGATCATCGGGTAGCTGAGCAGGGTCATGCGGCCCAGCTCGTCGTTGAACGCTTCGCTGCCGGCCGGGCTGGTGACGATCCATTTGGCCAGCACGTAGTTCATCACCGAGGAAAAGAAGAAGGTGCCGCTGAGCAGGTAGGTAGCACGCATCAGCCGCGCTTCGAAGCGCGGCGTGTGGCCGCCCTGTTCCAGGCGCTCATGGATCTTGTCGACGTTGAGCACCGTTTTGTTGAACAGCAACGTGCGGATCAGCGGGTAGCGGGTGCGCGTGGAAACCAGCACGGCGATGCCGATCAGCCCGGGAATCGCCGCCTCCTTGATCGCCAGCCACTGGTTGTCCAGATGCAGCAGGCCGATGCCGCCGGTAAGGATCACGCTGACCAGGCCGAGCAGGGCGACGAAGTTGAATTTGCGGTACTTGATCAGCTCGAACGCGCCCCAGCCCAGCGGGAAGGCCAGGGCCAGCACCAGCGCGCCATCCGGGCCCAGGCGGGCTTCGCCGCTGAGCTTCATGAGAATCAGCGAGGGGATCACGATGCTGATCAAAAGGTCGATGAACGGGCGGGGTTTGTGCGACGGGGCGGGCGTTTGCGTGGTGTCGGTCATGTCGGTGCGCGTTGATGGGCGAGCGCCGATGATCGCCTGCCTGAGGCGGCGGCGCCAGCCCGATTGTCGGTGCAATAGCCACAAAGTCCTTCGGCCGATGGGGTGGGCGCAGTTGGACAAGCCGTCAGCCTGTACAGCCTGCGTTCGGCTGCCTGCTGAAATCGGCCGGTTACTGGGGTAAAATTGCCGGCTTTAGCTGCAAGGCGAGCGTCGAGGTTGCATTCGCCACCTGGCGGCCGACTGCGTTATCGCGTTCAGGGGGTACGGCCTGATGGGCCTGCTGCGTTGCTACGGTGTGTTGATCGTCGCGTTGCTGTCATGCACTCGCGGCCACGCCGAGCTGCGCATCCTCACCGAGCCGGGGCCGCCTACGGCCTTCATGCAGGATGGCCAGCTGCGCGGGTTTGGCGTCGATGTAGTGAACGAGCTGATCGAGCGCACCGGCGCCCACGCGCAGATCGAAATGATGCCCTGGACCCGCGCCTACACGATTGCCCAGCGCGAGCCGGATATCGCGCTGTTCGCCATGGTGCGCACGCCTGAGCGTGAAAAGCGTTTCCAGTGGGTGGGGCCGATATTGCATGGCAAGGTTCGCTTCTATTCGCTGAAGTCCCGGGGCATGCAGGTGAACAACCTCGAGGAGGTGGCGGCCAGCGGGCCGCTGGCGGTGCCCAAGCAGTGGTACAGCTACGAGGCGCTGCAGGCCAAGGGGCTGCCGAACCTGTATGGCGTGCCGACGCCGCAGACCATGGTCACGCTGTTCGCCCATGGCCGCGGCAACCTGATCCTGCTGGAGGACATCCTGCTGCGCGACATGCTCGCCCCGGCGGGCCTTGAACCGGCGGATGTGCAGCCGCAGATGGTGTTCATGGAGTCCTCGTATTACATCGCCTTCTCGCTGGACAGCGATCCGGCAGTCGTTGCCGACTGGCAGGCGAAATTGGCGGAAATGCGCCGCGATGGGAAATTCTCGGCGATTTTCCGCCAGTGGCTTCCCCATGTAGAGCTTCCTGCCGCCCTACGCTGAGTTGGCGGGAAATTTGCTGCGAGGCGAGCAGCAGCCGACAACCACCGGCCATCGCTCGCGGCACGACACAAGAATTCGCTTCAGACGGCAGGGCCAATGCCGTCGGGCACCCGATTCATTTGACGTCTGGACCATGCCTATGACCAACATGCAACGTGCTTCCCATCATGAATTGCGGCGCGCCTTCCGCGCGCTGCTGGCTTCCGGCTCCTGCTACCACACCGCCTCGGTCTTCGACCCGATGTCGGCGCGCATCGCCGGCGATCTGGGTTTCGAGGTCGGCATCCTCGGCGGCTCGGTCGCTTCGCTGCAGGTGCTGGCTGCGCCGGATTTCGCGCTGATCACCCTGAGCGAGTTCGTCGAGCAGGCCACCCGCATCCACCGGGTTTCCCGCCTCCCGGTGATCGCCGACGCCGACCACGGCTACGGCAACGCCCTGAACGTGATGCGCACCGTGGTCGAGCTGGAACGCGCCGGCATCTCCGCGCTGACCATCGAAGACACCCTGCTGCCCGCCCAATTCAACCGCAAGTCGACCGACCTGATCAGCGTCGCCGAAGGCGTTGGCAAGGTGCGTGCGGCCCTGGAAGCGCGGGTCGACCCGGATCTGGCGATCATTGCTCGCACCAACGCCGGCGTGCTCAGCGTCGATGAGGTCATCAAACGTACCGTGGCCTATCAGAAGGCCGGCGCCGATGCCATCTGCATGGTCGGTGTCGAGGATTTCGAGCACCTGGAGAAGATCGCCGAGCACCTCAGCGTACCGCTGATGCTGGTCACCTACGGCAACCCCAAGCTGCGTGACAACGAGCGTCTCGCCAAGCTGGGCGTACGCATCGTGGTCAACGGCCATGCTGCCTACTTCGCCGCCATCAAGGCCACTTACGATTGCCTGCGCGAGCAGCGCAACGCCGTCGCCAGCGACCTGAGCGCCTCGGAGCTCGCGCACAAGTACACCCAGCCCGAGGACTACGTGGCCTGGGCCGATGAGTTCATGAACGTCAAGGAATAACCCCGCTTCACCTGCCACGCCGGACAGCGGCCGCGCAACGCGAGCCGATTCGTCCGCCGTCGGCTGCCCCTTGCCAATCCAGCCCGCGCGCTCCTATCTTCCGGTCAGCAGCTTGTTTCGGGAGAGCGACATGGCCACCGGTTGGGCGCAAGACGGCGCCGTGCAGGAACAGATCGACAGCACCATTGAAGACGCCGTGCAGCGCGCGCGCAGTCAACTGCCCAAGGGCGAAAGCCTGACCCACTGTGAAGAATGCGATGCGCCGATTCCCGAGGCGCGGCGCCAGGCCGTTCCCGGCGTGCGACTGTGCGTGAACTGCCAGGCCCAGGCGGATAAGGAGCAGGCCAAGGCTGGCGGCTTCAACCGCCGCGGCAGCAAGGACAGCCAGCTGCGTTAGGGGCTGTACGAAAAGTCTCCGAGCGAAGGTCAGGCGAGGCAAAAAACGGTGAGGCCGCGGAGTTTACGAGCTGTAAATGAGCAGGCCGAATCGATTTTTAACGAAGCATCACCGAGCGGTACTTTTCGTACAGAGCCTAGGGGCGAAAAAGGGTCTTGTAGTAGATGGCATTGGCCCGGTACTGGCCGTCCGGCCCGCAGGCGTAATCGGGCAGGCCGCCGATGCTGGTGTAGCCCAGGGCGCGATAGAGATTCTCCGCGTCGCTGCCGGCCTCGGTATCCAGGTAGAGAAGGCCGCGCTGCAACTGCCCGGCATGGGCTTCGAGCTGTTGCATCAGCAAGCGGGCAATACCACGGCGACGCGCGCTGCTCAGGACCAGCAATTTCTGCACTTCGCCGCGATTCAGGCCATTGGGCTTCAGGCACAGGCTGAGCTGCACCGAGCCCAACACCTCTGCATCCTCTTCAGCGACCCAGATCGCCAGGGCGCCGCTGGCCAAAGCGCTTTTTACCCCGTTGAAGTATTCATTCGCCTGCTGAGCGTCGATATCGGCCAGGAAACCGACGGACGCGCCGTTGGCCACCGCGTCGATTAACAGGGCGATCAGCCCCTGGCGACAGGCGTCGAAACTGGCCTCGTCGAGCTGGCGAATCTGCAGACTCATGGCGTGCTGCGCTGTGGAGTCAGGATCAGCTGCATAAAGGTCAGATCCAGCCAGCGGCCGAACTTGCAGCCGACCTGGGGCATCTGCCCGGTAATGGTGAAGCCCAGGCGCTCGTGCAGGCGTACCGAGGCGGCGTTGCCGCTCTCGATGGCAGCGACCATCACGTGCTTGCCGACCTCCCGAGCCCGCTCGATCAGCGCTTGCATCAGTAACGGGCCGAGGCCCTGGCCGCGGGTGTCGTGGCGCACGTATACGGAGTGCTCTACGGTGTTGCAGAAACCCTCGAATGGCCGCCAGTCGCCGAATGAGGCGTAGCCCAACACCTGCTCGGCGTCATCAACTGCCACCAGAATCGGGTAGCCCTGGGCGGCTCGCGCATCGAACCAGGCCTGGCGGTTGGCCAGGTCCACCGGGCGCTCGTTCCAGATCGCCGTGGTGTTGAGCACCGCATCGTTGTAGATGGCGAGCAGGGCGGGCAGGTCATCCGTGGCGGCGTTACGTATGGCAATGGACATGGGCAGGCTCGGGTGGCGATTTAGATGTAAGTGACGGCGGTCAGTATCGGGCGGGGCGCTCGCCGGAGGCAATCGCCAATTGCCCGAGCTTGAGCGGTTTATCGGTGAAAGGCGCTTGCCGTAATGGCAGATGGCCCTAGTATGAATAATCGTGCAGTTCGATTGAAAAGCCTCGATAACAGCGGAGAAGAGACATGGCATTGTTCCCCGTCACCGTCGCCAAGCGCATGACCGTAGGCGTACTGCTGTTGTTGAGCCTGACTGCTCTGGCGGTGTATTCGGTTATGGCATTGCGCGGCAAACCGCAGCTGATGACGGTCGGGGTGACATCCGCCGAGCAGGCTGCTGCCGCGCTGGCGCGTCAGTTGGCGTTGCAGCTCAGTGAAATTCAGGGCACCACGGCTGCGCTGGCGCATTTGGCCGAAGCCTTGCCGCGGGACGCCGAGTTGGTGCGTAACGTGCTGCCGGGCGTGATCGACAGCCAGGGTAATGCCGCCATCGCCGGTGGCGGCCTGTGGCCCGAGCCGGGGGCCTTCGAGAGCGGCGTGGCGCTGCGCAGCTTCTTCTGGGCGCGCAGTGCGAGCGGCGGCCTCGAGTACAGCGACGATTACAACGCCGCTTCAGCGACGCCCTATCAGCAGGAGTCCTGGTACAGTTCGGCGCGCTCGTCTGCACCTGGTCGTTGCGTGTGGTCCGATGGTTATCTCGATCCGGTGACCAGTGTGGCGATGACCACCTGCAGCGTTCCCTATCAGTTGGCTGGAAAGTTTGCCGGCGTGGCGACAGTGGATCTGCGTCTCGACGGCCTAGCCACCTTCCTGCGCGAGCGTGGCAACGTCACCGGTGGCTATGCCTTCGTGGTCGATAAGGCCGGCAATCTGTTGTTCTTCCCGGATGCCAAGGCAACCGATGGGTTGCCGACCCTGGCTGGGATGGCCCAGCGCGAGCCCGCCATCGCCCCGTTGCAGGCTGCCTTGCAGGCCGCGCGAAATGGCACGCCGACCAGCATGCTCGATTTCGATGCGCGCCTGCAGGGCCGCTCCTATGTCAGCTTCGCGCCCCTGGGTGACACTGGCTGGGAGCTTGGGCTGGTCACGCCCGAGGCGCAGGTGGCGGGCCTGAGTCACCGTCTGACCGGCGAACTGCTGCTGTTCCTGCTGCCGCTTTTGGCCGTGCTGCTCGGTCTGGCGTGGCTCGCCGGGCGTCGTTTGCTGGCGCAGATCGAAGAAACCACCGGGCAGATCGAGCAACTCGGCCAGGGTGGCGGCAGCGAATTGCCGATTGTCCGTCACGACGAAATCGGTGCACTGCGCGCAGCGGTAAATCGCTATGCGGGCTCGCTGCGCAACATGCTGCTCGATATATCGGAACAATCGCGCGTGCTCGAGCGCCAGGCTGCCGAGCTGGCGAGTCTGTCGCAGGCCATCGCCGAGCGGGCCGAAACCCAGCGCGAAGACAATGCCTTGCTGGCCACCGCCATCACCGAGATGTCGGCCAGTGCCCAGGAGGTAGCCGGCAATACCACGGACTGCTCGGACACCGCGGAGCGCTCGCTGCAGTCGGCGCGAGCAGGGCGGGTGAACGTACGTAGCAACAGCGCCTCGATTCAGGCGCTGGCCGAGGAGATCGGTCAGGCCGAAACGGCCATAGGTCGCCTGGGTAACGACATCGAGCGGGTCGGCAGCGTGCTGGATGTGATCACCTCGATTTCCCAGCAGACCAACCTGCTGGCGCTCAACGCGGCGATCGAGGCGGCGCGCGCCGGCGAGCAGGGGCGTGGTTTCGCCGTGGTGGCGGATGAGGTGCGCACCCTGGCCGGTCGCACCCAGGCGTCGGCCAACGAGATTCAGGTGATGATCGGCCAGTTGCGCGAGGCATCCGGCCAGACGGTCGCCACCATGCAGGCCGGCGTGCGCCGCACTCACGAAGCGGTCGAGCAGGCCAACGGCGTCGCGGTCACCCTGGAGGGCACGGTCGCAGGCTTCGAGGATATTGTGCAACGCGCCCAGCAGATCGCCGTTGCGGCCCAGGAACAGAGCCACGTGACCCAGGAAATCAGCGAGCTGGCCGTGCGCATTCACGGCGCCAGCGAAGAGGGTGCCCGCGACTCTGGCACCTTGCGCGAGCTGGGCCGAGCTATTGAAGAGCTGTCCCAGCGGCTGGCGCGGATGAGTCAGGGGCACAAGTGACACAGCCGGGCATGAGCCCGGCGTTGATCACTTGTCGCGGTCGACCGCGAACGGCCCCCAGGCCTGACGGCTGGGCATGATTTCCAGGCGGTTGATGTTGATGTGTGCGGGCAGGGTGGCGACGTAGAAAATCTGCTCGGCGATATCTTCCGCGCTAAGTGGCGTGGTGGTGCTGTACAGCGCATCGGAGGCCGCCTGGTTGCCCTTGGTGCGCACCAGGGTGAACTCGGTTTCCGCCATGCCCGGGGCAATGTCGGTGACGCGCACGCCAGTGGACACCAGGTCGCAGCGCAGGTTGAAGCTGAACTGTTTGACGAACGCCTTGCTGGCGCCGTACACGTGGCCGCCCGGGTACGGCCATTCGCCGGCTACCGAACCGATGTTGATGATGCTGGCGCCCTTGCCGGTTTCCAGCAGCTTGGGCAGCACCGCGTGGGTGACGTTGACCAGGCCGGTGATGTTGGTGTCGATCATGGTGTGCCAGTCTTGCAGCGCCACCTTCTGCGCGGCTTCCGGCGCCAGGGCCAGGCCGGCGTTGTTGATCAGCGCGTGGATCTTGTCGAACGGCGCGGCGAGAGAATCGACCAGGGCCTGCACGGCAGTGGCATCGCGCACGTCGAGGGTGGCGATATGCACAGGCACCTTGCCTTGCAGCTCGGCCTTGAGTTCCTCCAGGCGCTCCTGGCGGCGGCCGGAAAGCACCAGCGCCCAGCCGGCCTCGGCAAAGCGGCGAGCGGTGGCGCGGCCAAAGCCGGAAGTGGCGCCGGTGATGAAAACTACCTGAGTCATGTTCTGCCTCTTGTCTGTCGTCAGTGAACACCGCCGGCCAGTGGCCTGGGCGATTCGTGCTGATCGACTGCCGGAGTGGGCTCGTCGACGCGGATCGTCGCCACCCTGGCGCCTGCGGGTTGGCCGGCAGGTGAAAGTGGGGTGGGCGGGCGGTAAGAATAACCGGCTTGGGCAGCTGCCGCGTAGGTACAGTGGCGGCCTTTTACCACTTTGAACAGGCTCTTAGAACCTGTTCAAAGTCTTGTATGCGCATGAAGAGGCAGCTACAAGGCAGAAGCGGACATCGTTGCTTTACTTGTGGGAACGGGCCATGCCCGTGATTTTTCGCGGGCATGGCCCGTTCCCACAAATACCCCCGCCGATGTCCGCTCCCGCCACTTAGCCGCCAAAGTCGACGAACCTGGGCTTGAAGATTATGAACAGGCTCTCAGATCGCCACTAACCCGCGCACGCCGTCCGCCTCCATGGTTTCTCCGCGGCCCTGTTGGACGATCTCGCCGCGGCTCATCACCAGGTACTGGTCGGCCAGTTCTGCGGCGAAGTCGTAGAACTGCTCGACCAGCAGGATGGCCATGTCGCCGCGGGCGGCGAGTTTTCTGATCACTGCGCCGATTTCCTTGATCACCGAGGGCTGGATGCCTTCGGTGGGTTCGTCGAGGATCAGCAGGCGTGGCTGGCTGGCCAACGCGCGGCCGATGGCCAGCTGTTGCTGCTGGCCGCCGGACAGGTCGCCGCCGCGACGGTGCTTCATTTCCAGCAGCACCGGGAACAGCTCGTAGATGAACGGCGGCACCTCCTTGGCTTGCTTCGCGCTGAAACGAGAGAGCCCCATCAGCAAGTTTTCCTCCACCGTCAGGCGGCCGAATATCTCGCGGCCCTGGGGCACGTAGGCGATGCCGGCGTGCACCCGCTGGTGCGGTTTGTAGCCGGTGATGGCCTTGCCTTCCCACTGAACACTGCCTTCCTTGGCGGGCAGCAGGCCCATCAGGCATTTAAGCAGGGTGGTCTTGCCGACGCCGTTGCGGCCGAGCAGGCAGGTGACTTCGCCGACCTTTACGTCGAACGACAGGCCGCGCAGGATGTGGCTGCCGCCGTAGTACTGATGCAGTTTTTCGACCTGGAGCATGATTCAATTCCTGTTTTGGGGCTGCAGGCTTCAGGCCATAGGCTGCAGGCAACAGTGCTCTGAGCCTGTAGCTTGCGGCCTGAAGCCTGTGGCCGGAGCGCGTCAGCGCCCCAGATAAACCTCGATCACCTTCTCGTTGGCCTGCACGGCGTCGAGCGAGCCTTCGGCCAGCACGCGGCCCTGGTGCAGCACGGTGACGTGGTCGGCGATGGTGCCGACGAAGCCCATGTCGTGCTCGACCACCATCAGCGAGTGTTTGCGTGCCAGGGACTTGAACAGCTCGGCGGTGAATTCGGTTTCCGCGTCGGTCATGCCCGCCACCGGCTCGTCGAGCAGCAACAGTTGCGGGTCCTGCACCAGCAGCATGCCGATTTCCAGGAACTGCTTCTGGCCGTGGGACAAGAGGCCGGCCGGGCGCTGGCGCGAGCCGTCCAGGCGAATGGTGGCCAGCACCTCGTCGATGCGGTCGCGCTGCTCACCGCTGAGCCTGGCGCGCAGGCTGGCCCACACCGACTTGTCGGTCTTCTGCGCCAGTTCGAGGTTCTCGAACACGCTCAGCGCTTCGAATACCGTCGGTTTCTGGAACTTTCGGCCAATGCCGGCCTGGGCGATCTCGACCTCGCTCATCTGCGTCAGGTCGAAGGTTTCACCGAAGAACGCGGTGCCGCTGTTCGGCCGGGTCTTGCCGGTGATCACGTCCATCAGAGTGGTCTTGCCGGCGCCGTTGGGGCCGATGATGCAGCGCAGTTCGCCGACGCCGATGTACAGCGTCAGGTCGGTCAGCGCCTTGAAGCCGTCGAAGGCGACGTTGATGTCTTCCAGGGTGAGGATGGTGCCGTGGCGCACGTTGAGGCCGCGCCCGGCGCTCTGGCCCAGGCCGATGGCGTCGCGGGCGCTGCCCGCTGCATCTGGAGTCGGTTCGATGAGCATTTCGGGAATCGGTGCGCTTCTCATGACTTGTCCCCTCGTTTGAGCAGGCCAATGACGCCCTTGGGCAGGAACAGGGTGACCACGATGAACAGCGCGCCGAGGGCGAACAGCCAGTACTCGGGAAAGGCCACGGTGAACCAGCTCTTCATGCCATTGACCAGGCCGGCGCCGAGCAGCGGGCCGATCAGCGTGCCGCGCCCGCCGAGGGCCACCCACACGGCGGCTTCGATGGATTGCGTCGGGGCCATTTCGCTGGGGTTGATGATGCCCACCTGGGGCACGTACAGCGCTCCGGCCAGGCCGCACAGCACGGCGGAAAGTACCCAGATGAACAGCTTGTAGCCGCGCGGGTCGTAGCCGCAGAACATCAGGCGGTTCTCGGCGTCGCGCAGGGCGGTCAGCACACGGCCGAACTTGCTACGCGCCAGGCGCCAGCCCAGGTACAGGCTGCCGACCAGGAGCAGCACGGTGAACGCGAACAGCGTGGCGCGGGTGCCGGCGGCGGTGATCTCGAAGCCGAGGATGCTGCGAAAGTTGGTGAAGCCGTTGTTGCCGCCGAAACCGGTCTCGTTGCGAAAGAACAGCAGCATGCCGGCGAAGGTCAGCGCCTGGGTCATGATTGAGAAGTACACGCCCTTGATCCGCGAGCGGAAGGCGAAGAAGCCGAACACCAGCGCCAGCAAGCCGGGCGCCAGCACCACAAGGCACAGGGCCCAGAGGAAGTTATCGGTGCCGTACCAGTACCAGGGCAGCTCGGTCCAGGCGAGAAAGCCCATGAACGCCGGCAGGCCGTCGCCGGCGGCTTCACGCATCAGGTACATGCCCATGGCATAGCCGCCGAGGGCGAAGAACAGGCCGTGGCCGAGGGACAGCAGGCCGGCGTAGCCCCAGACCAGATCCAGCGCCAGGGCGACGATGCAGTAGCAGAGGATCTTGCCGACCAGGGTCAGGCTGTAGGCGGAAACGTGCAGCGCATGCTCGGCCGGCAGCAGGTGCAGAACGGGCATGGCGACCAGCACGGCGAGCACCAGCAGGCCGACGGCCAGCGACACCTGCGGGCCGAGCCTGTGGCTGGCGCGGGCCAGTAGGGTTTGGTTGGCGGCGTTCATTGCTCTATCCCCCATGAACCGATCTGTGGGAGCGCGCCATGGGCGCGACAGGCCGTGGTGATGCAATCGCTGGCATGGCCAGCTCCCACGGCGTGGTGGCAGGTCATGATGTTCAATCGATCACCCTCCCTTTCAAGGCGAACAGGCCCTGCGGACGCTTCTGAATGAACAGAATGATCAGCGCGAGGATGAGGATCTTGCCGAGTACGGCGCCGATCTGCGGCTCCAGGATCTTGTTGGCGATCCCCAGGCCGAAGGCCGCCATGACGCTGCCGGCCAGTTGGCCGACGCCGCCGAGTACCACCACCAGGAACGAGTCGATGATGTAGCTCTGGCCGAGGTCGGGGCCGACGTTGCCGATCTGGCTCAGCGCCACGCCGCCGAGGCCGGCGATACCCGAGCCGAGGCCGAAGGCGAGCATGTCCACGCGGCCGGTGGGCACGCCGCAGCAGGCGGCCATGTTGCGGTTCTGGGTGACGGCGCGCACGTTGAGCCCCAGGCGGGTCTTGTTGAGCAGCAGCCAGGTGAGCACCACCACCGCCAGGGCGAAGCCGACGATCACGATGCGGTTGTACGGCAGCACCAGGTTGGGCAGCACCTGAATGCCGCCGGACAGCCAGTAGGGGTTGGCCACTTCGACGTTCTGCGCGCCGAACAGCACGCGCACCAGCTGGATCAGGATCAGGCTGATGCCCCAGGTGGCCAGCAGGGTTTCCAGCGGGCGGCCGTAGAGATGACGGATCACCGTGCGCTCCAGGGCCATGCCGATCACCGCGGTCACGCAGAAGGCCACCGGCAGGGCGACCAGCGGATACAGCGCCAGGGCGTCGGGGGCGAAGCGCTGGAAGAGAATCTGCACCATGTAGGTGGAATAGGCGCCGAGCATCAGCATTTCGCCGTGGGCCATGTTGATCACCCCGAGCAGGCCGAAGGTGATGGCCAGGCCGAGGGCGGCGAGCAGCAGGATCGAGCCCAGGCTCATGCCGCTGAATGCCTGGCCGAGCAGTTCGCCGATCAGCAGCTTGCGCTTTACCTGGGCGAGGCTGGTTTCTGCGGCGGTGCGCACGCCAGCGTCGCTTTCCACGCCGGGCTCCAGCAGGTTTTCCAGGCGGGTACGGGCCAGCGGCTCGCCGGTTTCACCGAGCAGGCGCACGGCAGCCAGGCGCACCGCCGGGTTGGCGTCGACCAGTTGCAGGTTGGCCAGGGCGAGGGTGAGGGCATCGCGCACGGCGTCGTCGTCTTCCTCGGCTTGCGCCTTGGCGAGCAGCGGCAGTTGCGCCGGCTGGGCGCTCTTCTGCAATTGCTGGGCGGCGCTCAGGCGCACGGTTGCCTCACTGGCGAGCAACTGATGGCTGGCCTGGGCGTTGGCGATCAGCCCGCGCAGGCGATTGTTCAGGCGTAGTTTGCGCAGGGTGCCTTGCGGCTCGGCATCGCCTTCGGCGGCGCGGTAGCCAGCGTCGGTTTCGATGAAGGCGCGTTTGTCGCCGTCAGCGGCCACACGGCCCTGTTGCAGCGCATCGAGTAGCGGCTGGCGTGCCGGGTCGGGCATGGCGGCCCAGCTTTCCAGCTGTCTGGCTTGCTGCGTGGCGCTGGCGGCGACGAAATCGTCGGCTTCGCCGGCTTGTGCGGCCAATGGCAGCAGGAGCAGCAGGCTGAAGAGAATTCGGGCAAAGGCATAAGGCATGGGCGTGTCCTTGGTGTCCCGTGGCACAGGCGCCGGAGAACGACTCGGCGCCTGTGCCACGGTGCGGATCAGTTCGACTTCACCGGGGTGTCGCCTTTCTTGTCGTTACCCTCGATGTACGGGCTCCACGGCTGGGCGCGGATCGGCCCTTCGGTTTCCCAGACCACCGAGAACTGGCCGTCTTCCTGGACCTCGCCGATCATCACCGGCTTGTGCAGGTGATGGTTCTTCTCGTCCATCTTCAGGGTGAAGCCGCTCGGCGCCGCGAATTCCTGGCCGGCCATGGCCACGCGCACCTTGTCGACGTCGGTGGTGCCGGCCTTCTCGACGGCCTGGGCCCACATGTGGATGCCCACGTAGGTGGCTTCCATCGGGTCGTTGGTCACCACGGTGTCGGCGTTCGGCAGCTTCTTGGCCTTGGCGTAGGCCTTCCAGTCGGCGACGAATTTCTCGTTGACCGGGTTCTCCACGGACTGGAAGTAGTTCCAGGCCGCCAGGTGGCCGACCAGCGGCTTGGTGTCGATGCCGCGCAGTTCTTCCTCGCCGACCGAGAACGCCACCACCGGCACGTCGGTGGCTTCGATGCCCTGGTTGGCCAGTTCCTTGTAGAACGGCACGTTGGAGTCACCGTTGACGGTGGACACCACCGCAGTCTTGCCGCCGGCGGAGAACTTCTTGATGTTGGCGACGATGGTTTGATAGTCGCTATGACCGAACGGCGTGTAGACCTCTTCGATGTCGTTGTCCTGTACGCCCTTGCTGTGCAGGAAGGCGCGCAGGATCTTGTTGGTGGTGCGCGGGTAGACGTAGTCGGTGCCGAGCAGGAAGAAGCGCTTGGCGCCGCCGCCGTCTTCGCTGAGCAGGTATTCCACTGCCGGGATCGCCTGCTGGTTCGGCGCGGCGCCGGTGTAGAACACGTTCGGCGACATTTCCTCGCCTTCGTACTGCACCGGGTAGAACAGCAGGCCGTTGAGTTCCTCGTAGACCGGCAGCACCGATTTACGCGACACGCTGGTCCAGCAGCCGAAGGTAACCGCGACCTTGTCCTGGGTCAGCAGCTGGCGGCCACGTTCGGCGAACAGCGGCCAGTTGGACGCCGGGTCGACCACCACCGGCTCGAGCTTCTTGCCGAGCACGCCGCCCTTGGCGTTGATCTCGTCGATGGTCATCAGCGCCATGTCTTTCAGCGACGTTTCCGAAATGGCCATGGTGCCGGACAGCGAGTGCAGGATGCCGACCTTGATGGTCTCGGCGGCCTGTACTGTCCAGGTCAGGCCCATGGCGGCGATGGACGCGGAAAGGGTGAAGGCCTTGATCAGGCTGCGACGTTGCATAGTTCGATCTCCATTCACAAACGAGTTATGTGTTGTTGGCAGTGGATCAAGGGACATCACGTCAACCCTGCGCCTGCACGGCGCGCTCGCGAGCGCTGTGCAGCATGTGCAGGGTGATCTTGCGCACTTCCGCCTTGCTGACCTCTATGTGGGCCTTGAGCATCAGCTGTGCCTCTTCGCAGCGGCGCGACAGGATCGCGCCGAGAATCCGAGCGTGTTCGTCGTAGGTGGCCTGCACCCGCGGCGTCTGGGTGAAATCCAGGCGCCGGATGATGCGGATCTTTTCGCTGACCTCGCCGTGCAGGCGGGCCATCTCGCGGTTGCCGGTGGCTTCCACCAGTTGGCAGTGGAAACGCTCGTCGAGCCGCGATACCTCGCGGCCATCTTCCAGACGCTGTTCGGGCGCCACCATCCAGATGCGTTTCAGCTCGCTCAGCAGGGCTGGGGTCTCCTGCGCCTCGCGGTCGCACAGGCGCTTGACCGCCGCCTGCTCGAGAACGATGCGTACGTCGTAAAGCTCCTCGAAGTGGGCGAAGTCGAACGGCTTGACCTGCCAGCCGCTGCGGAAATACACCTCCAGGTAACCCTCGCGCTCCAGCCGGTACAGGGCCTGGCGCACCGGCGTGCGGCTGGCCGCCATGCGCTCGGCCACTTCGCCTTCGCTGAAGCGGTCACCGGGCAGCAGGCGAAACTCGAAGATGTCGTCCTTGAGCTGCCCGTAGATACGCTCGGCGAGATTCTCCGGGCGCTCCTTGCCGCGTCTGATCGGGTCGACCAGTTGCATCTCAGGCGGCCTCGACCGGTTCGAGCACCAGCAGGGCGTCACCCGGGGTGACCGCCTTGCCCGGCTGGCAGCGCACGGCCTTGACCGTGCCGGCCAGGGGCGCGGTGACCGCCAGCTCCATCTTCATCGCCTCGACCACCAGCAGCGTGGCGCCGGCCTCGACGTACTGGCCAGGCTCGACCAGCACCTTCCAGACGCTGCCGCACATGTCGGCGCTGACCAGGTGGCCGTCGACGGCGTCGTCCTCCTCCTGGCTGGCAGCTGGCGCGGTGTGGCTGTCCGCATCGTCGTCACGCCACAGCAGCACTTCGGCGTCGAAGGCCTGTTTCTGCTGGCGTTGGAAGGCCTTTATGCTCGCCGCGTTGTCGGCCAGGAAGCCCTGGTACTCCGCGAAATCGAAGGTGCTCTGCTCGATCCTTATCTGCGCACGACCTTCACGGAACGCCTCGCGGAAGTCGTCCAGCTCGGCCTCGCTGACCGGGTAGAAACGCACCTGGTCGAAGAAGTGCAGCAGCCACGGCTGGCCGCCCTCGAACTGGGCGTTCTTCACGAACTTGTTCCAGATCGGCAGGGTGCGGCCGACCAGTTGGTAACCGCCGGGCGAGTCCATGCCGTAGATGCACATGTACATGCCGCCGATGCCCACGGTGCCTTCGGCGGTGTAGGTACGCGCCGGGTTGTACTTGGAACTGAGCAGCCGGTGGCGCGGGTCGAGCGGCACGGCGCAGGGGGCGTCGAGGTAGACGTCGCCGAGGCCGAGAATCAGGTAGCTGGCGTCGAACAGGATGTCGCGTACTTCTTCGCGGGTGGCCAGGCCATTGGCGCGCTGGATGAAGTCGACGTTGTTCGGCAGCCACGGCGCCTGGCTGCGCACCGTCTCGCTGTAGCGGGTAACGGCGGCCAGGGTGGCGCTGTCCTCGAAGGCCATCGGCAGGTGGACGATACGGGTCGGCACCTTGAGATCCGCCACATCGCCGAGGCCCGCTTCCAGGCGCAGCAGGTGGTCGAGCAGCGCCTGCTGGTGCAGCACGCGGCTGTCATAACGCAGTTGCAGGGAGCGCACGCCGGGCGCCAGTTCTTCCAGGCCGGCGAGGGGCTGTGCCTTGAGCGCTTCCATCAACAGGTGCACGCGCAGGCGCAGCGCCAGGTCGAGCACGTTGTCGCCGTATTCGAGCAGGATGTAGGCATCGCCCGCCTGGCGGTAGACGGCGCGCGGGCGGTTGCCATCGGCCGGCAGCTCGGCCAGTACGGTCGCGGAAACCGTGTCGCCCGGCTGCAGGCTCGGCGCCGGCAGTTGCGCGGCGCTGACCGCGCTCAGGCTCCGCAGGCTGGCCAGTTGCGCCTGCTCCAGCGCCTGGGCCTGCTCGAAGCTGATCGGGTGAAAACGCAGGGTATCGCCCGGCTTGACCTGGCCGACCTTCCACAGCTCGGCCTTGGCGATGGTCACCGGGCAGACGAAACCGCCGAGGCTGGGGCCGTCCTTGGTAAGGATCACCGGGAAGTCGCCAGTGAAGTTGATGGCGCCGATGGCGTACTCGCAATCATGCACGTTGGACGGATGCAGGCCGGCCTCGCCGCCGTCGGCGCGGGTCCAGCTCGGCTTCGGGCCGGACAGGCGCACGCCCAGGCGATTGGAGTTGTAGTGCACCTGCCAGTCGGCGGCGAAGAACTGTTCGATGGCCTCCGGCGTGAAGAAGTCCGGCGCGCCGTGGGGCCCGTAGAGCACGCCGATGTTCCAGGTGGTGCCGTAGGCGGGAATCAGGCTGTCGGCCAGCGCCTGGGGTTCGCTGACCGGCGCTGGCGTGGTGCAGGCCGGCAGCCCCGGTTGGGAGATGGCCAGCATGTCGGCGGCGCGCAGGGTGCGCCCGGCATGGCCGCCGAACTGGCCGAGGGCGAAGGTCGAACGGCTGCCCAGGTACACCGGCACGTCGAAGCCGCCGCGCACCGCCAGGTAAGTGCGGCAGCCGCTCTGTGCGCGGCCGAGCTTGAGCACCTGGCCGGCCTTGATGGCGATCGGCGCCCAATAGGGCACGGCTTCGCCATCCAGCTCGGCCGGGCAGTCGGCACCGGCGAGGGCGATCAGCGCGTCGCTGTGAAAGCGCAGGCTCGGGCCCTGCAGGGTGAATTCCAGGCCAGCAGCACTCTCATGATTGCCGACGATGCGGTTGGCCAGGCGGAAGGCGTAATCGTCCATCGGCCCGGACGGCGGCACGCCGATGTCCCAGTAACCGAGGCGGCCGGGAAAATCCTGCACGCTGCTGTAGGTGCCGGGTTCCAGTACTTCGACCACCTGGGCCGCGTAGCTGAAGGTGTCGAGCAGGCGCGTCCAGATCTGCGCACTGTGGAAGCGCGGCTCGGCCACCACCTGGCGCAGGTAGTCGAGGTTGCTGGCGATGCCGTGCAGGCGGGTTTCGCCCAGGGCTTTCTGCAACTTGGCGATGGCCTCATCGCGGCTTGGCGCGTGGACGATCAGCTTGGCGATCATCGGGTCATAGAACGCCGACACTTCGCTGCCGGTACTCACCCAGCCATCGACACGCACGTCATCCGGGAAATGCACGTCGGTGAGCACGCCCGGGCTGGGCTGGAAGTTCTTCAGCGGGTCTTCGGCATAGATGCGCACTTCGATGGCGGCGCCTTGCGGGGCGCGGCTCAGGGCGGCCCAATCCAGCTCGTCGCCGGCGGCCACGCGCAGCATGCATTCGATCAGATCGAGGCCGGTGACCATCTCGGTGACCGGATGCTCGACCTGCAGGCGAGTGTTCACTTCGAGAAAGTAGAAATCGTCGCGGGCGGCGTCGTAGATGAACTCCACGGTGCCGGCGCTGCGGTAGCTCACCGACTCGCCGAGCTGGATGGCCGCCGCGTGCAGGCGCTCACGGGTAGCTTGTGGCAGGTTCGGCGCCGGGGTTTCCTCGACCACCTTCTGGTTGCGCCGCTGCAGCGAACAGTCGCGTTCGCCGAGTGCGGCCACACGGCCTTTGCCGTCGCCGAAGATCTGCACTTCGACGTGTCGCGCCTGGTCGACGAAACGCTCGATGAAAACGCCGGCATCACTGAAGAACTGCTCGCCCATGCGCTTGACGCTGTCGTAGGCGCTGGCCAGGGCCACGGCATCGGCGCAGCGGGTCAGGCCGATGCCGCCGCCGCCAGCGGTGGTCTTGAGCATGATCGGGTAGCCGATGGTTTCTGCCGCGCCCAGGGCTTCGTCGAGGCTGTGCAGCAGCGCGGTGCCGGGCGCCATCGGCACCTGGGCCTCGGCGGCCAGCTCACGGGCGCGGTGCTTGAGGCCGAACTCACGGATCTGCTCGGGCGTCGGGCCGACGAAGGCGATGCCGGCGTTCTCGCAGGCCTCGGCGAACTCGGCGCTTTCCGACAGGAAGCCATAACCGGGATAGATCGCCTGGGCACCGGTTTCCTTCGCAGCGGCGAGAATCTTGTCGATGCGCAGGTAGCTGTCGGCAGCCTTGTCGCCGCCCAGAGCCACGGCCACGTCGGCATCACGCACATGCTGGGCGTTGCGGTCGGCATCGGCATACACCGCCACGCTCTTCACGCCCAGGCGCTTGAGGGTGCGGATGGCGCGGACGGCGATCTCCCCGCGGTTGGCGATCAGTACGGTATGGAACATGTTCGTGTCCTCGACGTAGGGTGGAAAACCGCGAAGCGTTTTCCACCAGCTGTTCGTGGGTGGATGGCTTCGGCCATCCACCCTGCAGGTTCAGTTCTTGGCGGCTTGCTGACTGGCGATAAAGGCGCGCCAACCGCCGAAGCTGGTGATGTCGCGGGCATCACCGAGCGCCCAGGGCTCGCAGATGAAGCCCTTCACGCTGCGCCCGTCGGCCAGGGTCAGGTTGCCGATGCCCAGCGGCGCGGGAATCTCGGCGACGAACTCGCCAAAGCGCGCCAGGGGGATGTCCCACAGCTCTACGATGATCGAGCTGCCATCGGTGCTGCGCGCCAGGCCCGGTTTTGGCGGCACGGTGCCGGCCAGGGCGTAGAGGCGGTAGTGCGGTGAGGTCAGAGTCTGCTCGACCAGCACTGCGTCACGGGTGGTCAGCTGGAAGTTCAGCGGCATGCCGGTGAGGTGTGCGCCCACCACCGCGACCCTTACGCTGCCGGCTGGCACAGCGGTGGCAACGGTTTGCGGCGGCAGAGCACGGCCGGTGGCGCCGAGCGGCAGCTCCAGGCTGGCCTGCCAGCGTTTGCCGAAGGCCGCCAGGGCGCGGTCATGCCAGGCCGGGGCGAGCAGGGTGATGCCGGCGGGCAGGCCGTCGCCGCGCAGGCCGGCCGGCAGCGCCAGAGCGGACAGGTCGGCGAGGTTGGTGAAGTTGGTGTAGGTGCCGAACTGGCTGTTGAACAGCACCGGCTCCTGCTGCATTTCGGCGAGGCTGCGAATGGTCGGCGAAGTCGGCACCACCAGCGCATCGAAGCCGGCCAGCGCGTCGTTGATGATGCGGCTTAGCTCGGCGCGCAGGTACTCGGCCTTGTAGGCGTCGCAGGCGCTGTACTGGTGGCCGTTCTCGACGATGCCGCGCACCACCGGGTCGATATGCGCCGGGTCGACGCCCTCCACGGCAACCGTGCGCTCGGCGACCCAGGGGCCGTAATAGAGCTGCTCGGCCAACTGGCGGAACGGGCTGAAGTCGAGGGTCTTGAGCGTCACGCCAAGGCTTTTCAGCTGCTCCAGCGCCTGCTCGAAAACCGCCTGGGTCTGGGTATCGCCAAAGAATTCCAGGCTGTCCGGTACGGCGAAGGTCGGTGCGGCCTGCATACCGACCGGTGCGCTGTTGGGGTTTTGCCGTGAGTAGGCGTCGGCAGCGTCGTAGCCACCCGCGACGCCCGCCACGGTTTCGGCATCGCCCACCGTGAGGGCGAAGATCGAGATGCAGTCCACGGTGCGGCACGCCGGCACCAGGCCGGTGTTGGGCAGCCAGCCCTTGGTCGGCTTGAGCCCGACGATATTGTTGAAGCCCGCCGGCACACGGCCCGAGCCAGCGGTATCGGTGCCCAGAGAGAACGGCACCAGGCCGCGTGCGACCACGCTGGCCGAACCGGAACTGGAGCCTCCGCTGACGTAATCGGCATTGAAGCTGTTGACCACGGCGCCATGGGGCGAGCGGGTGCCGACCAGGCCGGTGGCGAACTGGTCGAGGTTGGTCTTGCCGATGAGGATGGCGCCGGCAGCGCGCAGGCGGCCAACCACTGTGGCGTCGGCTTCAGCCTGGTAGGCGAACTCCGGGCAGGCGGCCGTAGTGGCCCAGCCGGCAGCGTCGATGTTGTCCTTGATGGCGAAGGGCACGCCGTACAGCGGCAGCTTGCTCTGCTGGCCTTCGGCCTGGTCGAGCAGCGCCTGCAGTTGGCTCAGCTGGGCATCGAGCTGCGCTACGGTGGCAAGGCTGATCCAGGCGTTGTCGGCCGTATCGAGAGCCGCCAGCAGACCGTGCAGCAACTCGGCGGGTTGGGCGGCGTCACGGTAAGCCTGTTGCCAGTCGGCGAGGGTGAAGGCGAAGGAGGCGTGGGACATGCGCTGAGATTCCATCTTGTATCCAAGTTGAAATCACTAGAGCAATAGCGGTGCCATTTTTTAATTGATTGATTTTTATGAGATTTATTTGAGGTTCGTGTTTTTTTCGCTGATTTTCGCACCGCTGCGGGGCGCAGGCGAAGCCTTTTGGTGCGGCGTGAAGCTCGGGCAGAAGCAAGTAAAGCGGGCATCTAGCGATTTCGTAGGAGGGGCTTTAGCCCCGAGCTTTTAATCGAGGCAAACTAAGAACTCGCGGCTAAAGCCGCTCCTACAAAGTATTCCGCTCACAAACCCTGCAACAACGCTCGGTAATCGCCCACCGCTGCGAACTCCTCGGTGTCCTTCACGCCCTTGCGGCTATCGGGCTCGTACACCGCCAGCAGATGCTTTACGCCAAAGCGCCGGGCACTGCGCAGGATAGGAAGGTTGTCGTCGATAAACAGGCTGCGCGTCGGTTCGAAGGCCAGGTCCTGCCGCAGGGCCGCCCAGAACTGCTGGTCTTCCTTGGGAAAACCGTAGTCGTGGGAGCTGATCATGCGGTCGAAGTAGGGCGCCAGCTCGATGCGCTCCATCTTCAGCGACAGCGAATCGCGGTGGGCGTTGGTGATCATCACCACCTGTTTGCCGGCCTGGCGGATGGCGGCGAGAAAGGTGTCGGCGTCCGGGCGCAGGGCGATCAGGTCGGCGACTTCGCGTTTGAGCTCCTTTATCGGCAGCTTCAGTTCACGGCTCCAGAAGTCCGTGCAATACCAGTTCAGCTGGCCGGCGTGCTCGGTGAACAGCGGCTGCAATTCGGCATCGGCCAGGGCGCGGCTGATGCCATGGTGCTCGGCGTAGCGCTGCGGCAGGTGTTCGAGCCAGAAGTGGTTGTCGAAGTGCAGGTCCAGCAGGGTGCCGTCCATGTCCAGCAGGACGGTGTCGATGTCGGACCAGGGCAGGTTCATGGCGAAGCAACTCTCCAGGCGGTAAATGGCGGTACGCTGCCTGCAGGTCGTCAAATGCTACGGCGAGGACGCAGACAATCAGGGCAGGCACGGTATGATAACCGTTCCGGTCAGCCCAGCAGCAGGACTCACCCATGCGTCAGAAGCCCACCGTCATCGCCCGCGAGATCGTCGCCAGCAGCCGCCTGTTCCGTGTCGAGGAGATTCAGTTGCGCTTCAGCAACGGTGCCGAGCGCACCTATGAGCGGCTGGTTGGCCGTGGCACCGGCCATGGCGCGGTGATGATCGTGGCGATGGCCGATGACGAGCACGTGCTGCTGGTCGAGGAATACTGCGGCGGTACCGGCGAGTACGAACTGTCGCTGCCCAAGGGCCTGATCGAGCCGGACGAAGATGTACTCGATGCCGCCAATCGCGAACTGCAGGAGGAAGCCGGCTTCGGCGCTCGCCGCCTCGAGCACCTGACCGAGCTGAGCCTATCGCCGGGCTACATGAGCCAGAAGATTCAGGTGGTGCTGGCCCGCGATCTTTATCCACAGACTCTGCCCGGCGACGAGCCGGAGCCGCTGCGGGTCGACAAGGTCAGCCTGCGTGAGTTGTCCGCGCTGATCCAGCACCCGCAGTTCAGTGAAGGTCGCGCCCTGGCTGCCCTGTATCTGGTGCGTGATCTGCTGGAACAGCGCGGGGAACTGAGCCGATGAGTCATCCGCTACTGCCCGGCGTGCTGGAACTGGTACAGCGCGCCGGCGAAGCCATCCTGCCGTTCTGGCGCCAGGGCGTGGATGTGATCGAGAAGGCCGATGCCTCGCCGGTTACCGCCGCCGACCTGGCCGCCCACGGCATCCTCGCCGAGGGCTTGCTGGCGCTGGAGCCGGGCATCCCGGTACTGTCCGAGGAAGACGCCGATATCGCCCTGAGCGAGCGCGCCGGCTGGTCGCGCTGGTGGCTGGTCGACCCGCTGGATGGCACCAAAGAATTTATCGCCGACAGCGAAGAATTCACCGTCAATGTGGCGTTGATCGAGCGTGGCGAAGTGGTGTTTGGCGTGGTCGGCATTCCTGCCACGGGTGTGATCTATCACGGTGGCCGCGCGTTCGGCGCCTGGCGGATCGAGCCGGGCAAGCAGCCCCAGGCGATCGCCATGCGTGATGCGTCAGCCGCTGGCCTGACCGTAGTCGCCAGCCGCCGCCATGGCAGCGTCGAACAGGAGCAGTTGCTGGCCGCGCTGGTGGCCCGTTTCGGCGATGTCGAACGGGTCAGCGTTGGTAGCTCGCTGAAGTTCTGCCAACTGGCCGAAGGCAGCGCCGATTTTTATCCGCGTCTGGCGCCCACCTCGCAGTGGGACACCGCCGCGGCGCAGGGCGTGCTGGAAGGCGCAGGCGGCGTGGTGCTGACGCTGCAGGGTGAGCCGCTGCGCTATGAGCCGCGCGAATCCCTGCTCAATCCGTTTTTTCTGGCCTTGCCGGCGAATGCCGAGTGGCGTGAGCTGATCGTTGAAGAGGCACGGGCGCTGGGGTAGGGCATTTAGGCGATCCCACTTACATCCAGATCGCCTTTGCCAGCGTTCGCGGGCATGAACTAGGCGTCCCTGCCTGCTCCCACGTCCCGTTATCGGATTAGTCCAGCATGTCGCTGTAGCGATCATCCTGTTTATACAACAGGGGCTGGGCGAAGCCCGGCACCTTGATCTGCGCATCGTCGATGGCGATCTCGGTATCGTCGATCAGGTCATTGCCGAAGTTGTAGATGATCTCCAGCTGACCCTTGGTCGCCTGCTCGTCGTAGGCCTGGGCGTTGGCGCGGGTCTGTTCGCGGCGCTGCTGGTAGGCGCTGAACGCCGCCTCGCCATGGCGCTTGCGCAGCATGCGCTCGACCACATGGGGGGCAAGCACCACGGCGCTGGCGTTGTTGCCGCCGAAGCCCTTGGAGTTGATGAAGCACACGTCCATGCGCTGGTCGTGGCGGTCGACGTTGCTGATGCTCAGGTGCTGCTGGTGAACGTCCGCAGCCACTTCATCAATGGTCTTGATGCCGGGGATGATGCCGTACTTGAAGGTGCCTAGGGCGGAGATCACCTGGTCGCCACTGGCGGTAGCCAGTGAGTGGCCGACGAAGGCTTTCACCGCTGCAACCGGCCAGCTGTCGATGGCGAAGGCGGCGGCAACGCGGTCCAGCAGTTCGGATTCGGTGACCCGGTTGGCTGGCGTGCTGGAGCCGTGGGCATGCACGAAGCTGCGCCGGCGCACGGCGTCGATACCGACCAGTTGTGTGGCGGCAGCGACGGCCTTGGCGACGGTCAGGTAGTTGCCCGGGCCGGGCGCGGAAATGGATTTCTTGAAGCCGTCGGCGTTGATGAACACGTCGGTGGCGGCGCCATGGATATCGGCGCCCAACTGCAGGGCCAGCTCGTCGTCCATCAGCACCACGAACTGGCAGGCTTCGGACAGGGTGAAACCGCAGTTCTCGCCGAACGGCCGGCTGGCGCGGCGGAAGTCGACGTCGTCCTTGCCTTCGATCAGGCGCAGGCCGTCTTCGGTGGCCAGGGCGCCCATGGCGCCATAACCCTCGATGCACTCGGCGTTGATCGGTGCTTCGCTGTTGCCGACGATCACTACGCGGGCCTTGCCGGCGTTGATCTGCTCGATGCCCTTCTGCAGGTTATACAGGAAGGTCGCGCAGGCCCCGGTGACGCTGCCGGTGGTGCCGACGCTGCCCAGCACATAGGCGTTGATGAAGTCGGCCGGCATGGTGTTCAGGCCCAGGGCCAGCTGCTTGGAGCTGACGCGGTGGCCCTTGAGGCGCGACTGCATGAGGCCGCCGAAACCGTTTTCGTCGAGCTGGCTCATGATGCTGCCGGCGAACACCGCGATTTCGTCCGGCGCCACGTGGTCGACGATGGTTTGCCACGGCACGCCGGTGGCGCGCAGTGCGTCGGTCACGCCGACCACGGCCATCTGCAGGCCGCGGGGGTGGAAGCGCGAGTTGTACAGCTCGCCGGGCTCGAAGCCGGTGGGCAGCTGACCAGCAGATTTCACCGGCAGCGCGCGGTAGCTGTCGACCTTGAATTCACAGCTGTCATGTAGGGTGACGCGCACGTCGTTGCCGCCGAGCTCCTCGACCGTCCAGTTGGCTGGCAGCGGCTCGGGCAACTGCTTGCGGCTGCTGACGAAGGTCAGGCTGCCGGCTTCGCCACCCACGGCGATGCTCTTGTGCCAGTGGGCGGCATCGGGATCCAGGTGCTGCTTTTCGATGCGGCGCACCAGGGTTGAGGCGAGAATCTGCGCGCCGTAGCGGCGCTCGATGTCGGCAGGGGACAGGGCTTCGCCGTCCTGACTCTGGTAACGGCCATCCACCACGCGCACCAGCTTGGTCATTACCGCGAGGCCGGTAAGAGTTTCCTGACGTGCCTGTTCGTCCAGCGATTCGATCACCGTACGGCGGAAACCGTGGTGGAAGGAGCTACGGCCAGCGGCGTTGTAGCCACCGAAACCGACGATCACAGGCAAACGAGACTTCACGCGGACACTCCTTAAACTATTCAGATCGGCACGCCAGACGGGCGCGTACCGGGTCAGCGGGTCGAGCGTGCGCACTTTCTTGTTTAGAGAAGAAGGCGCCATGATGACTTTTCAGGTGCCTATGCTGACGCGATTCATGACCCGCAAGTCACGACTGGATACAAGGTTACCCGTTATCGCGGGCGGCGGCACGACCCTCGTGTGCTATGTCCGGAACGAAGAAGCCCGGCGCTGTGGCCGGGCTTCTCGGTATTGCATTGGATAGTCTGTTCAACGGCCCCTGAGCTAGAGCCCCGCAGCCGTTGGTCGGGCTATCAACTCATCCCCAGCCAGTTCGGCAGTGCCAGGGAGATGTACGGCACGTACGTCACCAGGATCAGGAACGCCAGCATCACCAAGAGCCATGGCGAGACCGCGCGCACCGTGCGGGTCAGCGGCATGCCGGTGACCGCCGAGGTGACGAACAGGTTGAGCCCGGTCGGCGGCGTGATCAGGCCGATTTCCATGTTCACCACCATGATGATGCCCAGGTGGATCGGGTCGATGCCCAGCTGCATGGCGATCGGGAACAGGATCGGCGCCAGGATCAGAATGATCGCCGACGGCTCCATGAAGGTCCCGGCGACCAGCAGCACGATGTTCACCACGATCAGGAACTCGATCGGGCTGAAGCCCTGATCCACCACCCAGGCGGTGATCGACTGCGGGATCTGCTCGGTGGTCAGCACGTGGGCGAACAGCATGGCGTTGGCGATGATGAACATCAGCACCACGCTGAGCTTGCCGGCCTCGATGAACACCTTCGGGCACTCGCGAACGGTCATGTCCTTGTAGATGAAGATCGCCACGAAGGCCGCGTACACCGCCGCCACCGCCGCCGCTTCGGTCGGGGTGAACATGCCCGAGTAGATGCCGCCGAGAATGATCACGATCAGCGCCAGGCCCCAGCCGGCCTTGCGCCCGGCGGTGAGGATCTCGCCCATCGAGGCGCGGGGCAGCGACGGCATGTTCTTGACCCGGGCGATGATGTAGATGGTGATCATCAGGAACACGCCCAGCAGCAGGCCCGGCACCACACCGGCCATGAACAGCTTGCCCACCGAGGTTTCGGTCGCGGTGGCGTAGACCACCATGACGATCGACGGCGGAATCAGGATGCCCAGGGTACCGGCGTTACAGACGATGCCCGCGGCGAACTCCTTCTTGTAGCCCGAGCGCACCATGCCGGCGATGACGATCGAGCCGACCGCCGCCACCGTGGCCGGCGACGAGCCGCTCAGCGCCGCGAACAGCATGCACGCCAGGATCGCGGCGATCGCCAGGCCGCCCTTGATGTGGCCGACGCAGGCGTTGGCGAAATCGATCAGCCGGCGGGCCACGCCGCCGCTGGTCATGAATGCACCGGACAAGAGGAAGAACGGAATGGCCAGCAGCGTGTAGTGCTCGCTGGTCTCGAACAGCTTGATCGCCAGCGAACGCACCGAGTCGTTGCTGAAGAACAGGATGGTCATGGCCCCGGACAAACCCAGGGAAATCGCCACCGGAATGCCGATGAACATCAGCGCGAACAGGGCGACGAACAGGAATGCGATGGTCATCGTTTAGCCTCCGTTTCTTCGGCGAGTTTGATGGCGTCTTCCACTTCGCCATGACCACCAAAACCAATCTGCTTGTCCTGGATCACCCGCACCAGCACCTGGGCGAAACGCAGGAACATCAGGGTGAAGCCAATCGGCACGATCATTACGATGTGCCATTGCTGCACGCCGAAGCGGTCCAGGTCCTCGGCACCGGTGCCGAGGGTGAACAGCAGCGCGACCCACTGCTCGCTGGAGTAGGCCATCAGGGCGCAGTAACCGAGGCAGATGAGCAGCGCGACGATGGCCACGGCCTTCTGCAGGGCGGGCTGGAACATGCGCACCAGCAGGTCGACGCCGATGTGTGCACCGATGCGCACGCCCCAGGCCAGGCCGACGAAGATCAGCCAGCCGAACATGGCCTTGGTCAGGGCCACGCTCCAGGTCATCTCCTGGGCGACGTAGAGGATGCCGTCGCCGATGGCGAAGAACGCATCGTTGCCGAACGGCAGCAGATCGCCCAGGGAATAGAAAACGGCGTAGAGGTTGTTGAATACCACGTACGAGAAGGTGACCAGGGTCATGCCTGCAAGCAGGAATGCCACCAGTACCTCTTCGAGCTTGTTCCAGACACCAAGGACAGCGTGCATGGGGTTGTCTCCATCAAAGGAACGGTCGCAGGGCGACAAAAGGGACAGCGATGCCTAAGGCCCGGCAGCCCGGCGGCTGCGACCGTTAAGAAATCTCTATCGGTAAAGCGGGTGGCGACCCCGCACAGGAGTCGCCACCTGAGGGCCTTAGTTGGCCTGGTTGGCAGCCTCGGCAGCCTTGATCAGGTCGGCGCCGATCTCACCTTCGAACTTCTTCCACACCGGGCGCATGGCTTCGCGCCATTCTTCACGCTGCTCGGGCGTCAGGGTGACGATTTCGGTGGTGCCGGCATCGATGATGCGCTGCTTATCCTTCTGGTTCAGCGCCTCGGCCTGCTTGTTCACCTCGATGGTGACTTCGGCGAGGATCGCGGTCAGCTCGCTGCGCACGTCTTCGGGCAGGCCTTCCCAGAACTTGGTGTTGGTGATCACCATGTAGTCCAGCACGCCGTGGTCGGTCTCGGTGATGAACTTCTGCACTTCGTGCATCTTCTGGCTGTAGATGTTCGAGTACGGGTTCTCGGCACCGTTGACCACGCCGGTCTGCAGGCCCTGGTAGACCTCGGCGAAGCTCATCTTGCGCGGGGCGGCGCGCAGGGCCTTGAACTGCTCGTCGAGTACCGCGGAAGCCTGTACGCGGAATTTCAGGCCACGGGCATCTTTGGGCTCAACCAGTTTCTTGTTGGCCGACAGCTGTTTCATGCCGTTGTGCCAGTAACCCAGGCCGGTGATGCCCTTGCTTTCCATACTGGTCAGCAGCGCCTTGCCTTCCGGGCTCTGCTGGAAGCGATCGACGGCGTTGATGTCGTTGAACAGGAACGGCAGGTCGAAGATCTGGATCTGCTTGGTGTAGTGCTCGAACTTGGCCAGCGACGGCGCGATGATCTGCACGTCGCCGAGCAGCAGCGCTTCCATTTCCTTGCCATCGCCGAACAGCGAGGAGTTCGGGTAGACCTGCACGGTCACCTTGCCATCCATGCGCTCGTCGACGAGCTTCTTGAACAGCAGGGCACCCTGGCCTTTGGGCGTGTGCTCGGCAACCACGTGGGCGAATTTGATGGTGATCGGATCGGCCGCCTGGGCCATGCCGGCGATGCTCAGCGACAGGGCACAAGCCAGTGCCTTGGCAGTGAATTTGAACATGGGATGCTTCCTCTTGTTGTTGATAGCGTGCTGGGCGCGGGGCGCCGAAAACGAGCGAACAAGAGCAAGTCGAGGTTGCCGCGCTTGAGCGGCAGGATCGGTTGGCAGCGATTGGGCCTGGACTTGTACTTGTTTTTCGCTGATGAGCAGCAGAGCAAGCGTTGTGCCAGGCGGTGTGAGAGATCGGCATGGCAGCTTTGCGTCGGGCGCAAAGCCCCATGGCGCATGGGCCGCTGGATTTTGTAAAGAAACACCGCCAGCCCTTGAGTACTGGCGGTTTGCAGAGGGACGGCGAAAGCGGCTGCGAGAGTCGGCAGAAATCCGCTTATTTACTCGATGTCGTCTGGCGAGCTTCCGCCAGCGTCGGCGAAGTTCAGGCCGTGCTTGCGCAACTTGTCGTGCAGGGTCTTACGCGGTACGCCAAGCGCTTCGGCCAGGCTGCGCAGGGAATTGTGGTTGCGGGTCAGCTCGGCTGCGATCAGTGCGCGCTCGAAGGCTTCCACCTGTTCGCTGAGGCTGCCGGACAGCGGCGAACTGTGCAGTTGGCTGTCGACGCCGAGCTCCAGGCCCAGATCCAGCCCGAGGGCGAAGCGCTCGCCGGCGTTCTGCAGTTCGCGCACGTTGCCCGGCCATGGGTGGCGCAGCAGCATGGCACGCTGACCGGGCTGCAGCTCCCGTTGCGGCAGGCCGTGGCGGGCGCTGGCGGTGTTGGCGAAATGCTGGAACAGCACCAGGATGTCCTCGCCGCGTTCGCGCAGGGGCGGGATGCGCAGCGGCGCGACGTTGAGGCGGTAATACAGGTCGGCGCGGAAGCGCCCCTGGTCGGCAGCGGTACGCAGGTCTTCCTTGGTGGCGGCGATCACCCGGATATCCAGGGGAATCAGCTGGTTGCCACCGAGGCGTTCGACCACCCGCTCCTGCAGCAGGCGCAGCAGCTTGACCTGCACATCCAGGCTCATGCTCTCGATTTCGTCGAGAAACAGCGTGCCGCCGTTGGCGAATTCGAACTTGCCGATACGGCGCTTCTGCGCGCCGGTGAAGGCGCCAGGCTCGTGGCCGAACAGCTCGCTTTCCACCACGGACTCGGCCAGGGCGCCGGCGTTGATCGCCACGAAGGGGCCGTCGCGGCGGCTGGACAGGTCGTGCAGGGCACGGGCGACGACTTCCTTGCCGGCGCCGGTTTCGCCGAGGATCAGCACGTCGGTGCTGATGCCGGCCAGGGATCCGATCTGCTCGCGCAGGCGCTGGATGGCCGGTGAGTTGCCGACCAGGCGGCCGGACAGTTGCTGGCGATCGGCCAGGGCCAGGCGCAGGCTGCGGTTGTCCAGCACCAGGCGGCGCAGGGCCAGGGCGCGGCGCACGCTTTCCAGCAGGTCTTCGCTGGCGAAGGGTTTCTCCAGAAAGTCGTAGGCACCGGCGCGCATCGCTTGCACGGCCAGCGGCACGTCGCCATGGCCGGTGATCAGCAGCACCGGCAGGTCCGGATCCTGTTCGTGCAGCTGCTTGAGCAATTCCAGGCCATCGACGCCGGGCATGCGGATATCGCTGACCACCACGCCTGGCCAGTCGCGCTCGATGCGTTCGGCCAGGCCCTTGGCATCGGCCAGGGTAGCGACCTTGAGGCCGGCCAGGTCCAGGGTCTGGCTGAGGGCCTGGCGCAGGTGCGGGTCGTCGTCGATCAGCAGAACCTGAGTGTTGGCGTCGATGGTGCTCATACGGTGATGTCCTCGGGCGGCTGGATGTTCACGCCGTTTTCGGCGGTGCGCAGGCGCAGGATCAGGTGCGCGCCGCCTTTGGGGTGGTTGGCGAACAGCAGTTCGCCGCCCAGGGCGCGCATCAGGGTGTCACAGATCGCCAGGCCGAGGCCGAGGCCCTGGGCGCTGGTCTTGGTGGTGAAGAAGGGCTCGCGGGCGTGGGCCAGGGCGCTTTCCGAAAAGCCGGGGCCGTTGTCGCGCAGGTGCAGTTCGAGTATGTCGTCCCGCAGTTCGGCGCTGATCCAGATGCGCCGTGGCTGCGGGCGCTCGGCCAGGGCATCCAGGGCATTGGCCAGCAGATTGCTGAGCACCTGGCGCAGGCGCGTTTCGCCGGCCTGCACCCACAGGGTGGCGTCGGGCAGGTCGCGGATCAGTTCGACGTCCATGGCCCGCCGGCGTTTGGCAAGCAAAGCCAGGGCATCGTCGATGGCCGGCTGCAGGGCCACGCTCTCCGGCGCATGGCGGTCGCGACGGGCGAAGGCGCGCAGGTGGGCGATGATCGAGGCCATGCGCTCGGTGAGCTGGCTGATCAGCTTGAGGTTGCCGCGGGCGTCCTCGGTGCGTTCGTGGTCGAGCAGCACCCCGGCGTTTTCCGCGTAACTGCGGATCGCGGCCAGGGGCTGGTTGAGTTCGTGGCTGATGCTGGCGCTCATGGTGCCCAGAGCGGTCAGCTTGCTGGCCTGGACCAGTTCGTCCTGGGCCTGCACCAGTTCCTGCTGGGCCTGCTCGCGCTCCAGTACTTCCTGCTTGAGGCGGCTGTTGAGGCGTTCCAGGTCCTGGGTACGTTCCTGTACGCGCTGTTCCAGCTCCTGACGGGCGCGGGTGTTGAGGGCGATGCGGTCCAGGTAGTGACGGCGGCGCTGCATCATCAGGCCGACCAGCAGGATCAGCACCAGCAGGGCGCCGCCACCGATGGCCATCACGGTGCGCACCGAGCGGTCGAGCACCAGCCGTGGGGCGAGAATGCTCACGCTCCAGCCGGTTTCATCGAGCACCCGGCTCTGGGTCAGCCAGACGTCGGCGTCCAGGTGCAGAGGCGGTGGGGACTGCGTCGGGTAGGGCTGGATGGCGGCGATGGAGGCGCGCTCGGCCTTGTCCAGTGGGCGGCTGGCGTGAAAGCGCCAGTCCGGGCGTGAAGTCAGGATCACCACGCCGTTGCCGTCGGTCACCAGCAGTTGCTCCGGCGTGTTGCCCCACAGGCTTTCGGTGTGATCGAGGTCGACCTTGATGACCATCACGCCGATCTTCTGGTTGCCGTCGTAGACCGCCGAGGCGAAGTAGTAGCCGCGCTTGCCGGAGGTGGTGCCGAGGCCGAAGAAGCGGCCCAGACGGCCAGCCAGTGCTTCCTGGAAGTAGGGGCGGAAGGCGAAGTTGCCGCGCACGAAGGTGTCCTGCTGGTCCCAGTTGGACGCGGCCAGGGTTTCGCCCTTGGTGTTCATCAGGTAGATAACGTCGGCGCCCGTCTGCTGGCGTACCCGCTTGAGCAGCTGGTTGGCGGCGGCCTGCGCCGCCTCGTCGGCCGGCGTGGCCAGCACGGTGCGCAGGCCTGGCAGGTCACCGAGAATCGGCGGCAGCACTTCGTAGCGGCGCAGGGTGCCCAGCAGGTTGGCCACGTACAGGTCGAGGGTCTGGCGGTTCTGCTCGGTCAGCTGGGTGCGGTAGTAGCGGTCGGCCACGTAATGCAGCGGCCACAGCAGCGGCGCCAGCAGCAGGGCCAGGATTGCCAGGCTGCGCCAGCGAGGGCGTTTGGGAATGGTGCTGGGAATCGTGTTCATCGTGTGGGCGCCGGGAAGACCGGGCCATTATGACCGCATACGCCGGGCGCCAGGTAGCCCGGCCCGAGTGCAGCGATGGAGGGTGGTGCCCCGGGTATCGCTGCGCTCAACCCGGGCTACAGGCTGGCATCAACGCGGAGCGTTCAGGCACTCGAGCAGCCCATCGTGCCAGTCCGGCAGGCGCACGCCCCAGTCGCGCTCCAGGCGCGAGCAATCGAGCCGCGAGTTGAGTGGGCGCCTTGCAGGCGTCGGGTACTGCGTGGTGGCGATGGACGTGAGCTGGGCAACGGTCTTGCCCTGGGCCTGCAGCTGCGCGGCGATGGCCTCGGCAAAGCCAAACCAGGCGGTCTCGCCGCGGGCGGTGAAGTGGTAGACGCCCCAGGTAGCGGTTTGCGCGCTCTGCCAGCGCTCGATGAGCTGCACGGTGGCCGCGGCGATGCTGCCAGCCCAGGTCGGCGCGCCGATCTGGTCGGCCACCACGCTCAGCTGCTCGCGTTCCTGCAGCAGGCGCTGCATGGTCAGCAGGAAGTTGCGCCCGTGCAGCGAATATACCCAACTGGTGCGCAGGATCAGGTGCTTGCCGCCCACCGCGGCGACGGCCTGCTCACCGGCCAGCTTGCTGCGGCCATAGACGCCCAGCGGGTTGGGCGCATCGCTCTCGTCGTAGGCGCTGGCTTTGCTGCCGTCGAACACGTAATCGGTGGAATAGTGGATCAGCGGTACGTCCAACGCTGCGGCTTCCTCGGCGAGTACGCCGGGCGCGGTGGCGTTGATCGCGAAGGCAGCTTCCGGCTCGCTCTCCGCAGCATCGACTGCCGTGTGCGCAGCGGCATTGATGATCAGCTGCGGCTGCAGGCGACGCACCGCGTCACGCAGGTTATCGGTCTCGGCGAGGTCGAGTTGTTCGCGGCCCAGCACAATCAATTCGTGACCCTGACTGAGCAACAACTGCAACTCACGACTGACCTGGCCGTGCTGGCCGAGCAGAAGGATCTTCATGCGAACATGTCCGCTGCGTCGAAGCTCAGGCCCTGCTGATCCTTGGCCGACAGCTTGGGCTCGCCCTGCAGCGGCCAGGCGATGGCCAACTTGGGATCGTCCCAGCGGATGCAGCGTTCATGGGCTGGCGCGTAATAGTCGGTGGTCTTGTAGAGGAAGTCGGCGAATTCGCTGAGCACCAGAAAACCATGGGCGAAGCCTTCCGGCACCCACATCTGCCGTTTGTTGTCGGCGGACAGGTGGGTGCCTACCCACTGGCCGAAGGTCGGCGACTGACGGCGCAGATCCACGGCCACGTCATACACCTTGCCGGCGGTGACCCGCACCAGCTTGCCCTGGGCCTGTTCGACCTGATAGTGCAGGCCGCGCAGCACGCCCTGTTGCGAGCGCGAGTGGTTGTCCTGCACGAAATTGGGGTTCAGGCCGGTGGCTTCGCTGAAGGCGCGGGCGTTGAAACTTTCATAGAAAAAGCCGCGTTCATCACCGAACACCTTGGGTTCGAGTATCAGAACATCGGGGATGGCGGTTTGAATGATGTGCATCAGTTGTCCTCGGCGAGACTGAACAGGTACTGGCCATAACCGGTCTTGCCGAATGCCTTGGCCTGGCGCAGCAGGCAGTCGCGGTCGATCCAGCCTTGCCCGTAGGCGATCTCCTCCAGGCAGGCGACCTTCAGCCCCTGACGGTGCTCGATGGTTTGCACGTACTGCGAGGCTTCCAGCAGGCTGTCGTGGGTGCCGGTGTCGAGCCAGGCGAAGCCGCGGCCGAAGCGCTCGACGCGCAGATCGCCGCGCTGCAGGTAGGCATTGTTGACGTCGGTGATCTCCAGCTCGCCGCGCGGCGAGGGCTTGACCGCCTTGGCGATTTCGATCACGTCGTTGTCGTAGAAATACAAACCCGTCACGGCGTAGCTGGAGCGCGGCTGGGCCGGTTTTTCCTCGATGGAAATCGCCTGGCCTTGGGCATCGAATTCCACTACACCGAAGCGCTCAGGATCCTTGACCCAGTAGCCGAATACCGTGGCGCCTTTGTCGGCAGCGGCGGCGCGCAGCAGTTTTTCGGTGAAGTGCTGGCCGTGGAAGATGTTGTCGCCAAGGATCAGGCACACCGAATCGTTGCCGATGAATTCTTCGCCAATGATAAAGGCGCGGGCCAGGCCGTCCGGCTCCGGCTGTTCGGCATAGCTCAGTTCGAGGCCGAACTGGCTGCCATCACCGAGCAGCTTCTTGAACTGCGGCAGATCGTGGGGCGTGGAAATCACCAGGATTTCGCGGATGCCGGCGAGCATCAGCACCGACAGCGGGTAGTAGATCATCGGCTTGTCGTAGATCGGCAGCAGCTGCTTGGACAGGCCCAGGGTGATCGGGTGCAGCCGGGTGCCGGAACCGCCGGCGAGGATGATGCCTTTCATCGATTACTGCTCCTTGGGGGCGCCGAGCCGTTCGCGCTGGTAGCTGCCGTCCTGTACACGGCGGCACCAGTCGAGGTTATCCAGGTACCAGCGCACGGTCTTGCGCAGGCCGCTGGGGAAGGTTTCTTCGGGGGTCCAGCCCAGCTCGCGCTCGATCTTGCTGGCGTCGATGGCGTAGCGCAGGTCATGGCCGGGGCGGTCGGTGACGAAGGTGACCTGCTCGCGGTAGGAGCCCGCCGCGCGGGGCTGCAGCTCGTCGAGCAGGTCACAGATGGCGTGCACCACGTCCAAGTTCTTCTGCTCGTTGTGGCCGCCGATGTTGTAGGTCTCGCCGACCACGCCGCGGGTGACCACCTGCAGCAGGGCACGGGCATGGTCTTCGACGAACAGCCAGTCGCGCACCTGCTGGCCATTGCCGTAAACCGGCAGTGGTTTGCCATCCAGGGCGTTGAGGATCACCAGCGGGATCAGCTTTTCCGGGAAGTGATACGGGCCGTAGTTGTTCGAGCAGTTGGTTAGCAGCACCGGCAGGCCATAGGTGCGCTGCCAGGCGCGCACCAGATGGTCTGACGCCGCCTTGCTGGCCGAGTAAGGCGAGCTGGGCGCGTAGGGCGTGGTTTCGGTGAACAGGTCGTCGACGCCGTGCAGGTCGCCATACACCTCGTCGGTGGAAATATGGTGGAAGCGAAACGCCTGGCGGCGCGGCTCTTCCAGCTTGGCCCAGTAGGCGCGGGTGGCTTCGAGCAGCGCGTAGGTGCCGACGATATTGGTCTGGATGAACGCTGCCGGGCCGTCGATGGAGCGGTCGACGTGGGACTCGGCCGCCAGGTGCATGATGGCATCCGGTTGGAAGCTGTCTAGCGCCTCGCTGACTGCAGCCTGATCGCCGATATCGGCCTGCAGGAAACCGTAGCGCGGGTCATTCTCGACCTCGCGCAGCGATTCCAGGTTGCCGGCATAGGTCAGCTTGTCGAGGTTGAGCACCTCATGGTCGGTGTTTTTGATCAGGTGGCGGATCAGCGCGGAGCCGATAAAGCCCGCCCCACCGGTGACGAGAATGCGCATGTAAGAAGTGCCCGGCCATGAAAAAGGTGAAGTATGCCTGCACCACGAATCATAGACGAGCGCTGGAAAAGGTATCGCAGGCGCCGACCTTGCCGCTCTCGAAGCCGGTGGTGAACCACTGCACGCGCTGCGCCGAGGTGCCGTGGGTGAAGGAGTCCGGCACCACGCGGCCGCGGGCCTGTTGCTGCAGGCGGTCGTCGCCGATGGCGTTGGCGGCGTTCAGTGCCTCTTCCAGGTCGCCCGGCTCCAGCCAATCCAGGCGGCGCTGGGCGTGGTGCGCCCAGATGCCGGCCAGGCAGTCGGCCTGCAGTTCCTGGCGCACCAGCAGACCGTTGGCACCTTCCAGATTCTCGCCGCGCTGGCGCGCTGCATCGACCTTGGCGGATACGCCCAAGAGCGTCTGCACATGGTGACCGACCTCGTGGGCGATCACGTAGGCCTGGGCGAAATCGCCGGCTGCGCCGTAGCGCTGTTCCAGATCGCGGAAGAAGCTCAGGTCCAGATAGACCTGGCGATCGCCCGGGCAGTAGAAGGGGCCGACCGCCGAGCTGGCGAAGCCGCAGGCCGAATTCACGCCGCCATCGAACAGCACCAGCTTCGGGTCCTGATACTGACGGCTGTTGGCCTGGAAGATGGTGCGCCAGGTGTCTTCGGTATCGCCGAGTACCGCGCGCACGAATTCCGATTGCTCGTCATTGCCCGCCGGGCGGTCGGCCTGGGTCGTGCTGTAGCCGCCCTGGCCGGCGAGCTGGCCGAGGATCTGCAGTGGGTCTTGGCCCATCAGCAAGCCGACCACCACGACGATGGCGATGCCGCCCAGGCTCAGCCCGCGGCCGCCACCAAAGCGCATGCCACCGCCACCGCGGGCGTCCACGACGTTGTCACTGCGGCGAGCTCGTTTCCAGCGCATGGCTATATCCTTTCAAGACAGCGAGTCAGTTATCCGGATAACTACTGACCACGCTTTCGCCGCCTTGTGCGTCCAATCCAATCACCTGGTATGCATCGCGAATGTTGCCGCGCTCCATGCCCGGCGAGCCGGTGGGCATGCCGGGCGCGGCGATGCCGATCAGGTCGCGGCGCTCGCGCAGTTTGAGGATGTCGGCCGCCGGCACGTGGCCTTCGACGAATTTGCCGTCGATCACCCCGGTGTGACAGGAACCCAGGCGCTCGGGCACGCCGAGGCGCTCCTTGACCGCGTGCATGTCGGTCTCGATATGGTCATTCACGCTAAAGCCATTGGCTTGCAGATGGCTGATCCAGCCCTTGCAGCAGCCGCAGTTGGCGTCACGGTGCACGTCGATGGTCAGCGGCTCGGCAGCCTGGGCGAGGCCGGCGTACAGGCCGGCGACAAGAAGCAGTGGGCGCATGCTGGAAATCCTCCGGAAAGATTTCGCGAGCATAGCGCCCTCAAGGAGTTATTTGCCTATTCGATGGGCTCGTAGGGCAGGCCCACGTAGTTTTCCGCGATGCTGGTGCGCCCGGCTTCGGAGCCGACGAAGTAGTCCAGCTCGGTCTGGCGCATGCGCGCGGTGAAGGCATCGGTATCCGGGAAGTTGTGTAGCAGGCTGGTCATCCACCAGGAAAAACGCTCGGCTTTCCAGATGCGCCGCAGGCAGATCGCCGAGTAGCGCTCCAGCAGGTCGGTGCGGCCTTCGCGGTAGACCTTGAGCAGGATGCGGTACAGGGTGCTGACGTCGCTGGCGGCCAGGTTGAGGCCTTTGGCACCGGTCGGCGGCACGATATGGGCGGCGTCGCCAAGCAGGAACAGCCTGCCATACTGCATGGGCTCGACCACGAAGCTGCGCAGCGGCGCGATGCTCTTCTCGATGGACGGGCCGGTCACCAGATTGGCTGCCGTGTCGGCTGGCAGGCGCGATTTCAGCTCAGCCCAGAAACGCTCGTCGGACCAGTCTTCGACCTTCTCGTCGGCATCGACCTGCACGTAATAGCGGGTGCGCGTCGGCGAGCGCATGCTGCACAGGGCGAAGCCACGCGGGTGGCTGGCGTAGATCAGCTCTTCGGCCACCGGCGGGGTGTCGGCCAGCACGCCGAGCCAGCCGAACGGATAGACCCGCTCGAACACCTTGAGGGTATCGGCGGGGATCGATTGCCGGGACACACCGTGGTAGCCGTCGCAACCGGCGATGTAGTCGCAGTCCAGGCGCTGGGCCTGGCCGTCCTTCATGTAGGTGACGTACGGCGCGCCATCCTTGAGGTCATGCAGCTGCACGTCGCTGACCTCGTAGTGGGTCACGGCGCCGCTCGCCTCGCGGGCTTGCATCAGGTCACGGGTGACTTCGGTCTGGCCGTAGATCATCACCGTCTTGCCGCCGGTCAGGCCCTTGAGGTCGATGCGTTCGCGGCGGCCGTCGAAGGCCAGCTCGAAGCCATCGTGCACCAGGCCTTCGCGTTCCATGCGGGCGCCGACGCCGGCTTCGCGCAGCAGGTCGGTCATGCCCTGTTCGAGCACCCCGGCGCGGATGCGACCGAGCACGTAGACCGGGCTCTGGCGTTCGAGAATGACGGTGTCGATGCCGGCGTTGTGCAGCAGTTGGCCGAGCAGCAGGCCGGACGGGCCGGCCCCGATGATGGCGACGGAGGTTTTCATGGCGTCCTCGATATTGTTGTTTGGACCGTTGTGCTTGTATTTTTGATTGGCCTTGGCCTGTGGATAAGGCAAATTCACGTCGTTTACTTGGACTTTCATAAACTCCGTTCGCCTATCGGCCATTTTTTGGGAGCACCCCATGAGCCAGCCGCAGATCGCTGTTCCGGCATTCAAGCTGTATGGCGATGCCCTGGAGTGGCCGACGCCGGACCTGCTGCACTGCGAGTCGATCCCCAAGCGCAGCCGTCTGCACGACTGGGTGATTGAGCCGCACCGTCATCCCGATCTGCTGCAGCTGTTGTACCTGCGCCAGGGCTCGGCTCTGATCGAGGTGGAGGGTGTGCAATCGCGCATCGACGACGTGGCGCTGCAGGTGTTGCCGCCCCTGTGCGTGCACGGCTTCCAGTTTTCCGATGACGTCGATGGCTACGTGCTGACCCTGGCGGCGCCGCTGGTGGCGCAGCTGGAAGCGCAGCTCGGTGCCCAGCACCCGGTGTTCAGCACCTCGGCGCTGTACCCGGTCGGCGGCGAGCGCGCCTATCTGGATGGCCTGTTCGATGCCGTCGACCGAGAATACGGGCAGAGCGCGCCGGCGCGTAATCTGCTGCTGCAGTCGCTGATCGGCATGATCACCGTATGGCTCGGCCGCCAGGTACTGGGGCGTCAGGCCGCTGAGCGGCCGGCCCGCGGCGAGCAGCATCTGGCGGCGTTCAACCGTCTGGTGGAGGAGCACTTTCGCGAGCAGCTGTCGGTCGAGGAGTATGCCCGGCGCCTGGGCATCACCACCGCGCACCTCAACAGCATGACCCGCCGTTACGCCGGGCAGAGCGCCCAGGCCTTGGTGCATCAGCGCCAGTTGCTGGAGGCCAAGCGCCTGCTGGTGTATTCGTCGATGACCCTCAGCCAGATTGCCGATGCCCTGCAGTTTTCCGAGCCGGCGTATTTCTCGCGGTTCTTCAAGCGCCTTACCGGGCTGACGCCCAGCGCCTTCCGGCAACAGCGCTGAGTGGCCTATGCTGCGCCCAGGTGCCCGGAGGACCAAGCCATGCCCGTTGCTCGTCTATTTCTCGTTGTGCAATTGTTGCTGCTCGCCGGCTTCGGCGGCGCCTACTTTCTGTGGCCCCAGGAAATGGGTGCGGTCAGCGGTATGCTGCTGATGGAGTCGTCCGCGGTCACCGACGTGCGCGCCCAGTACGGCGCCCTGCCGGTCGGCCTGGCGGTGTTTCTCGCTCTGGCCCTGTGGCGGCCCGAGCTGACCCGCCCGGTTCTGGTCCTGTTGCTGGTGCTCTATGCCAGCCTGGCGCTCGGGCGCATTGCCGGCCTGTGGCTCGATGGCGGCGCGCAGCAGACCTTCAACCTCTGGACGATCCTGTTCGAAGTGGTGTCTGCCGGTCTGGCCGGCTGGATACTGCGAAACGAGCGGGCAGTATGATGAGGCGCTTATGACTGGCGGTGAGGGCGTGATGTACAAATCCGGACAGCGGGTGCTGGCGGCACTACGGCAGATGATCGCCTCGGGGGAGCTGGCGGCGGGCGAGCGCATCGCTGAAATCCCCACCGCCGAGCGGTTGCAGGTATCGCGCACGCCGATCCGTATCGCCTTTCGTACCCTCGAGCAGGAAGGCCTGCTGTGCAAGGCGCCGGGCCGGGGCTACACGGTGCGAGCGGTGACCGACGACGACATCGCTGGCGCCGTGGAAGTGCGCGGCGTGCTGGAGGGCCTGGCTGCACGGCAGGCCGCCGAACGTGGGCTTTCCGATGCTATTCGCAGTCGCCTGCATGCCTGCCTGGTGGAAGGCGATCAGCTGTTCGACAAGGGCCATGTGGTGATGGAGGAGCTGGAGATCTACCACGATCTCAACAAGCGCTTCCATCAGGCGATCATCGAGGCGAGCGGCAACAGCGCCATCGCCGTGGCGCTGTCGCGCAATGATCACCTGCCGTTCGCCTCGGTCAGTTCCCTGGCCGTGGATGGCAACGACATGGCGCGCGAATACCGGCGCTTCAGTTTCGCCCACATGCAGCACCACGCCGTCTACGACGCTCTGATCAACGGCCAGGGCGCGCGCGCCGAAGGCATCATGCGCGAGCACGCCAACGCTACCCTGCGCTACGCCCGGGCGATGCAGGGCGATGAAACGGGTGAAGCCACGATGACGATCCTGCGCGATGGCTGAGTCGCGCAGGCCGATCCGACCGGCCCGGGAGGCGGATGCCGAAGCCATCAGCAGGGTCATCGTGCAGACCTTAAGGCTCAGCAATGCCGCGGATTATCCGCCGCAGGTGATCGAGCGGGTTGCAGCCAATTTCGATGCAGCCGGTGTGCGTGGGCTGCTGGAATCACGGCAGGTGTTCGTGGCGCTCGATGATGAGCGGGTGGTCGCCACCGCCAGTCTGGCGGGCGATGTGGTGCGGTCGGTGTTCGTGCTGCCCGAGATGCAGGGGCGTGGCGTGGGCAAGGCGCTGATGAGGTATATCGAAGGTGTTGCTCGTGCGGCTGGCGTTCAGCTATTGCGGGTGCCTGCCTCACTGACGGCGGTGCCGTTCTATGCCGCTCTTGGCTACACCGTGATTCGCGAAGTTGTCGAAGGTGATGAGCGAACCCAGGTGATGGCGCGTGAGCTGTAAGGTGGAGCCGATCTTTCAAGCGCAGGCTTATACCGACTAGGCAAGGTCTGTGGGAGCGGGCCATGCCCGCGAATCGCGCGCATGGCGCGCTCCCACATTCATCAGGTGCATCCCAGTAGGGTGGGCTTCAGCCCACCATCGCTGCTGGCAGGGATCAGATATCCAACACCAACCGCGCGCTTTTCGCCCTCGAACAGCAGGGCGTGAACTGGTCGTTGGCGGCCTGCTCGTCTTCGGTGAGAAACAGGTCGCGATGATCCGGCTCGCCGTCGAGCACGCGGGTCAGGCAGGTGCCGCAGATGCCTTGCTCGCAGGACACCGGTATCTCTACGCCCACCCCGCGCAGCACCTCCACCACGCTGACGCCTTCCGGCACCTGCAGCACTTCGCCGCTGCTGGCCAGCTGAATCTCGAAACCGCTTTTCGGCTGATCGTCCGGCTCGGCGCTGAAGTACTCGCGGTGCAGGTTGTCGTTCGCCCAGCCCAGATCGCGGGCGCTGCCCAGCACATGCTCCATGAAACCGCCCGGGCCGCATACGTACAGATGGGCGTGCGGATCTGCCGGGCCGATCAGCGCGGCGGTGTCCGGGCGCTTGCTCGGCTCGCCATTATCGAAGTGCAGGTGCACGCGGTCGGCGAAGGGCGACTGGCGCAGGCGTTCGACGAACGCGGCCTGCTGCGCCGAGCGGGCGAAATAGTGCAGGGTGAAATCGCCGCCGGTGTGGCTCAGGCGTTCGGCCATGCACAGGATCGGCGTGATGCCGATGCCGCCGGCCATCAGCAGATGGCGCTTGGCATCGTGCTGCAACGGGAACAGATTGCGCGGCTCGCTGATGCGCAGCCGCACGCCCTGCTCGAGGCCGTGCATGGCGATGGAACCGCCGCGCGAATCGGCGCTGCGCAACACGGCGATCTGGTAGCGATGCCGTTCTTCGGGGTGGTTGCACAGCGAATACTGGCGGATCAGCCCGTCCGGCAGGTGCACGTCGATATGTGCGCCGGCGCTGAACGCCGGCAGCGGTTCTCCGTCGGCACGGGCCAGGTCGAAACTGAGAATGTCCTGAGCCTGCTGCTCGATGGCGGTGATGATGACGTCGATCATGGTGGCGCTCTCGTAAAGGCTGACGCGCGCCATCTGGGCGGCGCGCGGCGGGCAGGGGTCAGCCGACCTGGCGGACGTCGATTTTCTGGGCGGCGAGGGCCTGCTCTTCCGCGAGCAGGCGGTCGATGATGCGTCGCGACTGCACGCCACCGGCATCGATATTGAGCTTGAGCAGCTGGCGTTCGGGCTGCCAGAGCAGGTTGCGCTGCTGGCGCTCGAGCATCTCCAGGTCCTCGCTGAAAATCTTTCCCTGGCCTTGGCGAATGCTGTCGGTCAGTGCCTGGTCCTCGGGCTTGAAGCTGCGCGCCATGCCCCAGAAGTACCAGATCGAGGTTTCGCTTTCCGGGGTGATGAAATCGACCACGATGCTTGATGCCTTGACCTCGGCCGGCGCCTCGTAGCCGCCATGGCCGGCGTGGGCTACGCCGACTTCGATCATCACGTGGCTGGGCGGGTTGAAGCGGCAGATCTGCCAGCGGTCCACCGGCACGTCGTCGGCCAGGCCATTGCCGCGCAGCGCCATGCGCCAGAAGGGCGGGGCCATGATGTTTTCCATATGGCGGCTGGTGATCACCTCATCGCCTTCGACCTTGGTGACCGGCGGCGCTTCGTCGATTTCCTTCTGGCCGATGCTGGAGGCGTGCACGTAGGTTTCGTGGGTCAGGTCCATCAGGTTGTCGATCATCAGGCGGTAATCGCAATTGATGTGAAACAGTCCGCCGCCGTAGGCCCAGTCAGGGTTTTCCGCCCATTCAAGGTGGTGGATGGTGGCCGGATCGGCCAGTGCCTGATCGCCGGTCCATACCCAGATGAAGCCATAGCGCTCCACCGCGGCGAAGGCGCGAATGCCGGGAAAACCGCGAACGCGCTGGCCGGGCATCGACACGGTCTTGCCTTCGCAGCCCATCTCCAGGCCGTGGTAGCCGCAGATCAGGTTGCCGTTTTCGACATAGCCGAGTGACAAGGGCGCGCCGCGGTGCGGGCAGAAATCCTCGAGGGCGACGACCTGGCCTTCGGCGCCGCGGTAGAAGACGATCTTTTCTCCGCAGATCTGCCGGCCCAGTGGCTTCTCGGCGATCTCGTCGGGGGTGCAGGCTACATACCAGGCATTTTTCGGGTACATGACGACCTCGGTTATTGTTGGAGTTATTGGATCCAATGGTTGGTTTTTAATCAGCCTACTGTCAAGGGCGGTTCGGAAAAATAGTTAATAAAACAAACTGTCCGATCAGCGAACGCATTCTTCACTGCCTCCCGATTATGTAAGGCCTTGAGCGGTGCGGGCTCGACGAGATCGCGGATCGGATCCAGAGCCGCGACGCGACTGGCATGGATTGAACATTGGATCCATTTCTGCAACGGTTATGACGGCTGTTCCATAAAAACAATTCAGGACCTGCGCCGATGATTATTCGTCCATTCCCCTCGGCTGCCGCCTGCGGCAGGCCGTTCCTTGTTTATCCAGCAGTGGTCGCGGGAGGTGCGCGATGAGCGACCTCAGGCAAGTCGTCGACCAGGGGCCGATGCGCGGCTTTCAGTGGGTCGCCATCGCCGTTTGCGTCGTGCTCAACATGATCGACGGCTTCGATGTGCTGGTGATGGCGTTTACGGCCTCGTCGGTGGCCGCCGACTGGTCGCTGAGCGGCGCGCAACTGGGCATGCTGCTCAGCGCCGGGCTGCTCGGCATGGCGGCCGGCTCGCTGTTCATCGCCCCCTGGGCCGATCGCATCGGCCGGCGCCCGCTGATCCTGCTCTGCCTGGTGATTTCCGGTACCGGCATGCTGCTCTCGTCACTCAGCCAGACGCCCACCCAGCTGGCACTGCTGCGCGGTCTGACCGGGCTGGGCATTGGCGGCATTCTGGCCAGCAGCAACGTGATCGCCAGTGAGTACGCCAGCAAGCGCTGGCGCGGCCTGGCGGTCAGCCTGCAATCCACCGGTTATGCCCTGGGCGCCACCTTCGGCGGCCTGCTGGCGGTGTGGCTACTGTCGCACTGGGGCTGGCGCTCGGTGTTCTTCGCCGGCGGCCTGATGACCTTCGCGGCCATCGTGCCGGTACTCCTGTGGTTGCCCGAATCCCTGGACTTCCTGCTCTCTCGGCAGCCGGCCAAGGCGCTGGAGCGGGTCAATCGCCTGGCCGCGAAACTGGGCCGGCCGAATCTGAGCGCTCTGCCGGCGTTGCCAGTCGGCGGGCATGCCAGCAGTGGCGCTTTCGCCCGGCTGTTCGACCCTGAGCAACGGCGCAGCACGCTGCTGATCTGGGTGCTGTTCTTCCTGGTGATGTTCGGCTTCTACTTCATCATGAGCTGGACGCCCAAGCTACTCACCCAGTCCGGCCTGTCGGTGCAGCAGGGCGTCACTGGCGGGGTGCTGCTGAGCATCGGTGGCATCTTCGGCGCGACCTTGCTGGGGCTCTTGTCGGCGCGTTTTTCCCTGGCGCGGGTGCTGGCCGGCTTCATGCTGATCACCGCCGTGCTGCTGGTAGTGTTCACCGGCATTGGTTCGTCGTTCACCGCGGCGCTGGGCATGGGCTTGCTGATCGGGCTGTTCTCCAACGGCTGCGTCGCCGGGCTGTATGCGCTGTCGCCGCTGATCTACGGCGCATCGGTACGAGCGACCGGGGTGGGCTGGGCGATCGGTATCGGGCGTGGCGGGGCGATCCTGTCGCCGACCGTAGCCGGCTTCATGCTCGATGACGGCTGGCAGCCGCTGCAGCTGTACACCTGGTTCGCCCTGGTGTTCGTGGCTGCTGCGGTGCTGTTGTTGACCCTGCTGCCGGCGCAGAAGCCGCAGCAGATGACGCCGGCTCAGGCCTGAGCCGCAACGGGCGCGAGGTTGCTCCTCGCGCCCGCTCCCTCACCAGAGCGCCAGGGTGTAGTCGATGTGCAGGCGGGTCTGGTTCTCGTCGCGGAAGGCTGCGCCGGCAGCGAAGTCGTTGCGATAGATCGAGTGCCGTGCCTTCAGGCCGACGCCCTTGAATGTACCACTCTGGATCACGTAGCCGATCTCCATCTGCAGCTCACGCTCCTTGAGGCCCGCGCCACCCAGGGTTGGCAGCTCGATGTTGTCGCCACGCAGATAACGCAGGCGCGTTTTCAGACCGGGCAGGCCGGCAGCGGCGAAGTCATAGTCGTAGATCGCCTGCCAGGTACGTTCCTTTGGGTTGAGGAAGTCCGAGCTCATGGCCATCTCGCTGATCACCATCGACTCGGTGCCGGAGATGTACGGTTTGGCCGTGTCGCCGCTCTGGTGCATGTAGCCCAGGGTGAAGCGGTGGCCGTCCAGCGCATAGGCGAACTGTGCGGCGAGGTTGCGGTTATCCACCTTGCCGGCTTTGGCGCTGCCATCCTCGTTGCTGATAAAGGCGCGCAGGTCGGTGCTAAACATTCCGGTGCCGACCGGCAGCTCGTGGAGCAGACCGAAGTATTCCTGGCGATACAGGTCGGCGACCGTGGTGTGGTAGGCGCGCAGCTTCAGGCCATTGCCGAGCTGGTAGTCACCGCCGAAGAACGCCGCGTGGGAGCTTTCCGCCGCCGGGTTGAAGCGCCGGTTCGGTGAGGCCACCGTCATGGCCTGGTAGTTGGTGGAGTCGCGACGATTGATGCGGTCGAGGTAGCCGGCATTGAGGGTCAGATTCTCGATATCCATGGACTGCAGGTAAGCGCCGCGGAAGCTCTGGGGCAGCAGGCGTGCCGGGCTGGCGACGATGGACGGCAGGAAGGGCGACACGTCGCCGACTTTCAACACGCTCTTGCCGGCGCGGATCTTGGCGGTCGGCGTCAGGCGTGAATATTCATCGGCGGCCCGTCCGCTGCTGGCGGAAACCGGCAGCAGCTCGGTGCCGCTGCGCCCGGGCGAGGAGTCCAGCTTGACGCCCAGCAGGCCGGTGACGTCCAGGCCGAAGCCGACATCGCCCGGCGTGTAGCCGGACTCCATCTTGAGGATGAAACCCTGGGCCCATTCGCGGGCCGCCGACTTGGCGCCGTCGTCCTTGTAGTCGCGATCCATGTAGTAGTTGCGGGTGGTCAGCTTGGCGCTGCTGTCTTCGACGAAGCCGTCGGCCAGGGCGTGGCCGGCGAACAGGGCGGGGGCCAGCAGCAGACCGGTCAGTGAGCCACGGCGAAACAGTGAACGGGAGTCGAGCGCCCAGAGGTTGTGCATGTCATTGTCCTTTTATTGTTGTTTTTCGCCCCGCCGATGCGGGCGGTGGAGGCAGCGCTGGTCGCGTTGCGTGGGGCGAGAATGGAAAGGCAATGGCGGGTGGTCAATTCGCTTTGCTCGATAATCGAACGTTAAATAATTTAATTATTTTGTAAGTTAATAAAAATTATTGGCTAAGTGATTGATCCGTTTCGGTTATCACCGAATTAGGCGGTCAGGCTGGATTACTTTCGTTATCAATTATCTTTGTTAATCTTTTTTCAGGCTTCGCAGGCTGCCCAGATAGGTGCCCCGCGAGCGATCACAACAACAATAAAATCGAGGGTTACCCATGGATACGTCATCGCGTCGTTCGACGCTGACCGTCACGCTGTGTTTTATCGTCGCGCTGATCGAAGGGCTGGACCTGCAATCGGCGGGCATCGCCGCCGCGGGCATTCGCCAGGCGTTCGAGCTGGATCAGAAAATGATGGGCTGGATGTTCAGTGCCAGCATCATCGGCCTGCTGCCCGGAGCGTTCTTTGGCGGTTGGCTGGCCGACCGCATCGGCCGCAAGCGCGTGCTGATCGGCGCGGTCATCCTGTTCGGCATCTTCTCGCTGTGGACGGCCTATGTCGCCAGCGTCAACGGCCTGCTGCTGGCGCGCCTGATGACCGGCCTGGGTCTGGGCGCTGCCTTGCCGAATCTGATCGCCCTGTGCGCCGAGGCGGTCGACGAGCGCCGGCGCGGCACGGCCATCAGCATCATGTACTGCGGCGTGCCGCTGGGTGGTGCTATCGCCGCGGTGGTGGGCATGCTTGGCGGCGAAAGCTGGCAGACGGTGTTCATCGTCGGCGGCGTGGCGCCGCTGCTGATCGCCCCGCTGCTGATCTTCGCGCTGCCCGAGTCGCGGGATTTCCGCGAGCAGCACCAGGGCACCGCGCCAGCGCGCGAATCCACCGTGCAGGCGCTGTTCGGCGAGGGCCGTGCCGGCGCCACGCTGGCGCTGTGGGTCAGCTACTTCTTCACCCTGACGGTGATGTACATGCTGCTCAACTGGCTGCCGTCGCTGCTGCTCGAGCAGGGCTTCACCAAGCCCCAGGCCGGCACCATCCAGATGCTGTTCAACATTGGCGGCGCCATCGGTTCGCTGCTCGGCGGCGTGCTACTGGATCGTCGTGGTCGCACCGGCGTGGTGCTGTTCGCCTATGGCGGCGTGCTGGCGTCCCTGGCCGGCCTGGGTCTGGCCTCGGGCATGCTGGCCATGGCCATCGCCGGTTTTGCTGCTGGCCTGTTCATCATCGCTGCACAACTGGTGCTTTATGCGCTGGCGCCGCCGGCCTATCCGACCTCGGTACGCGCCACCGGCGTGGGCGCCGCGGTGGCGGTCGGTCGCCTGGGTTCGGTTTCCGGGCCACTGGCTGCCGGGCAGATTCTTGCTGCAGGTGCCGGCACCGCCGGCGTATTGCTGGCAGCGTCGCCCGGCCTGGTGATCGCTGCCCTGGTGGTACTCGGCATGAGCCGGCGGCGTGCTGCCGAAGCGCCAAGCGCATCGACGCCATCGCACTGAAGGACCTGACCGATGAGCAGACTGACGCAACTGATGGCCCTGTTGCTGTGCCTGGCAAGCAGCCTGGCCAATGCCGATGTGAACACGCCTCCGCCGCTCAAGCTTGAACCCCTGGCGCGCTTCACCGTCAACCTCGAAGCGCCGGTCTGGGAGCTCGGCGCCGTTGGCCCGCAAGGCCAGCGGCGGATCATTCCGATCACCAGCGGGCACTTCGACGGCCCCGGTTTCAAGGGCAAGATTCTCAACAACGGCGCCGACTGGCAGTTGGTCGACAGCAATGGTCTGGCGATCATCGACACCCGCTATCTGTTGCAGACCGATGACGGCGCTCTGGTCTATCTGCAGACCAAGGGCTTTCGCCACGGCCCGGCCGAGGTACTGCGCAAGGTGGCCAAGGGCGAGCCGGTGGACCCGTCGCAGTATTACTTCCGCATCACCATGCAATTCGAGACCAGCGACCCGCGCTACAGCTGGCTCAACGGCATGGTCGGAGTCGGCAGTGCGATGCGCCTGCAGAAGACGGTGATTTACGACGGTTTCATCGTGAAATGACCGACACGGCGGCGGCCTAGGCGCCGCCGCACTCGGCACGGCACTTTTCTACAGGCAATAAAAAACCCGCCGAAGCGGGCTTTTACTGACCAATGCCAACGTCCTGTCGGCTGCCATCCTAGCTATGGTCACGTCATCCATGACCCTGAGCACGTCCTGTGCTGCAGGTATGGACATAGATTACGGCGCGGGCCGGGGTGTCACCAGAGCGAACCGGCGCGCCGTCGTGTAAGCCTTTGGCTATAGCGAAGCGCCAACGTGACCTGTTCGAGGTTCTTCGGGCCTGCGAACGGGCGGCTTTGTCGCGCAGATGTCCGAATTCGGCATAGATGGTGATTTTAATTAATAGTTAATTGACATAACTATTTTTCAGGATTAGCTTCTGTTCATCGACAACAAAACAAGAGCATTCCCCATGAGCAAGTACGAAGGCCGCTGGCAAACCGTCAAGGTCGATGTCGAAGAAGGCATCGCCTGGGTCACCCTCAACCGCCCGGAAAAACGCAACGCCATGAGCCCGACCCTCAACCGCGAGATGGTCGAGATCCTCGAGGTGCTGGAGCAGGACGCCGAGGCCCGCGTACTGGTGCTGACCGGCGCCGGCGAATCCTGGACCGCGGGCATGGACCTCAAGGAATACTTCCGCGAAGTGGACGCCGGCCCGGAAATTCTCCAGGAGAAGATTCGCCGCGAAGCCTCCCAGTGGCAGTGGAAACTGCTGCGCATGTACGCCAAGCCGACCATCGCCATGGTCAACGGCTGGTGCTTCGGTGGCGGCTTCAGCCCGCTGGTTGCCTGCGACCTGGCGATCTGCGCCGATGAAGCCACCTTCGGCCTTTCCGAAATCAACTGGGGCATTCCGCCGGGCAACCTGGTCAGCAAGGCCATGGCCGACACCGTGGGCCACCGCCAGTCGCTGTACTACATCATGACCGGCAAGACCTTCGACGGTAAGAAAGCCGCCGAGATGGGCCTGGTCAACGAAAGCGTGCCGCTGGCACAGTTGCGCGACACCACCCTGGAGCTGGCGCGCAACCTGCTGGAAAAGAACCCGGTGGTGCTGCGTGCCGCCAAGCATGGCTTCAAGCGTTGCCGCGAGCTGACCTGGGAGCAGAACGAGGATTATCTCTACGCCAAGCTCGACCAGTCGCGCCTGCTGGACGAAGAGGGTGGTCGCGAGCAGGGCATGAAGCAGTTCCTCGACGACAAGTCGATCAAGCCCGGTCTGCAGGCCTACAAGCGCTGATCGCCTAGCCTTGTATAGCGCGGCGTCCGCCAGGGCGTCGCGAGCGTTTCCGACAACGACAACAATGAGGAATCACCATGCTGGACGTGCCCCTGCTGATCGGTGGCCGCTCGTGCCCGTCCCGGGACGAACGCACCTTCGAACGTCGTAACCCGGTAACCGGCGAGGTGGTATCGCGAGTCGCCGCCGCCACTTTGGAAGATGCCGATGCCGCGGTGGCCGCCGCCCAGGCTGCGTTTCCTGCCTGGGCCGCGCTGGCGCCCAACGAGCGGCGCACGCGTCTGCTCAAGGCCGCCGAGCAGATGCAGGCGCGTGCTGGCGAGTTCATCGCCGCTGCCGGGGAAACCGGGGCGATGGCCAACTGGTACGGCTTCAACGTGCACCTGGCCAGCAACATGCTGCGCGAGGCGGCGTCGCTGACCACCCAGATCCACGGTGAGGTGATTCCTTCCGATGTGCCCGGCAGCTTCGCCATGGCGCTACGCCAACCCTGCGGTGTGGTGCTCGGCATCGCGCCCTGGAACGCCCCGGTGATTCTCGCCACCCGTGCCATCGCCATGCCGCTGGCCTGCGGCAATACCGTGGTGCTCAAGGCATCCGAGCTGAGCCCTGCGGTGCACCGGCTGATCGGCCAGGTGCTGCAGGATGCCGGCCTGGGTGACGGCGTGGTCAACGTGATCAGCAACGCGCCGGCCGACGCCGCGGCGATCGTCGAGCGGCTGATCGCCAACCCGGCGGTGCGGCGGGTCAACTTCACCGGCTCGACCAAGGTCGGGCGCATCGTCGGCGAGCTGTCGGCCCGCCACCTCAAGCCGGCGCTGCTGGAGCTGGGCGGCAAGGCGCCGCTGCTGGTGCTCGACGATGCCGACCTGGACGCCGCCGTCGAAGCCGCGGCCTTCGGTGCCTACTTCAACCAGGGGCAGATCTGCATGTCCACCGAGCGCCTGGTGGTCGACAGCAAAGTGGCTGATGCCTTCGTCGCCAAACTGGCGGCGAAGATCGCCACCCTGCGCGCCGGCAACCCGGCCGATAGCGCCTCGGTACTCGGCTCGCTGGTCGACACCTCGGCAGGCGAGCGCATCAAGGCGCTGGTCGACGACGCCGTCGGCAAGGGCGCCAAGTTGGTCGCCGGTGGTCAGGTCGAAGGCAGCATCATGCAAGCGACCCTGCTCGACAACGTCACCCCGGCCATGCGGCTGTACGCCGAGGAGTCCTTCGGGCCGGTGGCCGTGGTGCTGCGCGGCAGCGGTGACGAAGAGCTGCTGCGCCTGGCCAACGACTCCGAGTTCGGCCTGTCGTCGGCGATCTTCAGCCGCGATACCACGCGGGCGCTGGCGTTGGCGCAGCGCGTCGAGTCGGGTATCTGCCACATCAATGGGCCGACCGTGCACGACGAAGCGCAAATGCCCTTCGGCGGCGTCAAGGCCAGTGGTTACGGCAGCTTCGGCGGCAAGTCGGCCATCGAGCAGTTCACCCAGTTGCGCTGGGTGACCCTGCAGAACGGCCCGCGGCATTACCCGATCTAGCCCAGCGTTTGCGACATTCCTGCCAGTACCGGCTGCCTCGATGACGAGGCGGTGCGGTGCTGCGTGACGACAAGAACAACAGGGGCGAGTCAGTCGCCCGCGTGGAGAAGCAAAGTGAACTCCGATACCGGACCGCGTTATCGCCAGGTGTCCATCGGCCGTTCGGCCGTCGAGGTCAGCGAGCGTCAGGGTGTGTTGCACATGCGCTCGCTGGAACCGCTGGCGCCCTTGCCGCCGCGTTTGCTCGACCGCCTGGTGCATTGGGCCGAGGTGCGTGGCGAAAAGACTTTTCTGGCCGTGCGCGGCGAGAACGGCGAGTGGCAGCACACCAGTTATGCACAGATGCTCGACGCGGTGCGCGCCATCGCCCAGGGCCTGCTCGGCTTCGGGCTGAGCGCCGAGCGGCCGCTGGCGATTCTCTCCGGCAACGGCCTGCAGCATCTGCAGATCGCCCTTGGCGCCATGTACGCCGGTATTCCGTATTGCCCGGTGTCGCCGGCCTATTCACTGATGTCCCAGGATCACGCCAAGCTGCGCCATGTCTGCGACCTGCTGCAGCCGGGCCTGGTGTTCGTCGATAACGCCGTGCCGTTTCAGCGCGCCATCGACGCCGTGCTGCCCGCCGATGTGCCGGTAGTCACCGTGAGGGGCGAAGTGGCGGGGCGACGCACCATCGATTTCGTCAGCCTGCTGGCTCAGCCAGGCGGCGCGGAGGCCGAAGCCGCCTTCGCCGCCACCGGCCCGGATACCATCGCCAAGTTCCTGTTCACCTCGGGCTCGACCAAGCTGCCCAAGGCAGTGGTCACCACCCAGCGCATGCTTTGCGCCAACCAGCAGATGCTGCTGCAGACCTTTCCGGTGTTCGGCGAGGAGCCGCCGGTGCTGGTCGACTGGCTGCCGTGGAACCACACCTTTGGTGGCAGCCACAACCTGGGCATCGTGCTGTACAACGGCGGCATCTTCTACCTCGACGACGGCAAGCCGACGCCCCAGGGCATGGCCGAAACCCTGCGCAACCTGCGCGAGATTTCCCCGACCGCCTACCTGACCGTGCCCAAGGGCTGGGAAGAGCTGGTCAATGCCCTGGAGCAGGACGCGGCGCTGCGTGAGCGGTTCTTCGCGCGTATCAAGCTGTTCTTCTTCGCCGCCGCCGGGCTGTCCCAGAGCATCTGGGATCGACTCGACCGTATCGCCGAGCAGCATTGTGGCGAGCGCATCCGCATGATGGCCGGGCTGGGCATGACCGAGGCGTCGCCGTCCTGCACCTTCACCACCGGGCCGCTGTCCATGGCCGGTTACGTCGGCCTGCCGGCGCCGGGCTGCGAAGTGCGTCTGGTGCCGGTCGACGGCAAGCTGGAAGGGCGCTTTCGCGGGCCGCACATCATGCCCGGTTACTGGCGTGCCGAGCAGCAGACCGCCGAGGTGTTCGACGAGGACGGCTTCTACTGCTCCGGCGATGCGCTCAAGCTGGCCGATGCCAGCGACCCGCAACTGGGCCTGATGTTCGACGGGCGCATCGCCGAGGACTTCAAGCTGTCGTCCGGGGTGTTCGTCAGCGTCGGCCCGCTGCGCAATCGCGCCGTGCTGGAAGGCTCGCCCTACGTACAGGATGTGGTGGTCGCCGCGCCGGATCGTGAATGCCTGGGTTTGCTGGTGTTCCCGCGTCTGTATGAATGCCGGCAACTGGCCGGCCTGGCGGCGGACGCCAGCGACGCCGAGGTACTGGCCAGCGCACCGGTACGCGGCTGGTTCGCCGACTGGCTGCAGCGCCTCAATCGCGAAGCTACCGGCAACGCCACACGGCTGGAGTGGATCGCCCTGATGAGCCAGGCGCCGTCCATCGATCGCGGTGAGATCACCGACAAGGGCTCGATCAACCAGCGTGCCGTGCTGCAGTGGCGCGCCGAGCAGGTCGAAGCGCTGTACCGCGGTCGTGACGAGTCGATCCTGCGCGCCGGGCCGCCAGCGTGAGTGGCGGCCAGTACAGCGCCTTCGAGGATATCGCCGTCATCGAGGCGCTGCGCACGCCCTGGAGTGATCTGAACGGGCCGCTGGCCCAGGTATCGCCCATCGATCTGGGTATCAAGGTTGGCCGCGCGGTGCTGGCCCGCGCCGCTCTCGATCCGACAGCGGTGGACGGCGTGTTCGCCGGCTCCATGGCCCAGGCCAGTTTCGACGCCTATATGCTGCCGCGGCATATTGGCCTGTACAGTGGCGTGCCCCAGCAGGTGCCAGCGCTGGCGGTGCAGCGTATCTGCGGCACCGGTCTGGAGCTGCTGCGCCAAGGGGCGATGCATCTGCAGTGTGGCGGGCAGCTGGCGCTGTGCGTGGGCAGCGAGTCGATGTCGCGCAACCCGATTGCCAGCTACGAGCACCGCGCAGGTTTTCGCCTCGGTGCGCCGGTCGGCTTCAGGGATTTTCTCTGGGAAGCCCTGCTGGACCCGGCGCCGGGCGTGGACATGATCGCCACCGCCGAGCGCCTGGCCCGCGAGTACGGCATCAGCCGAGAGCAGGTGGATATTTACGCCTTGGACAGTCATCAACGCGCACTGCTGGCCCGCGACAGCGGCTGGCTGGCCGAGGAGATCGTCGCCGTCGGCAATGAGCGTTTCGAGCTGGACGGTTATCAGGCCCGCGGCATCGAGCTGCCCAGGCGAGTTACCGAGGTGACGCAGGATACCCACCCGCGACCCACCGATGCCGAGGCGCTGGCGCGCCTCAACGCCATTCACCCAGGCGGCGTGCAGACCGCCGGCAACAGCTGCGCGGTGGTCGATGGCGCGGCGGCGGCACTGGTCGGTCGCGCCTCCGATTGCACGAAACCGCCTCTGGCGCTGTTGCGTGCCTCCAGCGTGGTTGGCGTGGCACCGGAGATCATGGGTATCGGCCCGGCGCCGGCCATTCAGTTGCTGCTGCAGCGCAGCGGCCTGGGGCTGAACGACATCGGCCTGCTGGAAATCAACGAGGCCCAGGGCGCCCAGGTGCTGGCGGTCAGTCAGGCACTGGAGCTGGACCCTACGTGCCTGAATCAGCGCGGCGGCTCCATCGCCCTCGGCCATCCCTTGGCCGCTACCGGCCTGCGCCTGGTGATGACTCTGGCGCGGCAGCTGCGCGACACCAATCGGCGTTACGGCATCGCCGCAGCCTGCATCGGTGGCGGGCAGGGCATGGCGCTGCTGATCGAGAATCCGGGCTACCAGGCCTGAGGCCGTTCTACAGGGCACCTCTAAAACCGTAGGCGAGGCAGCCAGCGCAATACCGATGGCTGCCCCACAAAAGCAGGCGAGAAAGCGCAGTTTACGAGCTGTAAATGAGCATTTTGACTGGGCTCGCACGCGAGCCTGTTTTAAACGCCGCGATGGCAACGCAGGTAGTTTTTAGAGGTGGCCTACAGGGAGGTTGACCATGTGGCAGTACAAGGCGCCGCTGCGCGATATGCGTTTCGTCCTCGAACACTGGTTGCAGGCACCTGCAGTCTGGGCCGAGCTGCCGGCATTCACTGACGTCGACCTGCCGCTGGCCTTGCAGGTACTGGAGGAGGCCGCACGCTTCAGCTCCGGAGTGCTGGCGCCGCTCAATGCCAGCGGGGATCGCCAGGGTTGTCGCTGGCAGGCCGGCGAGGTCGGCACGCCAGACGGTTTCGCCGCCGCCTATCGCGCCTATGTGGAGGGCGGCTGGCCGGCGCTGGCCTGTGCGCCCGAGCACGGCGGCCAGGGCTTGCCGCAGTTGCTGGACGCGGCGCTGCAGGAAATGCTCTACGCCAGCAATCACGCCTGGGCGATGTATACCGGCATCGCCCACGGCGCCTACCTGTGCTTGCGGGCCAATGCGCCGCAGGCGCTCAGGGAGCGCTATCTGCCGGTCATCGTCAGCGGGGAAATCCTGCCGACCATGTGCCTCACCGAGCCCCAGGCCGGCAGTGACGTGGGTCTGCTGCGCTGCCGCGCCGAGCTTCAGGGCGACGGCAGTTATCGTCTGACCGGCAGCAAGCTGTTCATCTCGGGCGGCGAGCACGACCTGACCGACGACATCCTGCATCTGGTGCTGGCGCGCTTGCCGGATGCGCCGGCGAGCACCCGCGGCATCTCCCTGTTTCTGGTGCCCAAGCGGCTGGACGACGGCCGTCGCAATGCCGTGCGCTGCGACGGCATCGAGCACAAGATGGGTATCAAGGGCAGCGCCACCTGCTCGCTAAGCTTCGACAGTGCTCAGGGCTGGCTGATCGGCGAGGCCAATCGCGGCCTGGCGGCCTTGTTCGTGATGATGAACTCGGCGCGTTTGCATGTGGGCCTGCAGGGCTTGGGGCATGCCGAAGCGGCCTGGCAGAACGCGGCGGATTACGCCCGCGAACGCCAGCAGATGCGCGCGCCACGCCGACCGAAAGGCGTCGCCGCGGCGGCTGTCGACCCAATCCATTACCACCCGGCCATGCGCCTGGCGCTGCTGCGCTTGCGCACGGTCAGCCAGGGGCTGCGCGCCATCGGCTACTGGGGCGCTCACCTGCTCGACCAGGCCGAGCACGCTGAACAGGAGGCCGAGCGAGAGCAGGCCGCGCGCCTGGCCGGTCTGCTGACACCGGTGATCAAGGCCTTCTTCACCGACCAGGGGTTCAATCTGGCCAGCGAGGCGCTGCAGGTCTTTGGCGGCTATGGATACACCGGAGAGTACGCCATTGAGCAAACCCTGCGCGACAGCCGTATCGCCATGATCTACGAAGGTAGCAACGAGATTCAGGCCAACGATCTGCTGCTGCGCAAGGTGCTCGGGGATGGCTGCGTAGCGCTGGATGAATTGCTGGCGGTGTTCGAGCAGGAAGCCGCGGCGGGCGGCGAATATGCCGAACGGCTGAACGCGTTGTGCGCGAAATGGCGCGGTTTGGTGAGCGGCATCTTCAACCATGCCCAAGGCGACGATGAATACCCGTATCGCATTGCCGGCGATTTTCTCCATCTGCTCGGCTGGTCACTGCTGGCGTTCGCCTGGGCGCGTTCGGCACGCTTGGCGGCGCTGTTGCGCGCCGAGGATCCCTGGTATCAGGAGAAGCTCGACAGCGCGGCGTTCTTCTTCACCTACCTGTTGCCGGAGACCGAGCTGCGCCTCGCCCGGATCGACGCTGCTCGGGCACCGCTGGCGTTTCTCTCTTGACGGGCACTCTCGATCCGCCGGTGTGTGGTGTGTAGAGCAATGGCAGGAATGTGGCGGGAGCGGCCTTTTGTAGGGTGGACGACGCTTCACCCGTCCACCACTCTGCGATCGCAATGGTGGATGAAAAGAGCGTCATACACCCTACCTAGCTATGGGAGCGGGCCATGCCCGTGATTTTTCGCGGGCGTGATACCCGATTCTGCCTTAAAGCGGCTTCTCCCAAGCCGCTTTAACCGTTGACCTTATGCAGCAACCGCAGCAGCTGCGCACGCTCATCCTCGTCCAGGGCAGCGGTGGCCGCTTCATCGCTGGCTACGGCAATGGCCTTGAGTTTGCCGAGCAGGGCGATGCCGGCTTTGGTGAGAAACACCCCATAGGCGCGCTTGTCCTGCACGCCGCGCACGCGCTGGGCCAGGCCACGGCTTTCCAGTTTGTTGAGCAGTGGCACCAGTTGCGGCGGCTCGATGGCCAGTTGGCGCGCCAGGTCGGCCTGCATCAGGCCTGGCTCGTTGTCGATGATCACCATGGCGGTGAACTGCGCCGGGCGCAGGTCGTGCTCGGCCAGGTTGCCGACCAGGTGCTGGAAGACCTTCATCTGGGCGCGGCGCAGCGCGTAGCCGACCAGGGTATCCAGCCAGTTGTCAGGCAATGCATCGCCTCCGTTCTGAGGCAGCGGCGAGGTGTCCATCTGGCTGGAAGTGTTGCTCATGGCAGGAGGCTTCTTCAGTTAAGTGAATTAAGCATTCTGCACCCTGGCGCAGCAACTGGCCAGTAGCGTGCGGGAAGGTCGCGGGGCTGATGTAATCTAGGCGGGCCTTTTAGGCGGGAGATCAGGCGCGCTTCTTGGCATGCGGCGAGCGGTTGAGCTTCTCCGCACTGAGCCGGCGCTGGCCTTCGCCGTCGACCCAGCCGGCTTCCCAAGCGGCTGCGGGAATGCTGTCGGCAAAGGGCAGGCTGTCCGAGGCGTTGCCGGCCAGGCCGGCCATATAGCCCTGCTGGTAGGCCTTGGTCAGGCTTTCCAGGCTCCAGTGCTGCTTGTCGTCGTGTTGGCTCATGGGGCGGTTCGCTAAGCGTGCTTGCAATCCATGCTAGCCAAATCCGCCGGGCCGAACCCGCCCACCGGTCACGGATTTATGACCGCTGGTTTTTTTTGTGACGCAGTCGTCGCGGGCCAGGCCCCGTTTCACACGGCTAGGGCAAGGATGCTGGCCTGGTAGGCGGCGGCGAAACTATCGAAGTCGCCTTCCTCGTGGGCTTCCAGTTCAGCTTGCTCCTGCAGAGACTGGCGCGCGGCCTGCTCGAACTCGGCCTGTTGCTCGGCGCTCAGCGGCTGGCCACGGAAATGCTCGGCGTGGCGCTTGCTCTGGCGCAGCGCAAAGGCGGCGAAGGTTTCGCCTTTCTGCAGTTCGGCCAGCACCTGGGCCGATGGCGTCAGGCTGGCATCATCGATTTTCGCGCGTTGGGCCTGCAGGGCGGCGCCATGGGCGTCCGTTCCCTGGCTGCGGTCGAGCAGCCTGGTGATCGCTTCGATACCGTCGAGCAGCTCGTGGGCCCAGGTCTGCAGCACCACGGGTGCGCCGTGGCGTTGCAGGTGCAGGCCGGGTCGACGCCCGTCCTTGACCACCTTGAGGAAGTTGTCCGAGCAGCTGCCGCATTCGCCGTTGCTCAGCTGCGGGCTGTCCTGCAGGGCGCAGTAGAGCAGGAAGGCATCGAGGAAACGCGATTCGGCGAGGTCGATGCCCATCGGCAGGAACGGATTGATGTCCAGGCAGCGCGCCTCGACGTACTGCACGCCGCGAGCCATCAGCGCCTGGATCGGCCGCTCGCCGCTATAAGTCACGCGTTTGGGGCGGATGTTGGAGTAGTACTCGTTTTCGATCTGCAGCACGTTGGTATTGAGCTGCAGCCACTCGCCGTCCTTCTTGGTGCCGATATTCACGTATGGCGGGTACGGCGTGCCGACGGCCTGGCGCAGGCTGTCGGTGTAGCTCGCCAGGTCGTTGTAGCAGGGCGTAAGGCCGGCCTGGGCTTCGCTCTGGTAACCCAGATCGCTCATGCGCAGGCTGGTGGCATAGGGCAGGTAAAGGGTGTCGGCGTCCAGCTCCTGGAGCTGATGCGGGCGGCCGCGCATGAAATTCTTGTCCAGCGCCGGCGAGGCGCCGAACAGGTACATCAGCAGCCAGCTGTAACGGCGGAAGTTGCGGATCAGCGCGATGTAGCGCGAGGACTGGTAGTCGCGGGCGCTACGTCCGTCACCCTCGGCTTGCTGCAGCAGGGCCCACAGCTGCTCGGGCAGGGAGAAGTTGTAGTGGATGCCGGCGATGCACTGCATGGTCTTGCCGTAACGCAGGGCCAGGCCCTTGCGGTACACGTACTTGAGCTGGCCGATATGCGAGCTGCCGTAGCGGGCGATCGGAATGACCTCTTCTTCGGGCAGCGGGCCCGGCATCGAGGGGCTCCACAAGTACTCGCCGTCGAGCTTGCTATACACGAAGCGGTGGATGCGTTCGAGCTCGGCCAGGGTCTCGCCCGGGTCTGCCGCGGTGCCGGTGATGAACTCGAGCAGCGACTCGGAATAGTCCGTGGTGATCTGCCCGTTGGTCAGCGCCGAGCCCAGCGCAGCGGGGTGCCCGCTCAGCGCCAGCTGGCCGCCTTCATCGACGCGCAGGCATTCGCGCTCGATGCCGTGCAGGCACTCGGAGAGCAGGGACAGGTTGGCGTGCTCGCCGAGCAGGGCCAGACGGCGGGAGAACAGGTCGCTCAAGATTGCATTCCTTCACGCAGCGGTCGCCCCAATATGGGGGTGGACGCTGGACTCTACAAGGGGCGAATTGCTGACGTTGGTCGTCTGGCGAAAGGGACGTGCATTTTAGCGACACGCGCAGGCGGCTTTTGGGGGGCTGCTGCGCGTGAAACGGCAGTTACAAGGCAAAAGCAGGTACTCAGCGATTCATTGTGGGAACGGGCCATGCCCGTGATTTTTCGCGGGCATGGCCCGCTCCCACAGACGTAGCGTGGATCGGGGCGCGTAGCCGACGCTCTTTTCATCCACCGTTGCGATCACGGGGCGGCGGACGGGTCGGGCCGCGTAGGTGAAGCGTCACCCACGCTACGAATTGTCCGTCAGGTGGTTCTTAGAGGCAGGCGAAGGTGGCCTGAGCCTTGGCCACCAGCTTGTCGTGCTGGTGCACCTCGGCTTCGATCACCTGGGTGCGGCGGCCGGCGTGGATAACCCAGGCGCGGCAGCTCAGGTCGCCTTCGGTGACGCCACGGATGTAGTTGACCTTGCACTCCAGAGTCACGCTGCTCGGTTCGCCGTCGGTCAGGCTGTGGCTGGCCTGGCCCATTGCCGTGTCGATCAGCGAGAACAGCGCGCCGCCGTGCAGCTTGCCGTGCAGGTTGCGCAGGCCGTCATGCATGCTCAGGGCGATGATCGCCTCACCGGCTTCAGCCTTGACGATTTGCAGGCCCAGCAGGCGCCCAAAGGCGCTGCTCTTGCCGATTTCATCCGCGGAGTCGCTCATCGCTTACTTCCTCAGCTGCTTGGCGTTGGCGAACAGCGCGGCCATGGCGGCGTTGGCCGGGGCCGGTTTTTCCTGGCTGGAGTGGCGCTCGCTGCGCGGCGCCTGGCCACCTTTGCCGCCGCCCTGACGACCACCACCACGCGGGCCATCGACTTTCTCGCCGGGCGTGTCGCTCATGCGCATCGACAGGGCGATGCGGTTGCGCGGGATGTCCACTTCCATGACCTTGACCTTGACCACGTCGCCGGCCTTGACCGCCTCGTGCGGGTCCTTGATGAATTTCTCGGACAGCGCCGAGATGTGCACCAGGCCGTCCTGGTGTACGCCGATGTCGACGAAGGCGCCGAAGTTGGTCACGTTGGTGACCACGCCTTCGAGGATCATCCCCAGTTCGAGGTCCTTCAGCGTTTCCACGCCTTCCTGGAACTCGGCGGTCTTGAACTCGGGGCGCGGGTCGCGACCGGGTTTTTCCAGCTCGCTGAGAATGTCGCTGACGGTCAGCTGGCCGAAGGTTTCGTCGGTGAATTTCTTCGGGTCCAGGCGCTTGAGGAAGCCCGCATCGCCGATCAGCGAGCGGATGTCGCGGCCGGTGTCGGCGGCGATGCGCTGCACCAGCGGGTAGGTTTCCGGGTGCACGGCGGAAGCGTCCAGCGGGTTGTCGCCATTCATCACACGCAGAAAGCCGGCGGCCTGTTCGAAGGTCTTGTCGCCCAGGCGCGGGACTTTCTTTAGGGCGTCGCGAGTCTTGAAGGCGCCGTGGGCGTCGCGATGGGCGACGATATTCTGCGCCAGGGTCGCGTTGAGGCCGGAAATCCGCGCCAGCAGGGCGCTGGAGGCGGTGTTGACGTCCACGCCCACGGCGTTCACGCAGTCTTCCACCACGGCGTCCAGGCTGCGCGCCAGCTTCAGCTGCGACACGTCGTGCTGGTACTGGCCGACGCCGATGGATTTCGGGTCGATCTTCACCAGCTCGGCCAGCGGATCCTGCAGGCGGCGGGCGATGGACACCGCGCCACGCAGCGATACGTCCAGATCCGGGAATTCCTTGGCGGCCAATTCCGAAGCCGAGTACACCGAGGCGCCGGCTTCGCTGACCATGATCTTGGTCATCTTCAGGCCCGGGTATTTCTTGATCAGCTCGATGGCCAGCTTGTCGGTCTCGCGGCTGGCGGTGCCATTGCCGATGGCGATCAGGTCGACGCCATGCTTGGCGCACAGCTTGGCCAGCACGTTGAGGGTGCCGTCCCAGTCATTGCGCGGCGCGTGCGGGTAGACGGTGGCGGTGTCGAGCAGCTTGCCGGTGGCATCGACCACGGCCACCTTGCAACCGGTGCGCAGGCCCGGGTCGAGGCCCAGGGTCGCCCGCGGACCGGCGGGGGCGGCCAGTAGCAGGTCATGCAGGTTGCGGGCGAACACGCTGATCGCCTCGTCCTCGGCCGCTTCACGCAATTCGCCGAGCAGGTCGGTTTCCAGGTGGGTGTAGAGCTTGACCTTCCAGGTCCAGCGCACCACTTCGCCCAGCCATTTGTCGGCGGCGCGGCCCTGATTGGAAATGCCGAAACGCTCGGCGATCATGCCTTCGCACGGGTGCAGGGTGCCCGGCAGCTCTTCGCCGACCTTGAGGCTGGCGTTGAGGATGCCCTCGTTGCGACCGCGGAAGATCGCCAGGGCACGGTGCGACGGAGCGCCCTTGAGCTTCTCGTCATGTTCGAAGTAGTCGCGGAACTTGGCGCCTTCCTCTTCCTTGCCGGCTATAACGCGGGCGCTCAGGGTGGCGTTATCCTTGAGGAAACCGCGCAGGCTGCTGAGCAGGCTGGCGTCCTCGGCGAAGCGCTCCATGAGGATGTACTTGGCGCCTTCGAGCACCGCCTTGGTGTCGGCGAAGCCTTTCTCGGCATCGATGAAGCGTGCCGCTTCGGTCTCCGGCGTCAGGCCCGGATCATTGAACAGCGCATCGGCCAGCTCGCCGAGGCCGGCTTCCAGGGCGATCTGGCCCTTGGTGCGGCGCTTCTGCTTGTAGGGCAGGTAAAGGTCTTCGAGGCGCGTCTTGGTGTCGGCGAGGTTGATTTCACGGGTCAGCTCGGGAGTCAGCTTGCCCTGTTCCTCGATGCTGGCCAGGATGCTGGCGCGGCGATCATCGAGCTCGCGCAGGTAGCGCAGGCGCTCTTCCAGGTTGCGCAGCTGGGTATCGTCGAGGCTGCCGGTGACTTCCTTGCGGTAACGCGCGATGAACGGCACGGTGGAGCCTTCATCCAGCAGCTGTACGGCGGCGGCGACCTGTTGCGGGCGCACGCCCAGTTCTTCGGCGATACGGTTGTTGATGCTGAGCATAGAAGACATGAACCTGACTCGGAAACGATGAAGAACCGGCCTCGCTCAGGATGGCCGGACGATAAAGCGGCGCATTATAGCCACGCAAAGCTGCGCTCAGGCCACCTGCCGCTGGCGGCCGTCAGACCGCGAATCCGGGCGAAGTGCGCCAACGCCAGCGAAAAATCTGCTAACAATGGACAATACGTGGTCTATACGGCCTCTGAGCCATAATGCCGCCGTTCAGCCGGGCGCATCGCGTCGCGGACTCTCGGTCAAGGAGCTTCTATGAGCAGCACTGCAGTACAACCGGTCGAAGGCGAGAAGATTCTGATTGTCGATGACGACGCCCGTCTGCGTCGTCTGCTCGAGCGCTTCTTCGACGAACAGGGCTATCGCGTTCGCGCCGTGGAAAACGTCGAGCAGATGGACCGCCTGCTGTCGCGCGAGCTGTTCAACCTGGTGGTGCTCGACCTGATGCTGCCTGGCGAAGACGGCATGAGCGCCTGCCGCCGCCTGCGCGCCTCGAACAATCAGGTGCCGATCATCATGCTCACCGCCAAGGGTGACGAGGGCAGCCGCATCCAGGGTCTGGAAATCGGTGCCGACGATTACCTGGCCAAACCCTTCAACCCGCGCGAACTGCTGGCGCGCATCAAGGCCGTGCTGCGCCGCCAGGCGCCGGTGGTGCCGGGCGCGCCGGGCAGCGAGGACGAGACCGTCACCTTCGGTGATTACGAGCTGTCCCTGGCAACGCGCGAGCTGAAGAAGGGCGACGAAGTCCATATGCTCACCACCGGCGAATTCGCCGTGCTCAAGGCGTTGGTGCAACATGCCCGCGAGCCGCTGACCCGCGACAAGCTGATGAACCTGGCCCGCGGCCGTGAGTGGGACGCCCTGGAACGTTCCATCGACGTACAGATTTCCCGCCTGCGCCGCCTGATCGAGCCGGACCCGTCCAAGCCACGCTACATCCAGACGGTCTGGGGTGTGGGCTATGTGTTCGTGCCGGACGGCAATAAATAAACCGCTATAAGACGCTCAAGGGCTGGCGATTGAAACCAGCCCTTTTGCGTTCCGCCTCCCGCCTCTCGCGTTCTGCCCGGCTCCTGTTTCTATGAAAGCTCCACTCTGGTTTCCGCAAAGCTTCTTCTCGCGCACCCTCTGGCTGGTGCTGATCGTCGTGCTGTTCTCCAAGGCGCTGACCCTCGTCTACCTGATGATGAACGAGGACGTGCTGGTCGACCGTCAGTACAGCCACGGAGCGGCGCTGACCCTGCGCGCCTACTGGGCGGCGGACCCCGAGGACCGCGCCAATATCGCCGAAGCGGCAGGCCTGAAGCGGGTGACGCGCGCGGAAGTGCCGGCCAGCGAGGAGCACTGGCCGTACAGCGAGATTTTCCAGCGGCAGATGCAGTCCGAACTCGGCCCGGACACCGAAACCCGGGTGCGGGCCAAGAGCCCGCCGGCGCTCTGGGTGCATGCGCCGACGCTCGGTGAGGATTGGGTGCGCGTGCCACTGTATCCGCATCCGTTGCGCGGCCAGCGAATCTGGAGCGTGCTGGGCTGGTTTCTGGGTATCGGCCTGTTGTCCACAGCCGCCGCCTGGATCTTCGTGCGCCAGCTCAGCGCGCCGCTCAAGCGCCTGGTGATCGCTGCCCGCCAGTTCGGCCAGGGCCGTAGCGTGCGGCTGCCGGTGGGCGATACGCCGAGCGAAATGGCCGAGGTGTACCGCGCCTTCAACCAGATGGCCGAGGATGTCGAGCAGGCCGGGCGCGAGCGCGAGCTTATGCTCGCCGGGGTATCACACGACTTGCGCACGCCGCTCACCCGCTTGCGGCTGTCCCTGGAGTTTCTCGATCACGATTCGGAACTGACCGACGACATGGTGCGCGACATCGAGGACATGGATGCGATCCTCGATCAGTTCCTGGCCTTTATCCGTGACGGTCGTGATGAGCCGGTTGAGGAGCTGGAGCTGACCGAGCTGATCCGCGAGGTAGTGGCGCCCTACAACCAGAAACAGGAACAGGTGCGTCTGTTCCTCGAACCGGTGCCGGCCTTTCCGCTGCGCCGGGTGTCGATCAAGCGGCTGATCGTCAACCTGATCGAGAACGCCCTGCGCTATGGCGGCGGCGCCGTAGAGATCGTGCTGTCGGTGGCCGATGATCACAGCGCACCCTATGTGGTGCTCAGTGTGCTGGACCGTGGCGCTGGTATCGACCCGAGCGAGCTGGGTAGTATCGTCAACCCGTTCATCCGCGGCGACAGCGCCCGCGGTGGCAAGGGGGCCGGGCTGGGCCTGGCCATCGTCAAGCGCATCGCCTCGCTGCACGGCGGTAGCGTTGAGCTGCGCAACCGCTCCGGCGGAGGGCTGGAGGCCCGTATCTGCTTGCCTCTGGGTTTGTTGTTACCACGCGACGCCGCCTGATTCTCGACTAGGCTGTGTACTCGATGCAGGCACCTGTACAGCCCTGACGGGCTGCTTCATGCTGTGCTGGCATAGCGATATGAGGTTCGTATGCCCCGCACTGCCGAACGCTTGCCGTTCTGGACTTGGTGGTTGCCGCTGCCGGTGCTCCACCTGGCGACCCAATTCTCTCTGACGACTCAGCTCGAAGGCGGGCTGGGGATCGTCTATCTGCCATTCGCCCTTAGCCTGGCGCTGGTGCTCTGGTGGGGGCCGCGCGTGCTGCTCCCGCTCTACATCAATGCCATTCTCAGCGTGCCGTTATGGGGGCTGGATTGGCGCCTGGCCCCCATCTACGCGCTGCCTGAAGTGCTGGGCGTCGCCAGTTGCTATCTGCTGTTGCGCTGGCGACCGTTCGATGCGGCCTTGCCGGACATCAGCCATGTGCTGCGTTTCATTCTGCTGGGCATTCTGGTGCCGGCCGCTATTACCTGTCTGCTGCTGGTCGGCAGTCGCCTGCTGTTCACCGATCTGGCATTCAGGGACGCACCGCAACTGGGGCTGACGCTGTGGCTGGCCGACAGCCTGCTGGCGCTGGTGGTGTCCATCGCGCTGCTGACCTACCTCAGCCCTTGGCTGCGGCGGCGTGGCTGGTTGATCCCGGTCGAAGGCCTGAAAGTCCCGCTGCGGCACGTACCCGAAGCCTTGCGCAAGGTGCGTTCGCCCTATGCGTTGCTATTGGTGCTGGCCTGCCTGCCGTTGCTGCTGGAGCTGTTGCCGGTCACCCTGAAGCTGCCGATCATCGGCCTGGTGATGCTCGGCCTGGCGCTGGTCTGGGGCTTTACCGGGGCGGTCTGTGGGGCGATCACCAGCGCCCTGGCGATCCTCGGGCTGCCGTGGTTTCACGCGCTCACCGAGCAGAGCAGCTGGATCGATCCGCAGCGCCTGGAGCTGCACTTCGGCATCCTGCTGTTCATTCTGGCGGCGCTGCTGATCGGCCGCAGTCTGACCGATCTGCGCCTGGCCTTGGCCCATAGCGCCATGGTGCAGCGCCAGCTGACTCTGGCCCACTCGGCGCTGGATGCCAGCCCGCTGGGCGTATTGATCGCCGATGCGCGCCAGGCAGAGCTGCCGCTGGTCTATTGCAACCCGGCCTTCGAGCAGATCACCGGCCGCGACGCCGACGAAACCCTGGGCCTGAGCCTGCTCGACCTGCTGCGTGGCGAGAAACGCCACGAGGGCCTGCACGTGTTGGAAACCGCCATTCGCCGCGAGGTGCCCGGCAATGCCGTGCTGCGCCTGCAGCGCCAGGGCGGCGAGGCGTTCTGGGGCGAGGTGATTCTGGCGCCAATGCGCGACGAGCAGGGCGTCAGCCACTTCATCGTCATGCAGCAGGACGTCAGCGCCCGCGAGCAGCTGGCCCAGGACATGGTGCGCCAGAGCGAGACGCTGCAGCAGCAGAGCCACCTGTTCACCCAGACGGAAAACATCGCCGACCTGGGCGGTTGGTCGCTGAACATGCGCGACATGAGCATGTACTGGAGTGCCGGCTGTTTCGCCATCTACGAACTGGACCCGAAAAGCGGAGCGCCGTCGTTCGAGGAGTCCCTGAGCCAGTTCGATGCACCGGGCCGCGAGCTGATCGTGCGCACCCTGCAGCAGATGCACGCTGGGGACGACCAGTTCGATATCGAGGTGCGCGCCAATACCGCCAAGGGCCGCACACGCTGGGTGCGCCTGCTGGGTGTTGCCGAACGCGATGGCGACCAGCTGGTGCGCGTCTATGGCGCGGCCCAGGATGTCACCGCACGGCGCCGCACCGAGCAGCAGCTGCGCGAGCGCGATGAACGCCTGCGTCTGTTCTTCGAGACGCCGCTGATCGGCATGGCGCTGATTACCCCGACCTACAGCTGGTCGGAGGTCAACCTCAAGCTGTGCAACATCCTCGGCATGAGCCGCGAGCAGTTGCTGGAATCCAGCTGGGCGCAGATCAGTTGCGAAGAGGATCTCGACGCCGAACAACCGCTGATGAACGACGTGATGGCGGGACGCCGTGAAGGCTTCGAGCGTGACCGCAGCTTCCGGCGCGCCGATGGCAGCCTGGTGCCGACCCGGCTCAACCTGCGTGCGGTACGTCGTAGTGACGGCGGGGTCAGCATGTTCGTGCTGCTGGTCGAGGACATCAGCGCCCGCTACGAGGCCGAGGCGCGCTACCGGACCGTCGTCGAGCATGCGCCCGAGGCGATCATGCTGTACAGCGATGAAGGCGGCATGGTCGATTTCAACGGCAATGCCCTGCGCCTGTTCGGCTATCCACGCGAAGAGCTGCTAAACCGCCGACCCTTTGAATTGAGCCCGGAGTTGCAAGCAGACGGGCGGGCTTCGTCCGAGGCGGCCAGGCATTACCTCGAGGCCGCACTGGCCGGTGAGGTGCCGGTGTTCGAGTGGCTGCATCTCGACAGCCGTGGCCGGCTGTTCCCTTGTGAGGTGCGTCTGGTGCGGCTGCCGGGCGAGCCGGTGCTGATTCGCTGCAGCGTCACGGACATCTCCGAGCGCCAGCGTTACCAACGCGAGATCGAGCGCCTGGCCTATAGCGACGAGCTGACCGGCCTGCCCAATCGCCGACTGATGCTCGACCGCCTGCAGCACGCCATGGACCGCGAGATCCGCCAGGGCAGCCTGGGCGCGCTGTTGTTCATCGATCTGGACCACTTCAAGACCGTCAACGACAGCCTTGGTCATCTGGTCGGCGACAACCTGCTGCGCGAAGTCACCGAGCGGCTGGAAGGCCAGCTGCGCACCGAGGACACCCTGGCGCGCATGGGCGGCGACGAATTCGTGGTGCTGCTCGAAGGGCTGGACGCCAATGCCCAGATTGCCGGCGAACAGGCCGCCATGGTCGGTGAGCGGCTGCTCAAGAGTCTGGAGCAGCCCTGTGTGATCGACGGCCATGAACTGTCGGTAAGCGCCAGTATCGGCATCGCCCTGCATCCGTTTGGTGAGCAGAACGCTGCCGATGTGCTCAAGCAGGCGGATACCGCCATGTACCGCGCCAAGCACGCCGGACGCAATGCACTGCACTTCTTCGCCCCGGAGATGCAGGCGGCCATCGACCAGCGTCTGCAGCTGCAGGGGGAACTGCGCCAGGCGATTGCCCGTGATCAGCTGTACCTGGTGTTCCAGCCGCAGCTGCAGCTGGACGATGGTCAGCTGATCGGAGCTGAAGTGCTGGTGCGCTGGTCGCATCCGGAGAAGGGCGAGATTCTGCCTGGTCAGTTCATCCCTCTGGCCGAGGAAACCGGGCTGATTCAGGACATCGGGCACTGGGTGCTCGAGCGCGCCTGCGCCACGCTGCAGGGCTGGCGGGAGGAGTACCCAGGCCTGGTGCTGGCGGTCAACCTCAGTCCGCGGGAACTGCGTAGCCAGGATTGCGCCGAGCGCGTGCGTGGCTGCCTGGAGCGCTACGGCGTGCCGGCCGCGGCGCTTGAGCTGGAACTGACCGAAGGCGTGCTGCTCGAGGACGTCGAGCAGTGCATCGCCAACATGCACGCGCTCAAGGCGCTCGGTGTGCGCTTCTCGATCGACGACTTCGGCACCGGCTATTCCTCGCTGACCTACCTCAAGCGCCTGCCCTTGGACCGCCTGAAGATCGACCGCAGCTTCACCCAGGATCTGGGGCGCGGCGGCAACGGCAGCAACGTGCTGCTGGTGGAAACCATCCTGATGATCGCCCGCAATCTGGAACTGGAGTGCGTGGCCGAAGGCATCGAAACGGCTGAGCAGCTCGAACACCTGAAAACCCTGGGCTGCGAGTTCGGCCAGGGCTATTTGCTGGGCCGGCCGATGATCGAGGCGGATTTCCTCGCACGGGTGGCCTCGCGAGGCTGAGGCGTCACCAGCTCAGCGTGCCGCCCTTGAGCGTGGCGCTGCGGCCATAAGGCCAGGCGAAGTTGGCATCGCCGTGGCCGCTGGGCAGCTCGCCGTACAGCGGGATGTCGAAGGGCGCCAGGTACTCGCCGACGATTTCCTCGATGCTGTGCTGCACGCCACGCCGCGGGCAGTCGGTGAAGCTGCCCAGGCACACCGCAGCCGGGCGGCGTTCGCCGAAGCTCTCGAACAGTTGCCAGAAGCTGCGCTCCAGGCGGTAGTACGGCTCGCCGACGTCTTCGAGAATCAGGATGGCGTCCGCGGGCAACTGCATACCCGCCACGGTGCCGCAGCCGCTGGCCAGAGCAGTGAGGTTGCCGCCGACCAGCGGGCCGTTCACCGCCGTTTGCGGGCCGCTGAGGTGGCGCACCGGCAGCGAATGGCTGCGGCCCTGCAGCAGATCCCATAGCGAGCGCATCGAGGCCAACCGCTCGCGCTGACCGGTCGGTGCGGCCATGGCCTGCAGGCCGAGCGCGGTGGCCACCGGGCCGTGGATGCCGGGCAGCTCATGACGGGCGAAGGCGTCGAGCAGCACCGACAGGTCCGAGTAACCGATCAGCGGCCTTGGGCTGGCGCGTTGCAGCAGCGCCCAGTCGATACCCGGCAGCAGTTGCGCGCTGCCGTAACCGCCGCGCAGGCACCACACGGCGTCGATGTCCGACAGGCTGAAGGCTTCGTGCAGGTCGTCCAGGCGCTGCGCAGGCGTGCCGGCCAGGTAGCGATGGCGGGCGCGCACATGGCGGCCCAGGTGATAGTCGATGCCCTGCACGTCGAGCTGCGCCAGGGTAGCGTCGAAAACCTCGTCGGCAATTGCCGACGCTGGGGCGATCAGCGCCACGCGGCCCTTGAAGGCTGTACTCATCCTTTACCCTTGGTGCGTGTCAGGTTGGGGCCGCCGTTCTTTTCCAGATAGCCGATGATCATCCCGGCGACGTCCTTGCCGGTGGTCACCTCGATGCCTTCCAGGCCGGGCGAGGAATTCACTTCCATCACCAGCGGGCCGTGATTGGAGCGCAGGATGTCGACGCCTGCCACCGACAGGCCCATGACCTTGGCGGCGCGGATGGCGGTCATGCGCTCTTCCGGGGTGATCTTGATCAGGCTGGCGGTGCCGCCGCGGTGCAGGTTGGAGCGGAATTCGCCGGGTTTTGCCTGGCGCTTCATGGCTGCGATGACCTTGTCGCCGACCACGAAGCAGCGGATGTCGGCGCCGCCGGCTTCCTTGATGTATTCCTGCACCATGATGTTCTGCTTGAGGCCCATGAAGGCCTCGATCACCGATTCGGCGGCCTTCTCGGTTTCGCACAGCACCACGCCGATGCCCTGGGTGCCTTCGAGCACCTTGATCACCAGCGGGGCGCCGTTGACCATGTCGATCAGGTCGGGAATGTCGTCTGGCGAATGGGCGAAGCCGGTCACCGGCAGGCCGATGCCGCGCCGCGACAGCAGCTGCAGCGAGCGCAGCTTGTCCCGCGAGCGGGCGATGGCCACCGATTCGTTGAGCGGCACCACGCCCATCATCTCGAACTGGCGCAGCACCGCACAGCCATAGAAGGTTACCGAGGCGCCGATGCGCGGGATCACCGCGTCGAAGCCTTCCAGCGGCTGGCCGCGGTAGTGGATCTGCGGCTTGTGGCTGGCGATGTTCATGTAGGCGCGCAGGGTGTCGATCACCACCATTTCATGGCCGCGCTGTTGCCCGGCTTCGACCAGGCGACGCGTGGAATACAGGCGCGGATTGCGCGACAGCACAGCGATTTTCATTGGGCACCGGTCGGGTCGGGAAGCACGGGTTTGTCTTGTACGTAGCTCAGCGCCGGGTTGACCACCAGGTGGCCATCGATCAGCGCCTTGGAGCCGAGCAGCATGCGATAGCGCATGGTCTTGCGGCTGGCCAGGGTGAACTCCACCGGCCACAGCAGATCGCCCAGCATCAGGCTGGTGCGGATCACGTAGCGGGTCTGAGCCTGGCCGTTGGAACTCTTGATGGTCTTGAGCGCGACCAGGCGCGCCTCGCAGCGGTGGCGGCGCTGCACCTGGGTGCCGATGTAGGCGGTGAAGCGCACCCAGCGTTCGCCGTCGCGCTCGAAGGGCTGGATGTCGCTGGCGTGCAGGCTCGACGTGCTGGCGCCGGTGTCGATCTTGGCGCGCAGGCCGACGATGCCCAGCTCCGGCAGGTTCACCCACTCGCGCAGGCCGATCACGTTGAGGTGGTCGAAGGTTTTCAAGGACGCATTCCGTCTCTAGCTAAGGCGCGCATGGTACTGAAAATCTGCGGTTCTGCACGCGGGTCAGTGCGCGGTTTTCGCCGCTGCCCATGCCGCCTCGGCGATGGTCGGCAAACCCCGGAACTGCGGCTTGGCGAACAGGTAGCCCTGCATCAGGTCGATGCCGCTGGCGGCCAGAAAATCCCGCTCGCCGGCGGTTTCGATACCCTCGGCGATCACCGTTACACCCAGATCGTTACAAATGTTCAGGATGCCGCGCACGATGGCCTGGCGGGCCTTGTCCTGGTCGACGTTGCGAATCAGCGCCATGTCCAGCTTGATCAGGTCGGGCTGGAAGTCTGCCAGCAGGGTGAGACCCGAATGGCCGGCGCCGAAGTCGTCAATGGCGGTCTTGAAGCCGAACTCCTGATACTGGCGCAGGATATTGGTCAGGTGTTTGCTGTCGACCATATGGTCGCTTTCCAGGGTCTCGAAGATCAGTCGGTCGAGGGGGAAGTCATGTTCGCGCGCCGCTTCCAGGGTGCTGCGGATGCACAGCTCGGGGCGGTACACGGCATTGGGCAGGAAGTTGATCGACAGGTAGCTGTTCATGCCCAGTTGCTTGGCCTCGGCGATGGCTTGAGTGCGGCAGCGTTGGTCGAAGCGGTAGCGGTTGGCGTCGTTGACCCGCTCGAGCACCGACAATGCGCCTTCGCCGGCTGGGCCGCGCACCAGCGCCTCGTGGGCAAACACCTGGCGGGTGCGCACGTCGATGATCGGCTGGAAGGCGAAATGAAAGGCGAAGTCCAGCTCGGTGCTGCCCTGGCAGCCACGGCATTTTTCGGGGTGGACGAGATCGCTGGGAAAGTGGGTCACCGCTGCTCCAGAATGAGGATCGCTCGGGCTTGCATGCATCGGACAATGCGCACAGGCTGGAGTGTGGAAAGAATTGCAATGATAGCCAGCAATGAGTGAGGTAAGGGTGGCAAAGCAGGATGCCGATGACAAGGTTCGCTTGGATAAATGGCTGTGGGCCGCACGCTTCTATAAGACCCGAGCGTTGGCCAAGGCGGCCATCGAGGGTGGCAAGGTGCATTGCCGGGGCGAGCGCTGCAAGCCGGGCAAGGAGCCCAAGGTTGGCGAGGAATATGTGATTCGCACTGGCTTCGATGAGCGAACCGTGGTGGTGCAGGCGCTGTCGGTGGTGCGCCGCGGAGCGCCCGAGGCGCAGACCCTGTATGCCGAGACCGGCGAGAGCATCGTGCGCCGCGAGAAGGCTGCCGAGCAGCGCAAGGCCGGCGCCCTGGGCGTGCAGACCGACGGTCGGCCGAGCAAGAAGCAGCGCCGCCAGCTGTTCTACTTGCGCGGCGGCTCGGGGGAATGGGTGGAGTAGGGCAGCCGGATCGAACCGGCTGCCCGGTCGGGCTCAGCGCCCGCTGACGACCGCGAAGGCGCGCAGCACCGGCACTCGGGCCAGCACCCGCATCATCGGTGCGGTGGCACGTTCGATCGCGGCGCTGGCGCGGTAGGCCAATGGCGTGTAGCAGCTCCAGGCGATGCCCAGGACGCTGAGCAGCACGCCGCCGACGAAGGCGTCCGCGCCCCAGTGGGCGCCAGCGACCAGGCGCGGCAGCATGCCGATCACCGCTACGCTCCAGACCAGCAGGCGGCGCCAGCCGCTGACGAAGAAGCTGCAGAACATCGCCCAGATCATCAGCACCGAGGCGTGGTCGCCCGGGAAGCTGCGCGTAGCGCTGTCCTTGAGGTCCCAGCGCTCTTCCCAGGCCGGGAACATCTCGGTCAGCCGCGCGCTGCCTTCAACCTGTAACGAAGGGCTCGCATGCTGCCAGCCCATGTACTCGATCAGATCGGAAAAGCCCACGCGCATCAGCAGCATGACGATCAGCGCGACCAGAAAGGCGTACAGCCCGACGCGCACCTGATTGGCCGGAAATACCAGGCCGGCGCGCAGCATGATCGCCAGCATCACCACCCCAACGCCCGCATCCACCGGGCGCATGCTGCCGATGGCCCAGATATGCGCCCACAGGCCGCCGGCATGTACCGGGTCGTTGAGCAGATGGAACAACCATACGTCGAACTGATTCCAGTAGACGCGGGTGACCGGCCACAGCCAACTGGCGAACAGCACGGCGATGAGCAGATGGCTGATGAGTAGGGCGCGCGGGCGCCATTGGGCGTTGAGAGCGAGGTGCATGATGGCGGCTCTGGGAAAAACCGCTGAGTGTAGGCAGCCGGCGCAAGCGGCGGCGCGATATCTGGCTTTCGTTCAGGTGGCATTCAGGCTGCAAGCGGCAGCCGTTCTTCGCCTGCAGCTTGGTCGGCGCCGCGTTTGCGCCTAAAATTGCCGGCCCCCAGTCCAGCGGGTGCGCCCCTGGTCTGTCTTGCATCCATCAGCAGGCGATCCGATATGTCCGACTTCACCCAACGCTTTATTTTCGACGACACCGATGTGCGCGGTGAACTGGTCGGGCTGTCCGGCAGCTATCAGCAGGTGCTGGCCAAGCACGACTACCCGCGCCCGGTGGCGCAGCTGCTCGGTGAACTGCTGGCCGCCGCATCGCTGCTGGTCGGTACCCTGAAGTTCGACGGTCTGCTGATTCTGCAGGTGCGCTCCGAAGGGCCGGTGCCGCTATTGATGGTGGAATGCTCCAGCGAAGGCGACGTGCGCGGTATCGCCCGTTACGAGGCCGAGCGCATCGCCGATGGTGATGGCCTGGGCCAGCTGATGCCCGAAGGCGTGCTGGCGATGACCGTCGACCCCACCCAGGGCCAGCGTTACCAGGGCATCGTGCCGCTGGAAGGCGCCACCCTGGCCGAGTGCCTGACCTCCTATTTCGCCACGTCCGAGCAGCTGGCCACGCGCTTCTGGCTGTGCGCCGACGGCCTGCGCGCCCGCGGCTTGCTGCTCCAGCAACTGCCGCCCGATCGCCTGACCGACGAGGAAGAGCGCGCCGCCAGCTGGGAGCATCTGGTGACCCTGGCCGACACCCTGCAGAACGAGGAATTATTGGGCCTGGACAACGAGACGGTGCTGCACCGCCTGTACCACCAGGAGACAGTTCGCCTGTTCGAGCCGCGCGGCATTCGCTTCCGTTGCAGTTGCTCGCGTGAACGCTCGGCCAAAGCGCTGGTCAGTTTAGGGCGGGCCGATGCCGAGCTGCTGCTCAGCGAGCATAACGGCCGCGTGGAAATCGACTGCCAGTTCTGCAACGAACGCTACGGCTTCGACGCCGCAGACATCGCTCAGCTGTTCGCGGGTGGGGGCAGTCAACAGCCCTCCGACACCCGTCACTGAGGGCTGCCGGCAACGCGCAGGCTGTTCTGAATGGGGGCTGCACCCGTGGCCCGCTTTTCTGGCATAATCCGCGCACTTTTTTAGCTGTAGTCCTGCCCTGTGCATGGCTACAAACGTTTGGAAGACTCGGCCAATCGGCCGACGGGGACTCAAATGACGCAAGCCAACAACGCTGTGTACACCGACATCAGCACTGCCCAACTGGTCGAAGAAGCCCTTCGTCGCGGTGAAGGCGAACTGGCGTCCACCGGTGCTCTGGTTGTACGCACCGGCCACCGTACCGGGCGTTCTCCGGTCGACCGCTTCATCGTCGACGAGCCGAGCACTTCGGCCGAAATCGGCTGGGGCCCGATCAACCGCAAGTTTCCAGCCGACAAGTTCGATGCCCTGTGGGATCGCGTCCAGGCGTTCTCCGATGCCCAGGACAGCTTCGTTTCCCACGTTCATGTAGGTTCCGCCGAAGCTCACTACCTGCCCGTCAAGATGACCACTGCCACCGCCTGGCAGAACCTCTTCGGCCGTCAGCTGTTCATCGAGCCGGCTCAGTACAACCCGTCCGGCAAGCAGGAGTGGCAGGTTCTCAACGTTGCCAACTTCGAATGCGTGCCTGAGCGTGACGGCACCAATTCCGACGGCTGCGTGATCATCAACTTCGCCCAGAAGAAGGTGCTGATCGCCGGCATGCGTTACGCCGGTGAAATGAAGAAAGCCATGTTCAGCGTGCAGAACTTCCTGCTGCCGGCCGCCGACGTGCTGCCGATGCACTGCGCTGCCAACATCGGCGAAGAAGGCGACGTGACCCTGTTCTTCGGTCTGTCCGGCACCGGCAAGACCACCCTGTCCGCCGACGAGTCGCGTTACCTGATCGGTGACGACGAGCACGGCTGGGGCGAGGGCGTGGTGTTCAACATCGAGGGCGGTTGCTATGCCAAGTGCATCGACCTGTCCGAGAAGAACGAGCCGGTGATCTGGAAAGCCATCAAGTTCGGTACCGTGCTGGAAAACGTGGTGCTCGACGAGCAGCGCAAGCCGGATTACACCGACGACAGCCTGACCCAGAACAGCCGCGCCGCCTACCCACTGGAATTCGTCGAGAAGCGCAGCGAGAAGAACCTCGGCGGTGAGCCGAACGCGGTGATCTTCCTGACCTGCGACCTGACCGGCGTACTGCCTCCGGTGTCGATCCTCAACAACGAGCAGGCGGCCTACCACTTCCTGTCCGGTTACACCGCGCTGGTCGGTTCCACCGAAATGGGTTCGGGTAGCGGCATCAAGTCGACCTTCTCCACCTGCTTCGGCGCGCCGTTCTTCCCGCGTCCGGCTGGCGTCTACGCCGAGCTGCTGATCAAGCGCATCCAGGCCTTCGGCTCCAAGGTGTACCTGGTCAACACCGGCTGGACCGGTGGCGGCTACGGCGTCGGCAAACGCTTCAACATCCCGACCACCCGTGGCGTGATCGCGGCGATCCAGAGCGGCGCGCTGATCGGTACCGAAACCGAGCACCTGCCGATCATCAACCTGGATGTGCCGAAGTCGGTTCCGGGCGTCGAGACCAACCTGCTCAACCCGCGCAACACCTGGGCTGACAAGAACGCCTACGACGAGGCCGCCAAAGGCCTGGCCAAGCTGTTCATCGACAACTTCACCAAGTTCGATGTCAGCGACGCCATCAAGAAAGCCGGCCCCCAGCTCTAAGCTGACCCGCGCTTGCTGACAAAGCCGCCTTCGGGCGGCTTTGTCATTTATGGTGCAACACTTCTCATGGCCCCCGGGCGGCTGTGCGCTGTGAAACGCCTGCCACACAGGTTACGGTTATTGGCCATTCAGCGGTCAATGGAGTGACAGCTTATGTCCACGCTCAAACGTGTCTTCGGTTTCGATCAACTGCGTCCCGGCCAGGAGAAGGTAATCAGTGCCGTGCTCGCTGGCCGTTCGGCGGCGGCGATCTTTCCCACCGGTTCGGGCAAGTCCCTCTGCTATCAGCTACCAGCCCTGCATCTGCCGCACCTGACGCTGGTGGTGTCGCCACTGCTGGCGCTGATGCAGGATCAACTCGCCTTCCTGCACCGTCACGGCATCAGCGCCGGCAGTATCGATTCGGCGCAAAGCCGCGAGCAGGTCAGCGAGACCATGACCAAAGCCAAGGCCGGCGAGCTGAAGATCCTGATGATCTCGGTCGAGCGGCTGAAGAACGAGCGCTTTCGCAACTTCATCAGCGAGGTGCCGATTTCCCTGCTGGTGGTCGACGAGGCCCACTGCATTTCCGAGTGGGGCCACAACTTCCGCCCGGATTACCTGAAGCTACCGGACTACCAACGCCAGTTCGCCATTGCCCAGGTGTTGCTGCTCACCGCCACGGCAACTCCGCCGGTGATCGCCGACATGCAGAAGAAATTCGCCATCGCCGACGAGGACGTGGTCACCACCGGGTTCTATCGGCCAAACCTGAACCTGCTGGTCGAACCGGTGGCCGGTCGCGACAAGCAGCGGCGCCTCGAACAATGGCTGGGTGCCAAGGCCGGCGAGCCGAGCATCGTTTACGTCACTCAGCAGAAGACCGCCGAGCAGGTCGCCGAACAGCTGAGCCAGCAGGGCTTGTCCGTCAGCGCCTACCACGCCGGGATGGGCCACGAGGTGCGCGAGGCGATCCAGCGCCGTTTCATGGCCGGTGAACTCGGCTGCATCGTCGCCACCATCGCCTTCGGCATGGGCATCGACAAACGCGACATCCGCAACGTGGTGCATTTCGACCTGCCCAAGTCGGTGGAGAACTACAGCCAGGAGATCGGCCGTGCCGGTCGCGATGGCGAGGTCTCCGACTGCTTGGTGCTGGCCAACCGCGACAGCCTCAACGTGCTGGAAAACTTCGTCTACGGCGATACGCCGGAGCTGAGCGGCATCGTGCGGGTGCTCGAGGAGATTCGTGGCAACAGCCACGGCGGGCAGTGGGAGATGACCATCAATGCCCTGAGCGATCACAGCAACATCCGCCAATTGCCGCTCAAGACCCTGCTGGTGCAGCTGGAATTGCGCGGCATCATCGCGCCGCGCTATGCCTATTTCGCCGAATACCGCTTCAAGTACCTGGTCGAGCCAGAAGCGCTGCTGGCGCGCTTCGAGGGTGAGCGGCGGCAGTTTCTAGAGGCCATCTTCAATGCCTCGGCGCGGGCGCGTACCTGGTGCACCGTGGATTTCGACGCGTTGTACAGCCAGCATCAGGCGCCGCGGGCGCGGGTGGTCAAGGCGCTGGATTACCTGCAGGAACGCGGCTGGATCGAGCTGGAAAGCAAGCAGATGACCGATGTCTACGCGGTGCTGCAGGCGGACTTTGATGGGCAGGCGCTGGCGGCAGAGCTGCACGCCTATTTCGTCGCCCAGGAAACCAGCGAGATCCGCCGCATCCAGGCCATGCTGGCGCTGTTCGCCAGCGAGCAGTGCCTGAGCCAGCGCCTGGCCCGCTACTTCGGTGATGAGCAGGCGCCAGCGCATTGCGGACATTGTTCGGTGTGTCGCGGCCAGGTCGCCCTGCTGCCGGAACCACCGCCGCTGCCGCCTCTGGCCGGGCGCGACCGCGACGAGCTCTGTGCGCCGTTCATCGCCGCCCATCAGGCCGCGCGTGTCGGTGAATTGCCTGGTAACGAATGCCTGGCACGCTTTCTCTGCGGCCTCAGCTCGCCACTGTTCACCCGTCTCAAGGCCCGGCAGATCAAGGGTTTCGCCGCGCTGGAGGATTATCCCTACGGCGAGGTTCGCGCCTGGCTGGCGGGCGGCTGACGGCGCGCGGCACAGGCCTGCCTGGTGTCGTAGGCCATACTGCAAGGCTTCGATATTCGGACGCCTTGCCATGACCCTTTCCCCAACCCAGCGCCTGGCCCGCGCCATCAATGCGCAGCCCGGCGAGCTGGCTGCGGCGCTGGCCGGGTTCGCGCTGTTTTTCTGCCTGTTCTGCGGCTACTTCATGCTGCGCCCGATCCGTGAGTCGATGGGCATCCAGGCCGGCGTGGAAAACCTGCAGTGGCTGTTCACCGCCACCTTCGTGGTCATGCTGCTGGCGGTGCCGCTGTTCGCCTGGCTCAACTCGCGAGTGCCGCGCATCCATTTCATCGACTGGGTGTACGGCTTCTTCTGCCTCAACCTGCTGGGCTTTGCCGCGGCCTTCAGCCTGATGACCGAAAGCCTGTGGCTGGCGCGCACATTCTATGTGTGGATCTCGGTCTACAACCTGTTCGTGGTGTCGGTGGCCTGGAGCCTGATGGCCGACGTGTTCGACTCACCCCAGGCCAAGCGCCTGTTCGCTTTTATCGCCGCCGGTGCCAGCGTTGGCGGTCTGGCTGGGCCGGCGCTGAGCACATTATTGGTCGGCAGTATCGGTGCCAGCGGCCTGGCGCTCCTTGCGGCGCTGCTGCTAGCCGCAGCCATGGCGCTCAAGCATTACCTGATGGCCTGGCGCGAGCGAGCCGGAGCAGGGCGACCGGGCGCCAGCCAGGCGGAAAGCCCGCGTCGCCCAGTGGCAGGAAATCCGTTCAGCGGCATGACTCGGGTGTTCACCTCCTCCTATCTGTTGGGCATCTGCGCCTTCGTCATCCTGCTCGCCACCGTCACCACCTTTCTGTACTTCGAGCAGGCGCGGCTGGTCGCCGAGCTGTTTCCAGACCGGGACGAGCAGGTGCGGGTGTTCGGGCTGATCGATTTCGTCGTGCAGGCCGGCGCACTGCTGGCCCAGCTGTTCATCACCAGCCGGGTGGCCCAGCGCATGGGCGTGCGAACCCTGCTGGCCGCGGTGCCGATGCTGATGTGCGTGGGCTTTCTGGCCTTGGCTATGGCGCCGACCTTCGCAGTGTTGGCCGGGCTGATGATCGTGCGGCGTATCGGCGAATACGCCTTCGTGCGCCCGGGGCGGGAAATGCTCTTCGCGCCGCTGGATGCCGAGAGCAAGTACAAGGCCAAGAACTTCATCGATACCGTTGTCTATCGCGGCGGCGATGCGCTCAGCGGCTGGGCCAAGAGCCTGATCGACCTGCTCGGCTACGGTGTGGCGCTGATCGCGGTGATCGGCGCCATCTGCGCGGCGGTCTGGGGCGTGCTGGGCTGGTATCTCGGTGGGCGGGCCGATCGCGGTACAGTCGACCTACCGGTGACCGAGAGCGAGGCGGCGGTCAGGCGCTGATCAGCGTGCGCGCTTCGCTGAAACAGGCTTCGGCCAGCGGCGAGCGTGGCGCGCCGCGACGCATGATCAGGCCCAGGGGCGCCAGGGTGTGGGCGTCTTCGATGGGCGTCAGTACCAGCTCGTTGGTGAATTCGGCCAGGCCGTTGCGCAGCGGCATGATCGAGCAGCACAGACCGGCGCTGACGGCCTGCAGCAGCTGGTGAACGGCATCGGTTTCCAGCTTGGGCAGCGGTGTCAGGCCGCGGGAGCGGAAGCAGTGGTCGATGGACTGGCGAAAGTGCATGCCGGCCGACAGCAAACCCAGGGGCAGGTCGATCAGGTTTTCCCAGCGCAGGGTGGTTTCGCTGAACTGGAAATGCCGGCGGTCGTACAGCAGGCCCATGCGCGTGGCCGCCAGCTCCAGGCTGTCGAAGTGCTCGCGGTCCAGCCGGTCCAGATAGGAAAGGCCCAGATCCAGCTGATTGCTGCCCAGGCGTTCGAGAATCTGGTCGCTGCTCAGGGCGAACAGCTGAAAGCGCAGGCCCGGATGCTGTTCGGCGAACAGCCGCACCAGCTCCATGGGATCGAAGCCGGACAGCGGCACCACGCCCAGGCGCAGGGTACCGACCAGTTGGCCGCGACAGGCGGCAGCTTCTGCATACAGGCCATCATGGGCGGCCATCAGGCTGCGCGCCCAGGCCAGCACTCGCTCGCCTTCGGCGGTAAAACCCTCGAAGCGCTGGCCGCGGCGCACCAGTTCCAGACCCAGTTCGTTTTCCAGATTGCGCAGGCGCATCGACAGGGTTGGCTGGGTGACGTGGCAGCGAGCGGCTGCCTGCCCGAAGTGGCGGGTTTCGTCGAGGGCGATCAGAAACTTGAGCTGCTTGATATCCATGGGCGCTCTATCGAGAAGGTGGCGATGCCGGGCTGCGGGAAAATTCTAGCAGCCGCTTCAGGAGGTGACGGTGTCGTCCTCGGCCTGGGGATGGCGCTCGGCGACCCAGTACTCGATCAGTTCGCGCAGCTGCGAGAGCTCCACGGGCTTGGCCATGTGGCCGTCCATGCCGGCTTGGCGCGCGCGCTCCTTGTGCTCGCTCAAGATGTGCGCGGTCAGCGCGACCACCGGCGTGCGAGGTCGACGCTCGGCGATTTCCCAGGCGCGCAGCTGTTCGGTGGCGGAAAAGCCGTCCATCACCGGCATTTCGCAGTCCATCAGCACGAGATCGTAGCGCTGGGCCTTCATGGCATTGAGGGCTTCCTCGCCGTTGCTCGCGGTGTCGGGTTGCAGGTTGAGCTTGCCGAGCATGCCGCGGATCACCTTGGTGGAGATGCTGTTGTCTTCGGCGACCAGAATGCGGAAATCGCGCGGCACCTCCAGGGTCGCCGGGCTGGTGATGGCCGGCGTGTCCGTACCGTGCTGGCGCTGGGCGAGTTCGTCGGCCAGGGTAGCCTTGAGGGTGTAGCCGGCCACCGGCTTGGCGAGGATGCGCTTGATGCCGGCGTTACGGGCGATGATCTTGCTCGGCGCGTGGCTGATGCCGGTGAGCATGATGATCAGGATATCGTTGTTGAGGCTCGGGTCTTCCTTGATCTTCGCCGCCAGTTGCATGCCGCTCATGCCCGGCATGTCCTGGTCGAGCAGCACCACGTCGAAGTATTCGCGCATGTGCGCCCGGGTGCGCAGCAGCGCCAGCGCCTCCTTGCCGGACGGCACGCTGCTGACGTTCATGCCCCAGGCGTTGCACTGCTGCAGCAGCACCTTGCGACAGGTGTCGTTGTCGTCCACTACCAATAGGCGAGTGCCCTGCAGGGTGCCATCGATATCGGTGCTCGGCTGCTGCAGGCGGGCGTCGTCCAGCGGCAGGGTCAGCCACAGGGTGGAGCCCTGGTTGCCGCCGCTCTGGATGCCGAATTCGCCGCCCATCAGCAGGATCAGCTGGCGGGCGATGATCAGCCCCAGGCGGCTGCCCAGGCGAGTGGCCGACAGGAAGTCGCGGCTCTGCAGTTCGGTGTTGAGTAGTGCGTCGCGCTCGGCGGCATCCAGCGGGTGGCCGCTGTCCTGTACGGCAAAGCGCAGGCGCGGCTGATCACCGCTGGTATCCAGCGCCACCACCAGCAGGATCTCGCCTTCGCTGGTCTGCTTGAAGGCGTTGTCGAGCAGGCTGAGCAGGATCTGCCGCAGGCGCGTCGGGTCGCCGCTGACGATGCGCGGCACCTGGGGCTGGATGAAGCTGATCAGCTCAATCTTCTGCAGCTCGGCCTTGGCGCGGAAGATGTCCAGGCAGTCCTCGGTCAGGGCGTTGAGATCGAACTGCACGTCATCCAACTCGATCTGCCCGGATTCCAGCTTGGATATGTCGAGAATCTCGTTGATCAGGTTGAGTAGCTCGTTGCCCGAGCTGTGGATGGTCTGCACGTAGTCGCGCTGCTTGGCCGACAGTGGTGTGCCGAGCAGCAGCTCGGTCATGCCCAGCACGCCGTTCATGGGCGTACGGATCTCGTGGCTGATCTTGGCCAGGAACTCGGCCTTGGCACGCAGCTCGGCGTCGTTGGCGGCCAGGGCAGTGCGCGCCCGCGAGGCCGCGCGCTGGATGTGGCGCTGGTGCTCGGCCAGGGCAGCGCTGAGCACCACGCCGCTAAGGGTGGCGATGGTGAATACGCCGATCACCAACCAGCCCGGGTCGAGCTGGTCGAAGCCGAACAGGATGGGGATGAACAGCCCGAAGCCGACGTTGAACACCACCATGGCCACCACCAGCAGCCGCGCCGACTGGTAACCGTTGTGCCAGTGCACGCCACTGACCACCAGCACCGCGAGGGTGCCGAGAAACACCATCAGGTAGACCACGGCGCTGTACCAGAGTAGCCCGGTGGTGACGATGGTCAGGCCCAGCAGCAGCGCCAGCAGGGCGTGGCCCTGCAGCACACGGTTCAGCTTGCTGTCGCGCATCGGCGTCTGGCGGAAGAAACCGAGCACGAAGGCCGACAGGCTGAACGCGGCGAGCAGGGCGCTGCTGTCGGCGATCAGCGACTGGTTGTAGCCCAGCTGCGGCACCCAGGCCGCCAGCAGGCCCAGGTTGGCAGCGGCGCACACCGCCAGGCCGGTATGCAGGGCGGCGAGCCACAGGCTGCACACCGAGCGCATGTAGGCGAAGCGAATCAGGTTGTAGATCACCACCAGCAGCAGGGCGCCGAGCAGCGCGCCGAACAGGTAGGCCGGGCGCTCGAGGCTGACCAGCTCGGCCTCGTCGATGACCTTGAACCAGGCCATCAGCGGGTGGTTGGAGGTCATGCGGACATAGACTTCACGAGCCTGGCCGTCGTTGGGCAACGACATCAGGTAGGCGCGCGAGGGCAGCGGGCGCGAGCTCATCGGCATCGACTCACCGCTGTGCACGGTCTGCTCGATCAGCTCGCCGCGCAGCAGGTAGTAGTCGAGGTACTGCACCCGTGGCGCGAACAGCCACAGCCAGTAGGGCGCCTGGTGTTCGGGCACGTCGAAGCGCAGCCACACGGCTCGGTCGCTGGGCGGGAAGGTGAAAGCGAGGTCGTCGAGAGGCAGGAACTGGTTGCGGCGGCTGCGTACGTCATCCAGATCCAGCTGGGCGCTGTCATCGACGAACGCCGACCAGCCGGTAGCGTACGGCGTGGCCACTCGCTGCGCGGCTACGCTCGACAGGCAGAAGCCGGCCAAGAGCAGGCTGACGAGTAAACCGATGGCAATCCTGAGCCGACGCACGTGGCAATCCCTTTGAGGTTATACGACCGGATTATAGTCAGCCGGTGTGGCGCCGACTATGCGAGCTGAAAGCCTATCCTGCCAGCCGAGCCGCGTGGTTGAGCGGCCCGGCTGTGGTATTGCCGATGGGCGGCAGCGCTTGATGCCGCCATCGTGTTACATCAGTTGTCGCCACGCTCGCGGGCGATGGCCCGGTAGCCGATGTCGTTGCGGTGGAACATGCCATTCCAGCGGATCTTCGCGGCCAGGCGATAGGCCTGCTGCTGGGCATCCGCCACGCTTGCGCCGATGGCGGTGGCGCACAGTACGCGGCCGCCGGCGGTGACCACCTGGCCATCCTTGAGCGCAGTTCCGGCATGGAACACCTTGCCTTCCAGCTGAGCAGCGTCGTCCAGGCCTTCGATCACGTCACCCTTGGCGTAGTCGCCCGGGTAGCCGCCGGCGGCCAGCACCACGCCCACGGTCGGACGCGGGTCCCAGGTCGCTTCGACCTTGTCCAGCGCCTTGGCCAGGGCGGCTTCGACCAGCAGCACCAGGGAGCTTTCCAGGCGCACCATGATCGGCTGGGTTTCCGGGTCGCCGAAGCGGCAGTTGAACTCGATGACCTTCGGCGCGCCGCTCTTGTCGATCATCAGGCCGGCATACAGGAAGCCGGTATAGACGTTGCCTTCGGCCGCCATGCCGCGCACGGTCGGGTAGATGACTTCGTCCATCACCCGCTTGTGCACCTCGGCGGTGACTACCGGAGCCGGCGAGTAGGCGCCCATGCCGCCGGTGTTCGGGCCGCTGTCGGCGTCGCCAACGCGCTTGTGGTCCTGGCTGGTAGCCATCGGCAGCACGTTCTCGCCATCGACCATGACGATGAAGCTGGCTTCCTCGCCGTCGAGGAACTCCTCGATCACCACGCGGGCGCCGGCGTCACCGAAGGCATTGCCGGACAGCATGTCGCGCACGGCGTCTTCGGCCTCGCTCAGGGTCATGGCGACGATCACGCCCTTGCCGGCGGCCAGGCCGTCGGCCTTGATCACGATCGGTGCGCCCTTCTCGCGCAGGTAGGCCAGGGCTGGCTCGACCTCGGTGAAGTTCTGGTAATCGGCGGTCGGGATGTTCTGGCGGGCCAGGAAATCCTTGGTGAAGGCCTTGGAGCCTTCCAGCTGGGCCGCCGCGGCGGTCGGGCCGAAGATGTCCAGGTCGCGGGAACGGAACAGGTCGACCACGCCCTTCACCAGCGGCGCTTCCGGGCCGACGATGGTCAGCTGTACGTTCTTTTCGGCGAAGTCGGCCAGCGCCTGGATGTCCAGCACGTCGATGGCCACGTTCTCGCATTTGGCTTCGGTGGCGGTGCCGGCGTTACCCGGTGCAACAAATACCTTGGCGACGCGCTTGTCCTGCGCCACTTTCCAGGCCAGGGCGTGTTCACGACCGCCGCTGCCGATGATCAATACGTTCATGTCTCTCTCCCGATGGAGGCGGGCTGCTGGCCCGTTCGGTGGATAAGCGAAGCGTTATCCACCCTACAAATTCAGAGGTCGCGATGAAGCCAGTAGATGCTAGGCGCCCCGGGTTTCGACAAGCGGAGTTGCCTATTGGCAATGAGCATTGGCGGAACCCGGGGCAACAACGCAGATGCCGGTTTCAGTGCGGCCGATTTAGTGCCTAAAGTGGCGCATGCCGGTGAACACCATGGCAATGCCTGCTTCATCGGCGGCGGCGATCACTTCGTTGTCGCGCATCGAGCCACCGGGCTGGATCACCGCGGTGATGCCGGCCTTGGCGGCGTTGTCGATGCCGTCGCGGAACGGGAAGAAGGCGTCCGAGGCCATCACCGCGCCCGGGACCGGTAGGCCGGCGTGCTCGGCCTTGATGGCGGCGATGCGCGCGGAGTTGACGCGGCTCATCTGGCCGGCGCCGACGCCGACGGTCTGGCGGTTCTTGGCGTACACGATGGCGTTGGATTTGACGAACTTGGCCACTTTCCAGGCGAAGATAAGGTCATGGATCTCCTGCTCGCTCGGCGCGCGCTGGGTAACGATCTTCAGGTCTTCTGCCTTGATCATGCCGATATCACGGCTCTGTACCAGCAGGCCGCCGTTGACGCGCTTGTAGTCCCAGCCTGGCGCACGCTCGGCCGGCCATTCGCCGCACTCGAGCAGACGCAAGTTGGCCTTGGCAGCGACCACTTCACGGGCAGCGGCGCTGATTTTCGGGGCGATGATCACTTCGACGAACTGGCGCTCGACGATGGCCTTGGCGGTTTCGCCATCCAGCTCGCGGTTGAAGGCGATGATGCCGCCGAACGCCGACTCGGTGTCGGTGGCGTAGGCCAGGTCGTAGGCCTTGCGGATGCCGCCTTCGTCTTCCGGCACTACGGCGACGCCGCACGGGTTGGCGTGCTTGACGATCACGCAGGCCGGCTTGACGAAGCTCTTCACGCATTCCAGCGCGGCGTCGGTGTCGGCCACGTTGTTGAACGACAGTTCCTTGCCCTGCAGCTGCACGGCGGTGGCCACGCAGGCCTCGTCGGCATGCTCGACGTAGAACGCGGCTTTCTGGTGCGGGTTCTCGCCGTAGCGCATTTCCTGCGCCTTGATGAACTGGGTGTTGAAGGTGCGCGGGAACTGGCCGCGGTCTTCGGTGGAGAGGGTGTCGCGGCTCTGGTCGATGGTACCCAAATAGTTGGCGATCATGCCGTCGTAGGCGGCGGTGTGCTCGAAGGCCTTGAGGGCCAAGTCGAAGCGCTGGGCGTAGCTCAGGCCACCGGCTTTCAGCGATTCGACGATGCCGGCGTAGTCACCGGCATTGACCACGATGGCCACGTCTTTGTGGTTCTTGGCGGCCGAACGCACCATGGTCGGCCCGCCGATATCGATGTTCTCGATGGCGTCGGCCAGGTCACAGCCCGGCTTGGCGACGGTGGCGGCGAAGGGGTACAGGTTGACGGCCACCAGGTCGATCGGCTTGATACCGTGCTCGTCCATCACCGCGCCGTCGAGGGCGCGACGGCCGAGGATGCCACCGTGGATTTTCGGGTGCAGGGTCTTCACCCGGCCGTCCATCATCTCCGGGAAGCCGGTGTAGTCGGCCACTTCCACTGCTGCCACGCCGTTGTCCTTGAGCAGCTTGTAGGTGCCGCCGGTGGAGAGGATTTCCACGTTGAGGGCGACGAGCTCGCGGGCGAATTCGAGGATGCCGGTCTTGTCGGACACGCTGATCAGCGCACGGCGGACGGGGAGGCGGGTGGTCTGGTCGGTCATTACAGGATCCATCAGCAGGGGAATCAGTAAAAAGGGCGGCTGATCAGAGCCGCCCTTCTTCAGGATTTTGGTGATTTACAGCAGATCGTACTGCTTGAGCTTCTTGCGCAGGGTGCCGCGGTTCAGGCCCAACAGCTCGGAGGCCTTGGTCTGGTTGCCCTTCACGTAGTTCATGACGGTCTCCAGCAGCGGGGCTTCCACTTCGGTGAGCACCAGGTTGTAGACGTCGGTGACGTCTGCGCCCTCAAGGTGAGCGAAGTAGTTGTGCAGGGCTTTCTCGACGCTGCCGCGCAGGGTCTGGCCTTCTTCGCTCGGTGTGTTGAGGTGCTGTTTCAAACTGGCGTTGTCGCTCACGGGTGCAATCCCACTTCCTAAAGTCTCGGTCAACAGTGTCATGCGGCAGCCTCTTTTTCGTCGTTATAGCGCTCACCGAAAAACTGGCGAACGCTTGCACATTGCGCCTCCTGGCTGTCGAGACGGTTGAACTGGGCACGGAATTCGCGGGCGCCGGGCAGCGTCGCGAGGTACCAGCCCACATGCTTGCGAGCGATGCGCACGCCCATCACATCGCCATAGAAGGCGTGCAGGGCGGCCAGGTGCTCGAGCAGAATGCGTTCGATCTCGGCCAGCGCAGGGGCCGGGCAATGGGCTCCGGTGCGCAGGTAATGCTCAATTTCTCTGAAAATCCACGGGCGGCCTTGGGCTGCCCGACCGATCAGCAGGCCATCGGCACCGGTGGCGGCCAGCACATGGGCGGCCTTCTCCGGTGAATCGATGTCGCCATTGGCCAGTACCGGAATCGATACGGCCTGCTTGATCGCGGCGATGGTGTCGTACTCGGCCTCGCCGGTGTACAGGTCGGCACGGGTGCGGCCATGCACGGCCAGGGCGACGATGCCGCACTGTTCGGCGATGCGCGCCACCTCTACGCCATTCTTGTTCTGACGGTCCCAGCCGGTGCGAATCTTCAAGGTCACCGGGACGTCGACGGCGGCGACCACCGCTTCGAGGATCGCCTGTACCAGCGGCTGATCCTTGAGCAGGGCGGAGCCAGCCGCCTTGTTGCACACCTTCTTGGCCGGGCAGCCCATGTTGATGTCGATGATCTGGGCGCCCAGCTGCACGTTGGCGCGGGCTGCCTCGGCGAGCATCTGCGGGTCGCCACCGGCGATCTGCACGGAGCGTGGCTCCGGATCGCCGCTGTGGATCATCCGCAGGCTCGACTTGCGCGTATTCCACAGGCGTACATCGCTGGTGACCATTTCCGAGACCACCATGCCGGCGCCGAGGCGCCGGCACAGCTGCCGGAATGGCTGATCGGTGACGCCGGCCATGGGGGCCAGGATCAGTCGATTGGGCAATGTATAGGGGCCGATGCTTAGCGCCGACATAGGGCTTCCCTGCTCAAGAGACGTGCTGTTGAGACCGTAGGAGGGTGCGAAAGGGGGGTGATCATACCCGCTCTCAATGACCGGATAAAGGTGGTTTTGAACAAAATCTGAACAGCTGGGGTGCGGTGCCCGGTCGCGCTGGCGGGCGGCCGCGATGCAGACGGCCTGCGCTGCGCGGCCGTCTATCGGTTGCCCGGCATCACTCCGGCGAGTGGAAGTTGAGGCTGTAGTTCACCGCGCGTGGGCCCGGGTCGAGAATGTCCAGGGCGATATGGATCGGCGTCTGCGGCGGCATTTCCGCCTGGCCGGCCAGTTCACCCGCCAGGTATTCGCTGGGCTTGAAGCGGCGGCTGGCGATCAGCTGGCCGTTCATATCGGCGAAACGCATCTCCAGCAGCGGAAATGGCTGGGAGAACGACGCACGGTTGTAAAGGATCGCATCCACGACCAGGGCGCCGCTGAATTCCGGATGGCTGCGCACCACCAGGTTGCTGCTCTTGATCTGCTCGATATCGACCTTGGAGGGCAGGGTGCAGCCAATGGTCGGGCAGATCTGCTCGAACCAGGGGCGGTACTGATCCTGGCGGGCCAGTTCGGCGTAGTGATAGATCACGTATTGCCCGGCCAGCGCGGCGACTGCCACGAGATTGAGCAGGCTCCAGGCGATCCAGCGGCCCCAGGGCTTGCGCGGCGGACGCCAGTCGAGCTGCAGCGGTTCCTCTTCGAGTTCGAACAGCGCTTCACCGCGCAGGTTCGGCTCGCTGCGCGGCCGTGCTTTCGCGCCCTTGGGCACAGGTGCTGGTGTTTCCGGCTCATCGTCGTCGTGGTGGTCGAGGTCGTGGAGCGGTGTGGGCTCTGGCTCGTCGTCGCGTTCGGCGCTGAGGCTGAAGGTCGGCTCCAGCTCGGGCTCCGGCTCCTCGCGGGGCGGTGCAGCGGGCTTGGGCGTGGCGAGCACATCGCGCAGGCGCGGCGTCTTGGGGATCGGCGGCACGCTTTCCGGTGTTTTGGCGGGCGGCGGCTGGCCGAAATCGATGCTCGGCGCTTTGGGCTCGTCGATGGGCTCGAGCTCCAGCTTGCTGACGGGCGGGTCGTCGCGCAGCAACGCCTCGGCCCAGCGCTCGTCTTCACCAGGCTCGTCATCGTCCCGATCGTCGAAGCGCGGCGTCTGCCGGGTCGGCAGATCGAGCTCGAGGAATTGGCGCGACAGCTGCTGTTCCTGGGCTTCGAGTTTGGCCAGCTCTTCGTCGAGGTCCAGGCTGTCGAGATCCAGGTCGTCATGAATCCACAGGGTGCCGTCGTCGGCCTTGCCGCGCGGCTTGGCAGCGGGCGGTGGTGCGGCTGCCATGCTCGGTGCAGGTGCAGGTGCAGGTGCAGGTGCAGGTGCAGGTGCAGGTGCAGGTGCAGGTGCAGGTGCAGAGGTCTTGGGCGTTGCGGCTGGCGCGGGAGTAGCCGGCGCCGCGGCGCGCATGTCCGGAATGTGATGACCCTGCTCACGCAGCTGGCGGGCGGCGTTGAATACCTGCAGGCAGGCGCCGCAGCGCACCGAACCCTGGGCGACGGCGAGCTGGGCCAGGTTCACGCGGAAACTGGTGCTGCAGTTCGGGCATTGGGTCACGAAGCTTTCGGTCATGCGTCATCCGACGGCCGCGGGGCGGCAAAAACGGGGCGATAGTCTAACCCAACAGATTGCAAAAGCTGCATTAAGTGCCGTGCCCGCGCGTGCGGACACGGCACCGGCGCATGCTTAACGGCGAACGCCGCTGATGCGCACCCAGCCGTCCTGAACGGCGGTCGGGTCGAGCGCGAAGTCGGCGGCGTAGGCAGCACGCACTTCGTCGGCCTGTTCGGCGAGGATGCCCGACAGCGCCAGGCGTCCGCCTGACTTGACCAGGCTGGTGATCTGCGGCGCCAGGCTGACCAAAGGGCCGGCAAGGATGTTGGCGACCACCACGTCAGCCGGCTCCTGGGGCAGGTCCGCCGGCAGGTAGACCGGAAAGCGCTCATCGGCGATGCCGTTGCGCTGCGCATTGTCGCGCGAGGCTTCCAGGGCCTGTGGGTCGATATCGGTACCCACCGCACGCGGCGCGCCAAGCAGCAGCGCGGCGATGGCCAGGATGCCCGAGCCGCAACCGAAATCCAGCACGCTGCAGCCTTCCAGTGGCTGGGCGTCGAGCCACTGCAGGCACAGCGAGGTGGTCGGGTGGGTGCCAGTGCCGAAGGCCAGGCCCGGATCGAGCAGCAGGTTCACCGCGTCTGGCTCAGGAGCTTCGTGCCAGCTGGGCACGATCCACAGGCGCTGGCCGAAGCGCATCGGCGCGAAGCCATCCATCCAGCTGCGCTCCCAGTCCTGGTCTTCGATATGCTCGATCTGGTGTTCGGGCAGGTCGCCGTCGGTCAGCAATTGCAGGTGGGCGACCAGCGCGTCGGCGTCGGTATCGGCCTCGAACAGAGCGAGCAGATGGGTGTGGCTCCACAGCGGCGTGGTGCCCAGGTCGGGCTCGAAGATCGGTTGGTCTTCGGCGTCCATGAAGGTGACGGACACCGCGCCGACTTCCAGTAGGGCATCTTCATAAGTGGGCGCCTGCTCGGGGGTGATGGCGAGGCGCAGTTGTAGCCAGGGCATGGGAGGCTCCGGTGGGGCGGCCGCAAGCGCGGGGCTGGCGGTGGCAGGATGATGATCAGAGGTGGTTCAGGTGCTGACGTCCGGGTTGTCCCAGTCGTCCTGGCCGTCGTTGTCGATGATCCAGTTTAAGGCCGCGTGGCGCTCCATGACTACGCTGGGATTGAGGCCGGCGGGCATCGGCGCCTGCTTGAGGCGGGCGTCCACGCAGGCCCAGTGGTAGCGGTAGATCAGGTCGGCTTCGTCGAGGATGCTGGCGATGTCGCGCAGTTTCGTCTGCGCCATGAAGGCAGCGAAGTCCTGGTGTTGGGCCACGGCCTGGATGGCGAAGTCGCAGTCGATGGCGTGGTCCGGGAAATCCAGCTCCTCCACCACGCCCAGCGCCCACAGCAGCACCCAGTAGGCTTCGTACTTCCACACCATGTTGACGACATCCTGCTCGCCGCCCTCGTTGCTGAGGATGCGCACTTCGTTGCGCGTCAGCCCATTGATGCCGTACTGCTCCAGCAAGTCCTGGCACCAGCGGGCGGTGTCCGGCGTGTACTGGCCGGCCTGGCGGTCGCAGGCGGCCTGGATGGCGATCAGGCAGGCGATGGCGCGGCGGGCGATTTCCTCGGCGCTGCGCACGCGCACTTCGCTGGCGCTCTCGATGCACGGCAGGTGTTCGATATAGGGAATGCCGGCCGACTTGAGGCGGGCGATGGAGGCCTGCTTGCGTGCCTCGGGCGTTTGGCTGGCCTGGGAAGATCCGTTCATGTCGCCTCCTTTGCAGGGCTTTAAATGCAAAAGGGGAGCGGCCTTGGCCGCTCCCCTTCTGGTGATGCCGGACGCGCTTAGTGCTTGTCCATGCCCAGTTTCTTTTCCAGGTAGTGGATATTGATCCCACCCTGGCAGAAACCCTTGTCGCGAACCAGGTCGCGGTGCAGCGGCACGTTGGTCTTGATGCCGTCGACGACGATCTCGTCCAGGGCGTTGCGCATACGGGCCAGGGCCTCGTCGCGGGTCACGCCGTAGGTGATCAGCTTGCCAATCAGCGAGTCGTAGTTCGGCGGTACCGAGTAGCCGCTGTACAGGTGCGAGTCGACGCGCACACCGAAGCCGCCCGGCGCGTGGAAGTGCTTCACCTTGCCTGGGCAGGGCATGAAGTTGTCCGGGTCTTCGGCGTTGATGCGGCACTCCAGGGCGTGGCCCAGCAGCTTGATGTCCGACTGCTTGTACGACAGCTTGTTGCCCGCGGCGATGCTGAGCATCTCCTTGACGATGTCGATACCGGTGACCATTTCGGTGACTGGGTGCTCGACCTGGACGCGGGTGTTCATCTCGATGAAGTAGAAACGACCGTCTTCATAGAGGAACTCGAAGGTACCGGCGCCGCGGTAGCCGATCTCGATGCAGGCATCGACGCAGCGCTGCAGCACTTCGGCGCGGGCCTTCTCGTCGATCAGCGGGGCCGGAGCCTCTTCCAGCACCTTTTGGTGACGGCGCTGCAGCGAGCAGTCGCGATCGTACAGGTGGATGGCGTTGCCCTGGCCGTCGGACAGTACCTGGACTTCCACGTGACGCGGGTTGCCGAGGAACTTCTCCAGATAGACCATCGGGTTGCCGAACGCAGCACCGGCTTCGGTGCGGGTCAGCTTGGCCGACTTGATCAGGTCTTCTTCCTTCCACACCACGCGCATGCCGCGACCACCACCGCCACCGGCGGCCTTGATGATCACCGGGTAGCCGACTTCACGGGCGATGCGCAGGGCTTCTGCTTCATCTTCCGGCAGCGGGCCGTCGGAGCCTGGAACCACCGGTACGCCAGCCTTGATCATGGCGTCCTTGGCGGACACCTTGTCACCCATCAGGCGGATAGTGTCGGCTTTCGGGCCGATGAAGGCGAACCCGGATTTTTCCACCTGCTCGGCGAAGTCGGCGTTTTCCGCGAGGAAGCCGTAGCCGGGGTGGATGGCGGTGGCACCGGTGACTTCCGCGGCGCTGATGATGGCCGGGATGTTCAGGTACGACAGGTTGCCCGGCGCCGGGCCGATGCACACGGACTCGTCAGCCAGGGCCAGGTGCATCAGCTCGCGGTCGGCAGTGGAGTGCACGGCCACGGTCTTGATGCCCAGCTCCTTGCAGGCGCGCAGGATGCGCAGGGCGATCTCGCCGCGGTTGGCGATCAGAACTTTTTCCAGCTTCTGCATTACGGGTTCCCCGTGCATCAGACGATGGTGAACAGCGGTTGATCGTATTCCACCGGCTGGCCGTTCTCGCCCAGGATGGATTCGATCGTGCCGCTGGTTTCGGCCTCGATGTGGTTCATCATCTTCATCGCTTCGACGATGCAGAGGATGTCGCCTTTCTTCACGGTCGAACCGACTTCAACGAAGTTGGCCGAAGTCGGCGAAGCGGCGCGGTAGAAGGTACCGACCATTGGCGAGCGCACCACGGTGCCGTTCAGCTTGGCAGCGGCCGGAGCGGCTTCTGCGGTGGCGGCGGCTGGAGCGGCGGCGGCAGCGACCGGAGCAGGCGCCGGTGCGTAGGTCGGTTGGGCGTAAGCCGGTTGCTTGCCATGACGGCTGATGCGTACGGACTCTTCGCCCTCTTTGATTTCCAGCTCGTCGATGCCGGACTCTTCCAGCAGCTCGATCAGTTTCTTGACTTTGCGAATATCCATAGGTGTTCAACTCCCAGTCTGGTCAGGGTCGTTCAAGTTGTAGATGAACCGCCGCTTGAACAGATCTTGTGAAAGCTACTGCGCATTCAGGCGATCTGTCGTGACGCCGGTATCAGGTGTTTTTGCTCGCCAGTTGCTCCAGCGACGCTTCGAGCGCCAGGCCGTAGCCGGTGGCGCCGAGCCCGCAGATCACGCCTACCGCCACGTCGGAGAAGTAGGAGTGGTGCCGGAAAGGCTCACGCTTGTGCACGTTGGACAGGTGCACTTCGATGAATGGGATGCTCACTGCCAGCAATGCGTCACGTAATGCGACGCTGGTGTGGGTGAAGGCTGCCGGGTTGATGATGATGAAGTCGACGCCTTCACCGCGGGCGGCGTGGATGCGCTCGATCAGCTCGTACTCGGCGTTGCTCTGCAGGTGCAGCAGATGGTGGCCGGCTTCGCGGGCGCGCTGTTCCAGGTCGAGGTTGATCTGCTCCAACGTGGTGGCGCCATAGGTGCCGGGCTCTCGGGTGCCGAGCAGGTTCAAATTGGGGCCGTGCAAAACCAGCAGCGTCGACATGATCCGGGCTTCCTTCTTTTTAGCTGCGCGGACTCTGCCAGAAGTGCCGTAGGGCTGTCCAGTTTTTGGGAGTAGTCAGCACGATCCATGCAGGGTTGGCTGAATATGTGACCGAATTGCCTAGAATCGTTCTCGCGCGCCGTTCAGACGCTCGGCAAAGCCTGGCGCATCGATTTCACCGATGACTCGCAAGTCATGCATTTCCTGCCCGTTGGCGGCGAACAGCTGGATCGCCGGTGGGCCGAACAGCCCGTAGCGATCCAGCAGCGCGCGCTGGGCAGCGGTGCTGTCGGTCATGTCGAACCGCAGCAGGTGATAGTCGGCCAGTTGCGGGCCGATCTGCGGAGAATTGAACACTTCGCGCTCGATCTTCTTGCAACTGATGCACCAGTCGGCGTACCAGTCGAGCAGCAGCGGCTGGCCGTCGCTCTTGGCCTGAGCCAGCGCGGCGTCCAGCTCGGCGGGTGTGCTGACCGTCTGCCAGCTACCGGAGGCGCTCGACTGAGCGCTGGCGATACCGCCGGCGAGCGGCTGCAGGGGATCGTCGTTGCCCTTCAGGGCGCCCGTCCAGGCAGCCAGGGCGTAGACCAGCAGCGCCAGGCCGAGCAGTTGGGCGAGCTTGCCGCGAGCATCTTTAGCGGTGAATTCCAGGGCACCGAGAAACAGCGCAACGCCTGCAGCCAGCAGCCCCCACAGCGCCAGGGCGACTTGCCCCGGCAGCACGCGCTCGAGCAACCACAACGAAACGCCCAGCAGCATCACGCCAAAGGCGTTGCGCACGGCGACCATCCAGGTGCCGGATTTGGGCAGCAGGGCGCCGCCGCCCGCGGCGAAGATCACCAGCGGCGTGCCCATGCCCAGGCCCAGGGCGAACAGCTGCAGGGCGCCGCCCGCGGCGTCGCCGGTGCTGCTGATATAGAGAAGCAGCGCGGTGAAGGGCGCGGTAATGCACGGCGAGACGATCAGGCTGGACAGCACGCCCAGGGTCGCGGCGCCGGCGATGGTGCCGCCCTGGGTCTGCGCGGCCTTGCGGTCCAGTCGCTCACGAATGAACGCCGGCAGGCGCAGTTCGAAGACGCCGAACATGGCCACCGCGAACAGCGCGAAGAACAGCGCGAAGGGCACCAGAATCCACGGCGACTGCAGCATGGCCTGCAGGTTGAGCTTGGCGCCGAACAGCCCCATCAGCGCGCCGAGCGCCGCGTAGCAGGCGGCCATCGGCAGCACGTAGGCCAGCGACAGCACCAGGCCGCGGCCCTTGCTCGGCCGGCCGCGCAGGACCACACCGGAGAGGATCGGCAGCATGGGCAGCACGCAGGGCGTGAAGGTCAGGGTCAGACCGGCGGCGAACATCAGTGCCAGGTCGGTCCAGCTCCAGGTGGTTTTGCCGGTAGCGGGAGCACTGCTGCTGTCGGCCTGGGCTGCAACGCCGCCATTGATCGCCAGCGTCTCGGTTTCCGGCGGATAGCACAGGCCCTTGTCGGCGCAGCCCTGGTAAGTGACGGCGAGGTTGAGCGGCTTGTTGTCCGGATTGTTCAGCGGGATGTCGATATCCAGCACTTCGTAGAACACCTGCACATCACCGAAGTACTGATCGTTCTTGTGCAGGCCTTCCGGCACCTCGACGGGCTTGCCTGCCAGTTCAGCCGGTTCGACCTTGAACTTGAACTGGTGGCGATACAGGTAATAGCCCTCGGCCGCAACGAAACGCACCTTCGCCGATGTCGTCGAACTCTCGACCAGGCTGAGCTTGAAAGCCTCGCGGACCGGCAGGAAGTCGGCGCTGTTATTCAGCGCCTGACCCAGCGGCGCGGCATTCGGGCGGCTGTCGAACACCCCGGCGCCGGCAGGCAGGACGACGAGCAACAGCAGCAGGCAGATAAAACGTGACATGAGCATCTCGTGGGGCAGTGATCGCGCCATGATAACGGAGCCAGCACGCCGCGCCATGGGCGGCGCAGTAAGTGATGGTTGCGCCTGGCTTGGGGACGTCTGTCCTTGGGGGGAGTTGTGCGGCATAAGGCCGCACAGATGGCGGGTTCGTGGCGGTAACGGTCATTGGGGCAGTATCTGTGGGAGCGCGCGATGCCCGCGATTTTCGCGCGCATGGCGCGCTCCCGCAGTGGATCGGCGAACGGCCACTTTGGCCTTTTTCTTCGCTTACACGCGAAATGCCTGCACAGCCCGATCCAGCTGACCGCTCAACGCCTGCAACTCGACGCTCTGTGCCCGGCCCTGGCCGATGCGCTGCAGGTTGTCGCCGCCCAGCTGGTGAATGCGCTCGCTGTGGTCGCGGATCTCGCTGACGGCGCTGCCCTGGTACGCCGTGGCTTCGGCGATGCGCGCGGCCATGCTGGCGATGGTGCCGATGGCGCCGACGATCTCGTCCAGCGCACCGTCGGCGGTGCGGGCCTGGTCGGCGGTCGCTTCGGCATGTTCGACCTGGCTGCGCATGGCCTGCACCGAGTCGTTGGCGGCCTGCTGCAGGCGGCCGATCACCTCCTGAATCTGCGCGGTGGCCGAGCTGGTGCGTAGCGACAGCGAGCGCACCTCGTCCGCGACCACAGCAAAACCGCGGCCTGCTTCGCCGGCGCGCGCCGCCTCGATGGCCGCGTTGAGGGCCAGCAGGTTGGTCTGCTCGGCGATGCTGCGGATCACCGTCAGCACGCTGCCGATGGTCGCCGTTTCCGTGGCCAGGTGTTCGATGGCCTGGGCATTGCCCTGTACTTCCTCGACCAGGGCATGCAGGCCGGAGAGGCTGTTGCCGATGACTTTCTGGCCCTGGGCGAGGGCGCGGTCGGCATCGCGGCCGGCGGTGGCGGTCTGGCTGGCATCGCCCGCCACCTGCAGGATGGTGGCTTCCAGCTCGCCCAGGGCGTCGCGAATCTGGGCGGTATCGCTGGCCTGGCGCTCGGCACCCTCGTGCAGGCCGCTGCTGAGATCTGCCAGGGTATGGCTGGACGCCGAGACCTGGTCGGCGTGCTGGTGAATGGTGCCCACCAGTTCGACCAGATAGCGACGCAGGCGATTGAGCGACTCTTCGATATTGCGCAGCTCACGGGTGTTGGTGGCCAGGTGGATCTCGCCCGCGAAGTCGCCCGACGCCCAGGCCGACAGCGCCGGCACCAGGCGCTCGAGCAAGCGGCTGAGGCGGCGTTGCAGAGTGTCGATGATCAGCGCGGTGAGCAGGATCAGCGCCACCATGATGCCGAGGATCAGCCGCACTTCGCCCTGGATACGCCCGTGCTCGGCGCGCACCTGGGGCTCCAGCGCAGTGAATGATTGCTGCACGGCATCCAGGCGGGCGCGGGTGGTGTCGGCCAGCTGTGCGCGTTGTTCGATCAGCGCCCGGGTGCGCGCCAGTTCGCCGGGATAGCGTGCCAGCAGGCTGTCGAGCTCACGTTTGAGGGCAATGCCGCGATCCTCGGCTTCGCTCGCCTGGCTGTCGCTGTCCAGGCCCATCAGGGAAGCGAAGGCATCGCTGCCCGAAGCCGTCTGGTCGGTGATGCCGAGCAGCGGCAGCGCGCTGATCGTCTTGGCTTTGCCCTGCAGAGCCTGCACCTCCCGCTCCACATCGGCGGCCAGTTCGGCGCGCCCGCTGCTGACCAGCTTGCTGCGCGCCAGGGCCAGCCGGGCCAGATGTTGCGCAGCCTCGAACAGCGGCGCGCGGTAGGCGTTGGCGTTTTCGCCCTGGCCCTCGTCGGCGTAGCGGGTGAGCCCCGCCAGCGCATCGGCCATCTCCCGTTCGGCCTGGATCAGCAGGCCCTGCGGGTCGCCAGACAGCTTGCCGGCGGCGAGCAGTTGCTCGGCGGCGAATGCCTTCAGCTCGCCCAGGCTGCTGCCCAGATCACCGGTGAGCTTGGCCGGTAGTGCGTCGACCTTCACCTGCAGCGTGTCGAGGTTCTGCAGGGCGGCACTGTGGCGCAGCGCATCGCCGCTCTCCAGATAGCCGAGAATGTTGCCGGCGGCCTCGCGCTGGAATTGTTGCGAGAGTTCCAGGTACTGCTCCATCAGCACATAGGGGCGCTCCAATGCCCGCTGCGACCACCATAGCGTGCAGGCCAGGGCAATGCCGATGCCCACCAGCAAGAGGGTGTTGAGGTTGGTGAGGGATTTGAGGCGCATGGTTCGAATCGACGTCCGGGCATTGATAGCACTGCGCCATGCAGTGCGATGCCCGGTACGTTATTGCGCCTGTGTGACAGTCAGGTGACGTGCCACATGGTTGGCGCCAGTGGACTGATAGGTGGTCGCCGGCTTCAGAACCTGTTCAAAGTCTGCTGCGCGTCGGCACTGCGGCGTTAAAAACAGGCTGGATTGCCAGCCCAGTCGGACTGCTCATTTACAGCTCGTAAAGTCGAGCACGACTCCGACCGGTCCTCGCCTGTTTTTGCGGGGCCGCCCAGGCCTTGCATTGCTCTAGCTCACGAGACTTTGTACAGGCTCTGAGGCACCTTTCAGCTATAGACCTCGACGCGGTTGCGCCCGCCATTCTTGGCACGGTACAGCGCCTCGTCGGCGCGCTGCGACAGATGTTTGCTGTCCAGATCGTCGACCAGCTCGGCGATGCCGCAGCTGAAGGTGCAGCTCAGGTCGTGGGGGGGGGCGGGGTAGTGGATCTCGGCGAAGCGCGCGCGTACGTCGTCCAGCACCTTGGCTGCGGTCTGGGCGTCGGTGTTGGGCATCACCACGGCGAACTCTTCGCCGCCGTAACGGCCGATGCAGTCGCTCTTGCGCAGGCGCTGCTTGAGAAACAGCGCCAGGCTCTTGATCACCCGGTCGCCCATGGGGTGGCCGTAGTTGTCGTTGACCTTCTTGAAGTAGTCGATATCGATCATCGCGAAGGTCAGCGGCTGCTCGTCGCGCTGGGCGCGGAAGCGCGCGTCTTCGAGCAGTTGCAGGGTATGGGTGTGGTTGAACAGGCCGGTGAGGCTGTCGCGCACCATGCGCGCCTTGAGGCTGCGCGCGCGGTCGGCGCGGTTGCGCACCGTGGCGATCAGGTGGCGCGGCTTGATCGGCTTGGTGAGGAAGTCGTCGCCGCCCTCGCTCATGGCGTCCAGCTGCTTGTCCAGATCGTCCTCGGCGGACAGGTAGATGATCGGCACGCTGACGTAGCGGTCGTTGTGGCGGATCACCTGGGCCAGCTCGGTGCCGTTGCAGGCCGGCATGTACATGTCGAGGATGATCAGGTCCGGCTGGAATTCGGCCAGCTCGTCCATCGCCTGGATCGGCTCGGTGATGGTGCGGGTGACGATACCGGCGCTGTTCAGCACCCGCTCGGTGTGGGTGGCCTGGGCGCGGGAGTCATCGACGATCAGCACGCGGTAGGGCTCGTACTGGGCAACGTGGGTGAGCACTTCGATGCGTTCGAGCAGGCTCGAGGCATCCATGGAACCGGTGAAGAATTCGCGCCCGCCGGCGCGTACGGCGGCCAGGCGGGTCGGGGTGTCGGTGTCTTCGTGGCTGTAGAACAGCACCGGAATCTTTTCCTGCAAGCCTTCCTGAACCGCCTGGGCCAGTTGCAGGCCGTTGCCTGGGCCGGCGAAGTCGATCTCCATGACGAGGGCCGCCGGGTGGCGTTCGAGCATGGCGGCGCGAAAGGCGTTGGCGGTATCCAGCGGCTTGGCGTTCATGCCGAAGAATTCCAGCTGCTGGGCCAGGCGCTCGGCACGCTCCAGGTGCTGCAGGGCAATGTACACCGGTTTGCGCAGCGGCGGCAGGGTGGTGTGCTCGAAGCGGTCGCCGTGACGCAGGCCGGTGCGCGACAGGCGCTGCATCAGCTGGTTGAGTTCGCTGATCACTTCGCTGTTGAGGCGGCCGCGGTTGGCATCCACCACGCTCAGGCAAGCGACGATGCGCTTGCCCAGCTCGCGGTGCTCGACCTGCTCGAAGCGCTCGGCGTAGCGCTGCAGCAACTGCGCGGCTTCCTGCAGCTCCTGCATGCCGGCCTCGTTCCACTCCGCGCGCTGCAGGCGCTGCCAGACTTCCAGAACCTGGCGCGCCTGGTTGATCACCCGTTGGGCGAAGTGCTGTTTGAGCCGGTCGCGGCTGGGGTCTTCGTGGTCGGTCATGGCCTGTAATCTGCGTAAGTATTGTAAGAGCCTGTTCAAACTCTGCTGCGCGTCGGCACTGCGGCGTTAAAAACAGGCTCGGACTGCTCATTTACAGCTCGTAAACTCCGCGTCCTCGCCTGTTTTCGTGGGGCCGCCCAGGCCTTGCATTGCTCTAGCTCGCAAGACTTTGAACAGGCTCTAAGCCTGCCGGTGATGGCCTCATGCTATCACTGGGTGACTATTTTGCCATTCCTATGACGCCAGTGTTGTGACTCGCACCGCAGCCTTTGTCATACCTGATACAACCGCTGGCGCCGGTCTGTTACGTCGTGAACAGCTTGCCGCACTGCGCGCTGAGGCAGCCTTCCCTTATAGTGGCAGCGTAGTCTCGCTGCAGGCCATGGGTGCCCCAAGTATTGGCGCAACCCTCCCAGAGGCCTGTGGTCGAAGCCCTGTACGTCGCTGATCAAAGGATAATCGCCATGCTCGATTGGAAGAACCGCACCACCGGCACCGCCTCTGCCGATGACGGTGCCAGCTCCGGCTCTCGTCGTCGCCTTGGCGGCGGTATTGGCCGCGTCATCGCCAGCCTGCTGGGCATCTATCTGTTGGTGGCGCTGGTCGTCGGCTGGTACTGGAGCCAGGAGCCGGATCTGTTTCCCGTGCAACAGCGCGTACAGGCCGCGGCCGAGAAAGCCAACCGCCAGGTGGTGACCGGCTATACCAGCGTGGAAACCCTCAAACAGGTCGCCGAGACCCTGCTCGACAAGCCGGGCGGCTACCTGGCCAATGACCTGGCGCCGCCGGGCCTGTGGCTCGACAACATGCCGAGCTGGGAATACGGCGTGGTGGTGCAGGTGCGTGATTTCTCCCGCGCGCTGCGCAAGGACTTCGCCCGTTCGCAGTCGCAATCCACCGAGGATGGCGACCTGGCCCGCGCCGAGCCGAACTTCAACTTCGACAACCGCAGCTGGGCGTTGCCTTCGACCGAGTCCAAGTACCGCGAGGGCATCGACTCGCTGGATCGCTACCTCGCTCGCCTGTCCGAGCCGGGCCAGAGCGGTGCGCGCTTCTATACCCGCGCCGACAACCTGAACAACTGGTTCGGCGACGTCGCCACGCGTCTGGGTTCGCTGTCCCAGCGCCTGTCCGCCAGCGTCGGCCAGGTGCGCCTGAACACCGACGTGAACGAGAACACCGAGCTGGCCCAGGGCCAGGTGCCGGAAGTCACCGAGCGCACCTACGAAACTCCGTGGTTGCAGATCGACAACGTGTTCTACGAAGCCCGCGGCCAGGCCTGGGCGCTGTCGCACCTGCTGCGCGCCATCGAAGTCGACTTCGCCGACGTGCTGGCCAAGAAGAACGCCACGGTCAGCGTGCGACAGATCATCCGCGAGCTGGAGGCTGCCCAGGCCACGCTGTGGAGCCCCATGGTACTCAACGGCAGTGGCTACGGCATCCTCGCCAACCACTCGCTGGTGATGGCCAACTACATCTCTCGGGCCAACGCCGCGGTGATCGACCTGCGTCAGCTGCTGTCACAGGGCTGATCGATGGCTGCTGCCAACGCCGAGGTGGCGCACCGCGCTGCCTCGGATGCCGAGCTGATCGCCTGGGTCGATGAACAGGACCGAGTGTTAGGCGCCCTACCACGCGCCGAACTGCGTAGCCGCGGCCTGATCGGTCGCGGCACCTTCATCCTTCTATTCAACTCTGCCGGTGAGCTGTGCGTGCATCGCCGCACCCTGAGCAAGGCGGTGTATCCGGGCTACTGGGATATCGCCGCCGGTGGCATGGTGGCGGCTGGTGAAAGCTACGCACGTTCGGCCGAGCGCGAGCTGGCCGAAGAACTGGGCATCGGCGATGCAGTGCTGCGTGACCATGGCCGCTTCTTCTTCGATCAGCCGGAGAACCGTATCTGGTGCGCGGTGTTTTCGGCGGTGTCCGATGCGCCGCTGGTGCCGCAGCCCGAGGAGGTCCTGGAGGCGCGCTTCATGAGTCTCGAAGCGGCGCAGCGCGATACCGAGCTCAAGCCCTACTGCCCCGACTCGCTCGTGGCGTTGCAGCACTATCTCGCCAATCGCTAGTGACACGGGGTCGCCAATCCATCAGGGGGTGGCGCATTTCGCTTCTTAGCATTGGCTGTCTTTGTCGTTACACTGCGCCGCTCCCATCCACTGAGGAAAAAACGCGGTGGCCAAGAAAACCTCTTCATTCGCCGGCCTCGGTGGCCTGGTGTTCTCCACCGACGCAGGCCGGCATTGCCCGGATTGCTCGCAGCCGGTGGACGCCTGCACCTGTTCGCGCACGACGATTCCCGAGGGCGACGGCATTGCCCGCGTGCGCCGCGAAACCAAGGGCCGCGGCGGCAAGACGGTGACCACCATCAGTGGCGTGCCGCTGGCCGAAGAGCCGCTCAAGGAGCTGGCCTCGGCGCTGAAGAAGCGCTGCGGCTGCGGTGGCTCGCTCAAGGATGGCGTTATCGAAATCCAGGGCGATCATGTCGAACTGCTGCTCGCCGAGCTGATCAAGCGCGGCTTCAAAGCCAAGAAATCCGGTGGCTGAACGCCGCCGCCCGTGACTCTCTAAACTTACTCACTGCTCGGCCAGTCCACTGCCGAGCAATCGTCATTTCCAGGCTCTATGCTCGCCCGACCGTATCGACAGCATCAGCCTATCTGCAACAGGGGAACCCTCGATGGCCGCACGACGCACACGCAAGGACGATGGAAGCCAATGGACGGTGGCCGACAGCCGCAGTGTCTACGGCATCCGCCACTGGGGCGCCGGCTACTTCTCGATCAATGACGCCGGCCGCGTCGAAGTACGCCCCAACGGCCCGGGCAGCACGCCGATCGACCTTTACGAGCAGGTCGAGGAGCTGCGCCAGAGCGGTTTGTCGCTGCCGCTGCTGGTGCGCTTCCCGGACATCCTTCAGGACCGCGTGCGCAAGCTGACCGGCGCCTTCGACGCCAGCATCGCGCGCCTGGAATACAACAACCGTTACACCGCGCTGTACCCGATCAAGGTCAACCAGCAGGAAGCGGTGGTGGAAAACATCATCGCCACCGAGAACGTTTCCATCGGCCTGGAAGCCGGTTCCAAGCCCGAGCTGCTGGCCGTACTGGCGCTGGCACCGAAGGGCGGCACCATCGTCTGCAACGGTTACAAGGACCGCGAGTTCATCCGCCTGGCGCTGATGGGCCAGAAACTCGGCCACAGTGTGTTCATCGTCATCGAGAAGGAATCGGAAGTCGCTCTGGTGATCGAGGAGGCCGCCGAACTCAAGGTGGCGCCGCAGATCGGCCTGCGCGTGCGTCTGTCGTCCCTGGCGTCGAGCAAGTGGGCGGACACCGGCGGCGAGAAGTCCAAGTTCGGCCTGTCCGCCGCGCAGCTGCTGTCGGTGGTCGAGCGTTTCCGCAAGGCCGGCCTGGATCAGGGCATCCGCCTGCTGCACTTCCATATGGGTTCGCAGATCGCCAACATCGCCGACTACCGCAAGGGCTTCCGTGAAGCCATCCGCTATTACGGCGAACTGCGCGCCCTCGGCCTGCCGGTCGATCACATCGACGTCGGCGGCGGCCTGGGCGTCGACTACGACGGCACCCATTCGCGCAACGCCAGCTCGATCAACTACGACATGGAAGACTACGCCGACGCAGTGGTCGACATGCTCAAGGAATTCTGCGACCGCCAGGAGATTCCGCACCCGCACATCTTCTCGGAAAGTGGCCGGGCGATGACCGCCCACCACGCGCTGCTGCTGGTGCAGGTGACCGACGTCGAGCGCCACAACGACGACGTGCCGGAGATCGACCGCAGCATCGAGCAGCCCGAAGTACTACAGGTGCTGATTGACCTGCTCGAGGACAGCGACCCGGAAATGGTCGCCGAAACCTACTGGCGCGCCACCCACTACGTCAGCGAGGCGGCCGGGCAGTATTCGGCCGGCAAGCTCGACCTGCCGCAAAAGGCCCTGGCCGAGCAGTGCTACTTCGCCATCTGCCGCCGCCTGTACAACCAGCTCAAGGCGCGCCAGCGTTCCCACCGCCAGGTGCTCGACGAGCTCAACGATAAGCTGGCCGACAAGTACATCTGCAACTTCTCGGTGTTCCAGAGCCTGCCGGACACCTGGGCCATCGGCCAGATCCTGCCGATCCTGCCGCTCAACCGCCTGGACGAGGAGCCGATGCGCCGCGCCGTGCTGCAGGACCTGACCTGCGACTCGGACGGCAAAATCAACCAGTACGTCGACGAGCAGTCCATCGAGACCAGCCTGCCGGTGCACGAGCTGCGCGAAGGCGAGGACTACGTGCTGGGCATCTTCTTGGTCGGTGCCTACCAGGAAATTCTCGGCGACATGCACAACCTGTTCGGTGACACCGACTCGGTGAACATCTACCAGAACGCCGACGGCAGCATTTACCACGCCGGTATCGAGACCCACGACACCATCGAAGACATGCTGCGCTACGTGCACCTGTCGCCCGAGGAGCTGATGACTCACTACCGCGACAAGGTGGCCAGCGCGCGCATCACCGCCCGCGAGCGTACCCAGTTCCTCGACGCTCTGCGTCTGGGGCTGACGCGCTCTTCGTACCTGTCGTACTGAGGGCGGCGAGCGAGCCCGCCAGGAGAAAGGCCATGAAGCGTTTCGCGACCCTGCTGCTCCTGGCGCTGCCGCTGCTGGCCCACGCCAGCGAGAATCCGCTCGAGGCCGAGCGCTGGAAGACCCGGCCGCTGATTGTGCTGGCGGCCAGCGCCGATGATCCGCTGCTGGCGCGGGTGCAGGCCGCGCTGCAGGAGCCGGCCAACCGCGAGGCGTTCGTCGAGCGCGACATGGTGCTCTACACCGTGATCGGCCAGCAGGGGCAGCGCAACGGCCAGCCCCTGGAGGCCATCGCCACCAAGCGCCTGCTGCTGGCGCTGGACGCCGGCAACGCCCGGCCCCAGGTGATTCTGGTCGGCAAGGATGGCGGCAAGAAGATCCAGCAGGGCGCCGATGCGGACTTGCAGGCGATCTTCCGCACCATCGACCGCATGCCCATGCGGCAGAACGAATAGCCTGATCACAACATGGACCAATGACTTTGTAGCGTCTTGGTTCTATTGAACAGGCCAGGTGCTGAGTAATCTGCGTCCATCGATATAGCGAGGACGCCACCATGTCTGACTCCATCATCCTGCGTGCCGTGCAGGATCCCGCTCATTGCCATGCCTGCTTCGCGGTAATGCGCGAGTTGCGCCCCCATCTCCCTGACGCCGATGCCTTCGTCGCCCAGATGCAGCGCCAGGCTGGTCAAGGCTACCGTTTGCTCGCCGCCTGGCGCGGTGAGCAGGTGGTCGGCCTGGCCGGTTTCCGGCTGCAGGAAAACACCCTGTATGGGCGCTTTGTGTATATCGATGACCTGATCGTGCTGCCCAGCGAGCAGCGCAGCGGCGTCGGTGGTTTGTTGATCGAGGCGGTGCGCCGCGCAGCCATCGACGGCGGCCATACCCATCTGGTGCTCGACACCGCGCTGGGCAACGCCCTCGGTCAGCGCTTCTACTACCGCCAGGGCTTGCTGGCGCGTGGCCTGCACTTCGTCGAAGCGCTACCGCAGGTGGCGGCATGAAGCGCATCCTGCTGCTCGAGTGCAGCCCTTATCAACAGCAGGCCCACGGCAGCCAGCTGGCACGCCGGCTGATCGCCACGCGTTGGCCTGATGCCGAGCTGGTCGAACGCAATCTGGTTGGCGAGCCGCCGCCACCGCTGGCTGCCGACTATGCCGCCGCGTTGACCGGCAATGCGCCGCTCGACGATGCGGCCTTCGCCTGCTCCGAAGCGCTGATCGCCGAGCTGGAGGCCAGCGATTGCCTGATCATCGTCACGCCGATGCACAACTTCACGGTGCCTGCCGCGCTCAAGCTGTGGATCGATTACGTGCTGCGCATTCATCGCAGTTTCGCCGTCACGCCCCAGGGCAAAGTCGGTTTGCTGCAGGACCGGCCAACTCTGGTGCTGGTCAGCGCCGGCGGCTTCTATCAGGGTCCGCGTGCCCGGCAGCCGGACTTTCTCACCGCCTATCTGCGTCATGTGCTGAGTACCCTGGGAATTACCGAGGTGGCCTTCGTCCACCTGCAGGGCCTGGCCCACGGCCGCGACGCGGTGCAGGCGGCCCTCGACGACGCACTACCGCAATTGCAACGCACCACCAGCTTCTATTTCGACTCAGCTATGGAGATTGCCCCATGAGTACCTTGCGCCTGCCTTACAGCCAACTCTCGCCCAATATCTACAAGGGCCTGTTGGCCACCAAGAAAGCCCTGGCCGCCAGCAGCCTCGGCCTGCCGCTGATCGAGCTGGTCAACCTGCGGATTTCGCAGATCAATGGCTGCTCGTTCTGCCTGGAAATGCACGCCAAGGCCCTGCGCGACGGCGGCACGCCGGCGGCGAAACTCGACAGCCTGGCCGGCTGGCGCATCAGCGCACATTTCAGCGACGCCGAACGCGCTGCCCTGGCCTGGGCCGAATCGCTCACCGACATCGCCCACACCCATGCGCCGGATGACGTGTTCGAACCGCTCAAGGCGCATTTCACCGACGTGCAGATCAGTGACCTGACCTATGCCGTCGCGCTGATGAATGCCTTCAACCGGCTGGCGGTGAGCATGCGGCAGTAGGAGGAGATAGGTAGCCCGGGTCGAGCGCAGCGACACCCGGGAAAGCCAACCTGGGTATCGCTTCGCTCAACCCAGGCTACAAGGACAGCTGATGACTGAAGAATGTGGGAGCGGGCCATGCCCGCGATTTTTTCGCGCGCATGGCGCGCTCCCACAGTGGATCGGGGGACGGCCGCTCCCGACTTTCTGCTGCCCTTCGTAATCAACAGCATCGCAGTCGCTCCGAGCAGCAATATCAACTACCCGCTCGATCCGCCAACAGGCTCCGGTCGAACACGAATACCCCTTCGGCCTCTTCGGTCAGCTCCCACAATTGCTGGGGTCGGCCCATCTTCGGGAAGTTCTTTTCGCCGGTGTCGCGAATCCAGCCGGCGTCCTTCATCTTTTCCAGGCGCTTGCGCAGTGAGGTGTTATTGATCGTCGTGCCCAGGCAGGCCTGGGCGGCGTTCAGGGCATCGAGCACGGTGAAGCGTGGCGGCGCCAGGTACAGCGGCAGGCTGGTGTAGACGGATTTTCCGGCCAGGCGCTCGATGCTCAAACGCACCAGCTGGCTGTGGTCGAAGGGCAGGGCGAGGCGCCCATCGAGCACTTCGTCGAGCGGGGCGAAGCGCAGGCCGTCATCGGCGGTTTCGGTATCCGGCGCCAGCAGGGCCAGGTAATAGGTGCTCATCGACCAGCCGCGTGGGTCACGCTCGGCGCTGCCTTCGGTGCCGACTTGCTCAAGATGCCTCGGCAATACCTGGGCCTTGTCGCGCAGCACGCGGTGGGCGGCGGCTTCCAGGTTGGCGTCGCGGGTGCTGCCATTGACGATCACCCCCGGCAGCGCCCACTGGCCCAGAAACGGCTCGCGCTCGCGGCGGTGCAGCAGCACGTGCAACTGGCGGCTCTCGGCATCCATACGCAGGGCAATCAGATCGACACTGGCCAATACTTCAGCAGAACTCACATCGCACTCCTGTAAATCGCCATATCAGTCTCAATTTCCGGCAACTGCCAGGCCTCGGGAATCGCGTGTCCGGCGGCGATCATCGCGCGGATCGCGCTGCTGTGCACGGTCATCTCCTCGTCGGCGACCACCAGCCCGAAGCGCTGACGCAGCTCGGCGGCGCGGTGGAATGTCTTGAGCCGGGTGAGGTTGTCTTCACCGATCACCAGTGCCAGGCGCTCGCTCGGCAGTCCGTATCGTTCGGCCAGGCAGCCGAGCAGGTCGTAGCTGTAGATCACCCGGCCATCGGCGCCCAGTTCGCGCTCCAGGCTGCAGCAGCGTACCCGATCACCGAAGCGTGCTGCCAGGCGCTCGACCCAGGCGCAGCGCAGGTCGAAGTCGGCCATGCGCTTGGCGTCGGCGTGTCGGTAGCTCGGCACCACCAGCACCTGCTCGCAGCTGTCGAGCACGCGGCGGATCACGCTGGCGTGGCCGGCATGGGGCGGATCGAAAGCGCCGCCATAGACGGCCAGCGCGAAGCGTTGCGGCGTCGGCTGCAGGTGGCCGGCGGCGAAACACTGCAGAGGATTTGGCTGCATGGTGATCTCCTTGCAGATGGGTGTTGACATACATAATACACCTGGTGGAATATGTGTCCATCCCGCAGTGATGCGGCTCCATTTGCAGGAGGTGTCAGATGAAGATCGCCACGTTCGATGTCGATGCGCAGAAGGGCTTCACCAGCCTATGCCCCGATGAGTTGCCGGTGCCCGGCGGCCATGAAATCGCCGCGTCGCTCAACGACATGGCGCGTCGTGGCACCCTGCGCCTGGGCAGCAAGGACGCCCACACGCCACAGGCCCTGTGGGTGGTCGAAGGCCACGACCAGATGCTCAAGCCCCTGAGCCACGCCAACGCTGACCTGACCTGGGTCAGCCACTGTGTGCCGGGCACGCCGGGCTTCGAGCTGCTCGACACGCTGCCCGCGCCAATCGACTATGACTTCTTCGTCTGGAAAGGTGTCGAACCCGATCTGCACCCTTACGGCGCCTGCTACCACGACCTGGCCGGCAAGCGCAGCACGGGCGTGATCGAATACCTGAAAGTAGCGGGCGTTAAGGCCGTGGTGGTCGGTGGCCTGGCCCTGGATTTCTGCGTGAAGAACACCGCGCTGCAACTGCGTAGCGCCGGCCTCGAGGTGTTGCTGTATCTTCCGGCGTGCCGGGCCATTTCCGAAGCCGGCGCGACGCAAACCATCGAACAGATGCGCGCGCAGGGCATCATCATCTGCGCCGATAGCGGAGCGCTCGACAGCGAGCTGGCCCGCCTCGAGGAGAGTGACCATGAGTGAGAGCGTATTCGCCCCCAGCATCATCCAGAACCTGCTGGACACCGATTTCTACAAGCTGACCATGATGCAGGCGGTGCTGCACAACTACCCCAACGCCGAAGTGGAGTGGGAGTTTCGCTGCCGCAGCAATGAAGACCTGACGCCCTACCTGGCCGAAATCCGCTACCAGATCGAACAGCTGGTCAACACCACCATCACCGTCGACCAGCTGGCGTATCTGGAGAAGATCCCGTTCATCAAGCCGGACTTCATCCGCTTCCTCAGCTTGTTCCGCTTCAATATGCGCTACGTGCACGTCGGCACCGACGACGCCGGCCAGCTGGCGATCCGCGTGCGCGGCCCGTGGCTGCACGTGATCCTCTACGAGATCCCGTTGCTGGCGATCATCTCCGAAGTGCGCAACCGCTATCGCTACCGTGAAGTGGTGATCGAGCAGGTGCGCGAGCAGCTGTACCGCAAGCTCGACTGGCTCAAGGGCGAAGCCAGCGCCGATGAACTGGCGGGCTTCCAGATGGCCGACTTCGGCACCCGCCGGCGCTTCTCCTACCGCGTGCAGGAGGAGGTGGTGAACATCCTCAAGCACGACTTCCCGGGCCGTTTCGTCGGCACCAGCAACGTGCACCTGGCCCGCGAGCTGGAGTTGCGCCCGCTGGGTACCATGGCCCACGAATGGTTCATGGCCCACCAGCAGCTCGGCCCGCGGCTGATCGACAGCCAGAAGGCGGCGCTGGAATGCTGGGTCAAGGAATATCGCGGCCTGCTTGGGGTCGCCCTGACCGATACCATTGGCATGGACAGCTTCCTCGGCGACTTCGATCTGTACTTCGCCAAGCTGTTCGACGGCCTGCGCCACGACTCCGGCGACCCGCTGTTGTGGGCGGAAAAGGCCATCGCCCACTACGAGAAACTGGGCATCGACCCGATGACCAAGACGTTGATCTTCTCCGACGGTCTGACGCTGCCCAAGGCGCTTGAACTGTACCGCGCGCTGCATGATCGCATTCATGTCAGCTTCGGGATCGGCACCAACCTGACTTGCGACATCCCCGGTGTCGAGCCGATGAATATCGTCATCAAGATGATCGACTGCAACGGCCAGCCGGTGGCGAAGATCTCCGATACGCCGGGCAAGACCCAGTGCCGCGACCCGAATTTCGTGACCTATCTGAAACACGTGTTCCGTACCGATGCCAATCAGGGAGCCTCCTCATGAGCAATCGCCAAGCTGAAATCGCCAAAGCCCTGGGCGTGATCGCGCCCTTCACCTCGGACGCCGACGTCGACGCCGAAATCGCCAAGCGCATCGCCTTCATCAAGAACACCCTGACGGCCTCGCGCACCAAGGTGCTGGTGCTCGGCATCAGTGGCGGCGTGGACTCTTCGGCCGCTGGCCGTCTGGCCCAGCTGACCGTGGAGCAACTGCGTAGCGAAACCGGTGATCAGGCCTACCGCTTCGTCGCCATCCGCCTGCCGCACAACGTGCAGCACGACGAGTCCGACGCCCAGGCCGCGCTCGCCTTCATCGCCGCCGATGAAGTGCTGACCATCGACATTGCCCCGGCGGTATCGGGCCTGGCCAAGCAGATCGGCGAGCTGGGTGAGCTGGCCTCGGCACGTCGCGACTTCGTATTGGGCAACACCAAGGCGCGCATGCGCATGCTGGCCCAATACACCGTGGCCAACGCCCGCAACGGACTGGTGATCGGCACCGACCATGCCGCCGAAGCGGTGATGGGCTTCTTTACCAAGTTCGGCGACGGCGCCTGCGACCTCGCGCCGCTCAGCGGCTTGGTCAAAGGCCAGGTACGCCGGATCGCCGAACGCCTTGGCGCCCCGGCTGCAGTGTTCTCCAAGGTGCCGACCGCCGACCTGGAAGACGAACGCCCAGGCATTCCGGACGAGCAGGTGCACGGCGTCAGCTACGACGATATCGACGCCTTCCTGCAGGAAAAACCGGTCAGCGACACGGCGTACCAGGCCATCGTGCAGACCTACGACAAGACCCAGCACAAGCGTGAGCTGCCGCTGGTGCCTTGATCGGCCGCCAAAGAAAAGCCCGCGATTGAGCGGGCTTTTTTATGCGTAGTGACAAGCACGGGATCAACTACCCGGCGCCGCAATCCACTGATCACGCTGCGCCAGCCGCCAGGCCAGGGCCCCCAAGGCCAGGCCGCGCAGCGCCATAAAGGTCAGAAAGGCGATCCACAGGCCGTGGTTGCCGAAGCCCTGCAGCGCCAGGGCAATCGGCAGGCCGATGGCCAGGGCGACGAGCATTGCGTTGCGCATTTCGCGGGCACGGGTGGCGCCGATAAACAGGCCGTCGAGCAGGTAGCTCCACACCGCGAACAGCGGCAGCAGGGCGAGGTAGGGCAGGTAGTGGCCGGCGGTCTCGCGTACCGCGGCGATATCCGTTTGCAGGTTGACGAACAGGTGGCCGCCCAACGCAAAGGCCAGGGCGAACAGCAGGCTGGCCATTAGCGACCAGAGACCGGCGACGATCAGGCTGCGCTTGAGCGCCAGACGATCCCGCGCGCCGATGGCATGGCCGCACAGCGCTTCGACCGCATGGGCCAGACCGTCCAGCGCATAGGCGGTGATCAACAGGCCGTTGAGCAGCAGGGCGTTGGCCGCCACCGTGGCGTCGCCGAGGCGCGCGCCCTGGATGGTGATCAGCAGAAACACCGCCTGCAGCGCCAGGGAGCGCAGGAAGATATCGCGGTTCACCGCCAGAAGCGCGCGCCAGCTCTGCCACTGAGCCATCGCCGCCCAGCGTGTGCTACCCGGGTGGCGACGCAGCGCGCGCCGCGCCAGCGTCAGGCCGACCAGCAACCCGCCCCATTCGGCCAGCACCGCGGCGCGGGCGGCGCCGACCACTTCCCAGTGCAGCCCGAGCACGAACCACAGCGACAGCACGATGTTCAGCAGGTTGGTGACCAGCAGCATCACCAACGGCGCCCGCGCGTTCTGGGCGCCGAGCAGCCAGCCGATCAGCGCGTAGTTGGCCAGTGCTGCGGACAAGCCGAGCAGGCGCGTGTGCAGAAAGTCCCGGGTCAGGCCGTCGAGTTCGGCCGACGGGTTCATCAGGCCCAGTGCCAGGCCACTGAAGGGAATCGCCAGGACGCCGAGCAATGCCGCCAGCAGCGCGGCGAGCAATAGGCCCTGCACCAGCACCTGGCGCAGCGCGCCGCCGTCGCCGCGCCCGCAGGCCTGTGCAGCGAAGCCGGTTGTGCCCATGCGCAGAAAACCCAACACCCCGACGATCAGGATGTACAGGCTGCTGCCCACCGCCACGGCGCCCAGCTGATGGGCGTGGGGCAGGTGGCCGACCACCGCGGTGTCGACCAGCGCCACCAGCGGCACGGACAGGTTGGAAAGGATCATCGGCGCCGCCAGCGCCCAGACCTTGCGGTGGGTCGGCGCGTGGCGCCAGGCATCACGGAACATGTACGTCTCCCTGTAAGCGGCGAATTATAAGGGAGGGCCGACCCGGACCGGTGGTGATCGTCGCGGGTGACATGCAGGTGGCGCTTCTGGGATAGTTCGGGCTCTGGCGTTACCCGCCACCTTGCAGCCGGCCGTCCACAAGACGAAAACGGCTGCCCTGGCATCTTTGCCTGTCCCCGTGCCGACCTGGCACCTCTGGCGAGCCACCCGCTCGTTGCTGGATCTGCTGCGCCCAAGGCCTTGCCCGCAGCATGCGTAGAACAACTAGAACGATGATCCAACCAAGGATGAACCATGAAAATCACCGGTTTCTTTGCGGCCGTGGCTGCCACCGCTGCGCTCTGTGTGGGCTCTGCCGCGCAGGCGCGTGAATATTCCGTCTCCACCGTATTGTCCGACGCCTTCCCATGGGGCCAGGCCGCGCAGAAGTGGGCCGATCTGGTCAACGAGCGCTCCGAAGGGCGCATCACCCTGCGCGTCTATCCCAACGCGCAACTGGTCACGGGCGATCAGACCAAGGAGTTCTCCGCCATGCGCTCGGGCCTGATCGATATGGCCGTGGGCTCGACCATCAACTGGTCGCCCCAGGTGCCGGAGCTGAACCTGTTCTCCCTGCCGTTCCTGATGAAGGACAACGCCGACCTCGACGCCATCACCCACGGCGAAGCCGGCAAGCTGGCCTTCGCGGCCATCGAAAAGCGCGGCATCGTGCCGCTGGCCTGGGGCGAGAACGGTTTCCGCCAGCTGTCCAACTCGACCAAACCGGTGCGCACCCCGGCTGACCTCAAGGGCCTGAAAATCCGCGTGGTCGGCTCGCCACTTTTTCAGGACACCTTCACCGCATTGGGCGCCAACCCCACGCAGATGAGTTGGGCCGACGCCAAGCCGGCGCTGACCACCGGCGCCGTGGATGGCCAGGAAAACCCGCTGTCGGTGTTCGACGTGGCGCGCATCGACCAGGCCGGGCAGAAGTACCTGACCCGCTGGAACTACATGGCGGACCCACTGATCTTCGCCGTCAACCAGCGCATCTGGAAGGAGCTACCGGAAGCCGATCGCGAACTGCTGGCGCTGGCCGCCCGCGATGCCGGCGAATGGGAAGTGAAACTGTCTCGCGACGCCGAAGCCAAGCGCCTGGCGGACATCCGCGAGCGTGGCGTGGAGCTGATCGAGCTGAGCGATGCCGAGCACCAGGCGTTCGTCGATGCCACTCGCAGCGTGCAGGACAAGTGGGCGCCGCGTATCGGCAACGAGTTGATGGAGGCGGCGCGCAGCGCCATCGACAAGCCCTGACCCCGTTGCGTTAGCCGTCTTATCGGGCGCCAACCAGGTTGCGCAAACCGGGCCTGGGTGGCCTGCCGTTTCGTTGAGGTTCTTATGAGCAATAAACCGGACGCGTCCATCGAGCGCGTGCTGGCCACCCTGGCGTTGGCGCTGATCGGCCTGATCAGCCTGGCCAACGTGGTGGTGCGCTATTTCACCGACGCCTCGTTCGCCTTCACCGAGGAACTCTCGGTGTTCCTGCTGGTGGTGCTGACCTTCGCCGGCGCTTCGGTGGCGCTGCGCCGCAACGGCCATATCCGCATCGGCATGCTCGAGCAGCTGTTCCCGCGTCTGCGCACGCCGCTGATCGTCGTGCAGTGGCTCGCCGGTGTGCTGGTGCTCGGTCTGGTCAGCTGGTATGGCGGGCGGTTCGCCTGGGAGGAATACCAGTGGCAATCGGAGTCGCCGGGCATGGGGTTGCCGAACTGGTGGTACGTGGTGTGGCTGCCGCTGCTGAGCCTGTTCATGCTGCTGCGCCTGACCCAGATGACCCTCGATCGCCTGCGCGGGAGGATCAGCGATGAGCCCTGATCTGTTGCTGGTTCTGAGTTTCGTCGCGTTGCTCGCGGTGGGCGTGCCGGTGGCTTTCGCCCTCGGCCTGGCTGGCGCCATCGGCATCGTTGCCGGCCTGTCGCCGGACATGCTTGCCACCCTTGGCACCAACACCTACAACAGCGTGGCCAAGTACCCGCTGATCGCCATCCCGCTGTTCATCCTCACCGGCCTGGTGTTCGAGAAGGCCGGCGTGGCGGTGCGGCTGGTGCGCTTCGCCCAGGCGGTGATCGGCCCGCGGCATGGCGGCCTGGCGATGGTCGCCGTGCTGGTGTGCATGATCATGGGCGGGATGAGCGGTTCCGGCCCAGCGGATGCCGCGGCAGTGGCCATGGTGATGTTGCCGAGCATGACCAAGGCGGGTTATCCCAAGCCGTTTTCGGCCACGGTGATCGCCGCATCGGCCTCCACGGCGATTCTGATTCCGCCGTCGATCGCGCTGATTCTCTACTCCATCGTGGTGCCCGGCGTGGACCTGCGCGCACTGTTCGCCGCCGGCCTGTTCCCCGGCATCCTCGCCGGCCTGACCCTGTTGCTGCCGGTGTGGCTGATCTCCCGTCGCTATGGTTGGGAAGCGCCACAGGGCGAGGAGCGGCCACCGCTCTGGGCCAGTTTCAAGGATGCGCTACCGGCGCTGTTCGCGCCGATCCTGATTCTCGGCGGCCTGCGCAGTGGCCTGTTCACGCCGACCGAAGCGGCTGTGGCGGCGGTGGCCTATGGCATCCTGGTCGGCCTGTTCCTCACCCGCGAGCTGGACTGGCGCAGCCTGTGGCGTTTGTGCGGTGAAGCGGCGGTGATTTCTGGTGTGGTCATGCTGATCATCGCCCTGGCCGGCATCTTCGCCTGGGCGGGCACCATGCTCGGCACCTTCCGTCATCTGGCCGAGTGGATGATTTCGCTTTCGGATAACGGCACCACCCTGCTGATCCTGGTGATGCTCGCCGTGCTGCTGGTGGGCATGCTGCTCGATGCGATTTCCATCTACCTGATCCTCATGCCGATCCTGATTCCGGTGATGCAGCATTTCGGCTGGAACCCGGTGTGGTTCGGCATCCTGCTGGCGATGAACATCGCCATCGGCCAATTCACCCCGCCGGTGGCGGTGAACCTGCTGGTGACCACCGAGGTGGCGAAGATCAGGCTCGAACAGACGGTCGGCTGGGCGCTACTGTTCGTGGTGATCATGGGCAGCGCGCTGGTGCTGGTGGCGATCTTCCCGGAGATTGCCCTGTGGTTGCCGCGGACGCTTGGGTATGCGGTGGACTGAATGATGCGCAGCGGCGGGCCTTGCCTGGTGTGCCGCTGCCGACTCATCAATTGAAGCTGTAGGACACCCCGACGTATGCCCCGAAACCCTCACCCGGTGTCGAGCGTGCGACGTCGGCACCGTTGTCGTTGTAGCCCGGTGTGACGGTGGCGGCGTAGCGTTTGTCGGTCAGGTTGCGCAGGTCCAGCCAGGTTTGCCAGTCGTCCTTCGGTGAGGCGTAGCCCAGGGTCGCGCCGAAGATGGCGTAGGCGTCGGCGTAGTAGGAGTTGGCGTAATCCACCGCCACCTTGGAGGCGTACTGGGTGTTGAGGCCGGCGTAGAAGCCGTTCGGCAGGCTGTAGCGCAGCTCGGCCTGGTAGTAGTGGCGGGGCAGGCCGGGCAGGCGGTTGTCGCCGAAGGTGGCGTCGTCGCGGTAATGGAAGTCGCTGAAGGTGTAGGCCTGGCGCAAGGCCAGAGCGCCGGCCGCGCCGCCGTCCCACAACGGGCTGTCGAGGCCCAGCTCGATGCCCTGGTGGATGGTCGGGCTGGCGTTGGCCTCGGAGAACACATTGGTTTCGACCGGCACGGTCAGCAGCTCATGGCGCACCAGCGAGTAGTAATAGGCCACGTCCCACTGGCCCAGCGCGGAGTCGCCGCGCCCGCCGATTTCGAAGGTGGTGGCGGTCTGGTTATCCAGCGAGATCGGTGCGCGCTGGCGAGCGCTGTACGGCTGGTTGCTGTTGGGGAAGCGCAGCGGCGAACTCCAGAGCATCGACCAGGCGTGGGGCGGCTCGACCGAGCGGCTGATATTGCCGTAGAGCTGCACGTCCGGGTTGAGCTGATAGCGCAGGCCGATACGCGGCGCGTAGTCCCAGGTGTGTTCGCTGAGCTTGTCGCCCGTTTCCGGCCAGGTCACCTCGACTTCACGGCGCGTGTAGATCAGCGCCAGGCCGCTGGTCAGCCACAGGTCAGGGGCCAGTTCGGTTTCGTTGCCGATATGCAGCACGTTGTCCGAGCCCAGGTGCTCGTAGGCGCGCATCAGGGTGCCGGTCGGGTAGGTAGTGCCGCCGACCGTGATCGGTAGCGCCGCATTTTCCCTGGACTTGCTGCTCGGCAGGTTGGTGGTACTGCGAAAGCCGATTGTGGTGGTGCTGTCTAGCCCGAACAGGCTGTGGCGACGGGTGTAGTTTAGGGTGCCGCTCACGTCGCTGTAGTCCACTCGCACCCGATAGGTGTTGCCGTTGGGCGAGCTGTTCTCGACGATATCCATCGGGTAATGGTGATAGGCCAGGCCGGCCACCAGGGTGGAGTCGTCGTCGATCTGCCAGGTGGTCTTGTTGGCCAGCCAGGTGCTGCCGGGTTGGTCGCGGTGCGCATCGATACGCAGGTTGTTGGCAGCGGCCGCCCGTGGGTCGTGCTCGATCTGCGCCTTGGTCAGGCGGCCTGGGACGTCATGCTCGGTCTCGCGGTAGCGCAGGTAGAACCGCGTTTCCAGGCTGTCGTTGAGACGATAGCCGACGTTGGCGGCTACCCCTTTGCCTTTGCCTGACGAGTGATCCTGATAGCCGTCGTATTCGCTGTCGGTCAGGTTGATGTAGTAGTCGAAATCGCCCAGCACCTGGCCGGAGCTGATGCTGCGCTTCTGGTAGCCGCGGCTGCCGGCTTCGTAACGCAGCTGCAGCTTGTCGGCGTCGCGGCCGGTGCGGGTGATGTAGTCGATGGCGCCGCCCAGGGCCAGGGAGCCCTTATCGAAGCCATTGGCACCGCGCAGCACTTCGGCGCGGCTTATCCACAGGGGCTCGAGCAGCTCGTAGGGCGTGCCGCCCGAGCCGGTCAGCGGCAGGCCGTCGAGCATGATGTGGTTGCCGGAGGCATGGGAGCCGGTGCCGCGGTTGATGCCCGAGCCGCGGATGGCGATCTTGATGCCCTCGTTGCCCGGCGACTGGGCATACACGCCCGGCTGGTAAGCCAGCACATCGGCATTGCCGGCCACGCGGCCTTGTTCGACGCGCTGCATGTCCACCAGATTGGTGCCGCCCGGTACCTCCTTGAGTTGCGCATCGGCCACTTGCTGCTCGGTCAGCGCCTGCTCGGTGACCTCAACCCCGTCCAGCTGCAGACTACCCGGCGTGGTATCGGCATGGGCGGCGGGCAGCGCGGCGCAACCCAGCAGGCTGACAGCTAGCAGGTTGCGGGGGCGCAGGGCGAACGGGGGCAGGGCAGGCATCGGCAGGTTCTCCGGGAGGCGGCATTGGCGGTAGCAGGCTGTTGAAAAACGTAGGCGAGGCAGCCAGTGCAAGGCAAAAACAGCCGAAAAAGCGCAGTTTACGTGTTGTAAATGAGCATTTTGAGGCTGTTTTTAACGCAGCAATGGCAACGTAGGTAGTTTTTCAACAGCCTGGTAGCGCGGGGTAGGACGGCGCCCGCGCGCGCCAGGCCACTTCTGCCCTTCGTCAGATCACGCGCACATCGAGGCCCGGCTGCGGAACTAAGTCAGAACGCCGCAGCGACAGCCTGCCGCGCGGCATCCGGCCACGCTGGTAAGTGGGGGTGGAAGGCGTAATCTGGCCTTGATCAGTTGATCCAGATCAAGGCGCGTTTCGCTTTGGCTGTCTACGGCAACACCCATAACAAGAAGTCGATAACCGATAACTCTGATCGAGGGGCACGTCCATGTTCGGCCTAGAGGCTTTGGATCTTGCGCGCATCCAGTTCGCCTTCACCATTTCCTTTCACATCATCTTTCCCGCCATCACCATCGGCCTGGCCAGTTACCTGGCGGTGCTCGAAGGCCTGTGGCTGAAGACCGGGCAAACGGTGTACCGCGACCTCTACCACTTCTGGGTGAAGATCTTCGCGGTCAACTTCGGCATGGGCGTGGTCTCCGGCCTGGTGATGGCCTACCAGTTCGGCACCAACTGGAGCGCCTTCTCGGATTTCGCCGGCTCGGTCACCGGGCCGCTGCTGGCCTACGAAGTGCTCACCGCGTTTTTCCTCGAGGCGGGCTTTCTCGGCGTGATGCTGTTCGGCTGGAACCGCGTGGGCCCGGGCCTGCACTTCTTCTCGACGGTGATGGTGGCGGTCGGCACGCTGATCTCGACCTTCTGGATTCTCGCCTCCAACAGCTGGATGCAGACGCCCCAGGGCTTCGAAATTGTCGACGGCCGGGTGATTCCGGTGGACTGGTTCGCGGTGGTGTTCAACCCGTCGTTCCCGTATCGCCTGGCGCACATGGCCACCGCCGCATTCCTGGCTACCGCGTTCTTCGTCGGCGCCTCGGCGGCCTGGCACCTGCTGCGCGGGCGCGATACGCCGGCCATGCGCAAGATGTTCTCCATGGCCCTGTGGATGGCCCTGCTGGTCGCCCCGGTGCAGGCGGTGATCGGCGATTTCCACGGCCTCAACACCCTCAAGCATCAGCCGGCGAAGATCGCCGCCATCGAAGGCCACTGGGACAACAGCTCTGGCGAGCCGACGCCGCTGATCCTGTTCGGCTGGCCGGACATGCAGCGCGAGGAGACCCGCTTCAAGATCGAAGTGCCGTACCTGGGCAGCCTGATTCTCACCCACAGCCTCGACAAGCAGGTGCCGGCACTCAAGGAGTTCGCCAAGGAAGACCGGCCCAACTCGACCATCGTGTTCTGGTCGTTCCGCGTGATGGTCGCCATGGGCTTGCTGATGATCCTCGCCGGTGTGTGGAGCCTGTGGCTGCGCTGGCGCGGCAGCCTCTACCGGTCGCGCCCGTTCCTGTACTTCTGCCTGTGGATGGGCCCATCCGGGCTGATCGCCATCCTCGCCGGTTGGTTCACCACCGAGATCGGCCGTCAGCCGTGGGTGGTCTACGGCATCATGCGCACCGCCGATGGCGTGTCGGCCCACAGCGCCGCGCAGCTGGGCCTGACCCTGGTGCTATTCGTGGTGGTGTACTTCGCGGTGTTCGGCGCCGGCTTCGGCTACGTGATGCGCCTGGTGCGCAAGGGGCCGGTCACCGGCGAGGGCGATCATCAGCATGAAGGCGGGCCGGGCACCCGGCATACGCCCGCGCGGCCGCTGTCGGCCGCCAAAGAGGGCACCGACGACAGTGACCACGGCGGTGAACACGCCGAAGGGAGGGCATGACCATGGGTATCGATCTGTCGATCATCTGGGCGGTGATCATCGTCTTCGGGGTGATGATGTACGTGATCATGGATGGCTTCGATCTGGGCATCGGCATCCTCTTCCCGTTGGTGCCCGACAAGGGCGAGCGCGACGTGATGATGAACACCGTGGCGCCGGTGTGGGACGGCAACGAAACCTGGCTGGTACTTGGTGGCGCCGGGCTGTTCGCGGCCTTTCCGCTGGCCTACTCGGTGGTGCTCAGCGCCCTGTATCTGCCGCTGATGTTCATGCTGCTGGGCCTGGTGTTTCGCGGCGTGGCCTTCGAGTTTCGCTTCAAGGCCAAGGACCACAAGCGGCATATCTGGGACAAGGCGTTCATCGGCGGCTCGGTGGCGGCGACCTTCTTCCAGGGTGTGGCGCTGGGCGCGTTCATCGAAGGCATCCCGGTCGAGGGCCGTGCCTTCGCCGGTGGTTCGCTGGACTGGCTGGCGCCGTTTCCGCTGTTCAGCGGCCTGGGGCTGATCGCGGCTTATGCGCTGCTCGGTTGCACCTGGCTGATCATGAAGACCGAAGGCCGCCTGCAAAAGCAGATGCACGACCTGGCCCGGCCACTGGCTCTCGTGCTGCTGGCGGTGATCGGCATCGTCAGCCTGTGGACGCCGCTGTCCCAGGCGAGCATCGCCGAGCGCTGGTTCACCTTTCCCAACCTGCTGTGGTTCGCCCCGGTGCCGCTGCTGGTGCTGGCGAGCTTCTTCTACCTGCTGCGCTCGGTGGCCAACCACGATAACAGCAAGCCGTTCGTGCTGACCCTGGTGCTGATCTTCCTTGGCTACAGCGGCCTGGGCATCAGCCTGTGGCCGAACATCGTGCCCGGCTCGCTGACCATCTGGCAGGCCGCCGCACCGCCGCAAAGCCAGGGCTTCGCGCTGGTCGGCGCGCTGCTGATCATCCCGATCATCCTCGTCTACACCGCCTGGAGCTACTACGTGTTCCGCGGCAAGGTCACGCCGGATCAGGGGTACCACTGATGAACAACACCAGCGAAAAGAAACCCCTCTGGCAACGCATCGCCTGGCTGGCCGGCATCTGGACGGTCAGCGTGCTGAGCCTGGGGTTGGTGTCATATCTGTTGCGGCTGTTCATGAATGCGGCGGGGTTGAGTACGCCGTAGAAGCCGTTGCTGACGGGTAGGGTGGATCGGGGAGCGTAGCTGACGCTGATGATCGTTCCCACGCTCCGCGTGGGAACGCATCCCGTGGCGCTCCGCGCCGCATCTGCATTGGCTATCGAGCGGCTCGGACGCGGAGCGTCCTGCTGAGGCATTCCCACGCAGAGCGCGGGAACGATGTTGTGAGCGGTTACTGCCCCGGCACCGCCAGCCAGTGACCAAGCGTTTTCTGATACGTACCGGTGGCCTTGCTCAGGTGCAGCCACTGATCCACATAGCTTTTCCAGGTCATGTCATCGCGCGGCAGCAGGTAGGCCTTTTCGCCGTATTGCATGTAGGCGGTCGGGTTGACGGCGCATAGACCGGGCATGCGTTTCTGCTGGTACAGGGCTTCGGATGAGTCGGTGATCATCACGTCGGCGCGCTTGTCCAGCAGCTCCTGGAAGATGGTCTTGTTGTCGTGGAAGTTCAGCTGCGCCTTGGGCAGGTAAGCCCGCGCAAAGGCCTCGTTTGTACCACCGGCCGGCTCTATCAGGCGCACCTCTGGCCTGTTGATCTGCTCGACGGTCTGATAACGCGACACGTCTTCACAGCGCACCAGCGGGATCTTGCCGTCGACATCCAGGGTGCTGCTGAAAAAGGCCTTCTTCTGGCGCTCCAGCGTCACCGAAATACCGCCCATGCCGATATCGCACTTGCCCGCCACCATATCCGGCATCAGGGTCTTCCAGGTGGTTGGCACCCACTGCACCTTCACCCCAAGGCTCTGCGCGAGCGACTGGGCCATCTCGATATCGATGCCTTCGTAGTCGCCATCCTGGCGCAGGAAGGTATAGGGCTTGTAATCACCGGTGGTGCACACCGCCAGTTGCCCCTTCTCCAGCACCTTGTCCAGGTGCGACGGCGTTTCCTGAGCCTGGGCAAAACCCGACAGGCCGATAAGCAAAGTGGTGATAGCGCTGATTTTTAGATTTTTCATGGTGGGTCGAACTCGCGGTTGAAGGCGGGGAGGCGAGGGAACAAGGTAAGGACTGGGGCTTGGTGGGGCAAGGTCTGGAGCAGGGCGCAGAAGGTGTACTGGTTTGTGTGCTGAGCAGGTGCTTTGAACGTGGTGGACAAGCTTCGTGTTGTCCACCCTGCTTGTTGGATTAAGTTTCGCTTTCAAGGTCTGCCTCTTCTTCCCAGGCTTTGGATTTTCTCCCATAAGTAGAGTGCATTCTCGAGGAATATTTCTGCAGCAATGTTTGTAAGTTATGCGCGGGGCGCATAAATTTTGCGAGGGATTTACTTGGCTCGTATCCAGCCAAAGCTGGCGGAGGGTTGGGTTTGATGAAGGCGTTTATACAGGTTGCGCTAAAAGCCTGGGTTTCTTCAGCGATATACAAGCAAAGCCGTCCACTGTTCTCACCAAACCACGCCGCGGGTCTAAAGGCGAACATTCCCGGAGCTTCTAACGCTGCAGGTGCGACCAAGTTGAACGCCGAAGAAAAGCTGGGATGTACATGCCTAGAGAGAAAGCTCTTCATCGTCCGATGTTGTTTAATATAAGCAGCAGAGATGCTCTGCTTTTGTCCGCCGAGATGAAGAAAGCGCTCAACGCAGGGGTAAATTTTGCCGTAGGCAATACGGGTTGACCAAAATTTGTCGGGATCATCTGTGTCCATGAACGCAATAGCAAACTCTGTGTCCACAGCTGTAGCCATTGTGAGCTCGATGTCTTCCATAAAAACACGGGCTATAGCAAGAGCTGAAGATTCTTGGCCTGCGAGTAATAAGCTACGAATAGAAATCAAGTCAGCCCTTACGCGAGCTAGCATGAACCTGAAAGGTGTGGCTTCCGGAGATATATTTTTACGGGAGAATTGAAAGTCCTCAAATGCTACGATGAATCGCACCGCCTCTTCAAAGACAATAAAGGCTCCTTGGTGATGTTCCTCTATTTGCCTTTTTATATCGCGACTCATTCGTCTGGATTTAGCTGAAAGAGATACTCGCTTAATGTTGTAGCCGAAGGTTGGGGCTGATGCGTCAATTTGAGCGAGACGCTCTTTAGGGATTTTCATGGATATAACCTAGCGCGTTGGAAGGTAGGGTATATGACGCTCTTTTCATCCACCCTCGCGATACTGAAAAAAGACGCTTCACCAACAGAGATACTTTCGCTGATCATGGCGCGGCCTAGCTGTTAGTCGCTTGAATACAAATCCGGCTACGACACTACGCCAGCAAATAGCCAACCGTCTACGGCGCGATCTCCGCCACCCTGGTTGCCCCATCCCGCCAATCCTTCCCATACTGCCTCCCTATGCCGCCTACCAAGGGAGCTTCCATGTTCGCCTTCAGCGAAACCCTGCAACGCCGCTTCGCCGCCCTGCATTGCACCGCCGATTTCTGGTCGCTGCGCCATGTGCGGGAAACCACCGAGCGCTATTGGGTGCGTCGCAATGTGGCGCGGGCGCCGTCGTTTTCGGACGATGTGGGGGCCATGCTCAGTGTGCGGGTGGCCGGGGTGGAGGCCTATGCGGCGACCAGTGATCTCAGCCAGGCCGGGTTGCAGGCCGCGCTCGACAAGGCCGAGCGGCTGGCGCGGCAGTTGGCGGGGCGCAATCTGCTTGATCTGCATGAGCTGCCGGTGCCTCATGAGCAGGCCGATGACGTGATGCCCGGCTATCAGCGCGCTCTCGCCAGCCCGGTGCACTGGTACGAGCTGCTGGCGGCGGAGTCGGCGCGGGTACCGCGGGATGAGCGGCTGGTGGACTGGTACGCCGGGCTGACCTTTACCGCCACCGAGCAGATCTACCTCAACAGCGTCGGCGCTCGTTTGCGCCGCGCTCAGCATTATGTGTTTCCGCAACTGGGCGTTACCGCCAGCGATGGCACCGACAGCCAGAGCCGCAGCTTTGGCGGCACTCACCTGGCGCGTCAGGGCGGTGCCGAGGTGATCGACGAGCTGGGCGTGGTCGGCACGGCCAGCCGTGTCGCCGACGAGGCGCTGCAATTGTTGCTGGCGCCCAATACGCCGAGCGGTCACCGCGACCTGCTGCTGATGCCGGACCAGATGATCCTGCAGATCCACGAGTCCATCGGTCATCCGCTGGAGCTCGATCGCATCCTGGGTGACGAGCGCAATTTCGCTGGCACCAGCTTTATCCGACAGGAGGATTTCGGTAGCTACCAGTACGGTTCGTCGCTGCTCAACGTGACCTTCGACCCAACGGTATCGGGCGAGCTGGCCAGCTATCGCCATGATGACGACGGCACCCCGGCGCAGCGCGAATACCTGATCCGCGAGGGCATCCTCCAGCGGCCGCTCGGTGGCACGCTGTCGCAGTGGCGCAGCGGGCTCGAAGGCGTGGCCAACAGCCGTGCCTGCAGCTGGAACCGCCCGACCTTGGACCGCATGGCCAACCTCAACGTCGAGCCCGGTACGCAGCGCCTGGAGCAGCTGATCGGCGGCATCGAACGGGGCATTCTGATGAGCAACAACCGCTCCTGGTCGATCGATGACGCGCGCAACAAATTCCAGTTCGGCTGCGAGTGGGGCCGGCTGATCGAGAACGGCGAGCTCAAGGGCGTGGTGAAGAACCCCAATTACCGCGGCATCTCCGCGCAGTTCTGGCGCAACCTCAAGGCGGTCGGAGATGCCAGTACCTTCGAGGTGCTGGGCACGCCGTATTGTGGCAAGGGCGAGCCGAACCAGGTGATCCGCGTCGGGCACGCCACACCGGCGTGTGTGTTCGCCGATGTCGACGTATTTGGAGGGGCGGCCTGATGAACGCACGTCAGCATTTCGAGGCGCTGCTCGCGCACCTGAACGCCGGGCTGCAGGCCGGCGAGAGCTTTACCCTGGAGTATCAGGCCGAGCCTTCGGACTTTATCCGCTTCAACCACGCCCGCGTGCGCCAGGCCGGCCAGGTGCAGCAGGTGTACGCCACCCTGGCGCTGTACCAGGGCGAGCGGCATGGCGACTTCGAACTGGCCCTGAGCGGGGTGATCGACGACGACCGCCCGCGCCTCGACCAGGCGCTGCAGCGCCTGCGCGCGGTATTGCCGACGCTCGCCGACGATCCGTATCTGCGCTTGAACCGCGAGGCTTGGCGCAGCGAGACGGTGGCGGGCGAGGCGGCCCTGCACAGCGAGGTTGCCATCGCGCAGATCCACGAGGCAGCCGCCGGGCTGGATCTGGTCGGCTTCTACGCCGCCGGGCCGCAGTACCAGGGCTTCGCCAGTTCCTGGGGCGCCTTCGGCTGGCACGCGGCGAGCAGCTTCAACTTCGAATTCAGCCTGTTCCACGACAACGGCCAGGCGGTGAAAAGCAGCTACGCCGGCGAGCAATGGGATGTACAGGCCTTCGCCCGCAAATTGGCGTTCGCCCGCGAGCAACTGGAGCACCTGGGCAAACCCGCCCATGAGTTGAAGCCGGGGGCTTATCGCGCTTACCTGACGCCCGCGGCGCTGGAAGAATTGTTCGGGCTGTTCGCCTGGGGCTTTTCCGCCGAAGCGCTGGCCACCGGTGGCAGCCCGCTGCAGCGGTTGTTCGCCGGCAACGCCAGCCTGAGCGACAAGGTGACGCTGGACGAGCGCATCGAAGGCGGCCTGGCGCCGGCCTTCACCCGCGAAGGGCCACGCCAGCCCCTGCGCCTGGTCAGCCAGGGCAAGGCGGGCGAGCGCCTGGTCAGCTCACGCAGCGCCGCCGAACACGGGCTGATCGCCAACGGCGCGGGCAGCGGCGAATACCCGTTCTCGCTGCAGCTGCATGGCGGCGAGCTGGAGGAGGGCGAGATCCTGCAGCGCCTCGGCACCGGGCTGTATATCGGCAACCTGTGGTACGCCAACTTCTCCGACCTGCCGGCCGGGCGCCTGACCGGCATGACCCGCTTCGCCACCTTCTGGGTCGAGGACGGCCGCATCCGGGCGCCGGTGGACACCATGCGCTTCGACGACTCGCTGTTCGACTTCCTCGGCACGAACCTGGAAGCCCTGACCCGTGAACCGGAGCTGCTGCTGCCCAGCGGCACCTACGGGGCCAGGCAGACCGGCTCGATGGCGCTGCCTGGGGCGCTGCTATCGCGGTTTACCCTGACGTTGTAAGGACGGTATTCCTGGGTATCGCTGCGCTCAACCGCAGGCTACGTGTGACTCTGGTAGCCCGGTGTTGAGCGTAGCGATACCCGGGGATAGGTCGTCGCAGCGCAGATTTCATGAGGCGAGAGCGAGATTAATTAAGCCAGCGTCCCAGCCTCTTTTTAGCTTGGGCATGACTGTGAATACGATTTTCTACAATCGCCTGCTCGCCTCGCGCGAGAGCCGTCAAAAGCTACTTTCGCAGCTCAGCGCGCTTTTTCGGTGGGATATTCATCGACTCTCCGCGCCACTGCCTCACTTGGTCGCCTTCAGCACCACGAACTTCGGCGTGGCCGCCACCTGCTCGACACCGCGGAACAGCCGCGCCAACTTGGCGTGGTAACCCAAGTGGCGGTTGCCGACGATCCACAGTTCGCCGCCGGTGACCAGCGCGCTGCGCGCCTGCTGGAACATGCGCCAGGCGAGAAAGTCACCGACCACCTGCTGCTGGTGGAAGGGCGGGTTGCACAGCACCAGGTCCAGTGAGTCGGCAGGCTGCTCGGCCAGGCCGTCGCCGGCGCGCACGGTCACCGGGCGCTCGCCCAGGGCGGCCTGCCAGTTTTCGGCGGCGGACTGCACGGCCATATAGGACTCGTCCACCAGGGTCAGCTCGGCCTGCGGACTGCCGAGGGCGTAGACGATGCCCAGTACGCCGTTGCCGCAGCCCAGGTCGGCCACGCGGCGATTATCCAGGTGGCGCGGCAGGTGCGGCAGGAAGGCGCGGGTGCCGATGTCCAGGCCTTCGCGGCAGAACAGGTTGGCGTGGTTGCTCAGCTCCAGCGCCGGTTTGTCGAGGCGGTAGCGGGTCGGGTAGGGCGACTGCGCCGCTGGCCGCGCCTCGGGCGTGGCGTGCAGCAGACGGGCCTTTTTCACCGCCAGCGAGGCCTGCACCGGGCCGATGTATTTCTCCAGCAGGTCGCCGGCGGCGCGTGGCAGGTGCTTGATCATCGCGCCGGCGATCACCTGGGCGCCCGGCGCAAGCTGGCCGTGCAGGCGGATCAGTTGTTCTTCCAGCAGCGCCAGGGTTTTCGGGATGCGGATCAGCACCAGGTCGAACGGCCCACTCGCTGCCTCGCTGGTCGGCACGAAAGTCACCGCGTCTTCGGCGAGACCATTGCGCGCCAGGTTGAGGCGCAGCGCCAGGTGGCCGAGGTGCGAGTCGCCGCTGCTGGTCACCCGGGCCCGGCCGGCGAGAGCGCAGGCCAGGGCGCCGAAGCTGTCGTTGAGCAGCAGCACGCGTGCGTCGGCTGGCAGGGCCTGCACCTGCTCGAGCAGATAGGCATCGGCGGCGTCGAAGGCCTGCAGCGGCATGCCGGGCTGCTCGGGCTGGCGCTGCAGTTCGAGGGTGGTGAACGGGGTGACGAAGGACGACGACATGCTGATCTCGTGGTGGGCGTGGCGGGGCGCATTCTGCCACGGGAAATCTTCAGGTTGTGCGGCAGTTGGCGTATTTGCGGCTTGTTCGGCAGGTGCCAATCGCGAAGAATCGCGGCCGCTGCCCTGCCGGTCATTTGCCAACCCACCGGTCATATCCGCAGCCCCTCCAATAATAGTCGGCCCTTCCGCACCCGCTGCGGGCCCAGCCGACAACGCGTCGCCAGCGCCTCGCCGAGGCCAGTCCAGATGAATCCCTTTTCAGGTGGGTGCCCCGTGCGCCTGCCGTGCTGCCATTGCCAAGGTATCTGCATGTTAAAGTCCGTTGTCACCACCGCCCTGTCAGCCCTGCTGCTGATCGGCCTGCCGGTTTCGGCCGCCGAGCCCATCGTCATCAAGTTCTCCCACGTGGTCGCCGAAGACACCCCGAAAGGCCGCGGCGCGCTGCTGTTCAAGCAGCTCGTCGAACAGCGCCTGGGCGACAAGGTGAAGGTCGAGGTGTACCCCAATTCCACGCTGTTCGGTGACGAGGACGAGCTGCAGGCGCTGCGTGACGGCAAGGTGCAGCTGCTGGCGCCGTCGCTGTCCAAGTTCGATGCCTACACCAAGCAATTGCAGGTGTTCGACCTGCCGTTCCTGTTCGATGACCTGGAAGCGGTGAAACGCTTCCAGAAGCGCGAGAAGAGCCGCGAGCTGCTGCGCTCCATGGCCAACCAGGACATCTACGGCCTGGCCTACTGGAACAACGGCATGAAGCAGCTTTCCGCCACCCGCGCGTTGAAGGCGCCGGCCGATGCCAAGGGCCTGAATTTCCGCATCCAGCCGTCGCCGGTACTGGAAGCGCAGTTCGCCCAGATTGGCGCCAGCACCAGCAAGCTGGCCTTCAGCGAAACCCTGGCGGCACTGCAGAAGGGCACCGTGCAGGGCGCGGAAAACCCCTGGTCGAACCTGGCCAGCCAGAAGCTCGACAGCGTGCAGCCGTTCATCACCGAAACCAACCACGGTTCGCTCAACTACATGCTGATCAGCAACTCCAAGTTCTGGATCAGCATTCCCTACCAGGTGCGCACCCAGTTGGAAGCGATCATCGAAGAGGTCAGCTTCAAGGTGAATCAGGACGCCGAGGAGCTGAACCGCAAGAGCCGCGAACAACTGGTCGCCGCCGGCCGTGCGCAGATCATCACCCTGACGCCCGAGCAGCGCGATGCCTGGCGCGAAGCGATGCGCCCGGTGTGGCAGCGTTTCGAGGCGGAGATCGGTGCTGACGTGCTGCGTGCGGCGCAGACTGTCAACCGCCGCTGAGCCCCTCTGCCGGCTCGTCACGCAGCTCTTCGAGCAGCAGACGCGCCGGCGCCGATAGCGGCGAGCCACGCCGGCTGATCACGCCATAGGGCTCGCTGCGCAGCACCTGGGCCGTGTCCAGGCATGCCAGCTGGCCGGCGCGCGCCGCCGACTGGGCGGTTTCCCGCGGCATTAGGGCCACCAGGTTCGGGTCTTCCTGCAGCAGCATCAGGGTGGCGAAAGTCGAGGCGGTTTCCAGCGGGTAGCGTGGAAACTCCAGCTCGGCGTCGCTGAATGCCCGCTCCAGAACCAGGCGCATCGGCATGTTCGCCGGGAACACCACCCAGCTGTAGGCCGCCAGCTGTTCCAGGCTCAGGCCCGGCGTGTTCGCCAGTGGGTGCGCCGGGTTGGCCACCACCTTCAATTGCTCGTCATGCAGGCTCAGGCAATCGTAATCGTCTGGCCGGCGGCTCACGCTGGTGCGGCAGATCGCCAAGTCGACGCGGCCCTGGTCGATCAGGCTGAGCAGCCGCGCACTGGTGTCCTCGACTATTTCCACCGACAGCTCCGGCTGGCGCGCGCGCAGGCGTGACAGTGCACGGGTCAGGTGCGGCACCGCGCCCATGATCACGCCCACCACCAGGCGGCCGCCCTGGCCCTGGAGGATGCCGAGCATTTCTTCGCGCAGGTGCGCCAGGTCGCTGTGGATAAGCCGCGCGTAGCGAATCGCGCAGCGCCCCAGGTCGTTGGCTTCCAGGCCCTGGCTGGTACGGGTGAACAGCCGCGTGCCGAATGCCGATTCGATTTCGTTGAGCGCCTTGGTCGCGCCCGGCTGGCTGATCGCCACGACGTCGGCGGCCTTGTGCAGCGAACCCTGTTCGTCGAGGGCGATCAGCAGGCGCAGCTGTTTCAGGCGCAGTCGGGAAACCAGGGCGGGCAGGGAAGCGAGCATGGTGATAACCATCGGTTATTGCTTGATCAGAGCCTGTCATTAGGCAGGTTGGCGCGCAGTTCGTAAAGTCTGCCCTGTACCCGTTCGGGCAAGACTGACAAGAGAGATAAGCCATGCGACTGATCCAGTTCGAAACCACCAGCGGCCAGCGCCAGGTCGGCGTTGTCGAAGGCGACGCCATCCGTACCGTGCGTGGCGTGGCCAGCACCCGCGAATTGGCGCTGGCAGCGATCCGCGCCGGGCGCAGCCTGCAGGCCGAGGTCGAGAGCCGCGGCAGCGATACCGGCCCGGCCTACGCCGAGCTGCAGCAGAGCGGGCGCGTCCTGCCGCCGCTGGACCATGAGGATTCGGCCCACTGCCTGATCAGCGGCACCGGGCTGACCCACCTGGGCAGCGCCTCGACCCGCGACAAGATGCACCAGCAGAAGGGCCAGGACGAAGCCACCCTGACCGACACCATGCGCATCTTCCGCTGGGGCATGGAAGGCGGCAAACCGGCTGCCGGCCAGGTCGGCGCGCAGCCGGAGTGGTTCTACAAGGGTGACGGCAGCATCGTCGTGCGTCCTGGCGCAGACCTGCCGCTGCCTGTGTTCGCCGAAGACGGCGGCGAGGAGCCCGAGCTGGTCGGCCTGTATGTGATCGGTGACGACGGCAAGCCCTATCGCCTGGGTTACGCCCTGGGCAACGAGTTCTCCGACCACGTGCTGGAGCGCCGTAATTACCTGTACCTGGCGCATTCCAAACTGCGTGCCTGCGCCTACGGGCCGGAACTGCGCGTCGGTGCGCTGCCAGCCCATCTGTCCGGTATCAGCCGCATTCATCGCGGCGGCGAGGTCATCTGGGAGAAGGAGTTCTTGAGCGGCGAGGAGAACATGTGTCACAGCCTGGAGAACCTGGAGTTCCACCACTTCAAGTACCAGCAGTTCCTGCGTCCGGGCGACGTGCACGTGCATTACTTCGGCACCGCGACCCTGTCCTATGCCGACGGCATCCAGGCGCAACCCGGCGATACCTTCGAGATCGAGATGAAAGAGTTCGGTGCGCCCTTGCGCAATGGCCTGGCGAAGGCTGACGAGCCCCTTGAGCCAGGCGGCGTCACCGCTCTGTAAACACTGTTCACCGGGGCCTTAGGGCCCCGCTTGGTTTGCCACAGGAGGAATATTTCATGTCCGTTAACGGCCACAACATCATCGGCGGCGCCTACAGTGCCCGCGGCAGCGTGAAGCTGCAGAGCGTCGATGCCACCACGGGCGAAACGCTGCCGTACGAATTCGTCGAGGCCACCGAGCAAGAGGTCGATGCTGCCGCCAAGGCTGCTGCCGCTGCCTACCCGGTTTATCGCAGCCTGCCGGCGACCCGGCGTGCGGAGTTTCTCGATGCCATCGCCGATGAGCTGGACGCCCTGGGCGAGGATTTCATCGCCGTCGTCTGCCGGGAAACCGCGCTGCCGGCCGGGCGTATCCAGGGCGAGCGCGGGCGTACCAGCGGGCAGATGCGCCTGTTCGCCCAGGTGCTGCGCCGCGGCGATTTCCTCGGCGCGCGCATCGACCGCGCCCTACCGGATCGCCAGCCGCTGCCGCGCCCGGATCTGCGCCAGTACCGCATCGGCCTCGGCCCGGTCGCCGTGTTCGGTGCCAGCAACTTTCCATTGGCGTTCTCGACGGCCGGTGGTGACACCGCATCGGCCCTGGCTGCCGGCTGCCCGGTGGTGTTCAAGGCTCACCCCGGCCACATGACCACCACCGCCCTGGTGGGCGCCGCGCTGCTGCGCGCAGCCGAGAAAACCGGAATGCCCAAAGGCGTGTTCAACATGATCTACGGCGGCATCGTCGGCGCCGCGCTGGTCAAGCACCCGGCCATTCAGGCGGTCGGCTTCACCGGTTCGCTGCGTGGCGGTCGTGCCCTGTGCGACATGGCCGCGGCGCGCCCGCAGCCGATCCCGGTGTTCGCCGAGATGAGCAGCATCAACCCGGTCATCCTCCTGCCCGAAGCCCTCAAGGCTCGTGGCGAGAAGGTTGCTGGCGAGTTGGCCGCATCGGTGGTGCTCGGCGCTGGGCAGTTCTGCACCAACCCTGGCCTGGTGCTCGGCATTCGCTCGCCGGAGTTCACCGCCTTTCTGCACAGCCTGACCGTCAAGATGGCCGAGCAGCCGCCGCAGACGCTGCTCAATGCCGGCGGCCTGGAGGGCTATGGCAAGGGCATCGCTGCGCTCGCCGCACACCCGGGCATCACCCACCTGGCGGGCGCCGCGCAGGAAGGCAAGCAGGCGCGCCCGCAGCTTTTCAAGGCCGATGTCAGCCTGCTGCTTGAAGGTGACGAGCGCCTGCAGGAAGAAGTCTTCGGGCCGACCACCATCGTCGTCGAAGTGGCCGACAAGGCTGAACTGCTAGAGGCCATCGCGGGGTTGCACGGTCAACTGACCGCGACGCTGATCACCGAATCTGGCGACCTGGCCGGCAGTGAGGAGCTGCTCGCGCTGCTAGAACAGAAGGTCGGGCGCGTACTGTTCAACGGTTATCCAACCGGCGTGGAAGTCTGTGATGCCATGGTGCATGGCGGCCCGTACCCGGCGACCTCCGACGCCCGCGGCACCTCGGTCGGCACCCTGGCCATCGACCGCTTCCTGCGCCCGGTGTGCTACCAGAACTGCCCGGAGGCCCTGTTGCCCGACGCCCTGAAAAACGCCAACCCGCTGGGCATCGCCCGCCTGGTGGACGGCGCCAGCAGCCGTGAGGCGTTGTAAGCATCAGCGCACCGCAAAAGAGCCGACCTCAGGGTCGGCTTTTTTGTGGGCGATGGTTTCCCGGGTGTCGCTTCGCTCGACCCGGGCTACGGCGGATCTTCTGTGGGAGCGCGCCCTGCGCGCGATCGCGGGCATGAACTGGGCGTCCCCGCCCGCTCCCACAAGATGGTGGTGCCGGCTTGTAGGGTGGATAACGCGAAGCTTATCCACCAATCACATCGAACTCGTGCAGCTGCCGATCCCGCCCAACTGTTTTCCCTGATCTTTACCGGTGTTTCCCGCGCCGGCTTTGCGCGACACTAGGCCCCATGAGCCCAGATGGAGCCGCCGATGAGTAGCGAAGACAAATTCACCCGCCAGACCCTTCTCGACGTACAGACCCTGACGCCCAGCCTGTTCACCCTGCGCACCACCCGCGATGCCGGGTTTCGCTTTCGCGCCGGGCAGTTCGTGCGCCTGGGGGTGGAGAAGGCCGACGGCTCGGTGGTCTGGCGCGCCTATTCGCTGGTCTCCGCGCCCCATGACGAGCACCTGGAGTTCTTTTCCATCGTGGTGCCAGGTGGTGAGTTCACCAGCGAACTGAGCCGCCTGCGCGTCGGAGACACCCTGCTGGTGGAAAAGATGGCCACCGGTTATCTGACCCTGGATCGCTTCGTCGATGGTCGCGACCTGTGGCTGCTGGGCAGCGGCACCGGCATCGCGCCGTTCCTGTCGATGCTGCAGGATTTCGAAATCTGGGAGCGCTTCGAGCGCATCGTGCTGGTTTACAGCGCCCGCACCCTGGCCGAGCTGGCCTATCAGGACATGATCCACGGCTTCGCCGAGCTGGAGCACCTGGCCGAGTACACCCACAAACTCACCTATGTGCCGGTGGTCACCCGCGAGCAGGCGCCGGGCTGCCTGAATGCGCGCATCACCCAACTGATCGAAAACGGCGAGCTGGAGCGTGCCGCCGGTCTTGAGCTGACCCCCGAACATTCTCGGGTGATGATCTGCGGCAACCCGCAGATGATCGACGACATCCGCCAATGCCTGAAGGCGCGCAACATGAACCTCAGCCTGACCCGGCGGCCCGGCCAGGTCGCCGTGGAGAACTACTGGTAAGCCTGCAAGCCGACACGCTCAGGCGGCATGTAAAGCACGGTTACAAACTTGCCGCTTTCGGTGTGACTCGCGCTCCAGTAGATTGCAGGGTCTGTTTCCCACTATCCGGTCTACATGGACAGCGACAGTAGTCGACCGCCCTCGCCATTACGGACGAGGGCGCTTCCCAAAGGCAGCGCCGCCCGGCGCGCGCCCATCGTGCAGCACAGCGCTGCGCATCCTTCCCGACAGCCGAGACTTCACGCGCCTGCGACCTGCATGCGCGCCGCGTTCGGCCGTCTCCGTTTTCCCCTAGAGAGAGCTACACACTAAAATGGAATGGATCGCTGATCCGACGGCCTGGCTTGGCCTGTTGACCCTGATCGTCCTGGAAATCGTTCTGGGCATCGACAACCTGGTGTTCATCGCCATTCTCGCCGACAAGCTGCCGCCCGAGCAGCGTGACCGCGCGCGGGTGATCGGCCTGAGCCTGGCGCTGATCATGCGCCTGGGCCTGCTGGCCAGCATGGCCTGGCTGGTGACGCTGACCGATCCGCTGATCGACGTGTTCGGCAAGTCCTTTTCCGGCCGTGACCTGATCATGCTGTTCGGTGGTGTGTTCCTGCTGTTCAAGGCCACCATGGAACTGCACGAGCGCCTCGAAGGCCGTACCCATCAGCATGGTGGCTCGCGCACCTACGCCAAGTTCTGGCCGGTGGTGGCGCAGATCATCGTGCTCGACGCGGTGTTCTCCCTGGATGCCGTAATCACTGCCGTCGGCATGGTCGAGCACCTGGAAGTGATGATGATCGCGGTGATCATCTCCATCGGCCTGATGATCGTCGCCAGCAAGCCGCTGACCGCCTTCGTCAACGCCCGCCCGACGGTAATCATGCTCTGCCTGGGCTTTTTGATGATGATCGGTTTCAGCCTGACCGCTGAAGGTCTGGGCTTCCACATTCCGAAGGGTTACCTGTACGCGGCCATTGGCTTCTCGATCCTTATCGAGCTGTTCAACCAGATCGCCCGTTCGCGCCGCAAGCGCAGCCTGCAGGGCCAGCGTGGCCTGCGCGACCGCACCGCCCACGCGGTGATGCGCATGCTCGGCGGCAAGGTGCAGGCCGATGAAGTCGGCGAGGACATCGCCGACATGCTCGAGGGCGAGCAGGGCGAAACCGCGCTGTTCGACCGTCGCGAGCGGGTGATGATCAGTGGCGTGCTGAACATGGCTGAGTTGTCGATTCAGAAGGTCATGACCGATCGCATGGAAGTCGACTGCATCAACCTCGACGACGCCCCGGAGAAGATCCAGCAGGCGCTGCTCGATTCGCCGCACTCGCGCCTGGTGGTGATCCGCAACGAAACGCGCGACGAGCCCTTGGGCTACGTGCACAAGAAGGAGCTGTTCAAGGAACTGCTCAAGGGCCAGCAGCCGGATATCGAAAGCCTGGTGCGCGCGCCGATCAACCTGCCGGACAGCTCAAGCGTGCTCAGCTCCCTGGAACAGATGCGCCAGGGCTCGACCCACGTGGCCTTCGTGGTCAACGAGTTCGGCGGTTTCGAAGGCCTGCTGACCCTGACCGACATTCTCGAAGCGATTGCCGGTGAACTGCCGGATGCCAGCGAAGTGGACGGCCCGGACGTCGAGGAAGTGGACGGTGGCTACCGGGTCAACGGTGCGGTCAACCTGGCGGTGCTGCGCGAGCGGATGAACTTCGCCGCCAAGCCGACCGACGATTACCAGACCCTGGCCGGGCTGGCCATGAGCCTGCTCGACCGCCTGCCGCTGATCGGCGACAAGGTCGAGTACCTGGGCTGGGAACTGACGGTGATCGAGGTCAAGGAACGGCGCATCACCCGCGTGCTGCTCAAGCCTGATGCCGACAACAGCGCGGCGTGACCTGAGCTGGATATGAAAACGGCGCCCTGGAGGCGCCGTTTTCTTTGCTGCTCTGCTGCCCGATCAATCCTTGTGCTGCTGGTTCTTGAGCAGGTCGCGGATTTCCGTCAGCAGTACTTCCTGGGTGCTCGGTGCTGGCGGCACCGACGGCGCGGCGGCTTCTTCGCGCTTGAGGCGGTTGATCGCCTTGACGCCCATGAAGATGGCGAAGGCGATGATGATGAAGTCGATGACCGTCTGGATGAAGCGCCCGTAAGCCAGCACCACGGCCGGAATATCGCCCTCGGCGGCCTTGAGGGTGATGGCCAGATCGGAGAAGTCCACCCCACCGATCAGCAGGCCCAGGGGCGGCATGATCACGTCGCCGACGAAGGACGAGACGATCTTGCCGAAGGCCGCGCCGATGATGATACCGACCGCCATGTCGACGACGTTGCCCTTGACCGCGAAGGCCTTGAATTCGTTGATGATGCTCATGTGCAACCCCCTGGATCTGATTTGGTGCGCTGAAGTGTAAAGCACCGCTAGCGGTCTGCCATGCTTGGCGTTCGGCTAGCGTTAGGTTTGTGACCCCCATGTCGCGGCATTGTCCGAATTTATTACCGCAAGTTGATAGATACCGATTCGCTGCAGTGCTCTGCGCCGCACCTTTGCGCGCAGGCGATGGATGGTGCTCGGCCGCTTTGCGTGGTTGACGGGGATCAACGGGCAGGGCCTTTCACCTGATTACAGTGGCCTCATTCATCTATCAGGAGCCTGGCCATGCATATCGACTATTCCGCCCAATCCGAAACCGCCGCGCGGCTGCACGGCAACCCTGCCTACGCTGCGCTGGTGGAGCAGCACGATGATGTCGACCGGCGCATCGCCCGTATCGAAAACGGCCTGGAGCGGCCCGACGGGCTGAGCCTGGCTGCGCTGAAACTGCGCCGTTCGGGTTTGCGCGAAGATCTGGCGCGCCAGCAGCGCAAGGCGCGCGGTGAGTGCTGCAACTGTGGCAACAACTGCGGCGGTTGATGCAACTCGTCGGGCGGGCATGTCGGCGCTGCTGGGCTATGGTCAATGGATCACCACCCCCACACAGAGGAGCGCCCCATGACCGCCGAGCACAATCTGCGCGAAGAATTTCGTGAGTTCGGCGACGCCCTGACCGAGCGTCGCAAGAGCCATCCGGGTTTCGACGGCCTGGTAGGCCGCTACCAGAATCTGGACAAACGCATCGTCGAACTCGAGTCCGGCAACCAGTCCTTCGATGACGAAACCCTGGGCCGCTTGCGCCGCGAGCGGGTGCTGCTCAAGGACAAGATCGTGCAGGAGCTCACCGAACGCTGAGCCTCCAGGCGACATTGGGTGCAGCGATGCGTGACGGATTCCTGGGTATCGCTGCGCTCAACGCCAGGCTACGAGTTTTGCGTAGCCTGGGTTAGCCGCAGGCGTAACCCGGGTTCTTTATTGCTACCCGTCAACCTTCAGGCCTGCACCACGAATCGTTGCAGCCCCGTTTCAGCGCCGTCGTCTTCCAGCTTACGCACCACGAATGACAGCTCGCTCAGCACCTGCCGGTAGAAAGCGCTCGCCAGCTCATCCTGCTCGTAACAACAAACCAGCCAACGGCGCCCGTCGCTGACCGTTTGCTGCAGCAACGCACGGCCGATGCCCAGGCGCCGGTATTTCTTGAGCAGGAACAGGTCGGCGAATTCCATCTCGGCCAGGCGCTGGTCCTCACAGGCCTCCAGCAGCAGAAAACCGGCGATAAAACCGTCGACCAGAATCAGCCCGGCGCTCCAGCCTTCGTCCTGCCAGTAGCGCTGCAGATGCGGCTCGTGCACGTAAAAGTGGCCGTCGACCTCGACGTCTTCCTGCTCCCAGTCCGACGACTCGTAGGCATAGAACTGGTAGAGGTTGCGGATCAGCGGCAGCTGCTCGGCGCTGGCGGGAATCAGTTCGATGGACATCACGGGGTCTCAAGGCAGAGGAGCGGCGCATTATCGGCCTGGCCGGTACGCCGCCGATAGCCTGCACGTACAGGTCTGTAAATTTATCCAGTTGTTCGGTATCGTTTCGGCCTCGATCGATCAGGCAGGACGACCCCCATGGCCAAGGCTAAACGCTTGTACGGCTGCACCGAGTGCGGCGCGACCTTTCCCAAGTGGGCCGGGCAATGCGGCGAGTGCGGCGCCTGGAATACCCTCACCGAAACCATGATTGAAGCTGGCGGCGCAGCGGCGCCCAGCGGGCGAACCGGCTGGGCCGGGCAGCAGGCGCAGCTCAAGACCCTGGCCGAAGTCAGCGTCGAGGAAGTTGCGCGCTTTTCCACAGCATCCGGCGAACTCGACCGCGTGCTTGGCGGTGGCCTGGTGGACGGCTCGGTGGTGCTGATCGGCGGCGACCCCGGCATCGGCAAGTCGACCATCCTGCTGCAGACCCTGTGCAACGTCGCCCAGCGTTTTCCGGCGCTGTACGTCACCGGTGAGGAATCCCAGCAGCAGGTGGCGATGCGTGCCCGACGTCTTGGCCTGCCGGAAGACAAACTCAAGGTGATGACCGAGACCTGCATCGAAAGCATCATCGCCACCGCCCGCCACGAAAAGCCCAAGGTCATGGTGATCGACTCGATCCAGACCATCTTCACCGAGCAGCTGCAGTCCGCGCCCGGTGGCGTGGCCCAGGTGCGCGAGAGTGCGGCGCTCCTGGTGCGTTTCGCCAAGCAGAGCGGCACGGCGATCTTCCTGGTCGGACACGTGACCAAGGAAGGCGCCCTGGCCGGCCCGCGGGTGCTCGAGCACATGGTTGACACCGTGCTGTATTTCGAGGGCGACCCCGATGGCCGCCTGCGTTTGTTGCGTGCGGTGAAGAACCGCTTCGGCGCGATCAACGAGCTGGGCGTGTTCGGCATGACCGACAAGGGCCTCAAGGAAGTCAGCAACCCCTCGGCGATCTTCCTCACCCGCGCCCAGGAAGAGGTGCCGGGCAGCATCGTCATGGCCACCTGGGAAGGCACCCGGCCAATGCTGGTGGAAGTGCAGGCGCTGGTCGACACCAGCCATATGGCCAACCCGCGCCGCGTCACCCTGGGTCTCGATCAGAACCGCCTGGCCATGCTGCTGGCCGTGTTGCACCGCCACGGCGGCATTCCCACCTATGACCAGGACGTGTTTCTCAACGTGGTCGGCGGTGTGAAGGTGCTGGAAACCGCCTCCGACCTGGCGCTGATCTCGGCAGTCATTTCCAGCCTGCGCAACCGGCCGCTGCCCCATGATCTTTTGGTCTTCGGCGAGGTTGGCCTTTCCGGCGAAATTCGCCCGGTGCCCAGCGGTCAGGAGCGTTTGAAAGAAGCCGCCAAGCACGGTTTCAAGCGCGCCATTGTGCCCAAGGCCAACGCGCCGAAGGAGTCGCCGCCCGGGCTGCAGGTGATCGCTGTGACGCGCCTGGAGCAAGCACTCGACGCGCTATTCGAGTAGCTGCGGCGTTGTGCCGCTGGGAGCGCCCGGCGGCCATTGATCCGTGTCAATGGTGGGGCAGGGCGGCAGTCGCAGGATGAAGGCGTACCCACAGAGGAGTCGCCATCATGCTGCTGTTCTACGACATCATCGCCAAAGCCAGCGCTTCGCCCATCGACCGCCTGGGCGTCGAGCGCAAGCGCCAGCCACTTGTGGATCTGCTGCCGCGGGTGGTGAAAGTGCGCCGCGCCCGCCGCCGCGAAGCCGATGCGGCCTGCTGCGATTTCGGTATCCGCCACTGAACGTGACCACCGACCCTCACACAGCGGCTTTCTTGCTCCGGCGTCGCCAGTAGATGGCGATGCCGACAACTGCTAGCGAGAGTGCAGCCAGCGCACCTCGGTGTTCGCGTACGGCCTGAATGACGGCCTGCCCGCGCTCGATCCATTGCCGCTTGCGCGCTGCCTGGAAATCCGGCGTCTCGCAGGCGCCCACGCCGAACACGAAGGCCGGCGCTGGCGGCAGGCGCAGGGCGCCGTGCTCCACGTAACGCTGGTAGTAGCTCTGTGCACGTTGCGGATCGACATTGATCATCCAGTCGGTGGCCGCGCACAAGGTGCTGGCGAACGCCTGGCTGCGCTCCGGCAGCAGATCCGCCGCGCTGCTGGCCAGGTCTGCCGCTATCCAGCGGTAATGAAAACGACGGTAGGGTTCGGCGGCAGTGGCATTCCAGCGCTGCGCCTCGGCTGCCGATAGCAGGCCACCCATCTCGATCGGGCCAGCGTCCGGCACCACCTGTGCGCTGTTGTAGCGTTCGGAGTAGTTGCCTGCGTAAACGTAGTTATCCGGTCCCAGTTCGTAGCCCAGTAGTTCCATGCCCTGGCGGCGAAGGATGCTGGCAGCCTCGAAATAGGCCTCGGCGCGGCCGATGTCGGTCCACGCGCTCTGCGCCTGCTGACGTGCCTGCTGATAGTCAGCAGCGGCCTGCTGTTGCTCGGTTTGGGCAAAGTAACCACGTGCTTCATCATAACGGCCGTCGCGCATCAGGCGGCGCGCCAGCAGCTCGCGCAGGCGCAAGGCCGGCGGGCGGTCCCAGTAATTCCAGGGTTCGCCGTCGGCAGGCTCCGGGGTGCTGGTGACGTGACTGTCGACGTAGCCTTTGAGTTCATCGGTGGTCAGTACGCGCTCTGCCACGGCAGCGGCGTCCTCCCAGTAGAGATCACCACTGCGATAAAGCTGTTCGAAGGCCTGCAGATAGTCACCACGCTCGAGGGTGAGAATCGCCGACTCACCTTCGACACGGCATTTGGGCTTCAGGGTTTCGTTCAGCCAGTCGCCGTTACGTCGCCAGCCCCAGTTCTCGTCGTCCGGAAAGCGTTTGGCCGCCTCGGCATAGGCCTGGCTGGCGGCTTTGCTGTCGCCAGCGCGTAGCGCCATTTTGGCCCGCAGCCACCAGGTCAGGCCGCTATCGCCGGCGCGCTCGAGAAAGCGCTGAGCAGTGGTGTAATCCCCTTCGCGGTAGGCGATGGCAGCGAGGCGATCGGCGTCGTCCAGCTGCTGGATGCCCGTCTGCTGAATCAGCGTCAGCAGGCGCTCTGCGGGCAGCGCCGAATGCTGGATGCCGGCCAGCAGCATGGCGCTGAGCAGTTGCCGCACCGCCTGCTGGTGTAGCAGCGGCAGCAGGTGTTGGTCATCCATGGCCGCAAGCGTTGCGCCGACCTCGCGCAATGAGCTGGCGCCGGTGTCTGAGCCATGGATGGCCTGGCTGGCGTAGAGGCCGATGGCCTGGCTCCACTCCCCAGCCTGCAGATTCAGCCGCGCCTGTTCGCCGAGGCTGGCAATGGCCAGTTCGAGCGGATCGTCAAAACCTTCAACGGCCAGCTTGCGCGTCTGCTCGAAGGCCGCGGACGCCCGTTGCGGAAGCTCGGGATCGCTGGTTTCGGTGGCCTCACCGGTCATCAATGCCAGGCTACGGCCCAGAGAGTAGGCCGCCCAGGTGCTGCGCAACTTGCGTTGCTCTGCCGGTAAGGCCAGTACACGCTTGAAGTACTCGGCGGCCTGCCGGTGGTCGCCCTGGGCGAAGGCCACGGCACCAGCAGTGTACAGGCGCAGCTCGGCCGGCAGCCCGACACCTTGGCGTTCTACCTCGGCCGCGTCGGTGAGTGCGCGCAATTGCTGAACACGCTCGAATAAACCGTCCGGCAACTGCGCTTTTTCCACCTCGTCACGCTGATCCGGCAGGCGATCGTTGGTGCCCCAGTACTGCGGCAGTGTTGCTTCAGTGGCCCCGGCCAGGCCGGGAATCGCCGCACCAAGTTTGCGAATCTCTTGCGCGAAGCTGCCTTCGGGTAGTTGTGCCAGCGCGTTCTGGCGATCATTGAGCAGCAGATAGGGGAAGTCGGGTCCACAGGCGATGGCCGGGGACAGCGGCAGCACCAGGCCAACACCGATACTTAGCAGCCGGCGTTGCCACTCAGGGTGAAACATGAATTGCTCCTTGGTCGAACAGGCTGCAGCGTGCCCAGCCCAGTGCCTGGCGTTGCCCTGCCGAAAGACGTGCGGGTTGTTTGCGAACGAATATCGGACCATTTTCGCCTTGTTCCAGGCGATAGTCTGCGACGGCATCGGCGGCTTCGCAGTGGCTGCCAGCCAGGCTGACACGCGCTGGAAGGCCGACGTCGCGATTGCCGTTGCTCATCAGCGTCAACTCACGCAACGGGCCGGCTTGTTTCACGTCCACGGTGATCGAGGCGCTCAACGGCTGCCCATGCATAACCGCTTGCAGAGTCGCCAGTGGCCAGGCGCGGCGGTCACCTGGCAGCGGCAGGCGGAACCAGATGATGCCGCGCAGCTTTTCCGGACGGCGCTCCTCCAGGGTGCTCAGAAGGTTGGCGACCTGCTGGGGATCGGCGTGCAGCTCACGGCGGCTTCCGCGCACGTCCAGCGGGGCCTCGCTCTCGACTTGTCCTGAGGTGCCGATCACGGCGACGCCATAGGCGGGCAGCGCCAGCAGGAAGGGTTTTGCGCTGCGCTTGCCGTAGGCGTCGGCCCAGCGTTGCGCCTGCTGTGGGTCGAACAGCCCATCGCGTGGATCGTTGACGGCGTGAACCTGCAGCACCGAGCTGTCGACCTGGCGCAGCAGGGCTTCCAGATGAGGGCTATTCAGCCAGGTGGGAAGGGCGGTAATGCTCAGCGCGAGGTTGGCGGGCAGCGCGGAGCGCAGTGCTGTCAGCAGGTCCGTGTAGGCGGGCAGCCGCGCGCTTGCGCAGTCGTGATCGATTTCCACACCTTGCAGATTGACCCCGCTGGCTTGCCATTCAGCCAGCAAGCTGGCCGTTCGACTGAGGATCTGCGTCTGATCCGGCTGCGGCAATTGTCCGTCGAGCCGTATCACCATCACTACCGGGCGACCATCGGCGATCAGTTGCTGTAGGTCGGGATAGGCCTTGGCCCAGCCTGCCCTGGGATGAAACTGCAGAGCGAGTACACGTAGGGCGGTGAAGTCACTCTTGGTCTGCGCAAGTACCTGGCGGTGGGTGGGTTGCCATTGCCGTTGCCAGATGTAGACCTGGTGCTCCAGCGATGCCGGTGGCGGTGGCGAGCAGGCAACGCAAAGCAGCGCCAGCAGCGACAGGCACAAACAGCAGAGGGATCGATGCATACGGGTCGGTATCGTCGCGCAGCGGGGCGGTGCATACGATACGCCTCGCCCGCATTTGCTGCGCGTTGATTTTGCGGAGCCTGGCCTTGCCAGGTCAGTTGCTCGCCGAGTTGTCGCTCTGGATGGGAGAAATCAGTTGTCGTCTTCGCAGAGCGCAGCCAGCTCGCGTTCCAGCAGGGCCTCGTCGCCCAGGTTGAGCTCCACCAGGCGGCGCAGGTGGCTCATGGAATCCAGGTCGATGTGGTGGCAGAGAAAGCCCAGCACGCGCTCTTCGCGGTGTACCAGCTCGACCTGCATGGTCACTTGCAGGTTGTCATCGAGGGCAATGCGCAGCAGGTAATCCTGGCCGGCTTCACCTTCCCAGTTCCAGGGCCTGCGTACCAGCACGCCGCGGAAGGAAATGTCGTGCAGCTCCACCTGCCAGCTCTGTTCGCCCTGCACGATCTCGGCGGGCGCGTCGAAGGCGATGCGCTGGAAGCGCCGACGTTCGTGGTTGTCACTCATGGAAGCTGTCCTCTATTGGTTTTGTCCACTATAGCCAAGCCGCGCGGCGGCGTCGCCGAATGCGCGAAAGCTGGCGTCAGGTTTGCGGCGACCAGCCGTATTCCATGGCGCGTTTGACCAGGTCGGCGGGCTTTTCGATATCCAGTTTGCGGCGAATGTTCAGCCGGTAGGTTTCCACGGTGCGCACGCTGATCGCCAGCTCGCGGGCCATGGCCTTGTTGTTCAGGCCCTGGGCCATCATCAGCAGCACCTGCCGTTCGCGCGGGGTCAGCTCGCCTTCCTCGGTTTCTTCCTGGGCCAGTTTGTGGGCCACGTCGCCGCTGTAGAAGCGCCCGCCGACCGCCAGCACGTCGATCGCCGAGATGATGTCCTGGGACGGCGCCTCCTTGAGCACGTAGCCCGAGGCGCCCATGCGCAGCGAGCTGCTCACGTATTCCTGATTGTCGTACATGCTCAGGATCAGCACCTTGGTGGCCGGGTGGCGCTTCTTGATGATGCCGGTCAGCTCCAGGCCGTTGATGTCCTTGAGGCCGATGTCCATCAGCAGGATGTCCGGCTGCTCGCGGGCCACCAGCTCCAGGGCTTCACTGCCACTGCCGGCCTCGCCGGCGATCTCGAAATGCTCGACCATCGACAGCAGCGTGCGGATGCCTTCGCGCACCAGGATGTGGTCGTCGACGAGGGCGATGCGGATGGTCTTCATGCAGGCTCGGTCCGGGATTGTGGCGCGTCGGCGGAGAGTAACAGGGCGACAGTCAGAACGGTGCCAGCGGGCGTGGAGGCGATGCTGAAGTCGCCGCCGAAGTGCTCGACCCGCTCACGGATGTTGCGCAGGCCGATGCCGCCGCTCTGCTCGGCCTGGCGTGGGCTGAAACCGCTGCCGTCGTCGCTGATGCGCAGGTGCACCCGCCGTGGGTTACCGGTCAGCTGGATGGTCACCTGGCCGGCGCCGGCGTGGCGCTCGATATTGGTCAGCGCCTCCTGAAGGATGCGAAACAGCGCCACGTTCATGTCGTCGCTCAGGCGGATATCGCCCAGGCTGTTGTCGTAGTCCACCCGCAGCCCGCTGCGCTGCTCGAACTCGCTGGCCAACTGGCCGATCGCCGAGGCCAGGCCGAGGGTGTCGAGTAGCGAGGGATGCAGGTCGTGGGAGATGCGCCGCACTTCGCCAATCGCCCCGGCCAGCCGTTCGATGCCCTGGCGCAGGGTCTGCGCCGCGCTGGCCTTGCCGGCGTCCAGTTCGTGAGCGGCCAGCTCGAACTTGAACTTGATCGACACCAGCAACTGGCTGATGCCGTCGTGCAGCTCCCGGGATAGCCGCGAGCGTTCCTCTTCCTGGGAGGTGATGATGCGCTGGGTCAGTTGCTGCAACTTGCGGTCGGCCAGGCGGTGTTCGCTGACGTTGAGGGTCAGGCCGCTGGCGAACACCAGCAGCACGGCGATCAGCGCGACGATGGCGATGGCCAGCATGGTGGTGCGGATGCCGCTGCCGACGTCGTGGCGAACCTGGGCGATGGCGTTGTCGACGTCTTCCAGGTAGATGCCAGTGCCGAGCATCCAGCCCCAGCGGTCGAGCTGGGTCACGTAGGCGAGCTTTTCGGCGACTTGGCCGGTGGAGGGTTTCTGCCAGGCATAGCGCTGGAAACCGTCGCCTTCGGTGGCGCTGCGGATCAGCGCCTGGATCACCAGCAGGCCATGGGGATCGGTCATGTTCCACAGGTCCTTGCCCACCAGCGTGGCCTGGCGCGGGTGCATGAGGTTCTTGCCGTTGCGGTCGTAGACGAAGAAGTAGCCGTCGCTGCCGAAATTGATGCGTTGCAGCAGGGCCAGCACCTGGCGCTTGGTTTCCTCGTCGTCGCGGCCGCTGTTGTACAGCGGTGCGATGGTGCTCAGCGCCATCTCCACGTAGTGCTTGAGCTCGGCCTGCTTGCTGCCAAGGATGCTGTGCTCGATCAGCTGGGCCTGCTGGTTGCCCAGGCGCTGGTTCTGGATCAGCACCAGCAGGCACACCACGGCCACGGCCAGGAGCATGGGCAGCAGGCTCAGGGCGACGATCTTGTGCTTGAGTTGCATGGGCACTCCGGGCTGCGTGTCGGGGCAGGCGGCCCCGCGGCGGATGGACGGCGGGCAGAGCATACACAAAGGCGCAGGGCCCGGCTGGCGGGATCTGCATGCTTCTACGTAGTTCTACGTAGAGGGCCGTGGGTAGTTTTGCGAATTACTGCAAAGCGTACTTATATGGATAGTTGCGGGGGCTCTTGTAACAGAGCACAACAATAACAATGAGTGTCGCAGGCCAAGGTTTGCGACCGGAGATGTCCAAATGACCAGAATGGCCAGTCATATCGCCTGGTTTGCGGTCGCGTTGCTGGGCGCCTTCGCGCTGGGCACCGTGGCGCTGAACCGCGGCGAATCGATCAACGCCCTGTGGATCGTCGTCGCTGCCGTGGCGATCTACCTCGTCGCGTACCGCTACTACAGTCTGTTCATCGCCACCAAGGTGATGCAGCTCGACCCCACCCGTGCCACCCCCGCCGTGCTCAACAACGATGGCCTGGACTACGTCCCGACCAACAAGCACATCCTTTTCGGTCACCACTTCGCCGCCATCGCTGGCGCCGGCCCGCTGGTCGGCCCGGTACTCGCTGCGCAGATGGGCTATCTGCCGGGCACCCTCTGGCTGATCGCCGGCGTGGTGCTGGCTGGTGCCGTGCAGGACTTCATGGTGCTGTTCATTTCCACACGCCGCAACGGCCGCTCCCTGGGCGAGCTGGTGCGCGAGGAAATGGGCCAGATCCCCGGTACCATCGCGCTGTTCGGCGCCTTCCTGATCATGATCATCATCCTCGCGGTGCTCTCGCTGATCGTCGTCAAGGCGCTGGCGGAAAGCCCCTGGGGCATGTTCACCGTGATGGCGACCATTCCCATCGCGATGTTCATGGGCATCTACATGCGCTACATCCGCCCGGGCCGCATCGGCGAGATTTCCCTGATCGGGGTGATCCTGCTGCTCGGCTCGATCTGGCTGGGTGGCGTGGTCGCCGCTGACCCCGTGTGGGGCCCGGCCTTCACCTTCACCGGCGTGCAGATCACCTGGATGCTGATCGGCTACGGTTTCGTCGCCGCGGTACTGCCGGTATGGCTGATCCTGGCGCCACGTGACTACCTGTCGACCTTCCTCAAGATCGGCACCATCATCGCCCTGGCCATCGGCATTCTGGTGGTCATGCCCGAGCTGAAAATGCCGGCGCTGACCCAGTTCACCGACGGCACCGGCCCGGTGTGGAAGGGCACCCTGTTCCCGTTCCTGTTCATCACCATCGCCTGTGGCGCGGTATCCGGCTTCCACGCGCTGATCAGTTCGGGCACCACGCCCAAGCTGCTGGCCAACGAAACCCATGCCCGCTACATCGGTTACGGCGGCATGCTGATGGAATCCTTCGTGGCCATCATGGCCATGGTGGCCGCCTCGGTGATCGAGCCGGGCGTGTACTTCGCCATGAACAGCCCGGCGGCCCTGGTCGGCTCGGATGTTCAGTCGGTCGCCGCCGCGGTCAGCAGCTGGGGCTTCGTGATCACCCCTGATCAGCTGGAAGCGGTCGCCCGTGATATCGGTGAGAACACCATCCTGGCCCGTGCCGGCGGTGCACCGACCCTGGCCGTAGGTATCGCGCAGATCCTGCACAGCGTACTGCCGGGCGAGAACACCATGGCGTTCTGGTACCACTTCGCGATTCTCTTCGAGGCGCTGTTCATCCTCACCGCGGTGGACGCCGGTACCCGTGCCGGTCGCTTCATGCTGCAGGACCTGCTCGGCAACTTCGTGCCGGCCCTGAAGAAAACCGAGTCCTGGACTGCCAACGTGATCGCCACTGCTGGCTGCGTGGCGCTGTGGGGCTGGCTGCTGTACCAGGGCGTGATCGATCCGCTGGGCGGCATCAACACCCTGTGGCCGCTGTTCGGCATCTCCAACCAGATGCTCGCCGGTATCGCCCTGATGCTCGGCACCGTGGTGCTGATCAAGATGAAGCGCGAGCGCTACGTGTGGGTGACGCTGATCCCGGCCACCTGGCTGCTGATCTGCACCACCACCGCCGGCCTGATCAAGCTACTCGACCCGAACCCGGCCGTTGGTTTCCTGGCCCTGGCCAAGAAGTACCAGACCGCGCTGGACGCCGGTCAGGTCATCGCCCCGGCCAAGGATATCGGCCAGATGCAGCACGTGATCTTCAACGCCTACACCAACGCCACGCTCACCGTGCTGTTCCTATTCGTGGTGCTAAGCGTGCTGTTCTATGCGATCAAGGTCGGCCGCGCCGCCTGGCGCAAGGAGCTGCGTACCGACCGTGAAGCCACCTATGAAGCGCTGCCAGCAGACGCGCCGGAGGTTGCCCGTGTTCAATGATCTCAGCCGGATGGGCAAGTACCTCGGTCAGGCTGCGAGGATGCTGGTGGGCATGCCTGACTACGACACCTATGTCGAGCACATGGCCAAGAAGCATCCGGATCAGCCAGTGATGAGCTACGAAGCCTTCTTCCGCGAGCGTCAGGAAGCACGTTATGGTGGTGGCAAGGGGCGGCCGATCCGCTGCTGCTGACATGACCTTGCGGGCTTGGGCCCGCTTCAAGCACCACACGCCACGCCTCGTCGTGGCGTGTGTCTTTCAGAGGAATGCATTCATGTCCTTTTCCCCCATTCCGGTCACCGTGCTCAGCGGTTTTCTCGGCGCCGGCAAGACCACCCTGTTGCGGCATATCCTCAAGGCCGAGCACGGCCTGAAGATCGCGGTGATCGAAAACGAATACAGCGAAACGCCCATCGACAGCCAACTGCTCGGCAGCGAGCCGGTGCAGGTGATGACCCTGGCCAACGGCTGCGTGTGCTGTTCCATCCACGTCGAGCTGGAGAAGGCGCTGTTCGTGCTGCTGGAAAAGCGTGACAGCGGCGAGCTGGATTTCGACCGCCTGGTGATCGAGTGCACCGGCCTGGCCGACCCTGCGCCTGTCGCCCAGACCTTCTTCGCCACCGAGGAACTGTGCGAGCGTTACGTGCTCGACGGCATTATCACCCTGGTGGACGCCGTCAATGCCGACCGCCATCTGCAGGAAACCATCGCCCAGGCCCAGGTCGGTTTCGCTGACCGCATCCTGCTGAGCAAGACCGATCTGGTCGATGACGCTGCCCGTGAAGCGCTTGCCGCACGCTTGCAGCGCATCAATCGCCGGGCGCCGATCCGTGTGGTCGAACATGGCCGCATCGATTTGAGTGAGCTGCTGGATGTGCGCGGCTTCAATCTCAATGCCGACGTGGCGCCGAGCCTGCGACCAGTGATGGCGGGCAAGAGCAGCGACCGCATTGCCACCCTGGTGCTGACGGGCGACAAGCCGCTGGATCTGGATCGCCTCAGTGGCTTTATGGAGAACCTGCTGGAACAGCACGGCAATTCGCTGCTGCGCTACAAGGGCGTGCTGAGCATCGCCGGTGAAGACCGCCGCATGGTCTTTCAGGGCGTGTTGCGGCTCTATGGCTTCGACTGGGACAGCGAGTGGGGCGCCGACGAGAAGCGCGAGAGCGTGATCGTGTTCATCGGCGACAACCTGCCCGAGGAGGCGATTCGTCAGGGCTTTGCCGAGCTGGCGGGCTGAGCTACCTGTGCGAGGATTGCCCGGTGGCTGCGTCGCTGGGCTCAGGTGGACGAGCTTCGCGTTGACTACGCGTCCCGGTCCACCTTAAGCGGTGGAGAACAAAGCCGCTCCATGAGCCTGAAGCGCAGGCGAAAAAAATGCCGATCAGTGACCGGCATTTTTCATTCCCGTGAACCCTTACTCGTCGAGGAACGAGCGCAGGTGTTCGCTACGGGTCGGGTGGCGCAGCTTGCGCAGTGCCTTGGCTTCGATCTGGCGGATACGCTCACGGGTGACGTCGAACTGCTTGCCCACTTCCTCGAGGGTGTGGTCGGTGTTCATGTCGATACCGAAGCGCATGCGCAGAACCTTGGCTTCACGGGCAGTGAGGCCGGCCAGCACTTCGCGAGTGGCTTCCTTGAGGCTTTCCACGGTGGCTACGTCGATCGGGGACTGCATGGTGCTGTCCTCGATGAAGTCGCCCAGGTGCGAATCCTCGTCGTCGCCGATCGGGGTTTCCATGGAGATCGGCTCTTTGGCGATCTTCAGCACCTTGCGGATCTTGTCCTCGGGCATTTCCATGCGCTCGCCCAGCTCTTCGGGAGTCGGCTCGCGGCCCATTTCCTGAAGCATCTGACGGGAGATGCGGTTGAGCTTGTTGATCGTCTCGATCATGTGCACCGGAATACGGATGGTGCGCGCCTGGTCGGCGATCGAGCGGGTGATCGCCTGGCGAATCCACCAGGTGGCGTAGGTCGAGAACTTGTAACCGCGACGGTATTCGAACTTGTCCACCGCCTTCATCAGGCCGATGTTGCCTTCCTGGATCAGGTCGAGGAACTGCAGGCCGCGGTTGGTGTACTTCTTGGCGATGGAGATGACCAGACGCAGGTTGGCCTCGACCATTTCCTTCTTGGCGCGACGAGCCTTGGCTTCACCGATCGACATGCGACGGTTGATGTCCTTGATCTCGGCCAGGGTCAGCTCGGTCTCGTCCTGCAGGGCGATCAGCTTCTGCTGGCAGCGCTGGATGTCCGCTTCCAGGTTGCCGATGGCTTCGGCGTATTTGGCTTTACCCTTGGCCAGGCTGGCGGCCCAGTCCAGATCCACTTCGTTGCCTGGGAACAGGCGCAGGAAGTCGGCACGCGGCATACGGGCATCACGCACGCACAGCTGCATGATGGCTCGTTCCTGGCCGCGCAGGCGGTCCAGGGCTTCACGTACACGCACCACCAGTGCGTCGTACTGCTTGGGCACCAGCTTGATCGGCATGAACAGTTCGGCCAACAGGCGCAGCTCTTCGATGGCCTGCTTGCTGTCACGACCGTGCTTCTTCAGGGCTTTCTTGGCGACTTCCAGCTGATCGGAGACCGCGGTGAAGCGGCGCAGGGCCTCTTCCGGGTCCGGGCCGCCATCGCCTTCTTCTTCCTCGTCGTCGCTGTCGCCGTCTTCCTCGTCATCGTCCTTGTCTTCGGCCTTGTCGTCCGAAGAGGCAGGAACGGGGGCGGCGGCTTCAGCCGGCACGCTGCCGTCGTCCGGATCGATGTAACCGCTGAGGACTTCGACCAGGCGGCCGCCCTCGGTGGTGACGCGAGTGTATTCGGCGAGAATGCTGTCGACGGTGCCCGGGAAGTGAGCGACAGCGCCCATGACTTCACGGATACCTTCTTCGATACGCTTGGCGATTTCGATCTCGCCTTCGCGGGTCAGCAGTTCCACGGTACCCATTTCACGCATGTACATGCGCACCGGGTCGGTGGTACGGCCAATATCGGTCTCAACGGCCGCGAGAGCAGCGGCTGCTTCCTCGGCAGCGGCTTCGTCGGTGTCGGCTTCGGCCAACAACAGGGCGTCCGCATCCGGAGCACTCTCGAATACGTTGATCCCCATGTCGTTGATCATGCGGATGATGTCTTCCACCTGTTCCGGATCTGAAATATCCTCCGGCAGGTGGTCATTGACCTCCGCGTAAGTCAGGTAACCCTGCTCACGACCACGGCTGATCAATTCTTTCAAACGAGATTGCTGTTGCGCTTTTCCGGACATAACACCCTATCCACTTAAGGTCTTGGCGGGCTGAAAACAAGCCGAGGATTATACCTCAGCTCGGCGCTCAGGCGCCAGTTGGGGTCTTGCTGGGCGAGTTCAGGCTGCTGTAATGCTCGCGCAATAGAGCCTTTTCCTCGTCGGTGAGTTCGCTCGGGCTTTTCTGCATGATGCTGCGCAGAGCGGTTTCGCGTCGCCTGAGCGACTGGCTACGGGCAAGTGTAGTTATGGTGTCGAAAAACTGCCGTTCAAGGTTGTCCTGATCGATCAGCCATTCTTTTTCTGCCAGAATCTTGAGCAAACGGCCCTGCTCGGTGCCGTGCCAGCGGGCGATCAATTGCAGCGAACGCAGGTTCGGCTGCTTCTGCAGGGTGCCCACCAGCGCTACCAGTAGCTGGGCGTATGTGTCGTCTTCGGCGGCGAAGTTGCTGACATCCTCGACCTTCTGCGCCAGCTCCGGATGATGCAACAGGCTGCGCAGGGCGCTCAGGTGCGGCGATTCGACGCTAACTGCGGTGCGCGGCGGGTGGTAATCCTCGCGGCCTTTCTTCCACTTGCCGCCATCCTTCTTCCATTCGCCCTTGCCAGGCTTGCGTGCCGGGCGCTCGAACACCTGAGTCGGCGCAGCGTGCTCCTCGAAGCCTGGCGGCGCGTCGTAATAGGCGCTGTCCGGGATGGTTTCGAAGGGCGGTGCGTGATGGTCGTGGCTTTGCGGGGCCGGCGCGCTCGGCTGGCGTGCCGGCGCTGCTTGCGGCTGGCCCAGGGTGCTGGGATCCAGGCCGGTAATCTGGGTCAGGCGCTGGCGCATCAGAGCGCGTAGCGTGTTGCCGGGAATCTTGTCGATCAGCGGTGCGGCCAGGGTCACCAGGTGTGCCTTGCCTTCCAGCGAGCGCGGGTCGGCCTCTTCGCTCAGTTGCTGGAAGAAGTAGTCGGCCAGCGGCTGGGCGTGTTGATGGATGCGGGCCTGGAAGGCATCGGTGCCTTCGCTGCGCACCAGGGTGTCCGGGTCTTCACCGTCGGGCAGGAACAGGAAGCGCGCGCGGCGACCGTCCTGCAGGTTGGGCAGGGCGGCCTCCAGGGCGCGCCAGGCTGCGTTGCGCCCGGCCTGATCGCCATCGAAACAGAACAGCACGCTGGGCACCAGGCGGAAGATTCGCTTGAGGTGTTCCTCGCTGGTGGCGGTGCCCAGGGTCGCCACCGCGTTGCGCAGGCCTTGCTGGGCCAGGGCGATGACGTCCATGTAGCCCTCCACCACCATGATCTCGTCGAGGTTGCGGTTGTGCTTGCGCGCCTCATACAGGCCGTAGAGTTCCTGGCCCTTGTGAAAGACCGGGGTCTCGGGCGAGTTCAGGTACTTGGGCTTGTCGTCGCCCAGCACGCGGCCGCCAAAGGCGATCACCCGGCCGCGGCTGTCGTGAATGGGGAAGATTACCCGGTCGCGAAAGCGGTCGTAGCGTTTGCCGCTGTCCGGGTTCTCGACCAGCAGGCCGGCATCGATCATCGCCGTGTGCTGCAGGCTGTCGCCGGCCAGGTGTTTGAGCAGGTTGTCCCAGCCCGGCGGAGCGAAGCCGAGGCCGAAATCCCGGGCGATCTCGCCGGACAGGCCGCGACCTTTCAGATATTCGACCGCGGCGCGGCGCTGCGGATGGCTTTTCAGGGCCTGGCGGTAATAGTCGGCCGCCGCCTTGAGCAGGGCGTAAAGTGGCGAGTCGGCGGCCTGGCGCGGTTTGCCGCCACGGCCGCTGTCCTCCCGTGGCACTTCCATGCCGGCGCGCTTGGCCAGCTCCTCGACGGCCTGGGGGAACTCCGTCTGGTCGTGATCCATCACGAAGCCCAGGGCGTTGCCGCCGGCGCCGCAGCCGAAGCAGTAGTAGAACTGCTTGTCCGGGCTGACCGTGAAGGAGGGCGTCTTTTCCTTGTGGAACGGACAGCAGGCGCTGTAGTTCTTGCCGGTCTTCTTCAGCTGGATGCGTGAGCTCACCACGTCGACGATGTCGGTGCGGTTGAGCAGGTCATCGATGAAGGATTGCGGGATCAGGCCGGCCATAGACGCTCAGGGTGTCCCAGATAAGTAACGGCAGAAACGCAAAAACTCCGCCATTTCGCCAGCTGGCGATGCGGAGTTCTTGACGATGATGCCCGGCCGAGCCGGGCATTCGGGCGTTGCGTGTACGCTATTAGTACAGGCGAACGCTGCGGCGCTGCTCGCGCTGCACTTTCTTGGCGTGACGCTTAACAGCGGCAGCGGCTTTGCGCTTACGCTCGGCGGTCGGCTTTTCGTAGAATTCGCGGCTACGAACTTCGGCCAGAACACCGGCTTTTTCGCAGGAGCGCTTGAAACGACGCAGAGCTACGTCGAAGGGTTCGTTCTCTTTAACTTTGACGGCTGGCATCCAGGGCTACCTTCTTTATTACCGGAGGTTTGTGTCTTCCTGGCAACGGCACGGAAAGATCACAGGTTTTTAAGGGTTGCGGATGTTACCGCCTCGTCAAGCGGAATGCAAAGCCTCTGATCGAAAACCACTGGTCTGGCCCGCCGAGCGGCGATTATCATGCCGGCCTTTTACGCTGGGCAAGCGGCAGAGAAGGCGAAACCATGCTGGTTCTGGGATTGGAAACTTCGTGCGACGAGACCGGTGTCGCGCTTTACGACAGTGAACGCGGCCTGCTCGCCGACGCGCTGTTCAGTCAGATCGACCTGCACCGCGCCTATGGCGGCGTGGTGCCGGAGCTGGCTTCACGCGACCACGTCAAGCGCATGCTGCCGCTGATCCGTCAGGTGCTGGACGAGGCGGGTTGCGTGGCCACCGATATCGACGCCATCGCCTACACCGCCGGGCCCGGCCTGGTCGGTGCGCTGCTGGTCGGCGCGTCCTGCGCCCAAGCCCTGGCGTTCGCCTGGGACATTCCCGCCATTGGCGTGCACCACATGGAAGGCCACCTGCTGGCGCCCATGCTCGAGCCGACGCCGCCGGCGTTTCCGTTCGTCGCCCTGCTGGTGTCGGGCGGCCATACCCAATTGGTGCGCGTCGACGGCATCGGCCAGTACCAGCTGCTCGGCGAGTCCCTGGACGACGCCGCCGGTGAAGCCTTCGACAAGACCGCCAAGCTGATGGGCCTGCGTTACCCCGGTGGCCCGGAAATCGCCCGCCTCGCCGAGCGCGGCATTCCGGGGCGTTTCGTGTTCCCGCGACCGATGACCGATCGCCCGGGCCTGGATTTCAGCTTCAGTGGCCTCAAGACCTTCACCCTCAATACCTGGCAGCAGTGTCAGGACAGCGGTGACGACAGTGAGCAGTCCCGCTGCGACGTGGCATTGGCCTTTCAGCTGGCGGTGGTCGAGACGCTGACTATCAAATGCCGTCGCGCGCTCAAGCAGACTGGCCTGAACAGCCTGGTGATCGCTGGAGGGGTCAGCGCCAACCGCGCCCTGCGCACGTCGCTCGAAGACATGACGGCAGCGCTGAAGGGCAACGTGTTTTATGCGCGTCCGGCATTCTGTACCGACAATGGCGCGATGATCGCCTACGCCGGTTGTCAGCGGTTGCTGGTCGGGCAGCATGAGGAATTGGCGATCACCGTGCAGGCCCGTTGGCCTATGGAGCAGTTGCCGGCGTTGTGAGGGTTGGTGTGTTGGTGATGTGCAGAGAAAGGGTGGCTACAAGGCATTAGCGGTCGTTTGTTGAGCGCTTTTGTGGGAGAGGCTTTAGCCTCGATTGTGCCTGCCTAGGCTTAAAGAGCTCGCGGCTAAAGCCCCTCCCACGAGATCGCGACTGGCCGTTCTCTCCATCTTGCCGAGATCAATCGTCGAGATTAAGCGTCCGTAGTCATTAGCAAGCTCACTCTGCAGATCAGAAATGCCGTTCGCGGCCCGCCCACAGATCACGCAGATTGCCGCGATGACGCCAGACGATCAGCCCGCTGAGTACGCACATCGGCAGCAGCGCCGCCGGTTGTTGCCAGGCCAGCAGCGGCAGCGTCAGGGGCGCGGCGGTGAGAGCCGCCAGGGAGCTGGTGCGGGTCAGGGTGAAGGTCAGCAGCCAGGCGCCGAGGGCCAGCAGCGCAGCCGGCGGGTAAAGCCCCAGCAGCATACCGGCTGCCGTGGCCACGCCCTTGCCGCCGCGAAAGCGGAAGTAGATCGGGTAGAGATGGCCGATCACCGCGGCCAGGCCCAGCCAGGCCTGATCTCGCACGGTGAAATCGAGGTGGGCGGCGATCAGCACCGGCAGCAAACCTTTGAACAGATCGCCAATCAGCGTGAGAATGGCCAGGCGTTTGCCCGCCACCCTGAGCATGTTGGTGGCGCCGGGGTTGCCCGAGCCGCTGGCGCGCGGGTCTGCCAGACCGGTCATGCGGCTGAGCAGGATAGCGAAGGACAGCGAGCCGAGCAGGTAGGCGAGGATCGCCAGCAACCAAAACATGGTATCCATTCCACGCCGGGGGATGGCCGATTCTAACGAGGTACGGCGAGCTTGTCGTGCCGTGGAGAGCATGCTTGGACACAGTGTTTATCGCAGGGCTGGAAGTCGACACCGTCATCGGTGCCTACGACTGGGAACGCACCATCCGCCAATGCCTGCAGCTAGATCTGTGGCTGGGCTGGGACAACCGCCCGGCCGCCCTGGACGATGATCTGAGCAAGGCCCTGGACTACGCCACGGTGTCGACGCGCATCCAGGCTTTCGCCAGCGAATCGCAATTCATCCTCGTGGAAACCTTTGCCGAGCGCCTGGTAGCGCTGCTGATGAGCGAGTTCGACATGCCCTGGGTTCGTTTGCGTGTGACCAAGCCGGGCGCCGTGCCGGCAGCCCGCGGTGGGGTCGGTGTGGAGATTGAGCGCGGATGTCGCTAACGCCAATCCTGTTGGGCCTGGGCAGCAATATCGACCGCGAGGCGCACCTGTGCGCCGGGCTCGATGCCCTGGCCGAAATCGTCACCGACATGCGCTGCTCGCCGGTCTTCGAAAGCCTGGCGGTGGGCATCAAGAGCGGCCCGTTCTTCAATCTTGTGATCGCTGGGTATACAGCCCTGCCCCTGACCGAGCTGGACCGGCGACTGAAATTCATCGAGGCTGACAACGGTCGCTATGCACCGGATCGCAAGGGCCTGCCGCTGGATATCGACGTGCTGACCTATGGCGAGCTGGTCGGCAATTTCGATGGCCTGGTGCTGCCCCGGGCGGAAATTCTCAAGAACGCCTTCGTGCTGCGGCCATTGGCGTTGCTGGTGCCAGAGGTCGAGCATCCGGGCGAAGGCCGGCGCTTTGCCGAGCTCTGGCAGGACGCGCGTATCGAGCAGCAACTGTGGCCGGTGTCGTTCCAGTGGCGTGGGGCGCAACTCACGCCACCAGACCTGCTGCCCTCGCCCTAACGGCTTTCTTCGCTTGCCTGCTTGCAGGCTTTTAGCGCGGTGAGGCGCTCACGATTGAGCGCCTCACCCAGCTCGGCGCCCTTGTAGCCGCGCTCCAGTAGCGGCTGTACGGCCACCTCGCGCACCGCGGCCATGGCGGCCAGCAGGTAGACCGCCTGGGGATAGTCTCGATCCTCCAGGCCATGGCGACCGCGGGCGTCCATCTCGCACGCCGCCACGAAGGCCTCGAAGCGCTGCGGGCGACGGAACACGTCGAAGCGCTGCATCAGTTCCAGCAGTGTTGATGCGCGCAGCTCCAGGGCGCGGTGGGCATGGGTGTGAAACTCGCCAACCAGCTCGGCCAGCTCCTGGCATTCCCGTGGCACCTTGCAGCGTTTGTTGACCGCCTCGATCAGCGCGATGCCGCGATGCTCGTGGGCGATATGCCGCGGCCACTCGGCGGGATCGGTCAGCCCCTTGCCGACATCATGCAGCAGACATGCCCAGCGCACGGGCAGCGGTTGCTCGTGCTCAGCGCACTGGCGCAGCACTGCAAGCACGTGAATGCCGGTGTCGACTTCTGGATGATGAGCTGGAGGCTGTGGCACGCCAAACAGTGTGTCGACCTCCGGCAGCATGGCCGCTAGGGCCCCGCAGTCGCGCAGTACCTGAATGAATACGTCCGGGCGCGGCTCCATCAGCGCCCGGGAAATTTCTTTCCAGCTGCGCTCCGGAGTGAGCGCATCCAGCTCGCCGGATTCGGCCAACTGGCGCATCAGCTCGAGGGTTTCCGGCGCTACGCTAAAGCCCAGCGGCGCGTAGCGGGCCGCGAAACGGGCGACGCGCAACACGCGCAGCGGGTCTTCGGCGAAGGCCGGCGAAACGTGGCGCAGTTGCTTGGCCTGGAGGTCACGCTGGCCGCCGTAGGGGTCGATCAGGTTGCCCTGCTGATCTTCGGCAATGGCATTGATAGTCAGGTCGCGGCGGATCAGGTCTTCTTCCAGCGTCACCTCGGGGCTGGCGTGAAAGGTGAAGCCGCCATAGCCGCGCCCGCTCTTGCGTTCGGTGCGGGCCAGGGCATATTCCTCGCCCGACTTCGGGTGCAGGAATACCGGGAAGTCTGCGCCCACCGGGCGATAGCCCTGTTCCAGCATGGTGTCGGCCGTGGCGCCGACCACCACCCAATCGATTTCGGTCACGGGGCGACCGAGCAGACGGTCGCGCACGGCACCGCCAACTTTGTAGATCTGCATAGAAGTCTCCGTCATGCGCAGAGGATAACCCCTGCGCCGGAGCCTGTCGTTGCTTGCGCCGAGACTCGGCTACAGCGTCGGGATATGCAAATCCAGACGCGAACTCTCCCCATCCGGCGCGCCATCGCTCCTGGGCGGCACATGTTGTGTGTTGACGATGCGCTCGCCCTGCATGGTTTGCAGATGGATATCGAAGCCCCATAAGCGATGCAGGTGCTTGAGTACTTCTTCGGTGGAACTGCCCAGCGGTTTGCGATCGTGCTGGAAGTGGCGCAGGGTCAGGGAACGGTCGCCGCGGCGGTCGATGCTCCAGATCTGCACGTTGGGTTCGCGGTTGCCGAGGTTGTACTGGGCTGCCAGGGTTTCGCGGATGGTGCGATAACCCGGCTCGTCATGGATGGCCGGTACGCTGAGTTCGTCCTTCTGGTCATCGTCGAGAATGCTGAACAGCTTCAGGTCGCGGATCACCTTGGGCGAGAGGTACTGGAGGATGAAGCTCTCGTCCTTGAAACTGGTCATGGCAAATTTCAGGGTGCTCAGCCAATCGCTGCCGGCGATGTCCGGGAACCAGCGGCGATCTTCTTCGGTGGGCTCCTCGCAGATACGGCGAATGTCGCGGTACATGGCAAAACCCAGGGCATAGGGGTTGATGCCGCTGTAGTAGGGGCTGTCGAACGACGGCTGGAACACCACGCTGGTGTGCGACTGCAGGAATTCCATCATGAAGCCGTCGGTGACCAGGCCTTCGTCGTAGAGGTCGTTCATCAACGTGTAGTGCCAGAAGGTCGCCCAGCCTTCGTTCATCACCTGGGTTTGGCGTTGTGGATAGAAATACTGAGCGATCTTGCGCACGATGCGGATCACCTCGCGCTGCCAGGGCTCGAGCAGCGGGGCGTGTTTTTCCAGGAAATAGAGGATGTTTTCCTGGGGCTCGGCGGGGAAACGTTTGTTGTCACTGTCGCCGGCTTTGCTGGCGCTCTTGGGAATGGTGCGCCACAGGTCATTGATCTGCCGCTGCAGGTGCTCTTCGCGATCCTTCTGGCGACGGCGCTCTTCCTCGGCGGAAATGGGGTAGGGGCGCTTGTAGCGGTCCACGCCGTAGTTCATCAGCGCATGGCAGGAGTCGATCAGGTCCTCGACCGCATCGATGCCGTGGCGCTCCTCGCACTGGGTGATGTACTGCTTGGCGAACACCAGGTAGTCGATGATCGAACTGGCGTCGGTCCAGGTGCGGAACAGATAGTTGCCCTTGAAGAAACTGTTGTGCCCATAGCAGGCGTGGGCGATCACCAGGGCCTGCATGGTGATGGTGTTTTCCTCCATCAGGTAGGCGATGCACGGATCAGAGTTGATCACGATCTCGTACGCCAGGCCCATCTGCCCGCGGCTGTAGGATTTCTCGGTGCTGAGGAACTGCTTGCCGTATGACCAGTGGTGATAACCCAAAGGCATGCCGACGGAGGCGTAAGCATCCATCATCTGCTCGGCGGTGATCACCTCGATCTGGTTGGGGTAGGTGTCGAGGGCATAGCGCTCGGCCAGCCGGCTGATTTCCCGGTCGTAGTCGCGAATCAGCTCGAAGGTCCATTCCGAGCCGGTGGACAGGGGCTGGCGTTTCTTGCTGCTGCTCATGTGGTAAGCCTCCGCTGGAACAGTTCGCGGAATACCGGGTAGATGTCACCGGCCGATACCAGTTGCTGCTGGGCGAAGGTGTCGCCGAAGGCTTCGGCCACCCGCTCGTACTCGAACCACAGCGCCTGATGCTCGCGCGGGGTGATCTCCACGTAGGTGAAATACTGCACGAAGGGCATGATCTGCTTGATCAGGATATCCCGACAGATCGGCGAGTCATCGTTCCAGTTGTCGCCGTCCGAAGCCTGGGCGCCGTAGATGTTCCATTCATTGGCCGGGTAACGCTCGGCCATGATCTCCTGCATCATCTTCAGCGCGCTGGAGACGATGGTGCCGCCAGTTTCCCGGGAATAGAAAAACTCTTCCTCGTCCACTTCCTTGGCGCTGGTGTGGTGGCGGATGAACACCACGTCGATCTTGTCGTAGTTACGCTTGAGAAACAGGTACAAGAGGATGAAGAAGCGCTTGGCGACGTCCTTGGTGGCCTGGGTCATGGAGCCGGAGACGTCCATCAGGCAGAACATCACCGCCTTGGAACTGGGGTTGGGGTGTTTGACCAGCAGGTTGTACTTGAGGTCGAAGGTGTCGAGAAACGGGATGCGGTGAATGCGTGCGCTGAGCCGCTCGATTTCGGCTTCGAGCAGCTGGATGTCGCTGAAGTTGTCCGGCTCCTCGCGGCGCAGGCGCTCCAGTTCGGCTTTCACCTCGCGCAGCTTGGCCCGACTGCTGCCGGACAGCGCGATGCGCCGGGCATGGGCTGAACGTAGCGTGCGCACGATGTTGATGCGTGACGGGTTGCCCTCGCTGCTGATGCCCGCGCGTACGGTCTTGAAGGTTTCCGCGCCGGTCAGGTGGCGCTTGACCAGATTCGGCAGCTCCAGATCCTCGAACATGAAGTCCAGGAATTCTTCCTGGGTGATCTGGAACACGAACTCGTCCATGCCCTCGCCGGAGTTGCTGGCCTTGCCGGCACCCTGGCCGCCACCACCGCCTTGCGGGCGGGGGATGCGCTCACCGGCGACGAACTCCTTGTTGCCGGGGTGCACGATCGTCTGCTTGCCACCGCGGCCGTGGTGCAGCACCGGCTCGTCGATGTCGCGGCCTGGAATGCTGATCTGCTCGCCATGCTCCATGTCGGTGATGGAACGACGGCTGACGGCGTCCTCCACCGCTTTCTTGATGTGGTCGCGATAGCGACGAATGAACCGCTGGCGGTTCACCGTGCTCTTGTTCTTGCCATTTAGGCGACGGTCGATCACGTAGCTCATACAAGCCCTCCGGGCACTACGGATGCAGGCCACGGCGAGATTGCCGTGGCCTGCATCAGAGGCCACTTACTGCGATTTACGTACGCGCAGATACCACTCGGACAGCAGGCGCACCTGCTTCTCGGTATAGCCGCGCTCGACCATGCGTTTGACGAAGTCGTTGTGCTTCTGTTGATCCTCCTTGCTGGCCTTGGCGTTGAAGCTGATGACCGGCAGCAGGTCCTCGGTGTTGGAGAACATCTTCTTCTCGATCACCACCCGCAGTTTTTCGTAGCTGAGCCAGGTCGGGTTCTTGCCGTTGTTGTTGGCCCGGGCGCGCAGCACGAAGTTGACGATCTCGTTGCGGAAATCCTTCGGGTTGCTGATGCCGGCCGGCTTCTCGATCTTCTCCAGTTCCTCGTTGAGGGCCACGCGGTTGAGGATTTCGCCGGTTTCCGGGTCGCGGTATTCCTGATCCTGAATCCAGAAATCGGCGTACAGCACGTAGCGATCAAAGATGTTCTGGCCGTACTCGCTGTAGGACTCCAGATACGCGGTCTGGATCTCCTTGCCGATGAACTCGATATAGCGCGGCGCCAGGTATTCCTTGATGAAGCGCAGGTAGCGCTCGCGGGTTTCGGCGGGGAATTGTTCTTGCTCGATCTGCTGCTCGAGCACATAGAGCAGGTGCACCGGGTTGGCGGCGACCTCGTGCGGGTCGAAGTTGAAGACCTTGGAGAGAATCTTGAAGGCGAAGCGGGTCGACAGGCCGTTCATGCCTTCGTCTACGCCTGCTGCGTCGCGATATTCCTGAATCGACTTGGCCTTGGGATCGGTGTCCTTGAGGTTTTCGCCATCGTAGACGCGCATCTTCGAGTAGATGTTGGAGTTCTCCGGCTCCTTGAGGCGCGACAGGGTGGAGAACTGGGCGAGCATCTTCAGGGTGTCGGGCGCGCAGTGGGCGTTGGCCAGGGAGCTGCTGACCAGCAGCTTGTCGTAGATCTTGATCTCGTCGCTGACGCGCAGGCAGTAGGGCACCTTGACGATGTAGATGCGGTCGATGAACGCCTCGTTGTTTTTGTTGTTGCGGAAGGTGTGCCACTCCGATTCGTTGGAGTGAGCCAGCAGAATGCCGTTGTAGGGAATGGCGCCTAGCCCTTCGGTGCTGTTGTAGTTGCCTTCCTGGGTGGCGGTGAGCAGCGGGTGCAGCACCTTGATCGGCGCCTTGAACATCTCGACGAATTCCATTAGACCCTGGTTGGCCCGGCACAGCGCGCCCGAATAGCTGTAGGCGTCGGCATCGTTCTGCGGGAATTCCTCGAGCTTGCGGATATCCACCTTACCGACCAGCGCGGAAATGTCCTGGTTGTTCTCGTCGCCCGGCTCGGTCTTGGCGATGGCGATCTGATTGAGGATCGACGGATAGAGTTTGACCACCCGGAACTGGCTGATGTCACCGCCGAACTCGGCCAGGCGCTTGCTGGCCCAGGGCGACATGATGCTGCCCAGGTAGCGCCGGGAAATGCCGTAGTCCTCTTCGAGAATCGCGGCATCTTCGGCGGCATTGAACAGCCCAAGGGGCGATTCGAAGACCGGCGAGCCCTTGATGGCGTAGAAGGGCACCTTCTCCATCAGTTGCTTGAGCTTTTCGGCCAGGGAAGATTTACCGCCGCCGACTGGGCCGAGCAGATAAAGAATCTGCTTCTTCTCTTCCAGGCCCTGGGCGGCGTGACGGAAGTAGGAAACGATCTGCTCGATGCATTCCTCCATGCCATGGAAGTCGGCAAAGGCCGGATAACGGCGGATCACCTTGTTGGAGAAGATGCGCGACATCCGCGGGTTATGGGAGGTATCGAGCAGCTCCGGTTCGCCGATGGCCATCAGCAAGCGCTCGGAAGCGCTGGCGTAGGCGCTGCGATCCTGCTTGCACAGTTCGAGGTACTCCTGCAGCGAGTACTCCTCCTGGCGCGTCGCCTCGAATCGTTGTTGGAAGTGACTGAAAATGCTCATGACTTCACCTCGCTCGATGCTGGGAGCCGGCCGGGATCGGTCGAGCGGGTGCATGCAGACTCGGCGCTTGCGCGACCGAGGTTGAATCCCCCAAACACCTCCTTGGTCAGTCAGAGCCTCATGGTCGGCTGTCCATTGCGTGGCAGGTCGAGGACAGCCGCCTTGCGTCTCTCGCGCAAGGCGTATCGGCTGCCTTCTCCTGCCTGACCCTGTGCTGCGTGGCTCTGGCTGGCTGCTGAAGGTGAGTACCGATGGCCCGTTCGGCCGGTTGGCCGGCTACCTGAATTGGGATGGCCTAGAACAAGGATAGTTGGTAATCGGCAAGATCAAGGCGCAATTACCAGGTCAGACGCCATTGCGGCGCCAGAGAGACGGGCAAGCCCAGCATTGGCGGGGCTTGGCTGGCGAAAAAAATTATCCGCGGGCGTCGTGGTGACGGGAGCGAGCCGGTTTATTCCGGCTGGCTGGTTTCGGTGTCCTGCGGGTAGGTGGCGCGCCACAGTTCGAAGCCGCCGTCGAGGCTGTACACCTCGGAGAAGCCCTGGCCAACCAGATAGGCTGCGGCACCCTGACTGGAGTTGCCGTGGTAGCAGGTGACGATCAGCGGCGCGTCGAGATCGGCCTTGGCGATGAAGTCGGCCAGCGAGTAGTTGTCCAGGTGCTGGGAGTCGCTGATATGGCCGGCTGCGAAACTTTGTGGGTCGCGGATGTCGACGACTACGGCGCCTTTGTCGCGCAGTGCCTGGGCCTGTTCGGGGGCGATGCGTTTGAACTCGCTCATGCTGCTTCCTCGCTACAGTCGCAGCGATGGTACTCGCCGCTGTCGATATTCATCAGGGTCATGCTGCCGCCCCACACGCAGCCCGAATCCAGGGCGAACACGCCGGGCTCGTCGCAGTGGCCTTCCAGGGCCGCCCAATGGCCGAAGATGATCTTCTGGTCACGGGTCTTGCGCTGTTTGTGGCTGAACCAGGGCAGGTAGCCGGCCGGTGCGGTGTCCAGGCCTTCCTTGCTCTTCAGGTCCAGGGTGCCGTCGGCCTTGCAGAAGCGCATGCGGGTGAAATAGTTGGTGATCACCCGCAGCCGGGCGATGCCGTGCAGCTCCTTGTCCCAGCGCGCCGGCTCGTTGCCGTACATGCCATCTAGGAACATCGGGTACAGGGCATCGTCGCGCAGGGCGTTCTCGACTTCGGCGGCGCGGCGCAACGCCTTGGCCATATTCCACTGCGGCGGTATGCCGGCGTGCACCATGGCGGTGTCGCGCTGTTCGTCGTAATGCAGCAGCTTCTGCTGACGCAGCCATTGCAGCAGCTCGTCGCGATCCGGCGCTTCGAGAATCTCGCGCAGGGTGTCGCCCCGCTTGAGGCGCTCGATATTGCGCGCGGCGGCGAGCAGGTGCAGGTCGTGATTGCCCAGCACGCAGACCAGCGCCTCGCGCATGCCATAGAGAAAACGCAGGGTTTCCAGGGACGCCGGGCCGCGGTTTACCAGATCGCCGACCAGCCACAGTCGGTCACGGGCCGGGTCGAAGGCCACGCGTTCGAGCAGGCACTGCAGCGGCTTCAGGCAGCCCTGCAGGTCGCCGACGGCATAGGTCGCCATTAGGGTCTACCCCCGTTTCGTCGTGAGCCGCGTTGCTGCGAAAAATTGCACCAGGTAAGGCGTGAGGCGCAGGTAATGGTTGCTCCCTTGCCAAGCCTCGCAACGCGGCATGGTGCAATTTTTCGCGCAACCCGAAGGGCCGGGCCACTTTTTGCGCGATGCTGCGTTATTCGTCGTTCATTTGGAATAACCAAACTTCTCTCCTCATGCCTTGCCTCGCGCAAAAAATGGCTCCGGCGCGGCCACGAACGAAGCGGGGGGTAGACCCTTAGTGCAGGGCGCCAGGCACGGCAAGGCGGAAGGGGGCGATCGGTGCATCGAAGCGCTGGCCGTCGTCAGCCACCATCTGATAGCTGCCCTGCATGGTGCCGACCTTGGTGGTCATCAGCGTGCCGCTGCTGTAGCGATGGCTTTCGCCGGGAGCGATCAGCGGTTGTTCACCGATCACACCGGCGCCGCGTACTTCCTGAACCTGGCCGTTGCCGTCGGTGATGATCCAGTGCCGAGTTAGCAACTGGGCCGGCAGCTCGCCGGCGTTGTGTATGGTCACGTCGTAGGCGAAGGCGAAACGGTTCTGCTCGGGTTGCGACTGCTCCGGCAGGTAGCGGGTGACGATGTTGACGTCGATCTGATAGCGAGGGTCGGACATGGGCATTCGATCAATCAGGTGGGCGAAGGCGCGGTTTGCAGCGCCAGCTGGTCGGCCAGGCGCACGAAGGCCGCCAGATCAAGCTGCTCGGGGCGCAGGCTGCCGTCGACGCCAGCCGCTTCGATCTCGCTGGCCGGCAGCAGCGCCTTGAGGGTATTACGCAGGGTCTTGCGGCGCTGGTTGAACGCCTCGCGCACCACGCGCTCGAGCAGGCGATGATCCTTGGCTGGGTGCGGTAGCACCTGGTGCGGCACCAGGCGCACGATGGCCGAGTCGACCTTCGGCGGCGGGTTGAACGCGCCGGGGCCAACGTTGAACAGATGCTCCACCTGGCAGTGGTACTGCACCATGATCGACAGCCGCCCCCAGTCGCCGCCGCCCGGGCCCGCGGCCAGGCGCTCGACCACTTCCTTCTGCAGCATGAAGTGCATGTCACGGATCAGGTGGGCGTTGTCCAGCAGGTGGAAAATCAGTGGTGTGGAAATGTTGTAGGGCAGGTTGCCGACTACGCGCAGGCTGTTGGGAGCGGCCTGCAGGCTGGAAAAGTCGAATTTCAGCGCGTCCCCCTGATTCAGTCGAAAGCGCGGCTGGTCGGCGAACTTGGCCTGCAGGATCGGGATCAGGTCCAGGTCCAGCTCGATCACGTCGAGTTGTGCGCCGCTGTTGAGCAGCCCTTCGGTGAGCGCACCCTGGCCCGGGCCGATCTCCAGCAGGTGCTCGCCTTCGCGAGCGTGGATGGCGCGCAGGATGCGGTGAATCACCCCAGCGTCATGGAGGAAGTTCTGGCCGAAACGCTTGCGCGCGCGGTGTTGGTAAGGCTCGGACATCTGAAAAGCAGCTCCAGGCTTCAAGCTGCATGCATCAAGCAAGCGCGTAAAGCGGTCAGGCGAAAACGCGCAGTTTAGCAGGGAACACCTGTGCAGCGGCGCCGCTCTCGACAGTCGACTCAGGGCGTAATGCGGCTGTCCGCCATTTCATAGGCGGTTTCCAAAGCGACCTGCAGGCTGCCGCAGTCGATACGCCCGGTGCCGGCAAGGTCCAGCGCAGTACCGTGATCTACCGAGGTGCGGATGATCGGCAGGCCCAGGGTCACGTTCACCGCCGCGCCGAAGCCTTTGTATTTGAGCACCGGCAGGCCCTGGTCGTGATACATGGCGAGCACCGCATCGCAATGCTCCAGGTGCTTGGGGGTGAACAGCGTATCGGCGGGCAGCGGGCCGATCAGCTTCATGCCTTCACCGCGAAGCTGCTCGAGCGCGGGCTCGATGACGTCGATTTCCTCGCGTCCCAGATGGCCGCCTTCGCCAGCATGAGGATTGAGGCCGCAGACCAGGATGCGCGGCCTGGCGATGCCGAACTTGTCGCGCAAGTCGGCGTGCAGGATGCGGGTCACGCGCTCCAGGCGCTCGGTGGTGATGGCGCTGGCCACGTCCTTGAGCGGCAGGTGGGTAGTGACCAGCGCGACCCGCAGGCCGCGGGTCGCCAGCATCATCACCACCTGGGGCGTGCCGGTCAGGTCGGCAAGAAATTCGGTATGGCCGGAAAAAGCCATTCCCGCATCGTTGATGATGCCCTTGTGCACCGGCGCGGTGATCAGCCCAGCAAAGCTGCCGTCCATGCAGCCCTCGGCAGCACGCGTCAGGGTCTGCAGCACATAGGCGGCGTTGGCTTTGCTCAGCTGGCCAGTAATCACCGGCTCACCCAGCGGCGTGTCCCACACGTACAGGCTGCCGGCCGGAGCAGGTTGCGTCGGCCAGGTATCGGGGGCGGTATCGATCAGCTCGATCTGCAGCCCCAGCTCCGCCGCGCGAGCTAGCAGCAATGTACGGCTAGCGACGCAGATCAGTGCATGGGTTTGCTGCTCGCGGGCGATCAACAGGCACAGGTCTGGGCCGATGCCGGCAGGTTCTCCGGGAGTGAGGGCGAAGCGCAGGCTGTTGGGCATGATCCGGTCTCGAGGGCAGGGCGACTATGATTCTAGTTCAGGTATAAATGAAAAAGCCCGGCGCTGGGCCGGGCTTCGCTGGTGTTCAAGCTGATTACAGCTTGATCTCCACATAGGCTTCGTCGCGAATCTGACGCAGCCAGGTTTGCAGCTCCTCGTCGTACTTGCGATTGCGAAGCAGGTTCAGGGCCTGCTGCTCACGCATCTGCTCGCTGCTGTCAGTGGCGCGACGGCCCATCACCTGCAGCACGTGCCAGCCGAACTGGCTCTTGAAGGGCTTGGATACTTCGCCGCTGGCGGTGTTGTTCATCACCTCGCGGAATTCCGGCACCAAGGCGTTCGGGTCGATCCAGTTGAGGCTGCCACCATTGAGCGCAGAACCTGGGTCTTCGGAGAAGTTCTTCGCCAGTTCGGCGAAATCTTCCCCAGCCTGAATGCGCTGGTACAGGCGCTCGGCCAATACCTTGGCCTCGGCGTCGGTACGAATTTCGCTCGGCTTGATCAGGATATGGCGCACGTTCACTTCGTCACGTACGGCCGCCGCTTCACCACCGCGCTTCTCCAGCACCTTGAGGATGATGAAACCACCCGGAGTGCGAATCGGCTCGGTAACGTCGCCCACGCTCATGGCGCTGATCATGCTGTCGAAGGGCGGGGGCAGCTGGGCTGCCTTGCGCCAGCCCATGTCACCACCGTCCAACGCGGTATCGCTGGCCGAGTTGGCGATTGCCAGCTTGGCGAAGTCACCACCCTGACGGGCCTGCTGGTAGATGTCCTGGGCGCGGCGTTCGGCGGCTTGCAGGGCGTTGGAGGAGGCATCTTCCTGAATCGGGATGACGATATTGGCCAGGTGGAACTCTTCGGACAGCTGCATCTTGCCCAGATCCGAGGCGAGGAAGTTCTTCACTTCCTGCTCGGTCACCTGAATGCGCTCGGCCACGCGGCGCTGGCGCACGCGGCTGATGATCATTTCGCGGGAGATCTGGTCGCGGGCATCATTGAAGGACAGGCCGTCCTTCGCCAGAGCGTCGCGGAACTGATCCATGGTCATGCCGTTACGCTGGGCAACGGTGGCCATGGCCTGGTTGAGTTCTTCGTCGCTGATGCGGATGCCAGCGCGCTCACCCATCTGCAACTGAATGTTCTCCAGAATCAGGCGATCCAGCACCTGCTGGGTCAGCACGTTGGCCGGCGGCACCTCACCACCGCGCTTGGCGATGGTGCGCTGCACTTCCTGTACCCGGGCGTCCAGCTGGGTTTGCATGATCACGTCGTTATCGACGATCGCCACCACGCGGTTGAGAGGCTGTACATCGGCGTGCGCCGCAGTACCCAGAAACATCGCGCCCAATAGCAGCGGGCGCATGTACTCAGTGAGCTTGTTCTTCACGTTCACGATAACCTTGAATGCCTTGGTCGAGGAATGTCTCAACGTTGTTGCCAGTCACGCCACCCAGGCCCTTGAGGACGATCTGCAGGAAGATGCCGCTGTCGGACTGGTCGTTGCGCGATGGATTGAGGCTGACCTCGTCGTAGTCGATCCAGTAGCGGTTGATCACACGCAGCTTCCAGCAGCAACTGTCGTACTCGAAGCCGCCAAAGGCTTCCAGGGTACGGTTGCGGCCGTAGTCGTACTGCCAGCGCGAGATCAGGCTCCACTGCGGGCCGATTGGCCAGATGACCGAGAAATCATGCTGGTTGATCTTGTAGTAGTCCTTGATGAAGGTGCTTGTGCCTGGCGTACCGTAATCGCTACCGTAGCTCCACTCGCCCTTGCTCTGGTCATAGTTGAGCGTGTCGTTGCGATAGCGATAACCGGCATTGACGATCTTGCGGGGGTTGTCGGCCGGCTGATAGTGGAACATGGCGCTGCCGGAACGGGTGCGGTGAGTATCCGGATCCCAGTTGAAGTCCGAAGTGAAGCGCCAGTCCTGGTTGTAGCGATACATGTATTCCAGGGCGTAGGGCGATACCGAGGAGGTGGCTTCATCGCGGTCACGATAGTCGATGCCCGGCATCTGCACCTTGCGATCTTCGAAATAGAACGCCTGGCCGATGCTGAAGCGCTGACGCTCGAAGCCGTTGGCTTCGATCCAGCGGCTGGTCACGCCCAGGGAGATCTTGTTCTCGTCGCCGATGCGATCCTTGCCGGTAAAGCGGTTCTCACGCCACAGCGAGGCATAGTTGAAGGTGCTTTCGGTGGTGTCGAAAACCGGGATGTCGGTCTGGTCCTTTTCCGGGGCATAGAGGTAGAACAGGCGCGGTTCGAGGGTCTGGCGGGCTTCGCGACCGAACAGCGAGGTGTTGCGATCGAAGTACAGGCCGCTGTCGACGCTGAACAAGCCAACGCCTCGGCTCTGGCTGCTCTTGTATTTCTGGCCGTAGAAGAAATCCTCTGGTATTGCTTGAGCCAGATCTCTCTTGCCTTGGCTGTCGAGGTCCAGATCGTAATTAGTCTGCATGTATTTAAGCTGCGGCTTGACGTAGCCCCAACTCCAGTCCAGGGGCAGGCTTACGCCCGGCTCAACATGCAGGCGGGTACCGTTGGCGCGTGCCAGGCCCTGAACGTTTGCGTCGTTCCAAGGCCCTTCTGATATACCGTCCTGATTAATGTAATCGCCACTTCGCAGATTACGCTCGAAGCGAACCAGCTCGCTACCGTAGGTGAAATTCAGACCGCCCGGCTCGAAGGGCAGCTTGCCATCCAGGGTGATTTGCGGCAGACGGTCGTAAGGCGTCACATCGGTGATGGTGGCCAGCTCGTAGGCGTGGGCATTGAGTTTTGCCGTGTAGCTGTCGCCGCGCCAGGTCAGGGTGCCGCGCTGGTTGACGTAGCTGGAGGTTTCGATGCCCAGATCGGTGTTCAGATCCTGGAAGTAATAAGGGTCGCTGATATCGGTGTAGTCAATGTCAGCCAGCAGGCGCTCATTGAGGCCCTGCTTGTGCTGCCAGCTGTACATCCAGCGCTGATCCTTGTAACCCGACTGCAGCTTGCGCTCGTCTTCCTGGTCGTCTAGGTAGGCGCCGCCAACCTGGCCTTCGCTGTTGCGGGTCAGGTAGCGGTATTCACCTTCCATCAGCAAACCGCGTTTGGCCATGTAGGTCGGGTACAGGGTGGCGTCGAAGTTCGGTGCCAGGTTGAAGTAGTAAGGCGTCTGCAGGGTCAGACCATTACCACTGGAGCTGCCGAAGCTCGGCGGCAGGAAACCGGACTGGCGGCGGTCATCGATCGGGAAGTAGATGTACGGCGTGTAGAACACCGGAACATCCTTGACCCGCAGGGTGACATTGGTCGCGGTACCGAAACCGGTGGCCGGGTTCAGGGTGATGTTGTTGCCCTTCAGGTACCAGGCGTTGCTGCCCGGTTCGCAGCTGGTGTAGGTGCCGTCCTTGAGGCGGATAATCGCGGTTTCTTCGCGCTTGGCGTAAGCCGCACTGCCACGTACGTGTTGGGCGTGCATCACGTACTCGGCGTTGTCGATGCGCGCTTCGCCGTTATCCAGCTGCAGCTCGCCACGATCACCAACCACCAGGGCGCCCTGGTCGCGCAGGCGAACGTTGCCGACCAGCTCGCCACGGTTTTCGGCCTGGTGCAGGCTGGCTTCGTCGGCCTCGACCTGCATGCCGGCCTGGCGTACCACCACGTCACCGGCGAGGGTCGCGACCTGCTCTTCCTGCTGATAGCGCGAAGCCTTGGCCGATACGAACATCGGCGCTTCGCTCATCGGCGTCTTGTCGTTCATGCCCGGGCGGGGTGGCTCGATGTAGGCGCCGGAACAGGCCGGGCCGATCTCCGCCAACTGGGCACTGGTCAGCTTCTCGCGCGGTACCCAGTCCAGGTGGCTGTAGTCGGCGCTGCGCGAGGCGAGGGCGCGGCCACCGGCTTCGGTCACTTGCGTCGGAGCGGCCTTGGTATCAGGCTTGGCGGCCACGCTCGCCGCAGAACCACCACTGCTCACCGAGTTGGCGCTGTGGTTCGGACGGCTCGGCACGTTGGCGTTGCTGGCTTTCGGAGCACAGGCCCAACCGCCGGTTGGCGATGCCTGGCAGTCGAATTGTTCGGCAGCGGTGGCGAATGGGCTGGCGAAGGGCTGCAGGGCCAACAGGCCACCCGTTACCAGAAGCGGGAATTTCTTGCGAAAAGCGGGGTATTTTACTGCCATCTTGTTTTCCGGGCTTCCTGTGCGCTTTTGGCCCAGGGGCCGCACGCCTCTCGATGGGCTGAAAAAGATGCTGGATAATAAAGCATGACCCGCGCAACGGCTAGCGCCGTCGGAGACCCTTGCAATGCCTGATCACGATGTACGTTTACAACGCTTGAAGCAATGGCTAGCACCGCAACTGCAGGACCTGTTCACTGCCAACGGCTGGGGCGAGGTGCCGGATGCGGTCCTGCAGCCGGCCAGCAGCGACGCCAGTTTTCGCCGTTATTTCCGCTGGCAGGCGGGCGAGCGCAGCCTGATCGTGATGGACGCGCCGCCGCCCCAGGAGAACTGCCGGCCATTCGTCGAGGTGGCCAAGCTGTTGGCCCGCGCCGATCTGAACGTGCCGCAGATCCATTCGGCGGATCTCGAGCAGGGCTTTCTGCTGCTCAGCGATCTGGGCCGCCAGACCTACCTTGACGTGATCGACAGCGACAATGCCGATCAGTTGTTCACGCCAGCCATCGATGCCTTGCTGGCCTACCAACAGCTGCCCATGGACGCCGGTCTGCCGCATTACGACGACGCCCTGCTGCGCCGCGAGCTGCAATTGTTTCCGGATTGGTACGTGGCCCGCGAACTTGGCCTGACCCTCGATGCCGAGCAGCAGGCCGCCTGGCAACGCATCTGCACCCTGTTGATCGACAGCGCCCTGGCCCAGCCCAAGGTGTTGGTGCACCGCGACTACATGCCGCGCAACCTGATGCTCAGCGAGCCCAACCCCGGCGTGCTGGATTTTCAGGATGCCGTCTACGGCCCGGTCACCTACGACATCACCAGTCTGTTCAAGGATGCTTTCCTCAGTTGGCCAGAGGCGCGTGTGCAGGGCTGGCTGGAAGGTTACTGGCACGAGGCGCGTGAGGCTGGCGTTCCCGTTCAGGAAGATATCGCCGACTTCCTGCGCGCCAGCGACCTGATGGGCGTGCAGCGCCACCTCAAGGTGATCGGCATCTTCGCGCGCATCTGTCACCGTGACGGCAAGCCCCGTTACCTGGCCGACGTGCCGCGTTTCTTTGCCTATATAGAAGCTGTGCTCGCCAGGCGTCCTGAACTGGCCGAACTCGGCGAGCTGATCGCCCAGCTCAAAGGCGCTGCGGAGGCTGGCGGATGAAAGCGATGATTCTGGCCGCCGGCAAGGGCGAGCGTCTGCGACCGCTGACACTTCACACGCCCAAGCCTCTGGTGCGGGCCGCTGGCGTGCCGCTGATCGAATACCACGTGCGCGCCCTGGCGCGTGCGGGCTTGCGTGAGCTGGTGGTCAATCACGCCTGGCTCGGCCAGCAGATCGAAGACTACCTGGGCGATGGCGCGCGCTACGGTGTCAGCATTCGCTATTCGTCCGAAGGCGAGCCGCTGGAAACCGGCGGCGGTATTTTCAAGGCGCTGCCACTGCTCGGTGACGAACCCTTCGTGGTGGTCAACGGCGATATCTTCAGTGACTACGACTTCTCGGCTCTGCGCCGGCCGTTCAACACCAAGGCTCATCTGGTGCTGGTGGACAATCCGGCCCACCACCCGGCGGGTGACTTCCGCCTTAACGATGGTCTGGTGGCAGACGCCGCAACTGGTGACTCCAGCCTGACCTACAGCGGCATCGCCGTGCTCGATCCTGCATTGTTCGCCGGCTGCCAGCCCGGCGCGTTCAAACTGGCACCCTTGCTGCGGGCGGCGATGGCCGAGCAGCAGGTGAGCGGCGAACGCTTCACCGGCCGCTGGGTGGATGTCGGCACCCACGAGCGACTGGCCGAGGTGGAATCGCTGCTGCAGGGCGAGCGCTGATATGTACTGGCCGCTGACGTTGGTGGGGGCGCTGGCCGGCTTCGCCCTGGCGAGCATTCCCGGTCTGCTGCTCGGTGGTCTGCTTGGCCAGGTGCTGGACCGCCGCCTGGGTTTGCGAGGCTGGAGGACCCTGAGCGAGCGGCTGGTCGGCAAGCCCGTGGTCGCCGACGATAACCTGCTGTTCGTCATGCTTGGTCGTCTGGCCAAGAGCGATGGCGTGGTGCAGCAGGCGCACATCCGCCAGGCCCGCGCCGAGATGCAGCGCCTGGCGTTGGGCGAGGCCGGCAGGGCGGCGGCCATCGAAGCCTTCTCGCGGGGCAAAACCGGCCAGGACAACCTGCGCGGTCCGCTGCTGCTGCGCCGTGATGAGGCGCAGGAACTGCTGCGCGCCTGTTGGCGCATGGCCTGGGCCGACGGCAAGGTGGGCCAGGCCGAGCGCGAGCTGATCCTGCTGTGGGGCAAGTGGTTGGGCATTGCCGTCGAAGCCCAGGAGGCGTTCAGCGACGCTTATTCCCCGCGCCGTGGTCCGCCGGCCGCGGCTGCCGACAGTTATCAGCAGGCCCTGCGTCTGCTCGGTATGACGGCTGACAGCGACGTGCAGCAGATCAAGAAGGCCTATCGACGGCTGCTCAGTCGTCACCATCCCGACAAACTGGCGGGCAGCGGTGCGGCGCCGGAAAAGGTGCGCGAGGCCACCGAAGCGACCCGCGAGCTGCACAACGCCTATGCGTTGATTCGCCAGCGTCGCGGTTTCCGCTAAGCGTCTCGGCGGCTACTTGGCGCCGCCGGCGTGCTTGTCCAGCCAGCCGCGCAAGCGACGGAACAACTGCTCCTGGGCGACATCCGGGTTGCCCGGCAGGGCGTCCAGGGCGATCTGCACCAAAGCGGGCTGCTTCTGCCGCTGACTCAGTTGTTTGCGCGCCAGCGCCGCCTGCCGCGCGGCTGCCGTGTCGCGGTAATAGAAGTCGCCGACCTTGGCAGTGAGCTGCCCCAGCAGATCATTGAACGGCGCGTCGAAGCCCTCCGGCTGATTCACATCGACCAACACCAGATGGCGTACGTTGGCCGGCTTGCGCTCGGCGATGTAGCGCGCCGCCCAGTAGGCACCGCTGCCATGGCCGAGCAGCACCACGACCTTGGCCTGCTGCTGCCCGGCGAAGGCGATACCGGCATCGATACGGGCGAATACCCGCTCGACGTGGGCGGCGCGGGCCGCTTCGGCGTCAGGCGATGGAGCTTGTGTGGTCGGCTCCGGCGCTGCGGGTTCCGGCGCCTTTTCGGCAGCGGATTCGTCAGCTTTGCTGTCACCGCTGGCCGGTGCCTCTGGTTTACGCACCGGCAGATTGGCGCCCTGGGGGTCGGGCAGGGTCAGGCTCAGGCTGTGCCAGCCGGCGTCCGGAATTTTGCGGCGCAGTGGGCCGACGGTTGGCGGTGCGTCGGCGCTTTCATCGTCGCCCGGCACGAGAATCACCGCACCCATGGGCGCCGGGGCGTTGGCCGGCCGCCACAGGGCCAGAAAGGTGGTGCCGGCAGCGTCGAGTTGCTGCTGTTCGCTGGCTGCCAGCTGGCGTTCCAGTGCCGATGCTTCCAGATCGCTGCGCTCGGCCAGTGGCGCGCGCTGCTCGGGCTTGGCTGCGTTCTTGTCGGCGGCCTCGGCAGGCGCGCTCTGTTCGGCGTGTACGGCCAGCGCGCTGGCCAGCAGAGTCAGACACAGGGCGTAGCGGGGCAGGTGGCGAAGGCGCGTCATGGCAGGGCCTGAAAGTATTCGATGCAGGGCAGCCTAATCACTTGTCGTGGATTTGTCAGATCCTGATGATGCTTAATGCGGCCTGTGCCGCCCGTGTTCAGCTTGGCGGCTTCCGATTCGTTTCCGGTATTCGTGCATGATCCTGCGCTGGCTGTTTCTTCTGATCCTGAGCATCCCTGCCACGCTGTGGGCAGATGAGCCGCCAACGGCGCCGGCGAAGATCTTCGACTCCGCCCAGCAGCAGTGGCTCGCCGCCAACCCGGTGCTGCGTGCCGGCGTGGTGCTGCAGCCGCCCTATGCCCAGCTCGACCGCCGTCTGCATCGGCTGACCGGCGCCAACGTGGAGATCGTCAACACCCTGGCCGCGCTGATGGGCGTGCAGGTGCGCTGGCGCGCCTTTCAGACGCCCGAGGAGCTGGAGCAGGCCCTGCGCAGCGATCAGCTCGACCTCGCCTCGGGGCTCAGCCAGACACCAGCCGGGCTGCGTCATTGGTTGTTTTCCGACCCTTTTCTGCGCGTTTCGAACCTGGTGATCGGCGAGCGCGATGGCGGCGGCGCGGTGGATCTGGAGCAGCTCGACGGCCGTTCACCGGTCGCCCTGAAAGGCTCCGATGCGGTGCTCGACTACCTGCGCAGCAACTACCCAAGGCTCAAACTGGACGTCACCGCCACACCACGCCAGGCGCTGCAGCGGGTGGTCAACCAGCAGGCCAGCTATGCGGTGCTCGACGAAGCCCAGTTGGGCCGCTTGTCCCGCGAGCCGGAGTTCCTAGGCCTAGCCATCGTTGGCGATATCGGTTTTCCGCAGCTGCTGCGCGTGGCTACCCGGCGCGATAGGCCGGAGTTGGCGGGTATCGTCGACGTGGCGCTGCGCAGCGTTTCGGCGCGCGAGCTGGATGACCTGCACAACCGCTGGCTGCCGCCCAGCTACCTGCAGCAGGAAAGCTCTGCGAGCTTCTGGCGGGCGATCAGCCTGCTGCTCGGCCTGCTGCTGGTGTTCGCCCTGCTGCTGGCGCTGTGGCTGCGCCGCCAGCGCGACAACCTGGAGTTTCGCCTGCTCGCCGCGCGCCACGAGGTGGAGCTGCGCGAGATTGCCCGCGACGCCTTGCGCCTGTCGCAGTTCTCCATTGACAACAGCACGGTCGGCATCCTCTGGGTCAACTGGGACAGCCACGTGCGCTACGCCAACCAGGCTGCCGAGTCCATGCTCGGCTATCGCAGCGGCGCGCTGGTGGACCGGCCGCTGAGCGATTTCGAGCCGGGGCTGAGTATGGACCGCTGGCTCGAACTGTGGCGCCTGGCACGCAAGGGTGACGAGCGCCCACCGAGCTTCGAGACCGAATGCCTGCGCGCCGACGGCAGCCGACTGCCGGTGGACGTGTCGCTGAGCTTTCTGCAGTACCGCGATACCGAATACCTGGTGGTGTTCATCACCGATGTCACCGAGCGCCGCCGCGCCCTGGCCGCGCTGCAGGAAAGCGAGGCGCGCCTGCAGGGCATCGCCGCCAACGTGCCGGGCGTGGTGTTTCGCCTGGAGCGGGCGCGGCCCGGTGACCCCTCGCTGTTCGCCTTTATCGGCGAAGGCAGCGAGAGCCTGGTCGGCTATCGGGCGGCGACCCTGCTGGCCCCCGATCACGGCCTGCGCAGCCTGGTGCACCCGGACGACAAGGCTGATTACCACCGCGTGCAGGATGAGGCCTTCGACAGCGATAGTGACTGGCACTGGCAGGGCCGCATGCTCACCCACAGCGGCGAATCGCGCTGGGTGGACATCAAGGCCATGGCGCGGCGCCTGGCCGATGGCCGGGTGATCTGGGACGGTGTGGTCTGGGACATCAGCGACAACAAGCACAACGAGCTGGCGCTGGCCGAATCCCAGGCGCGCCTGCGCGATCTGTCCGCGCACTTGGAAAGCGTGCGCGAGGAAGAGAAGGCGCGCATCGCCCGCGAGGTGCACGACGAGCTCGGCCAGGTGCTCACCGTGCTCAAGCTGGAAACCTCGATGTGCGAGCTGGGCTTCGCCGACCTCGACCCCGGTCTGCGCGAGCGCCTGGACAACATGAAGAAGCTGATCGCCAACCTGTTCCAGCTGGTGCGTGACGTGGCCACCGCGCTGCGTCCGCCGATTCTGGATGCCGGCATCGCCTCGGCCATCGAATGGCAGGCGCGGCGCTTCGAGGCGCGCACCCAGTTGCCCTGCCTGGTCGAGGTGCCCGAGCACGTGCCACCGCTGAGCGACGCCAAGGCCACCGGGCTGTTCCGTATTCTTCAAGAGGCGCTGACCAACGTCATGCGCCACGCCGAGGCGCATACCGTGACGGTACGTCTGGAGCTGCAGGGCGACAGCCTGTGCCTGTCGATCAGCGACGATGGCCGCGGTTTCGATCCGGCCGGTGTGCGCGCCGACTCCTTCGGCCTGGTCGGCATGCGCGAGCGCGTACTGATGCTTGGCGGACAATTGAACCTCGACAGCCGGCCTGGCGAAGGTACTCTGTTGCGCGTGCGGGTGCCGCTGAGCGAGTGCGACCCGATGATCGAACAGAGGCCAAACGCGTGATCCGAGTACTGGTAGCCGAAGACCACACCATCGTCCGTGAGGGCATCAAGCAGCTGATCGGCATGGCCCGCGACCTGCAAGTGGTCGGCGAGGCGAGCAACGGCGAGCAGTTGCTGGAAACCCTGCGGCAGACGCCGTGCGAAGTGGTGCTGCTGGATATCTCCATGCCCGGCGTCAACGGTCTGGAGGCGATTCCGCGGATTCGCGCGCTGAGCCAGGCGCCGGCGATTCTTGTGCTGTCGATGCACGACGAGGCGCAGATGGCCGCCCGCGCACTGAAGATCGGAGCCGCCGGTTATGCCACCAAGGACAGCGACCCGGCGCTGCTGCTCACCGCCATCCGCAAGGTGGCCGGTGGCGGGCGCTACATCGACCCCGATCTGGCCGACCGCATGGTCTTCGAGGTTGGCCTGACCGATTCGCGCCCGCCCCATGCGCTGCTGTCCGAGCGCGAATTCTCGGTGTTCGAGCGCCTGGTGCAGGGCGAGGGCGTCAACGAAATCGCCGCCCATCTGGCACTGAGCAGCAAGACCATCAGCACCCACAAGGCGCGGCTGATGCAGAAGCTCAACCTGCACTCGGTGGCCGACCTGGTGCGTTACGCGGTCGAGCACAAACTGGTCTGACCGCACTCCTTATCTATCCGCGACATGCCCGTCACCAGGCGAGCCGCTTCGCCTCGAACGCTGTCGATCAGCGCTTATCCAGATGCGACATCCGTGTAGGGCTCGCCCTACAACCGCCTTTCCGCCTGCCTTATAGCAAAGTGTCAGCACGCCCGATTTGCAGCCCGATGTGCTGGTTCTAGTCTTGGCTCACGGTAGAACAACAGGCAGGTGCGGTGATGGGCGACACTTCTTCGAGCGACATCCTGGTCAGCTTTCGTGGCGTGCAAAAGAGCTACGACGGCGAGAACCTGATCGTCAAAGATCTCAACCTGGATATTCGCAAAGGCGAGTTCCTGACCCTGCTCGGGCCGTCCGGCTCCGGCAAGACCACCAGCCTGATGATGCTGGCCGGCTTCGAAACGCCCACCGCCGGTGAAATCACCCTGGCCGGCAAGCGCCTGAACAACGTGCCGCCGTACAAGCGCGACATCGGCATGGTGTTCCAGAACTACGCGCTGTTCCCGCACATGACGGTGGCCGAGAACCTGGCGTTCCCGCTCAGCGTGCGTGGCATGAGCAAGGCCGACGTCGGCGAGAAGGTCAAACGCTCCCTGTCCATGGTGCAGCTGGACGCCTTCGCCGGCCGTTACCCGGCGCAGCTCTCCGGCGGCCAGCAGCAGCGTGTGGCCCTGGCCCGTGCCCTGGTTTTCGAGCCGCAGCTGGTGCTGATGGACGAGCCGCTCGGCGCGCTCGACAAACAGCTGCGCGAGCACATGCAGATGGAGATCAAGCACATCCATCAGCGCCTGGGCGTGACCGTGGTCTACGTGACCCACGACCAGAGCGAAGCGCTGACCATGTCCGATCGCGTCGCCGTGTTCCACCAGGGCGAGATCCAGCAGATCGCCCCGCCGCGCGACCTCTACGAGTCGCCGCGCAACACCTTCGTGGCGCAGTTCATCGGTGAGAACAACCGCTTCGCCGGCGAACTCGTCGAGCGCTCGGGCGACACCTGCACCGTGCAGCTGGGCCGTGGCGAGAAGGTCCAGGCCCTGGCCGTCAACGTCGGCCAGCCGGGTGATGCCGTGAGCCTGTCGATCCGCCCGGAGCGCATCCGCCTCAATACCGCCGCCGAGGGTTGCGACAACCGCTTCTCCGGCCGCGTCTCGGAATTCATCTACCTGGGCGACCACGTGCGTGTGCGCCTGGAGGTCTGCGGCAAGACCGACTTCTTCGTCAAACAGCCGATTGCCGAGCTCGATCCCGGGCTCGCGGTCGGTGATGTGATCCCGCTCGGCTGGCAGGTCGAGCACGTTCGCGCCCTCGATCCGCTGTCGGCGGAATGATCGGCGTTTTGCGCTTTACCACAGCACTTGGAGCCAACATAAAAATGTCGAAGATATTCTCCCTTTCCGCGCTGACACTGGGCCTGGTTTGCGCTGCACAGGTTCACGCTGCAGACCTCACCGTCATCAACTTCGGTGGCGCCAACAAGGACGCCCAGGTCAAGGCCTACTACCAGCCGTGGGAAGCGGCCGGTAACGGCAAGATCATCGCTGGCGAATACAACGGTGAAATGGCCAAGGTCAAAGCCATGGTCGACACCAACAGCGTGTCGTGGGACCTGGTCGAGGTCGAATCCCCTGAGTTGGCCCGTGGTTGCGACGAAGACCTGTTCGAAGAGATCGACTACGCCGTAGTCGGCGACAAGAAGGCCCTGGTGCCGGGCGCGGCGTCGATGTGCGGCGTCGGCTTCTTCGTATGGTCGACCGTCATGGCCTACAACGCCGACAAGCTCAGCACCGCACCGACCAGCTGGGCGGATTTCTGGGACGTGAAGAAATTCCCGGGCAAGCGGGGCCTGCGCAAGGGCGCCAAGTACACCCTCGAGTTCGCCCTGATGGCCGACGGCGTCGCACCGAAAGACGTCTACAAGGTACTGGCGAGCAAGGACGGCCAGGAGCGCGCGTTCAAGAAACTCGACGAACTCAAGCCGTACATCCAGTGGTGGGAAGCCGGCGCCCAGCCGCCGCAGTACCTCGCCTCCGGTGACGTGGTCATGAGCTCGGCCTACAACGGCCGCATCGCCGCCACCCAGAAAGAGGGCAGCAGCCTGAAAGTGGTGTGGGACGGTGGCATCTACGACTTCGACGCCTGGGCCATCCCGAAGGGCGCGAAGAACAAGGATGAGGCCATGAAGTTCATCGCCTACACCCTGCAGCCGGAAAACCAGAAGACCTATTCGGAAAACATCGCCTACGGGCCGGTGAACCCGAAAGCCGTCGACCTGCTGGACGCCAAGGTCGCCGCCGACCTGCCGACCGCACCGCAGAACATCGCCAACCAGGTGGCCATGGACGTCAGCTTCTGGGCCGACTTCGGCGAAGTGCTGGAGCAGCGTTTCAACGCCTGGGCCGCCAAGTAACGGCGCGCAGCGGGGCAGGGCGTGAGCGCCTTGCCCCCTCGTTTCACGGAGCGTTGGTGTAGCGGCGCTCCGGCTTTACCCCCGAATTCTTATTGGCTTCACCGGAGTTATCCCCATGGCCCTAGCAGTGCCCAATGCAGAGGTCGCCGGCCCTACGCTCAAGCAGCGGCTGGCGCGCGCCGAGCGGATGAATCGCCTGAAATCCCAGGCGCTGATCCTGCCGTTGGTGCTGTTTCTCGTCTTCACCTTTCTGGTGCCGATCGTGGCGCTGCTCAACCGCAGCGTGGATAACCCGGACGTGGTCGGCTCGATGCCGCGCACCGTCGAAGCCATCGACAGCTGGGACGGCCGCGGTCTGCCCGAAGAGCCCGTCTACAAGGCGCTGGCGCTGGACCTGGCCGAAGCGCGTGAGCAGCAGAAGCTCGGCGATCTGTCCAAGCGCCTGAACATGGAGCTGGCCGGCTACCGCAGCCTGCTGGCCAAGACCGGCCGCGCTCTGCCGTTCGAGGAAGAGCCAGCGTCCTACAAGGATGCCCTGGAGTCCTTCGATGAGCGCTGGGGCGATCCGGCCTACTGGCAGGTGATTCGCCGCAACAGCAGCTCCTGGACCTCCTACTACCTGCTGGCCGCACTGGATCACCGTGTCGACGATACCGGCGCCGTGGTCAAGGCCACGCCGGACCAGGCCATCTATCTCGACATCTTCGCCCGCACCTTCTGGATGGGCGCGGTGATCACCGCCATCTGCCTGGCGCTGGCCTATCCGCTGGCGTATCTCTTGGCCAACCTGCCGACCCGCCAGGGCAACCTGCTGATGATCATGGTGCTGCTGCCGTTCTGGACCTCGATCCTGGTACGCGTGGCGGCCTGGATCGTGCTGTTGCAGTCCGGCGGGCTGATCAACACTGCGCTGATCAAGCTGGGGCTGATCGACCAGCCGCTGGAGCTGGTGTTCAACCGCACCGGTGTGTACATCTCCATGGTGCACATCATGCTGCCGTTCATGATCCTGCCGATCTACAGCGTCATGAAGGGCATCTCGCCGACCTACATGCGTGCCGCGATTTCTCTCGGTTGCCACCCGTTCGCCAGCTTCTGGCGGGTGTACTTCCCGCAGACCCTGGCCGGCGTCGGCGCCGGTTGCCTGCTGGTGTTCATCCTGTCCATCGGCTACTACATCACGCCAGCGCTGCTCGGCAGCCCGAGCGATCAGATGGTCAGCTACTTCGTCGCCTTCTACACCAACACCACCATCAACTGGGGCATGGCCACCGCGCTGGGCGGTCTGCTGCTGGTCGCCACGCTGCTGCTCTACGTGGTGTACAGCTGGCTGGTGGGTGCGGGTCGGTTGCGTCTGGGCTAACGGATTACTGGAGATAAAGAAAATGCTGAGCCCCTACATGTCTCCCGTCGAGCGCGCCTGGTACTACGGTTTGCGCCTGCTCTGCGGCCTGGTGCTGCTGTTTCTGGTACTGCCGATCCTGGTCATCGTGCCGCTGTCGTTCAACTCCGGCACCTTTCTGATCTACCCGATGCAGGGCTTCTCGCTGCGCTGGTACGAGGATTTCTTCGGCTCGGCCGGCTGGATGCGCGCCCTGAAGAACAGCATGATCATCGCCCCGGCGGCGACCGTGCTGGCCATGGTTCTCGGCACTCTGGCGGCCATCGGCCTGACCCGCGCCGAGTTTCGCGGCAAGGCGCTGCTGATGAGCCTGCTGATCTCGCCCATGGTGGTGCCGGTGGTGATCGTTGGCGTCGCCAGCTACCTGTTCTTCGCGCCACTGGGCCTGGCCAACGGCTACCTGTCGCTGATCGTGGTGCATGCGGTGCTCGGTGTGCCCTTCGTGATCATCACCGTGTCGGCGACCCTGCAGGGTTTCAACTACAACCTGGTGCGCGCCGCGGCCAGCCTCGGCGCCTCGCCGATCACCGCGTTCCGCCGGGTGACCCTGCCGCTGATCGCACCGGGCGTGATCTCCGGCGCACTGTTCGCCTTCGCCACCTCGTTCGATGAAGTGGTGGTGACCCTGTTCCTCGCCGGCCCCGAACAGGTCACCCTGCCACGGCAGATGTTCAGCGGTATCCGCGAGAACCTCAGCCCGACCATCGCCGCCGCCGCGACCCTGCTGATCGGTTTCTCGGTTCTGCTGTTGCTGGTTCTGGAATGGCTGCGCGGGCGCAGCGAGAAGCTGCGCACCCAGGTCAGCGAATAACCGCTTTCACGGCGTAGCCGTAGCCGCCGCAGCCCTTCGGGTTGCGGCGGTTTTTTTATGCCGCCGTTTGCGGTCACGCCCTGGCTGGTTGTCATGCCTGTCGTCGTCTGCGAGTACACTGCCAGGTCTTCTGCCCGTACCTGGAAAGCCCATGGATTTCAACGATCCCAGTTTTCGCGAATTGCTCGATGCGCTGCACGACGGCGTCTATATCACCGACGCCGACGGCATCACCCTCAAGGTCAACGGTGCCTACGAGCGGCTGACCGGCCTGCGCAGCGAGGATGTGGTCGGCCAGCACATGCAGGCGCTGGTGGAGCAGGGCGTGATCTCCCAGTCGGTGTCACTGCGAGTGCTCAAGGAGGGGCGCGCGCTGTCGATGATGCAGAGCGTCAGCCAGGGCAAGCGCCTGCTGGTCAGCGGCACACCGATTCTCGATACGGCCGGCCAGGTGCGCTACGTGGTCAGCACGGTGCGCGACATGACCGAGCTGCTGCGCATCAAGCACGAGCGTGACGAGTTGCAGCAGCTCAGGCAGCTGCGCAGCAGCACCGCGAAACTGCACGCCGGCCAGCGCGGCGATCTGCTCCACGCCTCGCCGGTGGCCAGCCTGCCGGCCTCGGCGCGCCTGTTCGCCCAGGCCCGGCAGGTCGCCGCCAGCGACGTGAAGGTGTTGCTGCAAGGCGAAACCGGTGTCGGCAAGACGCTGATCGCCCAGTACATTCACAAGAGCAGCCCGCGCGCCACACAGCCCTTTCTGGCGCTCAACTGCGGTGCGCTGCCGGAGAACCTGATCGAGGCCGAGCTGTTCGGCTACGTGGCGGGCGCCTTTACCGGCGCCGGCAGCAAGGGCAAGCGCGGCCTGCTCGAACTGGCCCATCACGGTACGGTGTTTCTCGACGAGATCGGCGACCTGCCGCTGGCGCTGCAGGTCAAGCTGCTCAAGGTGATCGAGGAGAGCCGCTTCATCCCGGTGGGCGGCCTGGAGCTCAAGGAAGTGGACGTGCGCATCATCACCGCCACTCACCATGACCTGCGCCAGATGGTCGCCGAGGGGCGTTTTCGCGCCGACCTCTATTACCGCCTCAACGTGGTGCCCATCCACATTCCGGCGCTACGCGAGCGGCCCGATGAAATCCAGCCGCTGCTGGATTTCTACCTGGCCGAATTCAATGGCCGTTATGGCCGCGCGCTGACCTGGGGGCTGGAGGCGCTGGATGCGCTCACCGACTACGCCTGGCCCGGCAATATCCGCGAGCTGATCAACCTGGTCGAACGGCTGGTGGTCACCTGCACGGGCGAGGCCGTGGAGCTGTTCGACCTGCCCGAGGACATGCGCGCGCCTGCAGCAGAGGCGGGCAATGAGAACCTGCCGCTGCGCAAGCAGGTCGAGCAGCTCGAGCGGCGGCTGATCCGCAAGGCCCTGGTGCAGCACAAGACCACTCGCGAGGCCGCCAAGGCGCTCGGCCTCAGCCAGGCGACCCTAGTGCAGAAGATGAAGCGCTGGGAACAAGGCTGATTGGAAAATGGATCAAGCAGGCTTTTCTGATCCATTTTCTGATCAAGGCTGACCGCCCCGCACCTGTGGCAGATCGACGCAGCCCTTGTACCGCAAGGGTTTCGCTCAACTGGCACAGGACTCGCTATGACAGGCCCGAACCCGTCCCGCAAGACAACGCATAAAAGGGCCTGATGATGACTACCTCCGCCTTCAAGATCGCCAACAAGCTGCTTACTGGTCAGGGTGCCGTCGAGCAACTGGCGCACGAACTGCCCCGACTGAACATCACCAACCCACTGATCGTCACCGACGCCATCCTGATCAAATCCGGCACCGTGGATCACGTGCTCCAGCAGATCGGCGAGCGTGCCTACGGCATTTTCGACGGCGTCGAGCCGGAGCCGGAGATCGCCATCGTCGAGGCCTGCGCCAAAGTCTACCGCGACGGCGGACATGACAGCCTGATCGGCGTTGGCGGTGGCAGCGCCATCGATATCGCCAAGGCCGTGGCGGGCTACGTCGGTCATGACGGCGCCTTGGAAGAGCTGTTCGGCGTCGATCAGGTCAAGCGCAAGGGCCCGCCGCTGATCGCCATCCCGACCACCGCCGGCACCGGTTCGGAAGTGACCAACGTGTCGATCCTGTCGGATAAGCAGGCGCAGCTGAAAAAGGGCATCGTCAGCGATTATCTGCTGCCCGACGTTGCCCTAGTCAGCCCGGTGATGACCCTGACCTGCCCGCGCAGCGTGACGGCTGCCAGCGGCGTCGATGCCCTGGTGCACGCGGTGGAATCCTATCTGTCGGTCAATGCCTCGCCGATCACCGATGCCCTGGCCATCGGCGCCATCAAGCTGATCGCCAAGGCGCTGCCCAAGGCATACGCCAACCCGGCGGACCTCAAGGCGCGCGAGGACATGGCCACCGCCAGCCTGATGGCCGGCATGGCCTTCGGCAACGCCGGGGTCGGCGCGGTACACGCCCTGGCTTATCCGCTGGGCGGCCGTTTCAATATCGCCCACGGCGTCAGCAATGCCTTGCTGCTGCCCTACGTGATGGCCTGGAACAAGCTGGCCTGCGTCGAGCGCATGGCCGAGATCGCCGCCGCCTTGGGCGTGCAGACACATGGCCTGAGTGACAAGGCCGCCGCCGACCTGGCCGTCGAGGCCATGGCCGAGCTGTGCGCCAGCGTCGACATTCCCAAGGGCATGCGCAGCTTCGACGTGCCCGAGGACGCCATCCCGGCCATGGCCGAGGAGGCCAGCAAGATCGACCGCCTGATGCGCAACAACCCGCGGCGCCTGACTGCCGGCGATATCGAGCAGATCTACCGCGCCGCCTACTGATCCCTCTTCACAACCTATGACCAACAGCCCCGGCCCGCCCGGGGCTTGCTGCTTACAACTCTAATAAGATTGGTAATTCACATGTCTGAACCGCATCAACAAGACCAGGGCGTCGAAGCCCCGTACTGGCCAATGGGGCCATTCAAGCTGCGCCTGCCTTTCGTTCACTACCGCTTCGAACTTTCCGACTACATGCAGGGCCTGCTCATGTGCGCGGTGGATCTGGCGGCGATCCCGCTGATGACCGAGTTCCTTGGCATGCCCTTCGAGGTGGCGCTGGCGGTGGTCATGCTCAACGGCCTGCTGTATCTGGTGCATCACCTGCTCGGCGACCCGGTGGTGCCGGGCTGGATCACCCCGGCCATCCCCATGCTCATGGCCTATTGCGCCCAGTTCCCGGAGGGCCCGGAACGGGTGCATGCGTTGATTGCCTTCCAGCTGATGCTGGGGGTATTTTCCATCGGCCTGGGCATGACCGGCATGGCGCGCAAGGTGGTGTCGCTGGTGCCCTCGGCGCTTAAGGCGGGGATCATCATGGGCGCCGGTCTCAGCGCGGTGGTCACCGTGTTCAAGGAAGGTGGTCGCTTCGACGCCTTCCCGTGGACCATTTCCATCGCCATCGGCGTGGCCTTCTACCTGGTGTTCTCCATGCATTTCCAGGAGCTGAAGAAGCGCAGCCGCTTCTGGTGGAATTTCGCCAAGCTGGGCATTTTCCCGATCATTCTCCTGGCAGTGATCGTCGCGCCGATCTTTGGCGAGGCGCCGTGGCCGAGCATCGAGTGGGGCATCAGCAAGCCGGACTTCGTCACCCTGTGGCACGAGTACACCGTATTCGGACTCGGCATGCCGCCGCTGATGATGTTTCTCACCGCGCTGCCCACGGTGCTGGCCGCCTATCTGGTGGTGTTCGGCGACGTGCTCAGCAACAAGGCGATCCTCGAGGAGGGCGGCAAGGTGCGCAGCGACGAGAAGATCGACTTCAACCCCAACCGCTCGCACCTGATCTTCGGCGGTCGCAATGCCTTCATGAGCGTGTTCGGCCCGGACGTGGCCATGTGCGGGCCGCAGTGGGCGGCCATGCAGGTGGTGATCACCGAGCGCTTCAAGGGTGGCCCCAGGGCGATGAAGTCCATCTACGGCGGCGTCGGCTCGTTCCGCTGGGGCACCAACACGGGCCTGCTGCTGTTGCCGGTGGTCACACTGGTGCAGCCGATCCTCGGCGTGGCGCTGGCGCTGACCCTGCTGATCCAGGGCTACGTCAGCGTGCGCCTGGGCATCATGGAAGCGCGCAGCCAGCGTGATTTGGGTATCGCCGGGGTGATCGGCGCGGTACTGGCGATCAAGGGCGCCGCCTGGGCGTTCGCTATCGGCCTGGGCCTGTGCGTGCTGATCTACGGCACGCGCTTCTTCCGGGGGGAGAACGACCAGACCTTTACCAAGGACTTGCCGCCGGGCGAGTGATCCCTGCGAGCGCTCACTCAACTAAAGGCTACGAAATACCAGGCTGAGGCATTTGCGCGCGCCGCCGTCAGGCGGCGCTGCCATCCGGCGCATCTGTCGTTACAATGCGCGCCACCGTGATCCTGCACTCAGAGGTGCGCCATGCAACCCTTCGCCATCGCCCCGTCGATCCTCTCCGCCGACTTCGCCCGCCTGGGTGAGGAAGTGGACAACGTACTCGCCGCCGGGGCGGACATCGTGCATTTCGATGTCATGGACAACCATTACGTGCCCAACCTGACCATCGGCCCGATGGTCTGCTCGGCGCTGCGCAAGTACGGCATTACTGCGGCCATCGACGCGCACCTAATGGTCAAACCGGTGGATCGCATCATCGGCGACTTCATCGAAGCCGGCGCGTCCTATATCACCTTCCACCCGGAAGCCAGCGAGCACGTCGACCGCAGCCTGCAACTGATCAAGAGCAGCGGCGCCAAGGCCGGCCTGGTGTTCAACCCGGCCACCCCGCTGGACGTGCTCAAGTACGTGATGGACAAGGTCGACATGATCCTGCTGATGAGCGTCAACCCCGGTTTCGGCGGGCAGAAGTTCATCCCCGGCACCCTCGACAAGCTGCGTGAAGCCCGCGCGCTGATCGACGCCAGCGGTCGCGAGATCCGCCTGGAAATCGACGGCGGCGTGAACGTGCAGAACATCCGCGAGATCGCCGAGGCGGGCGCCGACACCTTCGTCGCCGGCTCGGCGATCTTCAACCAGCCGGACTACAAGGCGGTGATCGACGCCATGCGCGCCGAGCTGGCCCAGGTGCGTGGATGAAAGCGCTGCGCGAGCTGTGTGGCGGCGAGCTGCCGCGCCTGGTGATGTTCGACCTGGACGGCACCCTGGTCGACTCGGTGCCGGATCTGGCCACCGCCGTCGACCGCATGCTGGTCGAGTTGGGGCGGGAGCCCGTCGGCGTCGAGTGCGTGCGCCAATGGGTCGGTAACGGCGCCCGCGTGCTGGTGCGCCGTGCCCTGGCCGGTGGCCTGGATCATTCGGCGGTGGGTGAGGCTGAAACCGACGAGGCGCTGGCGCGCTTTCTCGATATCTATGCCGACTGCCACGAGCTGATCACCCTTTACCCCGGCGTGCACGAACTGCTCGAAGCCCTGAGCACCGCCGCCGTCGAACTGGCGGTGGTCACCAACAAACCGGAGCGTTTCGTCGCGCCGTTGTTGGAGCAGGTCGGCCTGGGCGGTTATTTCCGCTGGATCATCGGCGGCGACACCCTGCCGCAGCAAAAGCCCGACCCGGCTGCCTTGCTGCAGGTGATGCGCCTGGCCGGTGTAACCAAGGAACAGTCGCTGTTCGTCGGCGATTCGCGCAGCGACGTGCTTGCCGCCCGTGCCGCTGGCGTGCCCTGTGTGGCGGTCAGTTACGGCTACAACCATGGCCGCCCGGTGGCCGAGGAAGAGCCGCAGTTGGTGGTCGATAGCATGGCCGAGCTGCAGTAGAGCGGATAGCGATCTATCGATCCACCTAGGCAATCTTGCCGGTGGACGGGGAAAGCGCTGTCCACCCTACGACTATTCCTGCGCTCAACCAAGCGACACGACCATAAACTGAAACGCTTAGCGGCTCCGCTCATCTCCTATGGGAGCGGGCCATGCCCGCGAAGTCGCTAACTCAGTTCTTCTCCGAGGCTGGCTTGCCCGGCTCCTCGATAGGCCGCTGCGGGCTGAACGGGCTATCCGGGTCCTCGACGATGGAGCCCGGATCCTCGTTACCCGGATCGTTGATGGGGATCTCATTCGGCTCTACCGGCGGCTGTTTCGGATCGTTGGCGGCGTTCAGGGCGATATCGACGTACATGGCTGGCTCCGGCTGCAAGGCGCCCGCGTTTATCTGTGCGGGCAATGTCATGTGGAGCGCGGAGGAGGTTGGCGCGTTCAGCGTATCCGTCAGGCGGAGGCATCTCCTCTATTTACGTGTGTAGCTCTTGTATGATCGCGATACCCGTTGCGCCCGCTATCTAATGCACATCGGGTAAAGCTGAGAGCTTGCCTCCGCGATTGCCTGGCAGCGTTAGCTCCTATCGCCTCAAGAGTCAGGTCGAACTCGCAATAGGTCTACGAAGCTTACCCAAAAGGGCGGCATTACAGATATGCGGCGTCGGGAAGGACGCTAAACCGCTTTGCCAAGGAACCTCGATATGAAAGCTATAAACAAACTAGTGCTCACTCTTTCTCTCACAGCCCTTGCAGGCTGCGTAACGCCACCGACCTGGACCAATCGCGGACATGAAATTGTCGAAATCTCTGGGCGGGGCATGATCACCTGCTACACAGACGCGAACATCATCGATGGTGAGAGAATGGAAGGCGCTCTTTGCGCGACTCCTGCATCTGGATTCTTGAGCGACGGTGAGCCAGAAATCCTCTTCGGCCCTTATGGCAGAAGGTTCATCAGAATGCTCGCTAGCGAGAGCACGGTCGGCGCAGAGCGAGAGTGGCACGGTACACGCTTCTTCGTGCAGTGCGAGCCAATAGAGAGTGTTAACAGCCGCTCAGTACCTGACCGGAAATGCAGTGTGAAGGCAAACGGTCAGCATCTGATGAGCGCAACCTTCGTTTTCAAAGGCTAACTACTGAAGAGGTTTCGCTACCTGTTGGTCGGGGGTATGCGCAGTTGGGGGGGGGGGGCTCCGTTATAGAGCCGGCGGCATGCCCGAAGCCTACCCCATGTTATGCCGTATAAAAAGAGGAGCATCAGGAATCATGGACAACAAAAAGCCCGCTCAAGGCGGGCTTTTTGTTGTTTTTCAGGTGGTTTTGGCACCACCTGAAAACGAAAGGTGGTGCCCAGGGACGGAATCGAACCGCCGACACGGGGATTTTCAATCCCCTGCTCTACCGACTGAGCTACCTGGGCAACGGCGCGTATTAAACGGTTTTAGCCTTGGGGTGTCAAACCTTTTTTGGAAAATATTTAAATATTCCGGGCGCTTACGTCTCAGGCCGCTTATTCGCTGGGCGGCACGTAGCCTTCAGCCTTGGCGTAATCCTCGCCGGAGAGGAACTTGTCCATCTCGGCCTGCAGGAATTTGCGGTCTTCGGCGTTCATCATGTTCAGACGGCGCTCGTTGATCAGCAGGGTCTGGTGCTTCTGCCATTCGTCCCAGGCTTGCTTGGAGACGTTCTGGAAGATGTCTTCGCCCTTGGCGCCAGGGTAGGGCGCGCGATCCAGGCCGGGGAGTTGCTGTTTGTGCTTGCGGCACATCACGGTGCGGGTCATGCCATTTCTCCTGTATGCAGTGCGTCGGCCGCGCGTTTGAGCAGCTTCTTGACCGGGGCAGCGAGGCCCAGGCGCGGCGGGGTGGCGAGGTTATACCAGAGCCAGTCGGCCTCGGCCACGTAGCCGGGAACGCCGTCGGCCTCGATCAGCCAGGGATCGATGGCCAGCTGGAAGTGGCTGAAAGTGTGAGTCAAGCCATCGAGTTGGCGGCGTTCGCCAAGACTCAACTGGTGCTGGTCTGCGAGTGCTTGCAGCGCTTCGAGGTCATCGAGTTCCGGCAGGCTCCACAAGCCGCCCCAGAGACCGGTGGAAGGCCGCCTGTAAAGCAGCACGGCGCCGTCACGGCTGACCAGCATCGGCATCAGGGTGCGTTTCTGCGGCAGCTCCTTGCGCGGCTTGGCCACCGGGTAACGGATCTCCAGGCCTAATAGATGCGCCTCGCAGCCGCTCTGCACCGGGCACAGCAGGCAGGTGGGCTTGCTGCGCGTGCACAGCGTGGCACCCAGATCCATCATTGCCTGGGTGTAATGGTTGACGCGCTCTTCGGGCAGAAAGCGCTCGGCCACGGCCCACAGCTGTTTGGCCACCTTGGGCTCGCCCGGATAGCCTTCCTGGGCAACGAAGCGCGCCAGTACGCGTTTGACGTTGCCGTCGAGAATCGGTGCGCGCAGGCCCATGCTCAGGCTGGCGATAGCGCCTGCTGTCGAGCGGCCGATGCCGGGCAGTTCGGTGAGGGCTTCGACGCTGCGCGGGAATTCGCCGCCGTGCTCGGCCATGATGATCTGCGCGGTCTTCTGCAGGTTGCGGGCGCGGGTGTAATAGCCCAGGCCGGTCCACAGGTGCAGCACTTCGTCTTCCGGCGCTTCGGCCAGGTCGCGCACGGTCGGCAGGGCGCTCATGAAGCGGTCGAAGTAGCCGAGCACGGTGCTGACCTGGGTCTGCTGCAGCATGATCTCCGAGACCCACACGCGGTAGGGCGTGATGTTCTGCTGCCAGGGCAGATCCTTGCGGCCATGCGCGTCATACCAGCGCAGCACGGCGCTGGAGAATTGCTCGGGGCTCATCGTTTGAACAGGCCCTTGAGTGCGTCTTTAAGTTCTGGGCTGACCTTGTCGCCGAGCTTCTCTTCGAGTTTTTCATTGATGCGATCACCGGCCAGCTTGGCGGCGACCTTGCCCATGCCTTCCTGATCCAGGCGGCAGGCCTTGGCGCCCAGCTCCAGCGGGCCGCGGCAGTGCAGCGGCCAGGCGATGCCGACGTAGCGCTTGTTGACCTCGCAGGCCGGGTCCGGCATTTCGCGCTGATCGCCTTCGATGGTGATGCCGACGCGGTAGTCCAGGCCCAGTACGCGCAGGTCGACGTCACCGTCGCCGGCCACGCTCAGGCCGGGGATGCGCGCCTGCAGATCCGGGTTGTTTGCCACGCCGTTGCGGATGCTCAGGCTGCCTTGCAGGCGCTCGAAGGGCGTGTCCTTGCTGCGCGGCTCGCCACTCAGCTGCTTGCGGTTGAGGGTGGAGATGCCGCGGCACAGTTGCTGCTCCAGGTTGGCGTCGACCAGCACGCCGTCCTTGAGCATGAAGCTGGCCGTGCCGTTGAGGGCGTCTACCCAGGCTTTCTGGCTGTTGCCGCTGGTGGTCAGGTCGCTGTTCAGGTCGAGCAGGCCCTTGAGTGGCGAGGGGCGCTGTTCGTCCTTGAGGAACGGCTCCACCGGCATGCCGCTCAGTTGGGTGTGCAGGCTGAGTACCGGCACGGCGGGGCGCACGTCAGCGTCGGCCTTGATGGCGAAGTTGCCGTTGCCGAGGTTGCCGCGCAGCTCTTCCAGATTCAGTGCGCCGCCCTGAGCGCGGGCCTTGAGGCTGACATTGCTGAGCGCCTGCTTCTGCAGGGTCAGCTGGTCGAGGGTCAGGTTGGCCTGCATGTCGAGTTTGCGCAGGGTCGGGATCGGCAGCACTTCGCTGGAACTCCAGGCTTGCTGGGTCGGCGCGTTGGGCACCGGCGTGGTGCCGGCCTGACCGGCATTAGCGACTGTTTCGCGCACTTCGGCCTTGCGCGCCGAGTCGGCGTCCTTCTTGTCCCTGCTGGCGGGCGGCAGGTAGCGGTCGAGGTCGAGCTTGTCGCCCTTGAGCTGCACGCGCAGCGCCTGCTTGGCGAAGTCGGCCACGGCCAGCTTGCCGGTAAAGGTGCTGTCGTCGAGCTTGAGGGTCAGCTCGTCCAGCGACAGGCTGTTGGCGGTGCCGTTCAGTTGGGTGACCAGCTCGAATTGCGACAGGGTTTTCTCGTCGCTCATCGGCGGCAATTTCTGACCGAGGCTGGCGAGGAACTCGCGCAGGTTGACCGGCGCCACCGACAGGCCGCCGGACAGCTTCGGTTCGCTCTGCAGGTCACGCACCTTCACTTCCCCCAGGGCGCGCAGCTGGTTGGCGGACAATTTGAGGCCATTCCACTCGGCGACCTGCGCCGCCAGGTCGACCAGCAACTGGCCTTGGGCGGCGTAGGTCAGGGTCTGGCCATTGAACGGCTCGCCGGACGCCTCGCCGGACAGGCGTGCATCTTCGAGCTGATAGCGTTTGAGGGCACGGTCGAAGCGCAGCTCGCCCTGCAGTTCGGTGCGCGCACGCATCACCGGCTGGTTGCTACCGAAGAAGGCGCTGAGCTTGATCGGCACGCCGGCGCCTTCGCGGATCGCGCCGGTGGTCAGCTGGATGCTCTCGGCGCTGAATTGCTGGCCTTTCTGGGCGTCGCGGTAGTCCACCCGGGCGCCGTTGACGATCAGGCTGTCGATATCCAGCTTGATCGGCTGGCCGCTGCTTTCCTGAGCCGGCTCGTCCTGCGATTGCGGTGCGTCATTGCCGGCGGTTTGCTCGGCCGGCGCATCGCCTGGCTTGGCGGGTGGGTGGCCGACGTCTTCCCAGTTGCCATGGCCGTTTTCGTCACGCTGCAGGTCGAGGTTCAGGCCGTCGACGCGGATGTCGCTCATCTGCACTTCCTTGCGCAGCAGCGGCAGCACGCGCACCGACAGGCCGAGCAGGCGCAGGTTGGCGAACGGCTTGTCCGGCGTACTGGCGCTGGCCAGGGTGGCGTCGGTCAGCTCCAGGCCCAGCCAGGGGAACAGGCTCCAGCCGATATCACCGTTGAGGGTCAGCTCGAGGTTGGCCTTTTCCCGCGCCAGTTGGCGGATTTCATCCTTGTAATCGTTGGGGTCGAACAGGTGAGTCAGGGCAAAGCCCAACGCCACGATGATCAGCAGTAGTCCGAGGAAGAACAGACCCAGGATTTTGCCGAGCGCTTTCATGGACGAGTCCTATGCAGTGACGAGAAATTGGAATCCGCGAGTATAACGCCCGAGGCGCACGCAGGGTTAAAGGCAGTGGCAGACGCTTGATGTCTGCCGGCAGGCACTGGCCGGCGCGGTGAGGAGTATTGCCTGTGCTGATAGACAACCAGCCTTCGAGATTTGCGGCATCGAATGTGCAGATTTGCCGTTTGCGCTGTGGGCGCAGGTGCTCATGCGTGGGGCAGGGCAATAATTTCGGTGCGAAATCGAGGGTTGGCTATGCTGTGGCGTGCCTGCCGTTGGCAGTCGAACTGTCATCCGGGCTCGGTAACGTCGCGGCTGGTCTGGAAATTGGTGAGCGTGTATTTTGGCGCCAATTTTTCTACCGGCTGTCGATTAAAACCAAAATCAATACCTAAAAAGGTGCTGTAGACCCGCAAAACTATCGCTTGGGTGGTTGCAAAGCGACCATGGCGATGTGACACAATGCCGCGGGGAGCTAGCGACCAGCTAGTGAATGGATTCTCCCCACATACTCATTTGTTGTTTGGCAGCGTTTCTCTAACGAGGCGTCGCCAGTAAATACCTGTTTGCCAACCTAAATCAGAGAAGAAAACATGACTGACGCCACCGTGCAAAACGGTGCTTCGGCGACGCCTGCATTCCTGTCCAAGGAGCGCATCATCGCCAAGCCCGGTTTCAACCGCTGGCTGGTTCCGCCAGCTGCCCTCGCCATCCACCTGTGTATCGGCATGGCCTACGGGTTCTCCGTATTCTGGCTGCCGTTGTCCAAGGCCATTGGTATCACCGCGCCAGTCGCGTGTGCGCCGGAAATTGGTTTCTTCGAGCAGATCTTCGCCAGCAACTGCGATTGGCAGATCTCCATGCTGGGCTGGATCTACACCCTGTTCTTCGTGTTCCTGGGCTGCGCGGCTGCCGTATGGGGTGGCTGGCTGGAGCATGCCGGTCCGCGTAAAGCGGGTCTGGTTTCGGCCGTGTGCTGGTGTGGTGGTCTGCTGATCTCCGCGCTGGGTATCTATACCCACCAGATCTGGCTGATGTGGGTCGGCTCCGGCGTGATCGGTGGTATCGGTCTGGGTCTGGGCTACATCTCCCCGGTATCGACGCTGATCAAGTGGTTCCCGGACAAGCGCGGTATGGCTACCGGTATGGCCATCATGGGCTTCGGTGGCGGCGCGATGGTCGGTGCTCCCCTGGCTGCAGCGCTGATGGGTCACTTCGCCAACGAAACTGGCGTAGGTGTATGGCAGAGCTTCGTGGTCATGGCGGTGATCTACTTCATCTTCATGGTCGGCGGCGCCCTTGCTTACCGCGTTCCGCCAACCGGCTGGAAGCCTGCTGGCTGGGTCGCTCCGGCTGCCAAGGCCAACAACGCGATGATCACCAAGGGCCACGTCCACGTGAACACCGCGTGGAAAACCCCGCAATTCTGGCTGGTCTGGGCCGTCCTGTGCCTGAACGTATCGGCTGGTATCGGCATCATCGGTATGGCTTCGCCCATGCTGCAGGAAGTCTTCGGCGGCAAGCTGATCGGCCTCAATGTGCCGTTCAGCCAGCTGGACGCTGCACAGCTTGGTCAGATCGCTGCCATCGCGGCCGGCTTCACCGGCCTGCTGAGCCTGTTCAACATCGGTGGCCGTTTCTTCTGGGCTTCGTTCTCCGACCTGATCGGCCGCAAGGCGACCTACTTCGTGTTCTTCGCGCTGGGCTTCACCCTGTACGCGCTGGTTCCGTGGACCGGTCACCTGGGCAGCATCGCGCTGTTCGTGTTCGCCTTCTGCCTGATCCTGTCCATGTACGGTGGTGGCTTCGCGACCGTTCCGGCTTACCTGGCTGACCTGTTCGGTACCCAGATGGTCGGTGCGATCCACGGTCGCCTGCTGACTGCCTGGGCCTTTGCCGGCGTACTGGGTCCGGTGCTGGTGAACTACCTGCGTGAGTATCAGCTGAGCATCGGCGTCGATCGCGCTGCCGCTTACGACATCACCCTGTACATCCTCGCTGGCCTGCTGGTGCTGGGCTTCATCTGCAACTTGCTGGTCCGCCCTGTGGATCCGAAGTACTTCATGACCGAAGCAGAACTGGCCGCCGAGCGCGCCCATGGCGAGAAATCCAAGCCGTCCGCTGCCGAGCTGGAGTGGGCTGCCGATCCGTCGAGCAAGCCGCTGGTGATTGCTGCCTGGCTGGCCGTGGGTATCCCGCTGGCTTGGGGTGTTTGGATTACCTTGCAGAAGACCGTAGTCCTGTTCCACTAATCACGATCTGCTGCGCGTCGGCCCTGCGGCGTTAAAACCAGGCTCGGAAAGCCGCTTGCGGCTAACGCACTTTAGTGCGGCTCCGGAGGAGCGAGCGAGGCGAGTAATGCTCATGTACAAAAGTACACTCCGCTTCCTCGCCTGGTTTTGCCTAGCAGGGCTCTAGCTCGCGATATCGTGAAAATCCCGCCGATGCCGTGTGCGTCCGCGGGATTTTTTATGCGCGTCTTTTAACAAGTCCTGAATTCCGACTGCCGCGCCTTGCGGCATTTTTGCCGGACGGCTTTATAGCTTTGCCGCTTATCAGCCTATAATGTTCGCCCTTTCGCCCAACGATTTTGTGGAGCAGGTGATGGCCGAACGTACGGCATCCGTCGAGCGCAATACCCTGGAGACCCAGATCAAGGTCTCGATCAATCTGGATGGCACCGGCAAGGCCACCTTCGATACCGGCGTGCCGTTCTTCGAGCACATGCTCGATCAGATCGCCCGTCACGGTCTGATCGACCTGGACATCTTCTGCAAGGGCGACCTGCACATCGACGACCACCACACCGTCGAAGACGTCGGCATCACCCTCGGCCAGGCCTTCGCCAAGGCCGTCGGCGACAAGAAGGGCATGACCCGCTACGGCCACTCCTACGTGCCGCTGGACGAAGCGCTGTCGCGCGTGGTCATCGACTTCTCCGGTCGTCCGGGCCTGCAGATGCACGTGCCGTTCACCCGCGCGGTGGTCGGCGGCTTCGATGTCGACCTGTTCCAGGAGTTCTTCCAGGGCTTCGTCAACCACGCCCAGGTCAGCCTGCACATCGACAACCTGCGTGGCGTGAACACCCACCACCAGATCGAAACCGTGTTCAAGGCCTTCGGTCGCGCCCTGCGCATGGCGGTCGAGCTCGACCCGCGCATGGCCGGGCAGATGCCATCGACCAAGGGCGTGCTCTGATGCAGACGGTAGCCGTCATCGATTACGGCATGGGTAACCTGCACTCGGTGTCCAAGGCGCTGGAGCACGTTGGCGCCGGCCGGGTGCTGGTGACCAGCGATGCCCAGGTGATTCGTGAGGCCGACCGCGTGGTGTTCCCCGGCGTCGGTGCGATCCGCGACTGCATGGCCGAGATCCGCCGCCTGGGCTTCGACGAACTGGTTCGCGAAGTCAGTCAGGATCGTCCGTTTCTCGGCATTTGCGTCGGCATGCAGGCGCTGCTGGACCGCAGCGAAGAGAACGACGGCGTCGACTGTATTGGTCTATTTCCGGGCCAGGTGCGCTTCTTCGGCAAGAGCATGGTCGAGGATGGCGAGCCGCTGAAGGTCCCGCATATGGGCTGGAACGAGGTGAGCCAGGCGGTCAAACATCCGCTGTGGCACAACATTCCCGAGCAGGCGCGCTTCTACTTCGTGCACAGCTTCTATGTCGAGGCGGCCAAGGCGCAGCAGGTTGTTGGCCGTGGCCACTACGGGAAGGATTTCGCCGCGGCTCTGGCCGACGGTTCGCGCTTCGCCGTGCAGTTTCACCCGGAGAAGAGCCATACCCACGGCCTGCAGCTGCTGCAGAACTTCTCTGCCTGGGATGGCCGCTGGTAGATGGCCCGGCTCAAGAGCCCGATCCTGACGCTCACGCCCGAGCAGGAAAGCGATGCGGTGCACAAGCTGCAGCGCTTTCTGAGCGACCGCTTCGAGCTGGAACTGGGCTCCTTCGAGGTGCTGGAGCTGCTCGAACTGTTCGGCCGCGATATCGCCCCGCATTACTACAACCGAGCGATCACCGATGCGCACAGCTTGCTGCGCGAGCGCTTCGAGAGCCTCGAAGTCGACCTGTGGGCGCTCGAGAAAGACTGATTACGGCTACGGCTGACTGAACAACAAAGGTGCTGCAGATGCTGATTATCCCCGCTATCGACCTCAAGGACGGCGCCTGTGTACGCCTGCGCCAGGGCCGCATGGAAGATTCCACGGTGTTCTCCGATGACCCGGTGAGCATGGCCGCCAAGTGGGTCGAGGGCGGCTGCCGTCGCTTGCACCTGGTCGACCTCAACGGCGCCTTCGAAGGTCAGCCGGTCAATGGCGAAGTGGTTACCGCCATCGCCAAGCGCTACCCGAACCTGCCGATCCAGATCGGCGGCGGCATCCGCTCGCTGGAGACCATCGAGCACTACGTCAAGGCCGGCGTCAGCTACGTGATCATCGGCACCAAGGCGGTGAAGGATCCGCAGTTCGTCACCGATGCCTGCAAGGCCTTCCCGGGCAAGGTCATCGTCGGCCTGGACGCCAAGGATGGCTTCGTCGCCACCGACGGCTGGGCGCAAGTCAGCAGCGTGCAGGCCTCCGACCTGGCCAAGCGCTTCGAGGCCGATGGCGTCTCGGCGATCGTCTACACCGACATCGCCAAGGACGGCATGATGCAGGGCTGCAACGTCGAAGCCACCGCAGCCCTGGCTGCTGCCAGCCGCATCCCGGTGATCGCTTCCGGCGGCATCCACAACCTGGGCGATATCGAGAAGCTGCTGCTGGCCCGTTCGCCGGGCATCGTCGGCGCCATCACCGGCCGCGCGATCTACGAAGGCACCCTGGACGTGGCGCAAGCGCAGGCGTTCTGCGACAACTTCAAGAATTAAGCACGCGCTGAAGTCCTCGCCAAGCGAGCGAGCCGCTTCAGACGCAACGCCGCGGATGTGCGGCGCAGCCGGTTAGAGAGGGTTTCAGCATGGCATTGGCCAAACGCATCATTCCTTGCCTGGACGTGGACAACGGCCGCGTGGTCAAGGGCGTCAAGTTCGAGAACATTCGTGATGCCGGCGATCCCGTGGAGATCGCCCGTCGTTACGACGAGCAGGGCGCCGACGAGATCACCTTCCTGGACATTACCGCCAGCGTCGATGGCCGCGATACCACGCTGCATACCGTCGAACGCATGGCCAGCCAGGTGTTCATCCCGTTGACCGTGGGCGGCGGCGTGCGCAGCGTGGCGGACATCCGCAACCTGCTCAACGCCGGTGCCGACAAGGTATCGATCAACACCGCGGCGGTGTTCACCCCCGAGTTCGTCGGCGAAGCCGCCTCGCGCTTCGGCTCGCAGTGCATCGTCGTCGCCATCGACGCCAAGAAGGTCTCTGGCCCGGGCGAAGCGCCACGCTGGGAAATCTTCACCCACGGCGGCCGCAAGCCGACCGGGCTGGACGCTGTGCAATGGGCCATGAAGATGGAAGGCCTGGGCGCCGGCGAGATCCTGCTCACCAGCATGGACCAGGACGGCGTGAAGAGTGGCTACGACCTGGGCGTGACCCGTGCCATCAGCGAAGCGGTGGGCATTCCGGTAATCGCCTCCGGCGGCGTCGGCAACCTGCAGCACCTGGCCGACGGTATCATTGAAGGCAAGGCCGCCGCGGTGCTGGCGGCAAGCATCTTCCACTTCGGCGAGTACACCGTGCCCGAGGCCAAGGCCTATATGGCCAGCCGCGGTATCGTGGTGCGTTGATGCTTCATGGCTCAGGGGCGTGCAGGGCGCCTCTGAGTTTGCTCTTGACCCTGCACGCTCAGTGCCGTTTGGCTTTTTTTTGCTGAACGCCAGCTGAACGAATTGACTAATGGTTGCATCGTGCCATTATGGTGTCGACGGTGTTCTTCCGTCGATTTTCCGCACCTCGCGGGCCCAAAAATATTTTTCTCAGAGCTCCTTTAGGTTGTCGCTTTCGCGACGATAGCAATGAACGGATCCGCATATCCGCGGCGACTTGCCTGTGTCCGGTGGCAAGGCTGAGGCACATACCCTTCTATAGGTAAGACAAGATGAGCAGCATTTTCACTGGCCTGACCACCGCCCAAGTCGCCGCACTTTCGACCGATCAGATCGCCGCCCTGACCACCGAAGACGTGGCCGGTATGACTACTGCGCAGGTTGTAGCGCTGACCACTGCGCAGGTGCGCGTGCTCACCAGTGATAACCTGCAGGCATTCAGCGACAGCCAATTGCAGGCGATGCAGGTGGTAGATCTCGCTGCGTTGACTACTGCTCAGATTGCCGCCCTGACGCCTTCACAGACCGCCGTCCTCACGACTGGTCAGATCGTTGCGCTGACCCCTGTTCAGGCCGCTGCTCTGACCACTAGCCAGGCCGCTGCCCTCACCACTGCGCAATTGCAGCGCATGGAGTCCGTTGATTTCGCGGCGCTGGGTTCTGACCAGCTTGCGGCGTTGGATGCCAGTCAGGTCGCGGTGTTGAGCACTGCCCAGATTCGCGCGCTGACGCCGTCCAAGCTGGCTGCTCTCGGTACCGACGTGTCTGCCCTCAGCAACGCTGCGGTTACCGCGCTGACCAACCAGCAGATCGCTGGCCTGACCACTGCTCAAGTCGAGGCGCTGACCACTAACCAAGTCAGCCGTTTGAGTAGTGGCCAGTTGGCAAGCCTGACCACGGCTCAGCTTCAGGCGCTGGAAACAGTCGATGTGGCGGCAATCTCCGCCTCCGTGATTGCCGGTTTCACCACTGCGCAGATTGCGGCGCTAAGCACGGATCAAGTGAAGGCGTTCACTACTGGGCAGATAGCCCGTCTCGACACGGCCGATGTGGCCGCCTTCAACACTGCCCAGTTGGTTGCACTCGGTAGTGATCAGATTGGAGCATTGACCGCGGCGCAGTTCGCCGGACTCGGTAGTACTCAGGTGCAGGCCATCGAGGCCAGTGATTTCGCTGCGCTTGGCTCGCAGGTAATTGGTGCGCTCAAGACATCCCAGATCACTGCCCTGACCACCGAACAGGTGGATGCCCTGACTGCCAGTCAGATTGGTGCGCTCACGGTCGCACAACTGGCTGCGCTGAGCACTGAACAACTGCAGGCGCTAGATGTTTCCTCCATCTCCGCGGTGAATATTTCCGGCCTGACTACCGCTCAGGTCGCCTCATTGAGCATTGCGCAGATCCAGTCACTGAGCGCCGCTCAGGTCGGCCGTCTCGACACATCCGATGTCAAAGCCTTGACCACTGCGCAGATCGTGGCGCTCGACTCGGCCCAGCTTGCCGGTTTGACCGCTGCCCAGCTGGGCGCCTTCACCACCGCGCAGATTGCCGCCATCGAAGTGGCCGATATTCCTGGCCTGTCCGCTTCAATTATCGGGGCTATGACAACCGCTCAGGTGCGTGCTCTGAGTACCGAGCAGATCGCCGCCCTGAGCTCTGTCCAGGTCTCCCGCCTGACGCTCAGTCAGCTGGGTGCTCTGAGCACTGCGTCTGTACAGGCCATCGAGTCGAGCGACTTCGCGGCGATCAGTGGTGCCGCCATCCCCGGCCTGACCACAGCGCAAGTAGCGGTTCTGACGGCCGACCAGGTGGCCGCCATGACCACCGCCCAGATTCGCGCCATGGAGGTCGCCGATGTCGCCGCATTGGGTACGGCCCGAATCGCGGCACTGGATGCCGGCCAGCTCGGCGCGTTGACCTCAGCGCAGCTCGCCGGGCTGACCACTGCCCAGATCCAAGCCATCGATGATGACAACATCCCGCTGCTTTCCTCCAGTGCGATCGCCGGGCTGACCCCGGCTCAGATTCGTGCGCTCAGCGATGATCAGCTTATCGCGCTGACTACCGCACAGGCTGCTGTACTGAAGTCTGCGCAGCTGACTGCACTGACTACCGACCAGGTCGCCGCGCTGGCGACTGAAGATCTGGCCGCGATATCCGCCGCTGTCATCTCCGGCCTGACCAGCGCTCAGGTGGCAGCCCTGACTGATGCTCAGGTGCAGGCGCTGACCACCGCGCAGATCGCCAGGCTCGATGTGGCTGACCTACAGGGGCTGTCTACAGCCGACATGGCGCTGCTCAGCGCCGCGCAAATCGGCGCGCTCACCATTGCCCAGATCTCCTCGCTGAGTACTGCACAGGTTAATGCTATTGACGCCGGTGATTTGGCAGGGCTATCCACTGCCGCCATAAAAAGCATGAGCTCTTCGCAGATCTCTGCACTCTCCGAGACGCAGCTAGCCGCTCTGAGCACCGCGCAGATCGTTGCGATCGACGCCAGCGATTTCCGTGGGCTGAGCAGTGCGCAGCTCGCCGCCTTCGACCTGCAGCAAGTCGCTGCCCTGAGCTCGGCCCAGGTCGCGGCACTCACGCCCGCGCAGATCACTGCCCTTGACGATACGCAATTCGCTGCGCTGACCGCTCAGGCGATTCGTGGTCTCAGCGCCGCGCAAATGGCCCGTTTGACCACCGATCAGATCCAGGCGCTGACCACGCTCCAGGCTGCCGCACTGTCTTCCGCTCAGGTGGCGGCGTTGACCACGGTACAGACGGTAGCGCTGGAGATCGCCGACCTCGCTGCATTGTCCACTGCAGTGATTGCCGGCATGACTACCGCCCAGATCGCTAGCCTTGGCGTCAGTCAAGTGCAGAGCCTGACCAATGCCCAGATCATGGCTGTCGAGACTGCAGATATTCGGGCGATGACCACCGCTCAGGTATCGGCGCTGACTGCTTCCCAGGTCGAGGTTCTGACCATTCCGCAGTTGGTGGCCATGACCACAGCGCAAATTGCTGCGCTCAGCTCGCCGCTTAGCGATGAGCAGCAGGTGGCACGCGATATCGGCGCCTTGACCACCACCGCCGTGCGTTCGCTGACGACTGCTCAGATCGCTGCCTGGAGCACCGCCCATGCGGCAGCCCTGAGCTCTGTTCAAGTTGCGGCCATGTCCACGGCGCAGGTCCGCGCCTTCGAAACAGCCGATCTGCAGGCGCTCTCCGCCAGTGTGATTACTGGCCTGACGTCTTCGCAGGTAGCTGCGCTGACCACTGCCCAGGTTGCGGCGCTGACCACCGTGCAGATCGTGGCCATCGAAGTGGCCGACCTGCGTGTGCTCAGCACGGCGCAAATCGCGGCATTGACCTCCGAGCAGTTCTCCGCGTTGACCAGAATTCAGGCCGCGTCGCTGAGCACTGCCCAGTTGCGCGCGCTGGAAGCCTCCGATTTGAGTGCGCTCAGTACCGCGGCGGTCGCCAATCTGAGCGTCGTTCAACTGGAATCGCTGAGCACGGCTCAGATGCTGGCACTGACCACCGAGCAGTTGCAGGCACTGACTACGATTCAGATCAAAGCACTCGCTTCCGCACAGGTTGCTGCCCTTGGCACCGAGCAACTGGCCGCGTTGAGCGCTGCTCAGGTCGCTGCCTTGGAAACCACCGATATAGTGGCCCTGAGCACCGCGCAGATTCAGGCATTGAGTACCGCACAACTGGCGGCCTTTAGTTCGGCCCAGATGGTGGCATTGACCAGCAAGCAGATCGCTGCGCTCGACAGTGCCCAAGTCGCCGCCCTGACGACTGCCCAGATCGTCGCGCTTGGCTCCGAAGATTTCCGAGCCATGAGCGCAGAGCAGCTCGCGGCTCTTGGCTCGGCGCAGATTCGTGCCCTGCAGACTGAGGATATCGTGGCCCTGACCACAGCCCAGTTCGTTGCCCTGAGCACCGACCAAGTTAAAGCCCTGACGATCGCACAGATTCGGGCCATCGAGACGGTCGACCTGCGGCAGTTGAGTACGGCACAGATTGCCAGCCTCAGTTCCGCCCAGATAGCGGCCCTCACCACGGCGCAAGTCTCCAAACTGCTGACCGAGCAGATCGCCGCGCTTGGCAGCGATGACCTTGCGGCGCTTAGTACCGCAGCCATCGTCAGCCTGACCAACGTTCAGGTCGCTGCCCTGAGCACGGCGCAGGTTGCTGCCCTGAGCACCGCCCAGATTCGTGCGCTCGATGTGGTCGACCTGGCTGCACTCGATACCGCCCAGATCACGGCTTTAAGCAGTGCACAGGTTGCGGCCCTCAGCACTCAGCAGATCGCCGGTATGACGCCTGAGCAGATAGCTGCCCTGCAGACCGAAGATCTGGTGGCTATGTCGACCCTGGCCATTCGCGCTCTGACCAGCGTCCAGGTGGCCGAGCTGACCACTGCGCAATTGGCTGCTCTGAGAAATGCTCAGATCGCCGCCCTTGAGACGGATGACCTGCGTGCGCTCAGCCAGGAGCAGATCACCGCCCTGAGTAGCGCCCAGATAGCTGCGCTCGGTTCCCTGCAGATTGCTAGCCTGACCAGCACGCAAATCTCCGCTCTGGAGCCAGAGGATATCGCTGCGCTCTCGCTCGCCAATTTCCGCGTGCTCACCACGGGGCAACTGCAGGCGCTGGATGAAGAGCAACTTGCAGCCCTGACAACTGCCCAGGTCGCATCCCTGACCACCACACAGATCCGCGCCCTGTCCGTCAGCCAGATCGCTGCGCTCGAGCCGGCTGACTTCGCCGCTATTTCCACCACCGGTATCGCCGCCCTGCTCAGCAACCAGCTGCAGGGACTGACCAGCGAGATGATCGCCGCACTGACCAGCGCGCAGATCCGTGCCCTGAGCACCACACAACTTGGTCTGCTGAGTACCGAGCAGGTCGCTGCGATCGAGGTGACCGACCTCCAACAATTGACCCCTGCTGCCATCAAAGCCCTGAGCAGCGATCAGGTCGCGGCCTTGACCAGCGACCAGATCGCTGCGCTTGGCACCGCGCAGATCGTTGCGCTGGATACCATTGACGTCGCCGCACTCAGCCAGGAGCAATTACTGGCCCTCAGGCCGGCCCAGCTTGCTGCGCTGACAACCTCGCAGATCGTTGCACTGGGCTCCGATCAGGTCTCCGCCCTGAGCCTTGATCAGCTTGCAGTGTTGACCACGGCGCAAGTCCGCGCACTTGAAACCGTCGACCTGCGCGTCCTGAACGCTGAACAGATTCAGGCGCTCAGCTCCGCCCAGGTGGCTGCCCTGAGCACCACGCAGATTGCCGCCCTGAGCAGCGATCAGGTCGCCGCTCTCGAACTGGGTGATCTGATGGCGCTGTCCACGGCCAGCATCAAGGCGCTCGACAGCAGCCAGGTAGCGGCGCTTACCACTGAGCAGATTCAGGCGCTCAGTAACGCCCAGGTCGCCGCCCTGGATAGCCAGGATCTGGCCGCCCTCACTACCGAGCAAATCGTTGCTCTGACTAATGAGCAGTTTGCAGCGCTCGGTACCGCCCAAGTGGCGGCCTTGAGCAGTATCCAGTTCGCAGCCATCGAGCCAACCGATCTGCAAAGGCTGTCGACCGCGGTTATCCGCAGCCTGGGTACCTCCCAGGTAGGGGCCCTGAGCGCGGAGCAGATCCAGGCCCTCAGCGTGGCCCAGGTCGCCGCCCTGAGCACCGCCCAGATCGCCGTGCTGAACAGCGATCAGATCGTCGCCCTGGAGGTCGAGGATATCGGCATATTCAGCACCGCCCAGATCGCCGCGCTGAGCAGTGATCAGGTGGCGGTACTGAGTGTAGATCAGATCTCGTCCCTGAGCAGTGCGCAACTCGCCGCCCTTGATACCAGCGACATCCGCGCCCTAGGCACTGCCCAGATCGCCGCTCTCACCGAAAATCAGGTGGTTTCGCTCAACTCGGCGCAACTGGCGGCCCTGACTACCGAGCAGATTCGTGCGCTCGATGCCGTCGATCTGGCGGCGCTTAGTCGCACCACCATCTCTGGCCTGACAACCGACCAGATCATGGCTCTGAGCACCGCGCAAATTGCAGCCCTGACTGAAGATCAGGTGCCGGCGCTCACCGCCTCGCAGATGGCCGTATTGAGCACCGAGCAGATCGCTGCCTTCGAAGCTCTGGATCTGGCCGCGCTCGCGCCGGCCACCATCGCCGGTTTGACCACCGCCCAGATCGCTGCACTCAGCACCCAGCAGATTGCCGCGCTGAGTTCCGCTCAGATCGCCGCCATCGAGACCGAAGACCTGGCAGTTTTGAGCACCGAGCAGATTGTCGCCCTGACCCAGGCCCAGGTTCGTGGCCTGACCAGCATCCAGATTGCGGCCCTGAGTACCGAACAACTGGCAGCCATGGAGACGACAGACCTGTCGCGCCTCACCACCAGCGGGGTTGCCGCGCTGTCTTCGGCGCAAGTGGCTGCGCTGAGCCCTGATCAGGTTTCCGCCCTGACCGTTTCCCAGGTGGCCGCATTGTCCACCGCTAGTCTGGCCGGGCTCAGCAGCGCTCAGGTCATTGCACTGTCGTCCGCCCAAGTCGCCGCGCTGACTACCGAGCAGGTGGTCGCCCTCAGCACCGCTCAGGTTCAGGCCATCGAGGCTGGTGACCTGGCGGCGATGAGCAACTCCCGCATCTCCGCGCTCAGTTCAGAGCAGGTCGCGGCCCTCAGCGCCGGCCAGCTCGAAGCGCTCAGCACCGCGCAGATCCGCGCCCTGGATACCGAAGACGTCGCGGCGCTTAGTGCCACGCAAGTGGCTGGCATCAGCACGGCGCAGGTCGCCGCGCTGACCACGGCGCAAGTCGCCGCCTTGAGCAGCGCGCAGGTACAGGTGCTGTCCGCCGAGCAACTGCAGGCACTCAGTGCCGCCCAGGTCGCCGCTATCGAGACTGAAGATCTCGTCGTCCTGAGCACCGACCAGTTGCAGGCGCTGAGTACCGCTCAAATCGCTGCGCTCAAGGTGGCCCAGGTGGCCGCGCTGACCACCACCCAGGTGGCTGCGCTGGAAGCTGGAGATGTTGCCGCGCTGAGCTCCGCGCAGATCGTTGCGCTGACCACCGCTCAGGTCGCCGCGCTGACCCTCGATCAAGTGGCTGCGCTGAGCACGGCACAGGTGCGGGCGCTGGAAACCGCCGACTTGGCTGCCATCGCCACTGATCGTATCGCAACCCTCTCGACCCGCCAGCTCGAGGCCCTGAGTACGGCGCAGATCGTCGCGCTGACCACCGATCAGGTGCGCGCCCTGAGCGTCGAGCAGTTGGCTGGCCTGAGTACCGCCCAGGTACGTGCGCTGGCGACCGATGATCTGGAAGCATTGACTACCGAACAGATCGCCGGCCTGAGCCAGGCCCAATTGGCCGCGCTGAGTACCGCGCAAATCGTCGCACTGACCACTGCCCAGGTCGCAGCCATCGAAGTGGGCGATCTGGTCGGGCTGAGCAGCACGCAATTGCGTGCGCTGCAATCCGAGGATCTGGTCGCACTCACCACTCAACAAGTTGCCGCTCTGAGCTCTGCGCAAGTCCAGGCCTTGACCGCGGCACAGATCGTCGACCTGACCAGCCAGCAGGTCGCTGCGCTGACCAGCAGTCAGATTCAAGCGTTGTCCACGCTGCAGGTACGCGCGCTGGAAACCGCCGATTTGGCGGCCATGACCACTGCGCAGATCCAGGCCCTGACCACGGCGCAGATTGCCGCCCTGAGCACCGCGCAGGTCGCCAGCCTGACCCAGACCCAGGTTGCTGCCTTGGAAAGTGCCGACTTGCGTACCCTCAGCACGGCGCAGATCGTCGCGCTGACCACCGAGCAGATTCAGGCCCTGACCACGGCGCAGATCACTCAGCTGACCAGCACCCAGATCGGGGCGCTGGAAACCGCCGATCTCGCAGCGCTCAGCCAGGAGCAGGTCTATGCCCTCAGCGGCTCGCAACCGACCGCGCTGACTACCGCGCAGATCGCCAGCCTGCCGACGGCGCAGATCGCATCTCTGCAGACCTCCGATCTGGTTCGCCTGACCACCGCACAGATCGTGGCGCTGACCAGCACTCAGGTGCAGGCGCTGACGCTCGATCAGGTGCCAGCCCTCACTACGACGCAGATCCGTGCGCTGGAAACCGCCGACCTCGCCGCCCTGTCGGCCGAGCAGATCCAGGCACTGACCACCGCCCAGGTCGCCGCGCTGAGCACCGAGCAGATCGTCGCGTTGACTACTGCTCAGGTCGCGGCACTCGAGTTGGTTGACCTGGTAGCGCTGAACGCGACGCAGATCCGTGCGCTGGAAACCGCCGACCTGGCGGCGCTGACCGATGCCCAGATTGCGGCCCTGACCACCGCGCAGGTTGCTGCCCTGAGCACGACGCAGATCGGCAAACTGACCACCGGACAGATCGCGGCGCTGGAAACCGTCGACCTGCGTGCTCTGAGCACGGCTCAGATCGTGGCTCTGAGCTCCGATCAGGTGCAGGCGCTAAGCGTCAACCAGATCGCCGCGCTGACTACCGCGCAAGTACGCGCTATCGAGACCGCTGATTTGGTGGCGCTCAAGGCCGATCAACTGGCTGCGCTCACCACTGCGCAGATCCAGGCGCTGAGCAATGCGCAGATCGTGGCGCTGACCACCGCCCAGGTGGCGGCCCTCGCCCTGGACGACCTGCAGGCGCTGACCACCGCTCAGTTGGTGGCAATGGAAACCGTCGATCTGGCGGCCCTGACGACGGACCAGATCGTGGCACTGACTACCGCCCAGGTGGCGGCGCTGACCAGCGCGCAACTGCAGGCTCTGACCACCGCCCAGGTGGCTGCCCTGGAAACCGCTGACCTGGTGGCGCTCAGCCCTAGCCAGATCGCCAAGCTGGAAACTGCCGATGTCGCTGCGCTGCAGGCGGTCCAGATCGCCGCATTGACTACTGCTCAGGCAGCAGCGCTGACCACGGCGCAGGTCGTTGCACTGGGCAGCGATCAACTAGCCGCGCTCACTACTGCTGCGCTGCAGGCGCTTACCAGTACGCAGATCCGTGCCATCGATGCCGTCGATTTGACAGGCCTTAGCAGTGCCCAACTGGTGGCGCTGACCACGGCCCAGGCGGCAGCGCTGACCACGGCGCAGGTCGCCGCCCTGGCGCCGAGCCAAGTGGCTGCGCTGGAGAACGTCGATCTGGCTGCTCTGGGTACTGCCCAGATCGCCGCCATGAGTTCGGCACAACTGGCTGCGCTGAGCAGTGCACAGCTGCGCTCGCTCACTGCCGCTCAGGTCAAGGCTATCGAAACCGTCGACCTGGCGGCGCTCAGCGCCAACCAGGTCAACAAACTGACCACGGCGCAGATCCAGGCGCTGACCAGCGCCCAACTGGTGGCTCTGACCACCGCGCAGGTGGAGTCGCTGAGCACGGCGCAGGTCGCCGCGCTGACCTCGGCGCAGATCCAGTCTCTGGAAACGGCGGATGTGGCCGCTCTGAGCGCCGCCCAGATCGTCGCGCTTAACAGTGCCCAGGTCGCGGCGTTGAAAGCGACCCAGCTGGCGGCACTGACGGTCGACCAGATCGTTGCCTTGGAAACCGTCGACCTGGCGGCCATCAGCGCCTTGCTGATTCCGAGTCTGACCTCCGACCAGGTGGCTGCGCTGACCACGGCGCAAGTCTCGGCTCTTACCACGGCGCAGGTCGCCGCGCTGGAAACGGCGGACCTGGCCGTCCTGAGTGCCGATCAGATCGTTGCCCTTAACCCGGCGCAGGTGGCCGCGCTGACCACTGCCCAGGTGGCCGCACTGACCACGGCACAGGTCGCCGAGCTGGAACTTGCCGACCTACAAGGCATGAGTTCTGCACAGCTGGTCGCACTGACCACCGCGCAGATCCGCGCGCTGAGCCCGTCGCAGATCGCCGCGCTGGGCACTGCCCAGGTGCGCGCGCTGGAAACCGTTGATGTCGCCGCACTGACCAGCGATCAGCTGGCTGCGCTGAGCACGGCGCAGGTCCAGGCGCTGACCACGGCGCAGATCATCGCCTTGACCACTGGCCAGGTTGCCGCTCTGGAGGCGGTCGATATCGCGGCACTGACCACCGCGCAGATCGTTGCGATGGAAACCGCCGATCTGGCTGCCATGACGGTCGAGCAGATCGCTGCCCTGACCAGTGCCCAGATCGCCAAGCTGACCACTGCCCAGGTGTCGGCCCTGACTGCCACACAGGTAGCGGCCATCGAAAGCGCCGATCTGGCTGCTCTCAGCAACCTGCAGCTGCAGGCCCTGAGTACGGGACAAATCCGTGCGCTGGGTGCCGAGCAGATCGCCGCCCTGGGTACTGGCCAGGTCAGTACGCTGTCCACCGCCAACATCCAGGCCCTGAGCACCGCTCAGGTCGTCGCCCTGACCACTGCCCAGGTCGCTGCGCTGAGCACGGCCCAGGTCGTTGCGCTGACCAGCGCGCAGGTTGCGGCCCTGCAGACCGATGACCTGGCGGCCCTGACCACGACGCAGATCCGCGCCCTGGAAACGGCTGACCTGGTTGCCCTGACCCAGCCGCAGATCGTCGCCCTGACCAGCGCGCAAGTCGCGGCGCTGACCACTGGCCAGATCGCTGCGCTGACCACCACCCAGGTCGCTGCCATCCAGAGTGGCGACCTGCAGGGCCTGAGCACGGCGCAGATCGTCGCCATGACCACCGCCCAGGTGCATGCGCTGACGGGTGACCAGGTCGCGGCCCTGAGCACGGCGCAGATCCGTGCTCTGGAAACGGCAGACATCGTAGCGCTTGGTACCGAGCAGATCGTCGCGCTGACCAGCGTGCAGACTGCTGCCCTGACCACCGCCCAGATTGTTGCCCTAGGCACCGAGCAGGTGGCGTCGCTGGAGGTCGCTGACCTGGCGGCATTCAACTCGGCGCAGATCCGTGCACTGGAAACCGCTGACATCGCGGCGCTGACCCAGGATCAGGTGGCCGGTCTGACCACCGCTCAGGTGGCGGCGCTGACCACGGCGCAAGTGGTGGCGCTGACCACTGCCCAGATCGAACAGCTGTCCGCTGCTCAGGTGGCGGTGCTGACCACGGCGCAAGTGGCCGTACTGGAAATTGCCGATATCGCGACCCTGTCCGAGGTGCAGATCGCCGCACTGACCACCTTGCAGGCTGCCGCACTTACCGCCACGCAGATCGCGGCACTGGGGCTCGACCAACTGGGCAGTCTGGAAACCGCTGATCTGGCTGCTTTGTCCACGGCTGCCATCGTCGGCCTCAGCACCGCCCAGGTCGCCTCGCTGTCGCTGGCCCAGGTTGCTGCCTTGACCACCGCCCAGGTGGCCGCCCTCGAGGTGACCGACTTCGCGGCGATGACACCCGAGCAACTGGCTGGGTTGACCTCCGAGCAAGCCACTGCGCTAAGCAGCGCGCAATTGGCGGCGCTCAACGGCGAGCAGTACGCAGCCATGAATCCCCAAGCGCTGGAGGCGGCGGATCAGGAGCTCGTAAACTCGCTGACCCCTAGCACCGTACCGTCGTTCACAACTGAACAGGTTGCCGCTTGGAGTACGCGTGTGGTTCGTAGCCTGGAGACCCAGGATCTCGCCGCGCTGACTTCCAGCCAGGTACAGGCACTCACTACCGCGCAGGTGCAGGCGCTGACCACCGCGCAGATCCAGGCATTGACCACCGCCCAGGTGGCCGCGCTGGAAAGCCAGGACTTCGCCGCGCTGAGCAACGCCCAGCTGGTTGCGCTGACCACCGCCCAGGCTGCCGCGCTGACCAATGGCCAGCTCGCCGCGCTAAGCACCGCGCAGATTCGTGCGCTCGAGGTCGTCGACCTGGCTGCGCTGAGCAGCAGCCACATCGCAGCCCTGAGCACGGCGCAGATCGAGGCGCTGACCGCCGCGCAGATTCAGGGGCTGACCACCGCCCAGGCCGCCGCGCTGACGGCTGACCAGGTGATTGCCTTGACCACGGCTCAGATCCGCGCCATGGAAACCGCCGATCTGGCCGCCCTGGGCGCCGATCAGGTCAGTGCGATCCAGACCGAGGATCTGCTGGCGCTGACCAACGAGCAGATCGTGGCATTGACCACGGCGCAGATCGTGGCCTTGACCAACGAGCAGATCGCCGCGCTCTCCACGGCCCAAATACGTGTACTGGAAACCGCCGATGTCGCCGCCCTGACTTTGGAGCAGGTCGGTGTGCTGACCACGGCCCAGGTGGCGGCCCTGACCACGGCGCAAATCGTGGCCCTGACGCCGGATCGCTTCGCCGAGTTCTCCACGGCGCAGATCGCTCGCCTGAGCACCGCGCAGATCGAAGCGATGAGCACGGCGGACATTGCAGCGCTGACCGAAGAGCAGGTGCAGGCACTGAGCACCGTGCAGGTCGCTGCCTTGAGCACCGGCCAGCTGTCCAGCCTGACCGCCGCTCAGGTGGCCGCGCTGAGCACCGCTGCCATCCACTCGCTCAGCTCGGCTCAACTGGTATCGCTGACTACGGCTCAGGTAAGGGCCCTGGTATTCGAGCAGATTTCGGCTCTTTCCACGGCGCAGATCGCGTTGATGGAAACCGCTGATATCGCTGCCCTCACCGCCGACCAGATTCAGCTGTTGTCCACTGCCCAGGTGGCGGCGCTGACGGCCAATCAAGTGATCAACCTAACCACGGCGCAGATTGCAGCCCTCGATGGCCAGTCGCTGGCCGCGCTGTCCACCAGCGTGATTCCGCAGCTGACTTCGGCCCAGGTGCAGGCCATCACGCTGGATCAGATCGGTTCGCTGACGACCGCACAGGTGCGTGCGCTGGAAACCGCCGACCTGGCGCTACTCAGCAGCACTCAGTTGGCTGGTCTGCAGCTGTCGCAGATCGCTGCCCTGAGCACCGCTCAGGTGGTGGCACTGACGACCGCCCAGGTGCGGGCACTGAGCATCGATCAGTTGCAGGCTCTGACTACAGCGCAGGTCGCTGCACTGGAGACTGCTGATATCCAGGCGCTGACCACGGCACAGGTCTCCGGGCTGGAGGCGGCTGACGTCGCGGCGCTGACCTCGGCGCAGATCGTCGCCCTGACCACGGCGCAGGTGCAGGCACTGACCAACGAGCAGATCCAGGCGTTGACCAAGGCGCAACTGGCCGAGCTTGAAACCGTCGACCTGGCAGCGCTGAGCACCACGCAGATCCGTGCGATCGAGACGGCCGATATCTCCGGCCTGACCACCGCGCAGATCGTCGCGCTGACCACCGCTCAGGTCGCGGCGCTGACCACCGCGCAGATCCAGGCGTTGACCACGGCTCAGTTCCTGGCCATGGAAACCGCCGACCTGGCGGCGCTGACCACCGCCCAGATCCAGGCCATGGAAACTCGCGACCTCGCGGCCTTGAGCACGGCGCAGATCGCCGCACTGACCAGTGATCAGGTCAAGGCGCTGACCACGGCGCAGATCGTCGCGTTGAGCACCGATCAGATTCCGGCGCTGGAAACGGCCGACTTCGCCTTGCTCAGCACCGAGCAGATCGCCGCGCTGCAAACGCGCGACGTGGCCAGGCTGACCACGGTGCAGATCGTCGCCCTGACCAGCGAGCAGGCAGGTGCACTCACTTCGGGGCAACTGGCAGCGTTGAGCACGGCGCAGCTGACCCGCCTGGAAACCGAAGACCTGGTCGCGCTCACCACGACCACCCTGCAAGGCCTGAGCGCCGAGCAAGCTGCTGCCCTCACCACGGCGCAGGTTGCGGCTCTGACCACGGCGCAGCTCGTGGCGCTTAATACCGCCGACCTGGCGGCGTTGACCACGGCGCAGATCGTTGCCCTGGGCAGCGATCAGGTCAAGGCGCTGACCACGCAGCAGATCCAGGCGCTGACCAGTGCTCAGGTTGCAGCGCTGGAAGTCGCCGATTTCACCGAGATGACGACGGCGCAGATCGCGGCGCTGAAGACCTCCGATGTGGCGGCGCTGACTACGGCGCAGATTGTTGCCCTGACCACGGCCCAGGCCGAGGCGCTGGGCTCCGCTCAGATGGCTGCGCTCAGCACTGCGCAACTGGTGGCCATGGAGGTGGCTGATGTAGCCAAGCTGAATACCTCGGCAATCGTTGGCCTGACCACGGCCCAGGCCGCAGCGCTGACCACCGCTCAGGTGCAGGCGTTGACTACTACCCAGCTGCAGGCCATGGAGACCCGCGATCTGGCAGCCTTCACCACGGCTCAGGTCCGTGCTCTGACCAGCGACCAGTTCCAGGCCTTGACTACCGAGCAGATCAAGGGCCTGAGCAGTGCCCAGGTCGAAGCGCTGGAAACCCAGGACCTGGTTGCCCTGACCACGGCGCAGATTCGTGCCCTCGATGCCAGCGATCTGGCGCTGCTCAGTACCGAACAACTGCAGGTATTGACCACCGCCCAGGTCGAAGCGCTGACCACCGAGCAGATCGTCAAGCTCACCACCGAGCAGGTGTCCAAGCTGACCATCGCCCAGTTGCAGGCGCTGACTACCGAGCAGGTGGCAGCCATGCAGGGGGTCGATGTCGCTTCGCTGACCACTGCCCAGGTGGTGGCGCTGACGACTGCCCAGGTTCAGGCTCTGACCACGGCGCAGATCGTGGCCCTGACCAGCGAGCAGTTCGCGGCGATGGAAACCGCCGATCTGGCGGCCCTGAGCACGGCGCAGGTCCAGGCCATCCAGGGCTCCGATCTGGCGGCCCTGAGCACCGAGCAGATCGTGGCGCTGACCACCGCCCAGGTGCAGGCACTGACCACGGCGCAGATCGTGGCGCTGACCACGGCCCAGTTCCACGCGATGGCACTGGACGATCTGCAGGCACTGACCACGGCGCAGATCCAGGCCATGCAGATCTCCGACCTGGCGGCGCTGAGTACCGATCAGATCCAGGCGCTGACCACCGCCCAGGTGCAGGCACTGACTGCTGCGCAGGTCTACGGCCTGACCACCGAACAGGTCGCGGCTCTGACCAACACCGCTCTGCAGGCGCTGACCACCACGCAGATCCAGGCCATGCAGAACACCGACCTGGCGTCGCTGACTGCGGCTCAGATCCAGGCGCTGAGCACTGATCAGGTGGTGGCCTTGACCACGGCCCAGGTCAAGGCGCTGACCCTGACCCAGATCGCGGCAATGAGCAGTGCGCAGATCGCTGCCCTGGAAACGGCCGACATCGTCGCGCTGTCCTCGGCGCAGATCGGCGCCATCGAGTCGGCTGACTTCGCCGCATTGAGCACGGCGCAACTGCGTGCCATCGATGTGGCGGATATCCCGGCACTGACCACCGATCAGTTGAGCCTTCTGACCATGGCACAGGCTGACGCCTTCACGGCGGCGCAACTGGCGGCCATGAGCAGCGAGCAGCGGGCCGAGATAACCACCTCGCCGCTGATCCTCGATCTCAATGGCGACGGTGCGCAGACCTTGAGCTGGAGGGCTGGTACTCAGTTCGACATCGACGGTGACGGCGATCTCGATACCACCGGCTGGGTTGGCAAAGGCGATGGCATGCTGGCGCTCGACCGCAACGGCGATGGCATCATCAACGACGGTGGCGAGCTGTTCGGTACTGCGACCACCCTGGCTGACGGCAGCAAAGCCAAGAACGGTTTCGAGGCCCTGGCCGAGCTGGATAGCAATAAGGATGGGCGTATCGATGCCAGTGACGATGCCTTCGCCTCGTTGCGCATCTGGGTCGATGCAAACCAGGATGGCGTCAGCCAGGCCGACGAGCTTTATGGCCTGTCGAACCTGGGTATCGCCAGCATCAATCTGGGTTCGCAGGCGAGCAGCGAGCTGAACAACGGCAACTGGATTGGCCTGACTGGCAGCTACGAGACCGTCGACGGTCAGGTCCACAGCATCGTCGACGCCTGGTTCCGCAGCAGCGATGCGCCGACCCAGACGCTCGACCTGACCACGCTCAAGCCCGAGTCGGTCAGCGAGCACAGCCTGAGCCGGATCGATCTCGGCAACGATGGTGGTACAGCCAGCAAGCTGAAACTCGATGCCGAGAGCGTCAGCCAGTTCGGTCAGACCGGGCTGGTCGACACCAGCGGTCTGGGGGCTTCGCAGCCGGTGCAGCTGATCGTCAATGGCGATGCCAATGACAGCGTGCAGATCGCCGGTTCGGCCGATCAGTGGCAGGCTGCCGGCACCGTCAAGGTCGACGGCACCAGCTACGAGGTGTACAACGACGGCGATATCCAGTTGCTGGTTGCCAGCAACGTGCACACCAGTTTCTACTCCTGAGTCGAAGCTGGACATTCATCCCGCGGTGGCGCCTGAGCGCCATCGCGGGCTGTTGATGTGCAACCCATTGCCCGATAAGACGCCTACATGTCTGAAAATCCGCTGGAAAGTCAGAATCTCGATCTGGTACTGCTCACCGCGCTGCAGTTTTCCGAGCAGGCCGCACTCGAACCCATGCAATTGATTGCCGTGGCCGAGCGTTTAGGCCATGCCGGTCGACCGGCCGATGTGGTGCGGCTCTACCAGACCTGGTTGCAGCATTGCAGCTCGAGTGCCGATTACATCGTGCAGTTCAACCTGGGCGTGACTCTGGCGCAGCTGGAGCAGTTGCCGGCCGCGGAGCAGGCCTACCGAGCGGCAATCGTTCGCAAGCCGGATTTCGTCCAGGCCTGGTTCAACCTGGGCGCGGTGATCGAGCGCCAGGGCCGTGCGGAAAACGCCCTGGTCATCTGGCAGTCGATGCTCGATCACCCGCTGGTAGCGCCTGATCTGAACCACGACCTCTACGTCATGGTGCTCAACAGCATGGGCCGGCTGATGGAAGAGGTGCGCAAGCTGCAGGAGGCCGAGCAGAAACTGCTGGCCAGTCTGCAAGCCGAGCCCGACCAGCCCAAGGTGATCCAGCATTGGGTGCACTTGCGCCAGAAACAGTGCCAGTGGCCGGTGTTCGTCTCGACGGCCGGGCTGTCGCGCGGTGACCTGCTCAAATCCACTTCGCCCTTGGCGATGCTGTCGGCCAGTGACGATCCCGGGCTGCAACTGGCTACGGCCATGCATTTCGTCAGTGAGCGAGTCGACCAGCGGGTCGCCCTGCTGGCGCCGCCGAAGGGCTATGCCCATACCAAGCTGCGGATTGCCTTCCTGTCCTCAGATTTCTGTTTGCATGCGGTGTCGCTGCTGACTGTCGAGTTGTTCGAGCTGCTCGACCGCGAGCGCTTCGAGGTCTACGGCTTCTGCTGGAGTCGCGAGGATGGCTCGGCGCTGCGAGCGCGGGTGAAGGCGGCCATGGATCACTTCATGCCGATCGGCGGGCTCGATGACGCCAGTGCCGCGCAACTGATCCGCCAGCAAGAGATCGACATCCTGGTCGACCTGCAGGGACTGACGTCAGGGGCGCGGCCGAACATCCTGGCCTATCGCCCGGCGCCACTGCAGCTGACCTACCTGGGCTTCCCCGGGCCAACCGGTCTGCCCTGCGTCGACTATGTGATCGCCGACCGCTACCTGATTCCGGAAGACGAAAAGCCCTTCTACAGCGAGAAACCGCTGTACCTGCCGGTGTTCCAGTGCAGCGACCGTCAGCGTCCGGTGGCGCCACTGCCGTCGCGTAGCGAGTGCGGCCTGCCGGAAGATCGTTTCGTTTTCTGCTGCTTCAACAACAACTACAAGTTCAACGAGCAAATGTTCTCCTGTTGGATGCGCATCCTCGCTGCGGTGCCCGATAGCCTGTTCTGGCTGCTGGCCGACAACCAGTGGTCGCAGGCCAACCTGATCGCCTGCGCCGAGCGCCACGGCGTCAGCGCCGACAGACTGGTGTTTGCCCCTCGGGTAGCGCCGGATCTCTACCTGGCACGCTACACGGTGGCTGATCTGTTCCTCGATGCCTATCCGTTCAATGGAGGCACCACGGCCAATGACGCGTTGTGGATGGGGCTGCCGGTGCTGACCCGTTCCGGCCGCACCTTCGCCTCGCGCATGGCTGGCGCGCTGCTTACCGCGCTGGAGTTGCCCGAACTGATCACCGAGAATCTGGCCGACTACGAGCAGCGCGCCATCGAACTGGCTCGCGACCCCGAGCGCCTGCGCAACCTGCGCCAGCGCCTGCAACTGGGGCGAGAGACCTCCCTACTGTTCGACATGCCGCGTTTCGTGCGCAGCTTCGAAGAGGGCATCGACGCCGCTTATGCCCAGGTGCGCCAATAGGCTGGAGATGACAACGAACATGCCTGCCGAGCCCATTCACCTGTTTCACATCGCCTATTCGGACGCCACCCTCGAGGGCATGCCGGCGGGTTTCGAGTTGCTCGACAACATGGCCCACGAGCGTGACGACTGGCGCGAATACTGGCCGATCCGCCGTTTCCTGCTGGAACAGCCACTGGATGAGGAAGCCTGGTACGGTTTTTTCTCGCCGCGTTTCAAGGAAAAAATAGGGCTGGATGCGTTGCACGTCCGTGAATTCGTGCAGGCGGCCGCAGCCACCGGCGCCGACGTGTGCACCTTCAGCCCACAGCCCGACATGGGGGCATTTTTTCTCAACGTGTTCGAGCAGGAAGACCTGTTCCACCCCGGCTTTCTCGACATCAGCCAGGCTTTCGTCAGGCATGTTGGGCTCGATGTGGCATTGCGGCAGCTGGTCATGGATTCCCGGCAGATCGTCTTCAGCAACTATATCGTCGCGCGGCCGGCCTTCTGGCGTCGCTGGCTGGCGCTCAACGAGCAGCTGTTCGCGCTTTGCGAGCAGGGCGAGGGCGAGTTGGCAGATGGGCTGCGTCGTGAGTCTTCGTACCCAGGCAGCGTTCCCTGCAAGGTGTTCCTGATGGAGCGTCTGGCCTCGCTGATCCTGACCCTGGAGCCGAACTGGCGGGTGCGCGCCTACAACACCTTCGATTGTGCCTGGTCGGCCAGTCGTCTGAACCAGTTCAAGCTTGAGGCAGTGCTCAGTGATGCCCTGAAAATAGCCATGCGCGAGCAGGGCTTCGCCCAGTATCGCGACGCCTTCGCGGCCCTGCGCGACAAGCTTCGCTAGCGCCGGCCTGCGCCGGCGCTTGTGGGCTCACTTCAGGCGCAGGCGGCCGGCGATGGTTTCGGAAATGATGCGCAGCTTCATCCCGTCTTCCGGGAACTCCTGATGATTGAGAATACCTTCCTGGCCATGGATAAAGCCGTTGGCGTAGTTCTGGAAGCTGTTCAGAATCCGCTGCGGATGCTGCGACAGGTGTTCGCGGTCCTTGAGGAAAATGGCGACATAGTCATTCCACAGACCGTTGCTCTGGTAGGACGTGTAGGACTCCAGCATCAGGGTGTTGTAGCCACAGCGGTTGGCCCAGTTGGCCAGGGCATTGCCCGAGTCGGGGTAGAAGCGCCAACAGTCAACTGGATAGCGGTGGAACAACCCGTTTGACGGCGCGTTCAGGTAGAACAGCCCGGTCGGCTTGAGCACGCGCATGATCTCGTTGAACAGCAGCCAGAAAAACTCCGAGTGCTCGAAGCAGGAGCTGCTGACGATCGCGTCGAGCGAGCCATCTTCGAACGGCAGCTTGTAGGGGTCGTCGATGATGATGTCGACACCCTTGCCCTGCACGAAATCGACGCCGATATATTTGGCGTTATCCGGACAGACATCCTTGAGCGAGCCATTGACGTTCTGTGCGCCGATGTCGGCGACGGTTACCTGGCCGAGCGGCTTGAGGTAGGTGTCGAAGAATAACTTGCCGTTTTCCATCGCGGATGGATGCATGGGATGTCTCGCTGTTGGTGATTGATTGTTGTCGGTAATGCCAGTCTGGTCTCTTTCACGCCGCTAGAACAGCGTCTCCACCTGCTCCAGTACGGCGCGGTTCATCAGGCCACTGCGCGCCTGCAGCACGACCAGGCTCTGCAGCATGTCCAGCTTGCTGTTGAGCAGGTCGCGGCGCGCGGCGAACAGGCTCTGTTGCGCATTGAGAATGTCCACCGTCGACCGCACCCCGGCCTGATAGCCTTTTTCCGCCGACTCCAGCGCGCGCTGGCTGGAGTGCACGGCCGTTTGCAGGGCGCGGCTCTTTGCATAGCCGCTGACCACGCCCAGGTAGCTGCGTTCGATGTCCTCGGCCAGTTGCCGGGCCTCGTCGTCGAACTGCGACTGGGCGCTGGACAGGGCGTACTGCGATTTGCGCGATGCCGCATTCACGCCGCCGCCGGCATACAGCGGCACGTTCAGTGACAGCCCCAGATACGAGGAGGACTGACGCCGATAGTCCTCGCTGAGGTTGTCACGGTCGTTGTGGTTAAGCTCGCCGACCAGTGCCAGCGTCGGATAATGGCCGGCACGCTGTACGCCGACCTCGGCCTCTGCCACGGCGACCGACTCCCGGCGCGCGTCCATACGCGGCGCTGCGACGCGTGCCTGGGTCTGCCAGAAGGTAAGGTCCTGCCCGGTCCGCAAAGGCGCGGCCGGGGGCAGTTCGTCATCCATGGCCACAATCGTCTCGACCACCACACCGGTGCGACCGGAAAGGGCGTGCAGGGCAGCTTGCAGTCGGGCACGGGTCTCGATCTGCAGAGCCAGGATGAGGTCGAGTCGTGCCTGGGCCTCGTCGATATCGGTGATGGTGCCGTCACCGGCTTCGAACAGGCGACGGGTCTGCTTCACCAGGCCTTCGATGGCGATCTTCTGCTGTTCGCTAAGGCGCAGTTCGTTGCCCTGGCGGGCCACCTCGAAGTAGGCCTCCACGACCCGCGGGAACAGCTCCTGGAAGGCGTCGTCGTAGAGCGCCTCGCCCATTCGCTGACGAGCCTTGGCCTGGGCGTAGTAGGCCGCCTTGGCGCGGTCGTAGAGCGTCTGCCTGGCGCTCATGCTGAGGTTGCTGGTGGTGTAGCGCTGATCGGCTGCTGAGCTGTCGAGATCGCGCCCCCTGAGCTGGCGCGTGCTGCCGTAGTTGCCGTTCAGGCCGACCTGCGGCAGCAGCGGGGCAAGCCCGATGTCCTTTTCCTGCTGGCTGGCCTGGAACTCGTAGGTGGCCGTCTGGAAGCTCGGGTCGTGGTACAGCGCATTGTCGTAGGCATCGAGCAGGCTCATGGGCACTGGTTCGGCGGCATAGGCCAGCAGCGGCAGAAGGCTCGACAGGGCGAGTATCAGGCGCATGGTCATTCTTCCTTGAGGGCGCCGCGGATGCGTTTTTCCAGAGGGCTCAGCAAATACTTGAGGAAGGTACGTTCGCCGGTCTGTACCAGCACCTCGGCCTGCATACCCGGCTTGACCTCCAGGCCGTGGGCCAGCAGATGCGCAACGGCTTCGGCGCCGACCTCAACTTCCACGGAAAAGTAGGGTTGCCCGGTCTTGTCATCGAGCAGCTGATCCCCGGATACCGTCAGCACTGTTCCCTCGACTACCGGCAGAGTGGCGCTGTTGAGCGAGGAGAAACGCAGATTCACCGGCAAGCCGGTCTTCAGGCGGTCGGCGACCAGCGGCTCGAACTTGGCCTTGATGATCCAGGCCGAGCCTTGCGGCACGATATCCATCAGGCGCTGGGCCGCCGGGATCACGCCGCCCACTGTGTGCACGGTCAGCCCCATCACCTGGCCGGCGACCGGCGCGCGGATGGCGGCGTTGTTCACCTCGAATTCCAGGGCTTTGATGCGTTCGGACAGGCTGGAAGCCTCGGCGGCCACGGTGGCCAACTGGGACTCGGCATCGATGCGGAAGCTCTGTTGCAGTTGCAATGCCTGCAGCTTGGTCTCGGTGATGCTCTGGCGCGTCTTGCCGATGTCGGAGATTCCGGAAGTTAGCTGGGCGCTGAGTTGCGATGCATTGCGCTCGGCTTCGAACAGGCGATTGCGCGGTACGTAACCCTCGGCTGCCAGCTGTCGCAGGCCGTCGAGCTCCTGGCGCTGGTAGCCGAGCTGAGTTTCCAGATGACGCTTGATCTGTTCGTAGGCATGCAGCTGCTCGAGCAGCGATGCGCTCTGGTTCTCGAGAATCTGCCGCCGGCTGGCCAGTTCGGCGCGGCGGGTTTCGAACAGGTTGGTCTGCAGCTCCATGTTGCGTTTGGCGCGCGGGTCTTCGGCGCGCTGCTGCAGATCTTCCGGCCAGGCGATGCTGTCAAGGCCATGACGCTCGGTGCTCAGCCGGGCCTCGTTGGCACGTGCGCTGAACCATTGACCAAGGGCGACTTCGAGTTGTGACTGGGCCTGGATGGTATTGAGCTGGACCAGTATCTGACCCGCGCTTACCCGGTCACCCTCTCGGACCAGGATATCCTCCACCGCACCACCTGCCAGGGCCTGCACGGTCTTGCGCTCACCGGCGACCACCACCGTGCCACTGCCAGCTACGCCTTGGGCCAGCGGTGCCAGAGCTGCCCAGAGGATGAAACCACCCAAGCCGATGGCGATGATCCACAGGCCGAGGCGAGCCGTCTTGCTGGCGTCGCGGTTGATGTCGGGCGCAGAGGCTACGGTGCTGGACATGGCATCAACTCGTCTGGGCTTCGGCGCTGCTGGTGGTGGCGCTGGCCGGCAGCAGGGCCTTGAGCACCTGGTCGCGCGGGCCGAACATCTTCTGCGTGCCGTCCTGCAGCACCAGCAGTTTATCGACCACGGCCAGCACGTTCGGGCGGTGGGTCACCAGCACCACGGTCGAGCCATGCTTGCGCAAGGCGTCGATGGCTGTCACCAGGGCGCTCTCGCCAGCGTCATCGAGGTTGGAGTTGGGCTCGTCGAGGACGATCAGTGCGGGTTTGCCGTACAGCGCCCGCGCCAGGCCAATACGCTGTTTCTGCCCACCGGAAAGCCCCAGGCCGCCAGGGCCCAGCTGCGTGTCGTAACCCTGCGGGAAGCGCAGCACCATCTGGTGGATGCCGGCCAGGGTGGCCGCCTCGATCACTTGGTTGGAGTCCACCTCGCCGAAGCGGGCGATGTTGTCCGCCACGGTACCATCGAACAGCTCGATATCCTGTGGCAGATAACCCAGGTGCGGGCCGAGGGCTTCACTGTCCCATTGGTTGATCTCGGCGCCGTCCAGGCGTACCGAGCCATGACTGGCCGGCCACACGCCTACCATGGCCCGTGCCAGGGTGGACTTGCCGGAGGCGCTGGGGCCGATCACCGCCAGCACTTCGGCCTTGTTCAGGGCCAGGTCGATACCGTTTACGGCCGGGCGTTTGCTGCCGGGTGGCGTGACCATCAGGCGTTCGATACGGATGGCACCGGTCGGTGTGGGCAGGCTCATACGGTCGACCTGGCGCGGGAATTCTTCGAGCAACTGGCACAGGCGGCGATAGCTGGCTTTGGCCCCGTCGAGCTGGCGCCATGAGCCGATGGCCTGTTCGGCCGGCAGCATGGCTTTGCTGATGAGGAAACCGGCGGCCATCATCACGCCGCCGGAAATCTGCCCTTCGAGGATCAGCAGCATGGCCAGGCCCATGGCCAGTGACTGCCAGGCGGTGCGTATCAGGCGGGTGATGGTGGAAATCTTCGCCGCCTTGTCGCTGGCGGTGGTCTGCGCACCGATCAGGCGACGCTGCATTGCCGCCCAGCGGCGTTGCAGGTTACCCAGCATGCCCATGGCCTGAATTACCTCGGCGTTCTGCAGGGTGCTGTTGACGTACTTGGCTGAGTTCACGGAAATCTGGTTGGCCTCGTCCATGCCCTTGCGCGTGGCATGCTCGTTCCACATGGCCAACGCGAAAAGGATCAGCGCGCCGAGCAGGGTGAACAGGCCCAGCCAGGGGTGCAGCATGCCCGTGACGATCAGGAAGATCGGCATCCAGGGCAGGTCGAGCAGGGCGATCGCTGCCGAGCCGGTGAGAAACTGGCGCAGGGCGTTGAGGTCACTGAGTACCTGCGCCGGGTTGGCGTTGTGTTCCTTCAGGCTCTTCTGGAAGGCGACGCCGAACAGGCGCTCGCCGAGATCAAGGTCGATCCCCACACTCATCTTGATCATCACCTGGCCGCGCACCCATTCCACCAGCGCGCTGAGAAGGAATAGGCCGAGCGCGAGTACTGTGAGCAGGAGCAGGGTGGTTTCGTTGCGGCTGGCCATGACCCGGTCGAAGACCTGCATCATGTAGAGCGCGGGTACCACGGTCAGCAGGTTGATAACGCCACTGAACAGGGCGATGACCCAGAACAGGTTGCGATAGCGCAGCAGGGCGGCATCGATATCACGGCGGGGGTCAAGGCGTAGACGCATAAACGGACATTCTCGGCAGGTCCGGCATGATGCCATCATTGGCAGGGCGTGCGCTGGACTTCTGTGGCCGCTATGTCGGCACACGATGACTCAAACTTTAGCTGCGTTGACGTCGGTCATGGCACTGCTTTGTGCAGCAGGCAGGCTCTGCCAGGAAAGTGATTTCGGCGGCAACGGCGAAGCTGGTAAGGCATTGGCAGGCGCAGAACGTGTCAATGCGAAAGAACTCACGGAATGACGCCTTCTTTGCACCATTTCGGCCCGTATTGGTGGCAGTCTGCCAACGAGTGCTGGGCTGTGGCCGGCATGGCGGTTATCCTCATGCAGTCTGTTTGATATCAACCCGAGAAATGACATGCTAAATCGCTTGCTGATGCTGCTGGGTGGCACTCTTCTGGTGCTGGCCGGTGCTGCGCGCGCCGAGATGGGCCAATCCGAACCCTTGGTGCTGCTGACCGAGAATTTCCCGCCCTACAACATGGCGATCAACGGCAAGAACTTCGCCCAGGAAGACAACATCGACGGGATCGCTGTCGACGTGGTGCGCGAAATGTTCAAGCGCGCCGGTATCCCGTACAGCCTGACTCTGCGCTTTCCCTGGGATCGCATCTACAAGCTCGCGCTGGAAAAGCCCAGCTACGGCGTGTTCGTGACCGCGCGGCTGCCCGAGCGCGAGGCGCTGTTCAAGTGGGTCGGTCCCATCGGCCCGGACGACTGGGTGATGCTGGCGCGCGGTGACAGCAAGCTGGTGGTCAACAATCTGCAGCAGGCCAAGCAGTATCGGATCGGCGCCTACAAGGGCGACGCCATTGCCGAGCACCTCGAAAAGGAAGGCCTGCAGCCGGTGACCTCGCTGCGCGATCAGGAAAACGCCAAGAAGCTGATGGCCGGGCAGATCGATTTGTGGGCCACCGGTGATCCGGCGGGCCGCTACCTGGCGCGGCAGGAAGGCGTCAGCGGCCTGAAAACCGTGCTGCGTTTCAACAGCGCGCAGCTGTACCTGGCGCTGAACAAGGAGGTACCGGACGAGGTGGTACAGAAGCTGCAATCGGAATTGGACAAGATGCGCGCTGAGGGGATCGTCGACAGTATCCTCAACAGCTATCTTTAGCCCTGAACGTTTGACGGGCACGCCAAGGCGCTGAGGGGCGCCGGCGTGGCGATGATTCGGCGTTCATGCTGCCGTGCCTTGCGCGCGGCAGCCATCGCCAGGACGGTGGTGGTGCGACGTTCGGCAGGAGGCCGCCAACCATAATCATAACCACGTGGCGGGGAACGACTGATGTTGAGCACTTTGAAGACCATTGCACTGCTCGGGCTGGGTTTCATGGCCTTTACGGCCAGGGCCGAACTGCCCGCCGACTACAAGATGGTGCTGCTGACCGAGAACTTCCCGCCGTTCAACATGGCGGTCGATGACAAGAACTTCGCCCGTGACGATGGCATCGATGGCATCAGCGCCGAGATCGTGCGCGAGATGTTCAAACGCGCCGGCATCAAGTACAGCCTGACCCTGCGTTTCCCCTGGGATCGCCTCTACAAGCTGACCCAGGACAAGCCCAACTACGGGCTGTTCTCCACCACCTTCACCCCCGAGCGCCAGCCACTGTTCAAGTGGGTCGGCCCGCTGGCCAAGACCGGCTGGGTGCTCCTTGCGGCGCCTGGCAGCAACCTGACCGTGAAAAGCCTCAAGGATGCCGGGCAGTACACCATCGGCGCCTACAAGAACGATGCGGTGAGCCAGCACCTGGAAAGCCAGGGCTTGGCACCGGTCAACGCGCTGCGCGATCAGGAGAACGTCAAGAAGCTCACCAGCGGCAAGATCGACCTGTGGGCCACCACCGACCCGGTCGGCCGCTACCTGGCCAAGCAGGAAGGCGTTACGGGGCTCAATACCGTGCTGCGTTTCAACGAGGCGGAGCTCTACCTGGCGCTCAACAAGGACACCCCGGACGAGGTGGTGCAGCGCCTGCAGAAGGCCCTCGACGAGATGCGCAGCGAAGGCTTCCTCGACGAGATGACCAACAACTACCTGTAACGGCGTAGACAGCAAAGCCCGGCCAAGCCGGGCTTTTGTTTGCCCGCTCGCCCGTGGCGGGCATTTCATGCGGTCAATGAAAAGCCCCGGAGCAGTTGCCTGCGCCGGGGCTTTCGATTGCCGCCGAGGATCAGTCGGCGCGGGTGACGTTCAGGCCCTTGAGCAGGTTCAGCGCCTGGCTCAGCTGGTAGTCGTCGTCCTGCGGGCGGGCGGGCTTGCCGGGCGCGGCCTGGCTCGGACGATCGGCGCCGCCGTTACCGTTGCCCAGGTGGCCTTGCAGGTCGGCTTCCTTGAGGCTCGGGTCGTCGCTTTCGCGGGTCAGCTTGGCGCGCGCCACTTCCACGTCCGGGACGATGCCCTGGGCCTGGATCGAACGGCCGTTGGGCGTGAAGTACAGCGCGGTGGTGAGCTTCAGGGCGCGGTCGTTGTTCAGCGGCAGCACGGTCTGCACCGACCCCTTGCCGAAGCTGTCGGTGCCCATGACGATGCCGCGCTTGTGATCCTGCAGGGCGCCGGCGACGATTTCCGAGGCCGAGGCGCTGCCGCCGTTGATCAGCACCACCAGCGGCACGCCTTCGCTGGCGTCCAGCGGGTCGGCGGAGAAGCGCAGCTCCGAGTTGGGCAGGCGGCCCTTGGTGTAGACGATCAGACCCTTCTTGAGGAAGTGGTCGGCCACTTCCACGGCTGACTGCAGTACACCGCCCGGGTTGTTGCGCAGGTCGAGGATCAGGCCGCTGAGCTTCTTGCCGTTTTCCTTGCGCAGCTTGTTCAGGGCCTTGCCGACTTCCTCGCCGGTGTTGACCTGGAACTGGGTGACGCGGATGTAGCCGTAGCCCGGGTCGATCATCTGGCTGCGCACGCTGGCGACCTTGATCACTGCGCGGGTCAGCTCGACGTCGAACGGCTTGCCGCCCTCGCGCACCAGGGTCAGGACGATCTTGCTGCCGGCCTTGCCGCGCATCTTCTCCACGGCTTCCATCATCGACTGGCCCTTGGTGGGCTTGCCGTCGATCTTGACGATCAGGTCGCCGGGGTGAATGCCGGCCTTGGAAGCCGGGGTGTCATCGATGGGCGAGACCACCTTGATGAAGCCGTCTTCGGTGCCGACTTCGATGCCCAGGCCACCGAACTCGCCGCTGGTGCTTTCTTGCAGCTCGGCGAAGGCTTTCGGATCGAGGTAGGCCGAATGCGGGTCGAGGTTGCTGAGCATGCCCTTGATGGCGTTCTCCAGCAGCTCCTTGTCGGTGACCGGCTCGACGTAGGCGGCCTTGATGCGGTCCATCACCTCGGCGAAGGTGCGCAGCTCGTCCAGGGGCAGCGGCGCTGCTTTCTGGTCGGCGGCCGGCGGCGGGGTGATCGGAGCCTGGTCGGCATGCAGCACAGGTGCGCCACCGAGCAGGGCAATCGCCAGGGCCAGGGAGGTGAGGCGGGACAGATGCGGCATTCGAACTAACTCCTACGACAATGAGATGGCGCTTATCCTTGCGCCCGACACCATTGGGCCGGATCGCTGGCGCGGCCCTGCTGGCGAATCGCGAAATACAGTGCTGGGGTGTCCTGGCCGCCGCTGGTACCGACGGTGGCGATGGGTTCCCCGGCCTTGACGATGTCTCCGGCGTCCTTGAGCAGGCTCTGGTTGTGCCCGTACAGGGTCAGGTAACCGTTGCCATGGTCGAGAATGACCAGAAGCCCGGAACCGCGCAACCAGTCTGCAAAAACCACTCGACCACCATGCACGGCGCGTACCTGACTGCCGGCGGCGGCGCCGATCAGCACGCCATCCCACTTAGTCCGAGCGTCTTCGCCCCGCGGGGTTCCATATCTTGCAACAAGTCGGCCATTGACCGGCCATGGCAGCTTGCCCTTGGCGCTGGCGAACGGGCCGCCATAGGTGGCGCCGGAGCTGACCAGCGGCCCGCTTTCGGTGCGTTTGCCGGTGGCCGATGGCGTGCTGGGCTTCTCGCGAGCGGCGGCCAGTTCGCGCTGGCGCTGGGCCTCGGCTTCACGGGCCTGGCGGGCGAGGGTTTCCTCGATGGTCTTGAGCACACGGCCAAGTTGGGCCTGTTCCTGCTCGCGGGCCTTGAGGCGCTGGTCGCGGGCGCTGTAATCCTTGTTCAGCTTGGCCAGAGCCAGCTGACGTTCCTTGCGTACTTCTGCCAGCTTGGCGCTGCGGCTGTCCAGCTCGCTCTTCTGCGCCTGCAGCTGCTCCTGATGATGGCTGATGTCCTTCTCGACGTTGGCCAGCTGGCGCAGGGTTTCGTTGAAGGCGGTCAGCTGGGCCATGCGCGCTTCGGCGAGGTAATCGTAGTAGGTCAGGGTGCGGGAGAATTTTTCCGGATTCTGCTGGTTCAGCAGCAGCTTGATGTACTCCTGACGCCCGCCCTGATAGGCCGCGCGGGCCTGGATACCGATCAGCCGTTGCTGTTCAAGGCGCGCGCCCTGGAGTTTTTTTTTCTCCTGATCGAGGCGCTTGAGCTCTTCCTCGCTCTCCTGCAGCTCTTCGCGCAGCCCCTTGACCTGGTTCTCCAGCTCGCCCATTTCGGTTTCGGTGGTCTTGAGCTGCTTCTGCACGCCGGATTTTTCCTGCTGCAGTTGTTCCAGCAGTTTCTTCAGTTCGGCGACGTCGGCACGCGCCGCCTCCAGCTGCTTCTGCGTTTCGGCTTTCTGATCGGCGAAAGCCGGTGCCAGCAGGCTGGTCATGAGGATGAAAGTGAGGACACGGAGCATGGTGCAGGCGGTACCTGGCGGGGAACGCGCCTAGTATGCCCTTGGCGCGGGTTAAAAAGAACGCCCCGGATAGCCGATTGCGACCCAAGGCGTGCCACGGTCGACCGATGGCCGACGCCGTCAGTTGAAGGTAACGATGCTGGTGCCGGTCATTTCCTTGGGAACCGGCAGGCCCATCAGGGTCAGCAGGGTCGGCGCCACGTCGGCCAGCACGCCGCCTTCGCGGATGCTCACGTCACGCTTGCCGACATAGATGAACGGCACCGGCTCGCAGGTGTGCGCGGTGTGCGCCTGACCGGTGCATTCGTCCTGCATCTGCTCGACGTTGCCGTGGTCGGCGGTGATCAGCGCTTCGCCGCCGACCTTGTCCAGGGCCTCGACGATGCGGCCGACGCAGGTGTCCAGGCACTCGACTGCCGCTACAGCCGCCTCGAATACGCCGGTGTGGCCGACCATGTCGCCGTTGGCGTAGTTGACCACGATCACATCAAAGCGCTGGTTCTCGATGGCGTCGACGATCTTGTCGGTCACCTCCGGGGCGTTCATCTGCGGCTGCAGGTCGTAGGTGGCCACGTTCGGCGACGGGATCAGGATGCGTTCTTCGCCGGGAAACGGCTCTTCACGGCCGCCGGAAAAGAAGAAGGTGACGTGGGCGTACTTCTCGGTTTCGGCGATGCGCAGCTGGGTCTTGCCGTTGTTGGCCAGGTACTCGCCGAGCACGTTGGTCAACGCCTCGGGCTTGAAGGCGCTGGGCGTGTCGATGCTCGCCGCGTACTGGGTGAGCATGATGAAGCCTGCGGTCTGCGGTACGCGGGCGCGCTCGAAGGCATCGAAGCCTGGCTCGACGAAGGCGCGGGTCAGCTCGCGGGCACGGTCGGCGCGGAAGTTCATGAAAACCACGGCGTCGCCGTCTTCGACCGGTGCCGGCTCACCGATGCGGGTGGCTTTCACGAACTCGTCGCTCTCGTCGCGGGCGTAGGCCGCCTGCAGGCCGGCCACCGCGGTGTCCGCCTGGAAATGGCTTTGGCCGTCGACGATCAGGTTGTAGGCCTGGGCCACGCGATCCCAGCGGTTGTCGCGGTCCATGGCGAAGTAGCGGCCGATCAGCGAGGCGATGCGACCCTTGCCGAGCTTGGCGAAGGTGGTGTCGAGCAGTTCGATGGAGCTCTGAGCGCTTTTCGGTGCGGTGTCGCGACCGTCGAGAAAGGCGTGCAGGTAGATCTTCTCGGCGCCGCGGCGCGCGGCCAGCTCAGCCATGGCCACCAGATGATCCTGATGGCTATGAACGCCGCCGTCGGACAGCAGACCGAGAATGTGCACGGCCTTGCCGGCGCCAACTGCCTTGTCCACAGCTGTGGTGATGGCTGGGTTCTCGAAGAACTCGCCGTCGCGGATCGCCTTGGTCACTCGGGTGAAGTCCTGATACACCACGCGGCCGGCGCCGAGGTTCATGTGGCCGACCTCGGAGTTGCCCATCTGCCCGTCCGGCAGGCCGACGTCCATGCCGCTGCCGGAGATCAGCCCATGGGGCTGGGTGGCGCGCAGGCGGTCGTAGACCGGCGTGTTGGCGGCGAAAATGGCGTTGTGCTCGGGCGTGTCGCTGTGGCCGAAGCCGTCGAGAATGACCAGAACCAGGGGGTTGGGCGCTGCGCTCATACGGGGCTCGCTCTTCTTGGGACGCTATGAAGGCCGGCTGCGAGCGCGTGCTCGCCTGCGGCGATCCGGGGGCGGTCGCCCGGGGAGGCGACCCACTGAAATCGGTCAGACATTCTAAGGCCCCGGAAAGATCCCGTCACCGCTGTGCGGCCTTTGGTGCACCGACCTTGCTGTGTATACTGGCCGGCATTTTACCGCCCCGGAACCGCGTGATGCTTGCCAACCTCATTGAATTCGCCACCAACCACTTCATCCTCGCCGGCCTGTTCGTCATCATTCTTGCGCTGCTGATCTTCACCGAAATGAGCAAGGGCGGCAAAAGCCTGAGCAGCCGTGAAGTGACGGCGCTGATCAACCGCGACGAAGGCGTGGTGGTCGACATTCGCAGCAAGAAGGATTTCGACACCGGCCATATCGTCGGTGCCCTGAACATCCCTTACGACAAGCTGGCCTCGCGCCTGGCCGAGCTGGAAAAGCACAAGGCCAAGACCATCATCGTCGTCGATGCCCTGGGCCAGCAGGCCGGCACCGCCGCCCGTGAACTGCAGAAGGCCGGTTTCACCGCCGCACGCCTGGGCGGCGGAATCGCCACCTGGCGTGGCGACAACCTGCCCGTGGTGAAGTGACATGGCCAAGGTCGTCATCTACTCCAGCGACTGGTGCCCGTTCTGCATCCGCGCCAAGCAGCTGTTGACCAGCAAAAGCGTGTCGTTCGACGAGATCCGTGTCGACGGCAAACCCGACGTGCGCGCCGAAATGACGCGCAAGGCCGGCCGCACCTCGGTGCCGCAGATATGGATCGGTGAGACCCATGTGGGCGGTTGCGACGACCTGTTTGCCCTGGAGCGGGCCGGCAAGCTCGACGCACTGCTCAACGCCTGATTTCCCTTTAAGTCCTACAGCAGAAGGCTTTGCCCCATGACCGAACAAGCTAACGGCGCCGCCCAAGGCGAACAGACTCCCCAGTTCTCCCTGCAGCGCATCTACGTGCGTGACCTGTCCTTCGAAGCGCCGAAGAGCCCCGAGATCTTCCGCCAGGAGTGGACGCCAAGCGTCTCCATGGACCTCAACACCCGTCAGAAAGCCCTGGAAGGTGACTTTCACGAGGTGGTGCTGACCCTGTCGGTGACCGTGAAGAACGGCGAAGAAACCGCCTTCATCGCTGAAGTTCAGCAGGCCGGCATCTTCCTGATCAAGGGGCTGGACGCCGCTTCCATGAGCCACACCCTCGGCGCGTTCTGCCCGAACATCCTGTTCCCGTACGCCCGCGAAACCCTGGACAGCCTGGTGGTCCGCGGCTCGTTCCCGGCGCTGATGCTGGCCCCGGTGAACTTCGACGCCCTGTACGCCCAGGAGCTGCAGCGTCAGCAGGCCAACTGAGCCCGCGATAGCCGCAATAAAAAACGCCCTTCGGGGCGTTTTTTATTGGCCGGGATTCGTCGCCGCGTTCAATCCATGGCGAAGCCGTGCTGGCGCCAGGCTTCGTAGACGGCCACTGCCACGGTGTTGGACAGGTTCAGGCTGCGACAGCCTTCGCGCATCGGCAGACGCACGCGTTGCGCCTCGGGCAGTGCATCACGAATCTCGGCGGGCAGGCCGCGGCTCTCCGGGCCGAACAGAAAGGCGTCGCCCGGCTGGTAGGCCACTTCATGGAAGGGCTGCGAGCCCTTGGTGGTGAAGGCGAATACCCGCGGCTGGCCGAGGCTTTCCAGGCAGGCCTCCAGGCTGGCGTGGCGCTTGAGCGGCGCATATTCGTGATAGTCCAGCCCGGCCCGGCGCAGGCGCTTGTCGTCCAGTTCGAAACCCAGCGGCTCGACCAGGTGCAGGTGGCAGCCGCTGTTGGCGCAAAGCCTGATAACGTTGCCAGTGTTGGGCGGAATTTCCGGTTGAAAAAGGATTACATGAAACATGCACGGCTCCAGGCCAGAAGACGGGCGCCATTCTACGCCGGATAAGCCGCCAAGGCCGCGTCCGTGGGTGCGCGTGATCGGCTCGCTGGCGATTTTCGGCTTCCTGATCGGTCTGATGATCGGCCGGCTGTTCCACCCGGACGCCATGCACCTCAAGGACGTCGAGGTTCAGGACGACCGCCTGTTGCTGTGGTTCAACGTCGAGCCCCATGCGGAGATCAGCGATGCCCACGGCACCTTCGCGCTGCGTTTCGAAGGGCTGGGGCGTGAACGTCAGGGTCAGCTGCAGATTGCCGGGCGCGCCGCCAACTGGCGCGTAGTGCGTGACGGACGTGAGCTGCAGGTACGCGTGGTCGCGGCCCGGCCGCTGCGCGCTGAAATGGATGCCGAAGAGGTGGAAGGCCGCTGGCGCCTGACGGTTCGTCTGGCGCCGCGTTAGGAAGAAAAGAGGGAGTTCCCGGCCTGCCTGTACCAGGGCTCCCGAAGAAAAGGGGGATTATCTGATCTGCCTGTATCAGAGTCCCCGAAGAAAGAAGGGAGGTCCCGGCCTGCCTGTACCGAGGCTCCCAAAGAAAGAAGGGGATTCCCCGGCCTGCCTGTACCAAGGTCCCCGAAACTGGGTTATCTGTACCATTGCAGGGGGCGTGCCAGTTTTCGTGATATTGCTGCAGGCCCCGTGGATGCTGGGCTGTAGCGGTTGCGCTCAGGTTCTTGGCGTTATGGCGGGCCGCCGCGGATGTTCCGCTCGGGTGCATGAATGCACCTGTAGTGCGCTGATGGCGTGCATTCTTGGGTTGTCGGAGATCCAAGGCTGCCCGTAGGTAAATGTGGGAGCGCGCCACGCGCGCGAAAGCGATGGTATGGACGGCACAGGTCTCGATGAGCGGATCCAGACTTATATCGGCGGCGTCTGCATCGCGGGCATGGACTAGGCGTCCCCGCCCGCTCCCATAGAACTCTGTCCCACATTGAGCCAGCTTCGCGATGTTGCCAAACCGATACCCATAAAAAACGCCGCGCCCTGTTCGGGGCGCGGCGTTTTTGTATTGCAGGTGCGGCTTAATTGTCGTCGCTGTCGTCGTCTTCGGAGCCGTCGACGTTCATGCCCAGTTCCTTGATCTTGCGGGTCAGGGTGTTGCGGCCCCAGCCGAGCAGCAGGGCGGCGTCGCGGCGGCGGCCGGCGGTGTGCTTGAGGGCGGTCTCGATCATGATACGCTCGAAGGCCGGCACCGCGCTGTCGAGCAGGCTCGACTGACCGCGGCCCAGGGCCTGGTCGGCCCACTGGCGCAGCGCCTGCTCCCAGTTGCTGACCGGTGCATTGTCCTGGGGCTGCACCAGCAGCTCCGGCGGCAGGTCGTCGATATGCACTTCACGCCCCGAGGCCATGACGGTGATCCACCGGCAGGTGTTCTCCAGCTGGCGCACGTTGCCGGGCCACTGCAGCTGCTGCAGGTAATCCTCGGTTTCGCTCTTGAGCAGCTTTGGCTCGACCGCAAGCTCCGTGGCCGCACGGCTGAGGAAGTGGCGGGCCAGCGTCGGGATATCTTCGCGGCGATCCGACAAGCGCGGAATATGGATGCGGATCACGTTGAGGCGGTGGAATAGGTCCTCGCGGAATTTGCCGGCGGTCACCAGGCTTTCCAGATTCTGATGGGTGGCGGCGATGATGCGCACGTCGACCTTGACCGGTGTATGGCCGCCCACGCGGTAGAACTCGCCGTCGGCCAGCACGCGCAGCAGGCGGGTCTGGGTGTCGGCCGGCATGTCGCCGATCTCGTCGAGGAACAGGGTGCCGCCGTCGGCCTGTTCGAAGCGCCCACGACGCTGGTTGGCCGCGCCGGTGAAGGCGCCTTTCTCGTGGCCGAACAGCTCGGATTCCATCAGATCCTTGGGGATGGCCGCCATGTTCAGCGCGATGAACGGCGAGGCCGCCCGCGGGCTGTGGCGATGCAGGGCATGGGCGACCAGCTCTTTACCCGTACCCGATTCGCCGTTGATCAATACAGTGATATTGGAATGGCTGAGGCGGCCGATGGCGCGGAACACCTCCTGCATCGCCGGTGCTTCACCGATGATTTCCGGCGTACGCGCCTGGGCGGCCGGCACGTGCAGGCCCTGCTGCTCCTTGGCGTGCTGGTTGGCACGCTTGACCAGCGATACCGCTTCGTCGACGTCGAAAGGCTTGGGCAGGTATTCGAAGGCGCCGCCCTGGTACGACGCCACGGCGCTGTCCAGGTCGGAATGGGCGGTCATGATGATCACCGGCAGGCGCGGGTGCATTTCGCGGATGCTCGACAGCAGCTCCAGGCCACTGGAGCCGGGCATGCGGATATCAGAAATGATCACGTCCGGTTGCTGACGGGCGAGGCGGCCCAGCACGCCATCGGCGCTGTCGAAGCTCTGGGTGCTCATGCCCTCCTGTTGCAGGGCCTTTTCCAGGACCCAGCGGATGGAGCGGTCGTCGTCAACGATCCATACGGTTTCACTGCGGCTCATGTCGGAGTTGCTCCTTGTTCCAGCGGCAGAAAGATCGAGAACACGGTTTGCCCGGGATGGCTCTCGCATTCGATCAGGCCTTGATGCTGACTGATGATGTTCTGGGTAATCGCCAGGCCCAGGCCGGTGCCGTCGGCACGCCCGCTGACCATGGGATAGAAGATGGTTTCCTGCAGTTCCGGCGGGATGCCCGGACCGTTGTCGATGATCTCGATCTTGGTCACCAGACGGTGGCGGATATAGCCGATGGTGAACTGCCGCAGGGTACGCGTGCGCAAGGTGATGCGGCCGGGGCGCAGTTCCGGCTTGGCGGCCAGCGCCTGCATGGCATTGCGCACGATGTTGAGCACTGCCTGGATCATCTGCTCACGGTCGACGATCAGGTCAGGGATGCTCGGGTCGTAATCACGCACCAGCACCACGCTGCCCTGGCTTTCGGCTTCCACCAGGCTGGCGACGCGCTCGAGCACTTCGTGCACGTTGGTGATCGCCAGCGACGGCAGTTTGTTGGAGCCGAGCATGCGGTCGACCAAGTTACGCAGGCGGTCGGACTCCTCGATGATCACGTTGGTGTAATCCTTGAGGCTCTCTTCCGGCAGCTCGCGGGCCAGCAGCTGGGCGGCGCCACGAATACCGCCCAGAGGATTCTTGATCTCGTGGGCCAGGCCGCGCACCAACAGTTTGGTGGTCTCCTGCTTGGACAGCTGGGCCTCCTCCTTGGTGATGCGCAGCAGCCGGTCGCGCGGGTGCACTTCGAGTAGTAGCAGGGTTTCACCGCGGCTGAGCACCGGCGTCACCGCATAGTCGACGGTCAGGCTCTGGCCGGTCTGCGTGGTCAGTACCGCTTCGCGCTTGTTGAACGGATGGGCCTCTGCCACGGCCTGGCGCAGAGCGCCGAGTGCCTCGCGGGTTTCGGTGAACAGTTCGCTGATGAACTGGCCGTGGCTGCGCTGGCCGCTGACCGCCAGGAGCATTTCCGCGGCGGGGTTCATGTATTCCAGGCGCAGATCGGCGTTGAGCAGCAGGGTTGCCGTAGTCAGGTTGTCGAGCAGCAGGCGGTGCAGCGAGTCATTGATGATCATCGCTCTGCGCCCGCCAGCGTGCAGCTTGCCTGGAGCGCGGCCGGGTCGTTGTCTGGCAACGTGGCGCAGCGTGGCAAGTCTCGTTGCGGGTGTGGGCCAGCCAAAGGTCATTCCTCGTGCGGTATGGCAGAAGGGCCGGCGAGTGAGAGCGAAACGCCCTGGCTCGCGGCAGTGCGGGAGAAAATGCAAGAAGCAAACCAAAGCCCTGCAAAGAAGCGCAGGCGGCGGGAAATTCGCGCAATTGGCTTCTTTTCGGCGCAGTGGGCCTGGCAGGCGTGTGCTAATTTGGGACGAGTATAGAAATCGGTGCGTCGATGTGCACTTTAATGGTGCAAATGAGTGGGCTGGGCGCTGCTTGCATTATTTAGGCGACATTAAACAGGCAGCTATAAGGCAGAGGCGGCCATTCGCCGATCTACTGTGGGAGCGGGCCATGCCCGCGAAAAATCACGGGCATGGCCCGTTCCCACAAGTAGCTGTCGGCCGTCCGTTTTCGCCACTTTGCAGGCAGAGGCGCTGAAGTCGAGCCGAAAGTTAAAGGAAAGGCAGGATGCCGATGATGCCCTTGTCCTCTTCCTTGGGCTTGTCTTCGATCGGGCATTCGGGGCGCACGCCGTAATCGTCCTTTTCGCAGGGCCGCACCTTGCGTTTCTGGGCCAGGGAGATGCGCTTCATGTGAAACGGCTGGCTGGGCGTGCGTTCGACGATGATGCCGCCCTCGGTGATGATTTCCACGGCGATCTGGTGGGTGCCGCGGTCGATATTCTGCAAGGGGAATACGGGGCTGCGCCCGGCTTCGCCGTAGGGTTGGCCATCGAGCAGCAGGCGATAGCGATGGCCCGGGTAAAGGGCAGGCTCGGCGTTGACGGTGACGATCAGGTTGCCGGCATTGTCGTTGATGGTCGCATCGGGCTGCGGGATGGTGATGCGCAGCAACTCGTAACTGAGGATCGGCCCGGTGGGAGCGGCAGGAGCTGAAGGGGGCGACAGGCGCCGGGTTGGCGGCTCGATGCGGTTGGACGGCGCCATCTGCACCTGTTTGGCGTTGCCGTCGCGCGGGCTGTCGGTGAACACCCGGTTACCCTCGGCATCCACGTAGGTGTAGACCTGGGCGAAGCTCGGCAGGGCGACCAGCAGCAGGGCGAAAAGCAGCGCGCGCATGGGCTTCACTTACCCCGGCCCGGGCTGTTGGTGCTGACCCGCTGCACCGTGAAGGTGCGCGTCTCGCTCTGCTGGACGATCCGCTCGCCCTGCATCACGGCCACGGCAATGCTGTGCTCGCCACGGTCGACCTCGGTGACCTGCAGGCGCGGCACATTGCTGGGCTGGCCATAAGGTTTGCCGTCCAGCAGCAGGCGCAAGGTATGCCCGGGGCCCAGGCGCGGTTCGATGGTCACGCCCACGGAAAAGGTGCCGTTATTGGCGCGCAGCGCTTCCTCGTTTGGCAGGTCGCGCAGTTCGAGAGTCTGGTAGGGATTCTGCGGCAGTTCGCTCAGGCGCGGTTCGCTGCTGTCGTTAGCAGGCGCCGCCGCCGGGGTGCTGGTGTTGATCGGCTTGAGCTCGACGCTCTCGGCCTTGGTGCCTTCCGGTGGCTGGTTGGTGAACACCGTGTTGCCGTTGGCGTCGGTGTACTTGTAGATCTGCGCGCTGACGGGCAGGGCCAGGATCAGCAGCAGGCAAGTGAGCGTGCGGCGCATCGGGCCGGTCTCCTGTCGGGTGATGGCGATAGCCTTGCACCGCCATCGCGTGCTGGCAAGCGCGCCGCGCCAAGGATTTGCACTGGCGCCGAAAAATAGCCGGGCATAAAACGACCGGGGCCATATTTGGCCTTGCCTGCCATGGTTCGCAGGTGGCGGGCATAAAAAAAACCTCCCCGGCAGAACCGGGGAGGTTTTATCACGCTGCCAGGCAGCGAGGCCGGCTTAGACGCTGTAGTACAGGTCGTATTCCAGCGGGTGTACGAAGGTACGTACCTTGATTTCTTCTTCGGACTTCAGCTCGATGTAGGCATCGATGAAGTCGTCGGAGAATACGCCGCCCTTGGTCAGGAACGCGCGGCCCTTGTCCAGCTCTTCCAGGGCTTCTTTCAGGCTGCCGCAAACCTGCGGGATCAGCTTGCCTTCTTCCGGCGGCAGGTCGTACAGGTTCTTGTCCGCGGCATCGCCAGGGTGGATCTTGTTCTGGATACCGTCGATACCAGCCATCAGCAGGGCAGCGAAGGCCAGGTACGGGTTGGCAGCCGGATCCGGGAAGCGCGCTTCGATACGGCGGGCTTTCGGGCTCGACACGTACGGGATGCGGATCGAAGCGGAACGGTTGCGAGCCGAGTAGGCCAGCATGACCGGCGCTTCGAAGCCAGGAACCAGACGCTTGTAGGAGTTGGTCGACGGGTTGGTGAAGCCGTTCAGGGCCTTACCGTGCTTGATGATGCCGCCGATGAAGTACAGGGCGGTCTCGGACAGACCAGCATAGCCTTCGCCTGCGAAGGTGTTCTTGCCGTCTTTGGAGATCGACATGTGTACGTGCATGCCCGAACCGTTGTCGCCATACAGCGGCTTCGGCATGAAGGTCGCAGTTTTGCCGTAGGCATCGGCTACGTTGTGCACGCAGTACTTCAGGGTCTGAACTTCGTCAGCCTTCGCGACCAGGGTGTTGAACTTCACGCCGATCTCGTTCTGACCGGCAGTCGCCACTTCGTGGTGGTGCACTTCGACGACCAGGCCCATTTCTTCCATGGCATTACACATGGCGGTACGGATTTCGTGGTCGTGGTCGCACGGCGGAACCGGGAAGTAACCGCCTTTGACGGCTGGACGGTGGCCTTTGTTGCCGCCTTCCACGTCCTGGTCGGTCATCCAGGAGCCTTGCTCGGAGTAGATCTTGAACATGGAGCCGGAGATGTCGGACTTGAACTTCACTTCGTCGAAGATGAAGAACTCGGGCTCCGGGCCCACGAATACGGTGTCACCGATGCCGGTGCCTTTGAGGAATTCTTCAGCGCGCTTGGCGATGGAGCGCGGGTCGCGGTCGTAGCCTTGCATGGTGCTCGGCTCGATGATGTCGCAGACCAGGATCAGGGTCGGCTCTTCGGTGAACGGGTCCAGAACGGCGGTGTCGTCAACCGGCATCAGGATCATGTCGGAGGCTTCGATGCCTTTCCAGCCATGGATGGAGGAGCCGTCGAACATCTTGCCGTGTTCGAAGAAGTCTTCGTCCAAGGCGTCACGGGCCGGCATGGTCACGTGGTGCTGCTTACCTTTGGTATCGGTGAAGCGCAGGTCTACCCACTTCACGTCGTGTTCTTTGATCAGTTGAACAGCCTTAGACATGTTGTCCTCCAGGTGGATAGGGTCTTCGTTGACCCTTCTTTGAGTTCGTGACGCCGGGCCCGATAGTCGGCCAGGACACCCTGCCTCACAAGGGAGCAATATGCATGCCAGTGCCCCGTGATGGACGCATGCCCCGAAACACAGCGCTGTAGCGGGTATTGGCGCTACAAAACGAACTGCTTCAGCACCTCAATGGTGCGATTTGTTGGCTTTGTGTTCCGTTTTGGTGCGTAATCAGATTGTTTGCGGATTTTTGATCAAAGCTTGAGCAATTTCCTTTATAATCCGCGCCCCTGTTTTTCAGGCCCTGGCCCCCGACATTTGCTCCCATGAAACTGATCGTCAAAGTCTTCCCGGAAATCACCATCAAGAGCCCGCCGGTTCGCAAGAACTTCATCCGGCAGCTGGCCAAGAACATCCGCGTGGTGTTGCGTGATCTCGACCCGCAGCTGCAGGTCACCGGTGTTTGGGACAATCTGGAAGTGAAGACCGAGGTGGCCGAGCCCAAGGTCCAGCAGGAAATCATCGAGCGCCTGAGCTGCGTGCCGGGCATCGTGCACTTCCTGCAGATCGATGAATACCCGCTGGGCGACTTCGACGACATCGTCGCCAAGTGCAAGCTGCACTATGGCGAGCAACTGGCCGGCAAGATCTTCTCGGTACGCTGCAAGCGCGGCGGCCGCCATGCGTTCTCCTCTATAGATGTGGAACGCTACGTCGGCAGCCAGCTGCGCCAGCAGTGCGGCGCCGCCGGTATCGACCTGAAGAAACCCGAGGTCGAGGTGCGCATCGAGATCCGTGATCAGCGCCTGTACGTCATTCATCACCAGCACCCCGGCCTGGGCGGCTATCCCCTGGGTTCGCTGGAGCAGACCCTGGTGCTGATGAGTGGCGGCTTCGACTCCACCGTGGCGGCCTACCAGATCATGCGCCGCGGCCTGATGAGCCACTTCTGCTTCTTCAACTTAGGCGGCCGTGCCCACGAGCTGGGCGTGATGGAAGTCGCCCACTACCTGTGGAAGAAGTACGGCAGCAGCCAGCGCGTGCTGTTCATCAGCGTGCCGTTCGAGGAAGTGCTCGGCGAGATTCTCGGCAAGGTCGACAACAGCTACATGGGCGTCACCCTCAAGCGCATGATGCTGCGCGCCGCCAGCCGCCTGGCCGAGCGCCTGCAGATCGACGCCCTGGTGACCGGCGAGGCGATCAGCCAGGTGTCCAGCCAGACCCTGCCGAACCTCTCGGTGATCGACTCGGTCACCGACAAGCTGGTGCTGCGCCCGCTGATCGCTAGCCACAAGCAGGACATCATCGACACCGCCGAAGCCATCGGCACGGCCGAGTTCGCCCGCCACATGCCCGAGTACTGCGGCGTGATTTCGGTGAACCCGACCACCAACGCCAAGCCCCATCGCGTCGTCCATGAAGAAGAACAGTTCGACATGGCGGTGCTCGAGCGCGCCCTCGAGCGCGCGCGGCTGATCGCCATCGACCGCGTGATCGAAGAGCTGGGCCAGGACGTGCAGGTCGAGGAAGTCACTGATGCGCTGCCCGGCCACGTGGTGATCGACATTCGCCACCCCGACCAAGCCGAAGACGAGCCGCTGGAAATCGAGGGCGTGGAAGTCCAGGCGCTGCCGTTCTACGCCATCAACAATCGTTTCAAGGAGCTGGACGAGAACCGCCAGTACCTCCTTTATTGCGACAGGGGCGTCATGAGCCGCCTGCATGCCCATCACCTGCTGAGCGAGGGGCATGCCAATGTGCGCGTTTATCGTCCGGCATAAGACGCCCGGGCTCAATGGCGGCAGCATCCGCCATCGCCCTCCCGACCTGATTGGCGGCTAGTTTGCCGCCACACAGCCTTAACAGACTGCCTTTACCTTAATCCCGATTTTTCGCGTTGGGCCCTTGAAGCAACTGCCGGGTAGCCCGACCCAACCTACGAGACCACTACTGTGATCGAGAATCTACGCAACATCGCCATCATCGCCCACGTTGACCATGGCAAGACCACCCTGGTCGACGCCCTGCTGCGTCAGTCCGGCACCCTGGAGCGCAGCGAGCTCAACGACGAGCGCGTGATGGACAGCAACGACCAGGAAAAAGAGCGCGGCATCACCATTCTGGCCAAGAACACCGCCATCAAGTGGAACGACTACCGCATCAACATCGTCGACACCCCCGGCCACGCCGACTTCGGCGGTGAAGTAGAGCGCGTGATGTCGATGGTCGACTCCGTACTGCTGGTCGTCGACGCCCAGGACGGCCCGATGCCGCAAACCCGTTTCGTGACCAAGAAGGCCTTCGAAGCCGGCCTGCGTCCGATCGTGGTGATCAACAAGATCGACCGTCCGGGCGCGCGTCCTGACTGGGTCATGGACCAGATCTTCGACCTGTTCGACAACCTCGGTGCCACCGAAGAGCAACTGGACTTCCAGGTCGTCTACGCCAGCGCCCTGAACGGCATCGCCGGTCTGGACCACACCGACATGGCCGAAGACCTCACCCCGCTGTACCAGGCCATCGTCGACCACGTCCCGGCGCCGAACGTCGACGTCGACGGCCCGTTCCAGATGCAGATCTCGGCACTGGACTACAACAGCTTCCTGGGCATCATCGGTGTTGGCCGTATCGCCCGTGGTCGCGTCAAGCCGAACACCCCGGTCACCGCCATCGACACCGAAGGCAAGAAGCGTAACGGCCGTATCCTCAAACTGATGGGCCACCACGGCCTGCACCGCGTGGACGTCGAAGAAGCCACCGCCGGCGACATCGTCTGCGTCAGCGGCATGGACGAGCTGTTCATCTCCGACACCCTGTGCGACCAGAACAACGTCGAGGCCATGAAGCCGCTGACCGTCGACGAGCCGACCGTTTCCATGACCTTCCAGGTCAACGATTCGCCGTTCTGCGGCAAGGAAGGCAAGTTCGTCACCAGCCGCAATATCAAGGAGCGTCTGGACAAGGAGCTGCTGTACAACGTGGCCCTGCGCGTCGAAGAAGGCGACTCGGCCGACAAGTTCAAGGTCTCCGGCCGTGGTGAGCTGCACCTGTCGGTTCTGATCGAGAACATGCGCCGCGAAGGCTTCGAAATGGGCGTTGGCCGTCCGGAAGTGATCATCCGTGAAGTCGACGGCGTCAAGCACGAGCCGTACGAGAACGTCACCATCGACATCCCGGAAGAATCCCAGGGCAAGGTCATGGAAGAAATGGGTCTGCGTAAGGGCGACCTGAGCAACATGGTGCCGGACGGCAAAGGTCGCGTACGCCTGGAGTACAACATCCCTGCTCGCGGTCTGATCGGCTTCCGTAACGCCTTCCTGACCCTGACCAACGGTGCAGGCATCCTGACCTCGATCTTCGACCGTTACGACGTGATGAAGTCGGGCCACATGAGCGGCCGCCAGAACGGCGTACTGGTATCGATCGATACCGGCAAGGCGCTGACCTACTCGCTGGAAACCCTGCAGGCGCGCGGCAAGCTGTTCGTCGAGCACGGCCAGGAAGTCTACAACGGTCAGATCATCGGCCTGAACAGCCGCGACAACGACCTGGGCGTCAACCCAACCAAGGGCAAGAAGCTCGACAACATGCGCGCTTCGGGCAAGGACGAAACCATCGCCCTGGTTCCGCCGGTTCGCTTCACCCTGGAGCAGGCTCTGGAATTCATCCAGGATGACGAGCTGTGCGAAGTCACGCCGAAGTCGATCCGTCTGCGCAAGAAGATCCTCGACGAAGGCGAGCGTACCCGCGCTGCCAAGAAAGCCAAGAACTGATCCGGTTCTAGCTGACTGAACAAGCCCCCACCGGCGCGAGCCTGCGGGGGCTTTTTTGTGGGCGCTGCCAATGCGGGCAGCGTCGACACTGTCGAGCATTTTTAACCGGTTGCCAGGAACAATCCTCTGCTGCGTTGTCTGTGCTGATGCGCAGGCGAGCTGCCGGGTTCGGCTTGATGTTCACCTGCCACATTTGTGATCGACTGCATCATCCAAGCGGTGCGCGCAGCCCCTATAATTCGCGCTCTGCCAGGCCCGCGCCCGGCATGGATGATCTTCTCTTCAAGGATTCGAGCGCATGCAGTGGATTTTCATGCTGATCGGGCTGGTACTCGGTGCCCTGGTGCTGGGCGCCGTGAGTGGCGAGGCGATGGCCGGCGCGCTGCTGGGCGCCTTCGTGGGGCTGGCGGTAGGGCAGGCGATTGCGCTGCAGGCGCTGAGGCTTCAGCACGAGGCACTGCGCAAGTCGCTGACGGGGCTGATCGAGCGCTTCAACCAGGGCACGGGTGATCTGCATGAGCGCCTGCTGCGGCTGGAGACGGGCGCGCCGCCGCAAACCACTGTCGCCGCCGAGCCGCAGGAGGAGCCGCCTGCTGTCGAGCAAGCCGCTGCGGCGCCAGTAGAACCAGCCGCGGAGCCTGAGTGGGAACTCGAACTGGTATTGCCCGCCGCCGTGCCTGGTGAGCCGGCGCTACAGGCAAGCCCGGAGCCCGTCTCGAAGCAGCCTGACGTACCGCCTGTCCCTGTGGCGGCTCGCGTCGCCGAGCCGCCAGCCCCCGGCCTTCTCGAGCGCGGCATCACCGCGGCGCGGGAATGGCTGCTGGGCGGCAATACCGTGCTGCGTGTGGGCCTGGTGCTGCTCTTCCTGGGGCTGGCGTTCCTGCTGCGTTACGCCTCCGAGCGGGTGGTGGTGGCCATCGAGTTGCGCTACGCCGGTGTGGCCCTGGCGGCGATTGCGCTGCTGGCCCTGGGCTGGTGGCTGCGCCGGCGGCGCCCGGCCTATGCCCTCCTGATGCAGGGCGGCGGTATCGCCGTGTTGTACCTGACGGTGTTCGCAGCCATGCGCCTGCATCCCTTGCTCACGCCGCAGGTCGCGATGGTGCTGCTGGTGGTGGTGACGCTCTGTTCGGCCGTGCTAGCCATCCTGCAGGACGCCCGCGGTCTGGCCGCGGCGGCAGCGCTTGGCGGCTTCGCGGCGCCGATCCTGGCCTCCAGCGGTGGCGGCAGCCATGTCGCACTGTTCAGCTACTTTGCCCTGCTCAATGCCGGGATCTTCGCCATCGCCTGGTTCAAGGCCTGGCGCGAGCTCAACCTGATCGGTTTCGTCGGCACCTTCGGTATCGGTCTGGCCTGGGGCCTGCGTTCCTACACGCCAGAGCTGTGGCTCAGCACCCAGGCGTTCCTGGTGCTGTTCTTCCTGATGTACGTGGCCATCGGCCTGCTGTTCGCCCGTCGCCGTCTGCTCGAGGCGCCGAGCGAGCCGGAGAACGACTCCCGCCAGGCCCTGCTCAAGTGGTCGGCGCGCCAGGCCGGTTACGTCGATGGCAGCGTGCTGTTCGGCACACCGCTGGTGGGCTTCGGATTGCAGTACGCGGTGGTTCAGCACCTGCCCTTCGGCCCGGCATTCAGCGCGTTGGCCATGGGCCTGCTGTACATGATGCTGGCCCGGGTCCTGGTTGCCCGTGCGCCGGGGCGTGCCGTGCTATTGATGGAAACCTGCCTGGCGCTGGGCGTGATCTTCGCCACCCTGGCCATTCCACTGGGGCTGGATGCCCGCTGGACTTCCGCTGCCTGGGCGGTCGAAGGCGCTGGCCTGTACTGGCTGGCCTTGCGTCAGCAGCGCTTGTTCGCGCGGCTGTTCGCCCTGCTGCTGCAAGTGGCCGCCGCCGCGGCCTATCTGTGGGACGTGCGCTTCGGTTACGAGACCTTGCTCACTGGCTCGGCGCTCGGCGCGCTGATGCTCGGTGTGGCGCTGCTGTTCAGCTTTCTGCAGCTACGCGGCGCGGCAGATGCCGTCACGGATCGCGAGCGCAAGCTTTTGCCGGCCCTGGCCTATGGCGGCCTGGCCTTCCTCTATCTGCTGGCGCCGCTGTGCTTCGGGCCTTACGCCACGGCCGCTGCCTGGGCTGTGGCCGGCGCCGCGACGCTGTTCGCCGGGTTGTCGCTGGGCGCTCGCAGCCTGCTGACCGGCGCCTTCGTGGTGCAGGCGCTGGGCGGCATCATCTACCTGGTCTTCAGCGACGGCCTCTATCAGGCCCTGGTCGACGAAACCCAGCGACCGCTCGCCCAGCTGACGTTCTGGGCCCCGGTGCTGCTGGCGTTGGCAGGCCTGTTCTGCGCCTGGCGCCTGCACCTTGCCGGGCGCTTGAGCAGGGCAGACCTGCGGCCTGTGGCGTTGCAGGAGCTGGCCAATGTGGCGCTGTGCTGGTTTGCCGCCTGGTGGCTGCTGGCAGCGTTCAGCGAGATATCGCGCTTCGTGCCGGGCCCGCTGCAGGCGCACGTGTTCCTGCTGGTCGCGCTGGCCAGCCTGGCCGTCACCGGCCTGTTCGCTTTGCATCAGCGCTGGCCGGCACTGGCGGTGCTCAGCCTGGCGCTAGTGCCGCTGGGCTTTGCCGCCGTGCTGTTCGCCTGGCACCTGGGCTATCACCCGCTGGCAGAGCTTGGCTGGCTGGCCTGGCCGGCGATGTTCGTCCTGCATTTGCTCATGCTGCGGCGCGTTGTCGGGCTGGCGCCCGAGGTGCTGATCCGCATCAGTCATGTGCTTGGTTGCTGGTTGCTGCTCGGTGTCGTGGCGCTGGAGCTGCGTTTCCTGTTCGCTGCCCTGGCCGACCATTACAACGCCTGGCGCTGGTTGGGCTGGGTGCTGGTGCCGTGCGCCTTCCTGATGCTGATGAGCATGCGCCGGGCGCTGCCCTGGCCGATTGCGGCCTATCCGCGTGAGTACCGCAGCTATGCGGCGTTGCCAATCGCCGTTCTTCTGCTGGGATGGTTCTGGCTGGTCAACCTGCTCAGTGACGGCTCCGCCGACCCGCTGCCGTATGTGCCGCTGATCAACCCGCTGGAGCTGGGCATGCTGATCGTGCTCTTCGCCGTGCAGCGCTGGGCCCAGGATGGCCTGGCCGTGCTGGCGATCAAACCGGAGCAACTGCGCCGGGCTACCCAGGTAGTGATTGGCGCTTCGATGTTCGCGCTGCTGACCATGATGGTCTGCCGTACCGCCGTCCATTGGGGGCAGGTGCCATTCCAGGCCGATGCGCTGGTGGGATCGCAACTGGTGCAGGCCGGCTTGTCCATCGTCTGGACTCTGATCGCTCTGGGCCTGACCATCACCGGGCATCTGCGCGTGCGGCGTGATCTGTGGATGGTCGGCGCGGCGCTGATCGGCGTGGTGGTCGTGAAGCTGTTCTTCGTCGACCTGGGCAACAGCGGCAGCCTGGAGCGGATCATTTCCTTTATCGGGGTTGGCGTGCTTCTGCTGGTGGTGGGCTATTTCGCTCCACTGCCGCCACGCCGGGAAACCAAGGCGCAGGTGCCAGCATGAGGCTGAATATCGCGTTGACGCTGCTCGTGCTGGGCACGCCCCTGATTGCCGCGGCCGAGGTTTCGGAACGTCCTCAGGACTACGCCGTGAGCGTACCGCTGACCCTGAGCGGCGAGGGCCCCTGGTATCGGATGCAGTTGCCGATGCAGGCCCAGCTCGCCGCTCGGCATGCCGACTTTCGCGACCTGCGCCTGTTCAATGGCGAAGGCGAGCGCCTGGCCTATAGCCTGATTCCCGGTGCCGAGCGCTTTGCCGAGAGCCAGCAGCGCGCCGATCTGCGGCTGTTCCCGCTGTATGGCCCGGCAGGGCGCCGGGATGCCGTGCCGACCCTGCGCGTGCAGCGTGGCGACGATGGCTCGATCATCGAACTCGCCGAACCGGCCGCCACTGCCGAGGTGTTGCGCGGCTGGTTGCTGGACGCCAGCGCCACCGACTTTTCCCTGCAGCGCCTGTACCTGGAGTGGCAGGCCGAGAGCGAAGGCTTCCAGCGCTTCAGCATCGAGGCCAGTGACGATCTTGATCACTGGCGGCCGGTGGGCGAGGGGCAGGTCGCCCGGCTGAGCTTCAACGGCGAGCGCATCGACAAGAGCGAAGTTGAACTGCCGCCTACCCGGGCGCGCTATCTGCGCCTGCTGTGGCTGGCGCCCGAGCAGGCGGCCAACCTCAGCGCTGCCAGCGTCAGCGGCACGCGCAGCACGGCCGAACCGGCTGCGCTGATCTGGTCGGCGGCGCTGCAGGGGCAGGCGGATGAGCAGGGCATAATCTGGACCTTGCCGCTGGCCTTGCCACTGGAGCGCGTGCGCATCGAGATCGAGCAGGCCAACAGCCTGGCTCCGGTGATGTTGGAGGGGCGGCGCGACAGCAAAGGGCCGTGGGCGCCGCTGTCCAATGCCGTTCTCTACCGACTGCCTGGTGATGGCCAGGAGCTGGTGCAGGATCAGATCGAACTGCCGCCCCTGCCGGTCAGTCAGTTGCGCTTGCAGGTAGACGGCCGTGGCGGTGGCCTGGGGTTGAGCGAGCCGCGGCTGCACGTCGCCATGCGCGCCACCGAGCTGCTGTTCCTGGCGCGCGGCAGTCCGCCCTATCAGTTGGCGCTTGGCCGGGCGGATGCCCAGGCGGGGAGCCTGCCCGTCACCACCCTGGTGCCCGGTTTCGATGCGCAGCGCATGGCGGGCATGGGCCAGGCTGTCATCGATGGCCAGATTGCGCAGGCCGAGGTGGCGACTGCGCCTGCAATGGCGGAGCCCGGTTTCGACTGGAAGCGCGCAGGTTTGTGGGCGGTGCTGCTGATCGGTGTCGGCGTGCTGGTGCTGATGGCGCTCAGCGTGCTGCGCGCGTCCAACGGACGGCCCTAGCCGGAAATTCAGTCGCGGTTAACCCGATTTGGGAAGCGGGCGTTCGGATCAGCACGCCAGGTGCAGGGTGGCCGCGCCCCCAGTTGGGCGGGCTTGCTGCCCTACCAGGAGCTGATCCGGTTCTGGCTGACTGAAGGCCCCTGCGGCTTAAACCTGCGGAGGCTTTTTTGCGCCTGCCATCCCGGCTAGCAAGCGGTCTGCTGATTTGTGCAAGCGAGTACCGCCGCCCGGATCAAATATTCAGATTGAGACCAGCCGTCGCCCCGAGGGTGGTTTTGGTACAGGCGCGGTTGCGCGGGAACCCGGCCTCGGTCGCGCTGGCCGGGTTCACCTGTATCAGGCAGCCGCGCTTGTAGGTCGCGTCGAGCAACAGGCTTTGCAGCGGTAGCAGATCCCCGACCAGCACGCTCTGGGTGATGGGGCCCAGCTGGTAGTCATTGCTACCCAGCGTCAGCGACTGCAGCCCTTCGGTGCGAATCAGCGCGTTGCCGATCTGGCTCAGGGTATTGCCGACGATCACCAGTTCGCTGCGCTGATCACGGGGGTTCAGTGTGCTGATTGCATAGTCGGGGCTGCCCTGAATCCGGTTATCGATCAGGTAGCCGCGTTGCAGGTTATCGGCGTAGATGCCGCTGGCGTCATTGTTGCCGATGAGGTTGCTGACGAGCAGCAGACTGCTGGCTCCGGTGGTGCCCACATTGCGCAGCAGCACGCCATTGCCCTTGGAGGCGCCGATCTGGTTATCGGCGAGAACCAGATCGCCCTGCTGATCACTGATCTCGATGCCGGCCTTGGTCGCCTGCAGCACGCTGTTGTGGGCGATCAGCCCGCTGCTCGCGCCGCGTACACGTACGCCGCTCTGGTTGCGGACCTGACTGATGCGGTTGTGTACCAGATTCAGACGGGTGTCCTGCAGATCGATACCGTATTGCTGCAGGTCGCTGAACTCGCTGCGCTCGATGGATGCGTGGGCGTACTGCAGCTCGACGCTGGACAGCGAATCGAAGCGGCTATTGCGAATCAGCACCTGAGCCGGTGGTGCAGACGTCTGCGCGGTGCTGCGCGCGCTGGTCAGGCCGCGTGACAGGTGAGCGTTGTAACCGAGCTTGCTGAGCAGCGAGTCGCTGACTTCGGTGCTGCTTCCGGCCCAGGCGGTGATGAATGAACGAAAGGGGCGGTCGGTATCGGCGCTGTCGCCTTCGCTGACGCTTTGCACCGTGGCGTTGCGAATGCTCAGCATGCCCTGATTGATCAGCGCGGTGCCGCTCGGCGTGTACAGATAGAGCTTGGTGTCGTGCACCAGCAGAGCACCACCTGGCGCGATCATCAGTGGATAGCTGAGCAGGTAGCCATCCTTGTAAGGCTTGATGATGCTCGCGTCGGCCAGGCGCTGGCGCAATTGCTCAAGAGTGATCGCTCCAGCGCTGATGGTGATCGCCTGCGGGTGGCTGGGCTGATAACTGGCGATTGCCCGGAACAGTCCGTTGTTGACGAAGGGCTCGAACGGCCAGCTCCCGGCCTGCGCCGAGAACATGGGTTGCAGAGCGACCTGCGCGTTACCACGTGGGGCGGCGAGGCTCAGGCGTGGCAGCTGCTGTTCGATGCGCTGACGCAGCTGATCGGCCAGCGCGCGCTGTTCGGTTTCCGTGGCCCATTGCCAATCGGCGGCGATCGCCTGGTTGCCGAGGCCGGCCAGCAGGGCCAGCGAGAGGGCGGTTTGGCGCAGAATCTGTTTGGTTAGCATTGGCATCTTCCCCTGAGTCATTTGAAGCCGCTGTAGAGCGGCTTCAGTCGCCCGCCAATCTGGCTGTAATTGTCGACCTCGCCGTCCTGGTCGTCGTAGAGCGCACGAGCCCAGGTGTGGTCGGGATAGCGGTTGAGGAACGGGATCAGCCAGCTCATCTTGTGGCTGCTGACCTTCTTCTGCTTCCTGCCATCGAGTTCCGGCAAGGCCTTGGGCTCGAGCACGGCACGGGCTGTGAAGTTGGCCAGTTGCTCAAACGTTTGCCGCTCCTGGGCGCTCAGTGCGCGGCCGTTGTGCTCGGCGGTCTCGACCAGCAGCGTCAGGGGCACCATGGCGTAATTGCTGTAGTCCGCCCCCAGTTGCGCGCGCGCGACCTCCAACGGCAGGTAGCGCGCATCAGCGCTGGCAGATGGTGTTGCCTGGCTCAGCCCGCGGCGCAGGTTGATGTCGGCCCAGGCCAGGAAATCGTCGCGCCCCAGCAGCATGCCGGTGGCCGCCACGGCCCAGCCTGCCCAGTAATCATGATTGTTGAAGTAGGCGAAGTCCGGGCGTTGGCGCGGCGTATGTTCGGCAATAACTTGCTCGCCAAGCCCTTGCAGCCAGCCGCGCTGCGCAGCGTTGAGCTCGAACGCACCGCCACCGAGTGCCTGGACTTTCAGCAGGGTGGAGGCAATGGCGGCAAGCGCCCATTTGCGTGACGCGATGCCGGTGCCGCTCGCGTCCGGGTTGCGCAGGGCGTCGCCCTTGGCCCAGGCATCCAGCCACTGGTCGATACAGGCCAGATCGAGGCGTGCCTGCTCGGCGTCCTTGGCACGTTCGAACTGGTTCGAGGCGGTAACCAGGGCGCCAATGTAGCCCTTGATCAGCTCGGCAATCCGCGCGGTTTCCTTGGACTGCTCGACCAGGGTCGATTTGCTGCTGTCACTCTGGTCGTACTTGCTTTGCAGCTGCAGCGGGCCGGTATAGGGCGCGGGCGGTTTGCGCGGGCAGGTAAGCGACTGGTAGTCGGCCGGGCTGCTGACCAGTGCATTGCTCCGGGTAGCCCAGATCGATTCGGTGGCCTGAACAGGCAACTGAACGAGCATCAGCAAGGCAGCGACTGCCAGGGGGCGCTTCAACGACATAGCTTGGCTTCCAGTGACGTGGGGCTGTTCAGCGGCGCGGTGGTTTCCAGAAACACCGAGAGCAGATTGGCGTCCTTGTAATCCGCCGAAGGGCTGAGCTCCAGATAATACTGGCCACCGGTCACCGCCGCCTGCCGGCGCATCCACACTTTGTCGCGGGCACCGTTGTCGTAATAGGTGATCAGGTAGAAGTCCTTGACGCTCTTGTCGCTGATCTTCAAGTCGATGAAGGCTTTGGCGTTGCGCAGATCCTGGCGTTTATCCCCGGCGTTGCTGAGCAGTTCGACGCGGTCGTTCACCTTCAGCGACGGCTGCTGCTGGGTGTTGCTCATCAGCGCTTCGGCCTTGCTGCAACCACCGTTGATGGCCGGAATCAGCTGGCGATACAGGTAGGGGCTGTCGAGGCTGTAGTTGGCCGGCAGTTCCCAGAGCAGCAGCTTCGGCGGCTTGTCGGGCGAGTAGCTGCTCGAGAGCAGGTATTCCAGCAGGGCGCCGTCCTGGCCGGCGCCTGGCAGCGCGAAGTTGAGGATATCGATGCTCAGGTACTGCTTGAGGTAGCCATCGAAGTTGTACTGGCGGGTTTCGTCTTCGCGGGCGGCCGAGTTACTGGTGCCGACCAGCACTGCCTCGGGGTCGGGCGCATCTTCGAACAGGCCACTGGCGTCGGAGGAGTCCGGCACGGTGCGGTAGTTCTTCACGAACTGATAGCCGTAGGTGTTGTGGCAGATCCGCTCCAGCGCCATGTCGAGAATGCCATTCTTGGGAATGGTCACCCCCGGCTCGGTGCGGTAGGCCTTTTTGTTCAGCGTTTCGTAGAACGGCTGCCGCATGATCTCATCGGCCAGCGCGCGGGCGGTGACCTGAGCCCCTGTTGGCGTCCAGTGCGAGTCGCGGCGGAAGAAGTAGTCGTTCTTGGGCGGGTTCTTCACCACCTGCAGCATATCCGGCACGATCGCTCCGCCGGCTCTTAGTTGCTGCTGGAACTTGCCCAGGCTGCTGCTGGCCTTGATGTAGTCGAAGCCATAGGCGCGGTCAGGGCGCACCTTGTCGTGGTGCATCAGGCCGCGAGTCGGTTGCACGGCAATCGCCACATGGGTGCCCTTGGCCGCGAAGGTCTTCATCAGACGGGCAAACTCGGGTTGCATGGCCGGCGGGATGCCGAATTCGTTAACCAGGTCCACCGAGGAGCGGAACAGCCAGCGATCTTCGCCCGGGGTGATGAAACTCATCAGCTTCATGCCGCGGCCCTGGTACTGGGCAGGGTCGGTGACGGCCGAGCAAATCAGGCACTCGAGGCCGTCACAATCAGCTTTGCGAGTATCAGCTTTCTGGGTATCGGCGACGCTGGGCAGGCTGCAGAGAGCGAGTGTCGTGGCCAGTATGTATTGCAGTGTCTTGTTCATAGGCGCGCTTCAGTCGGGGTGGCCTGGCACCGGCCAGTGGCCGGGCGGTGTGTGCATCCTTCACTCAGCCGGGTCGATGGCATTGGCTTGGCTGATGGCGCGATAGCCGCTGCCTTCCGGCAGCAGTACATAGCTGTAGGAACGACCCTTTTTCAGGAACATCTCGTCGAAGCTGGCTACCTTTCTGTCACCCGCATAGGCGGCGAAGGCAATCTTGAACTCGTTGACCATGCGCCCACCGGTCTGTGCCTTGCCAATGGCGGCAACCACTTCGTGCTTGCCGTCGGCGGTCTTCAGAGCCGTTGGCGTGTCGGTGAGGTTGTAGAACGCCAGCTGGGCTTTCTTGGGCTCATTGACGTAGATGTCCTTGAGCTCGGTGAGGGTGCCGTTCATGTACAGCAATGTGCTGGCGCTGTTGGCTTTCAGATCGGTCTCCAGGCGCGCGCCGCCAACGGTCAGCAGCGTTTTGCCCGGGGGCGTGAAGCGGTAGGCGCCGAGTTGCTCCGGGCCGATTTTCTGGGCTGTTTTCTTACTGCTCAGGCTGGCGTCGACGACGCCGTTGCTGAGGTTGAGCACCCGCACGAACGCCGAGTTCGCCGGGGCGACCGCGTCGTACAGGTCAGCGTTGACTTCCTGGGCCTGCACGCCCTGCAGTGCAGGCCCGAGCAGGCCCAGCACCAGCAGCAGTCGTGAAACGATGGTCTGCATGATATGTCCTCGACGTTAGAAGGATTGGTGCTGGGCGCTTTGCCAGCTTTTCGTACCGTCGCGCTGGGCGAGAACGGTGCGCAATGGGAATTCCCAGATCACGGTCTGGATGTGCGGATTGTTCAGCAGGTCGCTGCGGGTGAAATCGTCCATCGCCTGGAACGGCCCGCGGGCCTCCACGGCCATGCTGACCAGATCGTTCTGCAGCGCTTCCTTGAGAAAGCCGACGAAGTTCCAGTCATCGATCTTGCTGTAGCTCGAACCCACCAGCGCGATCGACTGCTGCTGCTCACCGAACAGGCTGTCTTCATCGACGCTCTGCGTGTCGTTGGTGGTTTCGTAGAGCGCGACAGTGACGGGCTTGAACAGCTGAGGCGCGAGCTCGGGCGTGAACTGAACGTAGTTGAGCAGATCACCCTTGAGCGCTTTCTCGCCAGCCTGCCTGCTGGCATAGGGCTGCTCGCCGCGCAGCTGCGGGTACTGCCTGGCCAGTTCCTGGGCTGCCAGGCGGGCGCCTGCCGGGCTCCAGTGCGTGTCCGTCCGGACGAACAGCTCGCTATCGCCGCGCTGGCGCCGAAAAGCCTGCTGCACCGCTGCCGTGTCGATCTGGCGCTGGCCCAGTTCGCTGACGAATCGCTCGTAAAGGCCCAGCGCGCGAGGGTCGACAGGCGCGCTGGCGTGCTCGGCATAGATATCCAGCTTCATCGGCACCGGCAGCAGCACCAGCTGCTTGCCGTGTTCCTGCAGCAGCTTCTGAACCTTGGCGATTCTGGCCAGTTGATTGTTCAGGTTGGCGTCCAGGTCGTTGGGAATCAGGTATTCCTGATTGGTGTAAAGCCAGCCGTCCTTGCCCAGCACCACGCCGGGGCGGCCTTCGCCAAACACCTGGTACTGGATATTGGCCCACAGCCTGACCGAGGGATCGCGCAGGAAAATGTCCTTGTCGTAGCGCTGCTCGAATTTGCGCAGCAGCTTGCCGTCCATGAACAGCGAGAACGCATCGGTCTGCGACTTGCTGAAACTGACCACCGCCGGCAGCGAGTAGAGCAGCATGCCGGCGAGCATCAGGCAGAACAGATAACCGTTGAGCTTGTGGGCCGAACTCATCACCGGAAACATGACGTTCTCCTAGAACTGGAAGTAGAGAAACGGTGAGAAGGAGTTCGCGGTCAGGCTGCTCAGCGAGAGCAGAAAACCGAACCACAGCAGCAGGCTCTGCACGCCGCCAACGTGGCGCATGAAGTAGCCGGTCTTGTTGCCCGCGTAAAAACGCACGTTGATGATGCCGGCCAGCACCAGCCAGACAACGGCGAGCGCTACGAAGGCGATGGCCATTTTCGAGGCGCCCAGGGTGTAGAGGTCCAGCGAGCCGATGCCATTGAAACCGAACATGCCGGCGTAGATGTCCAGGCTGTGCGCCATGTTGCTGGTGAAGAACAGCGGCATGCTCATGCCGATCAACAGGAAGGTGCGCATATTGCGCAGGAAGTTGTAAGGCGTGTTGATCTTGGTGGCGATGCCCAGTTTGCGTTCGACCACCATGGCGACGCCGAAGAACAAACCCCAGCAAACGAAAGCGAAGCTCGCGCCATGCCAGACGCCCGACAGCAGCATGGTGTAGACCAGCGCCACCATCGGCCCGGCGATGCGTTTGCGCACCAGGGGCATGTAAACGTAATCACGCAGGAAGTGGGCGAGCGTCATGTGCCAGCGTTGCCAGAACTCGGTGACGCTTTGCGATACCCAGGGCTGATTGAAGTTTTCCGCGAACCGGAAGCCCATCATCAGCGCCAGGCCGATGGCCATGTTGCTGTAGCCGGCGAAGTCGAAGTACAGCTGCAGCGTGGAGATGAACAGGCCGAACCAGGCATCGATGAGTTGCAGCTGCGGCTCGCGGATGAACAGGCTATTCATCGGCGCAAGGGAGTCGGCGATCAGCACCTTCATGATGAAACCCACCATGAAACGGCTGACGCCCAGCGAGAACAGCTCCATGGAGTGCGTGCGTTGCCGCAATTGCGGCGCCAGCAGGCTGTAACGCAGGATGGGCCCGGCTACCAGGTGCGGAAACAGTGCCACGAAGGCAGCGAAGTCGACCAGATTGTTGGTGGGCTCGGCGTCCTTGCGATAGATGTCGACGATGTAGCTGAGAGCGTGGAACACATAGAACGAGATGCCCAGCGGCAGGATGATGTGCTCCAGGGTGAAGGTATTGATGCCCAGCGGCTGCAGTGCCGCGGCGATCACCTCGACACCGAAGTTGGCGTACTTGAAATACCCCAGCGTCGACAGGTTGCCGATGATGCCCAGCCACAGCAGCCGGAAGGCGCGCGGTTTGTTGCCCTGGTCGAGCTGGCTCTTGATGCGCAGCCCGAACCAGTAGTTCCAGTAGGTGATGGCCAAGAACAGCAACAGGAAGTCCGGGCGCCACCAGGCGTAGAACAGGTAGCTGCCCAGCACGATCACGCCTGAGCGCCACGCAGGGCGTGCCAGGTAGTAGCAGATCAGAAAGATGGGCAGAAACAGGAACAGGAAGGTGTTGGAAGAGAAGACCATGATCCATGCACCTCAATAGCGAATCACGATGCCCAGCGTCAGCTGGTAGTCATCGCCGCTTTGCACCGCTTCACCTGCGCGCAGGTAGCTGGCGCTGACCAGGGTGTTGAGGTTCAGGTGTTTGCCTTCGTACGCGATCGGGAACATGCGCCAGTAGTAGTTCACATCCACGACCTGGCCGATGGAGCGGCCGCTGTTGTTACCCAGGGTGATCTGCTGATTGCGGGCACGGCGCTGGTCGCTGTCGATGCGGATGGGCAGCTCACCGTTCTCGTTGCGCAGGTACAGATCGCTGACCTTGAAATCCAGTGACGTGCGGGGGGTTGGCTGGGTTTCCAGGGCGAAGCCGTAGTACTGCAGGTTGCGCACGTTGACGTTGATGAACGAGCTGATCAGGCGCGAGCTGTAGCGCTCCGGATCGACGACACGGTCGGACTGGATGCGGTTGAGGTAAAAGCCATCGTTGGCATCATCCGGTTTGTCGGTGATGCCGGCCCGCAGGGCGAAGCGTGGCGTCCAGGGCAGATCCTGAAAGCGCTTACCCACCTCGCCGAGCAGTGCCCAGCCGCGCGTGGTGTCGCTGCTCTGCACGCCATTGCCATCGGTGCTGTCGATGTTGCCGCGCAGGGTGGCAAGCTCCAGGTGATAATCGCTGAGCGCAGCCAGATCGAGGTTTTGCCCCTCGAAGAACAGGCCGGCTCGCAGGCCTTGGAAGTCCTGGCGATCATTGACGTTGCTGTCGGAGTAATCGTTTTCATACAGCATGCGTACGCCTGCGGTATGCCCCTGCCTCCAGCGCCAGGCGTATTCGCCCAGGCCGTAGAAGATGTCCTTGTCGGTCTCGTCGAGGGTGTTGATGTCGGTGTTGTAGTAATAGAACTTCTTGCCGGCAGCGAGGAAACCGCTGCTGTTGGCGTCCTGATAGTTGAAGCGTACCGATTCGAAGGTGTCGTCCCACCAGATGCCGTAACGATCGGAATAGCTCTGCCGACCCAGGGTCAGCGAGTAGCGCGGATCATCGCCAAGCAGGTTGCGTCGCACGTAGAACTCGCGCAGCTCGGAGTAGAAATACTCGGGGCGTTCACGTGCTTCACGATTGCTGTTGTTGTCTTCCTGCAGACCCGTAGAGGTCTGGCTGGTGTTGTAGTTGACCCAGGCACGCCCGAAAACCTGCCACTTGGCCCAGCGTTTTTCGGGCGAGTACCAGCTGAAGGAGGGCTCGTAGCGGTAACTCTGGAACACCTTGCGGCCATTGCCGACGGTCGAATCCTGCGGGCCGTAGCCGGTCTGCAGGGTCAGCTTCTGGAAAAACTCCGAAGTCACCACCGGTTCGGCGAATGGCTGAACGGGCGCAGGCTCGTCTTCAGCCCAGGCGTGTGAATGGAGCAGGGCGAGCGTCAGCGCGCTCAAACCGTAACGCGTAATGGGGGTCATTGCGGCGCATCCTTGAGCAGAGTGGCGTGCAGGAGTTGGGCCTTGTCGAGCTCGCTCGGGGTGAGCGTGCGCTGCAGTTCGAGCACCAGGCTGCGGGCGCGGCTGTCGCCGTAGTCGACGGCCACGCGCGCATAGGCATAGGCCTTGACCGGCTCGTAGCAGATCGCCCGGGCGCTGGCATACACCGAGGCCATGCGGTAATAGGCGGTGGACGAGCCACCGGCCGCGATACGCTGATAGATCGCCAGCGCTTTGTACTGGTCGGGTTCGTCGAGGCCGCCGTGGCTGTACAGGTCGCCCTGCAACAGCTCGGCGTCGCGGTAACGGCTGGTGGCCAGTTCGTTGATCAGCGCCTGGGCTTGGTACGGATCGAGGGTGCTCCAGCTGGTCACCAGGTACAGCGAGACGCGCAGCGCCTTGGCGCGGGTCGGTTCGGTTTGTGCGATGCGGTCGATCAGTGCGGCCGTGTCTTCGGCGCTGTTCTCGGTCGGTGACGAGGTCATGAAATTGACCTTGGCCACCATGGCTGGCACCCAGCCACGGTTGACCGCATTGTCGAGCCACAGCAGTGCATCGCCGCGCAGCGTCTTGGCTTCGTTCTCGATCTGCGTGCGCACCTGGTCGATCTGTTCGCGGCGAGCGTTACGTTGCGCTTCGGGCAGGCGATCGAGTTCCGCCTGGCTGGGGGGCAACGGATAGCGCAGGCCCACCGACCGCTCGGCGCTGATGCTGTCGAGCTGGGTGCCGATGCGATGCACCACTTCGACCGGCATGCGATTGGCTTCGCCTATCCGGCTGCGGGCAAACGCCGCGAACAGCGGATCGCGCTGCTCGCCCAGCAGCTGGTAGTAGCGATCGACCGCGCGGACGTCGGTCATTATCGCGCGCTCGTACCAGGTCCTGGCTTCGTCCGGATGCTGCTGCCGCTCGGCCAGTACCGCGCGGTAAAGATCGCTGCTGCACTGCAACAGACAGGAGCGATCGTACAGCGCGATCAGGTCGTTCACCTGGGCGATGCTGAACAGCTCGGGGTAGGTGACGAAGACTTCCAGGCTGGCGTTGAGGCTGCGCACGTCACGGTCGTGGGGGAAACGTTGCAGGGAGTCGCGCATGTAATCGGCCAGTTCGAGACGCAAACGTGGCGTGCGGTCCAGCAGGCGGGCGAGCGAGCCGAGTGCGGCGATATCGCCGCGGCCGTCATCGAACGCCGCCTGGTAGACCTGTGCGGCTTCGCGGATTCTTGCCGGGTCGCTGGCGAGCACATTGCCCAGCAGGTGCTGAGCCGTGCGGTCGCGCTCGGCCAGCAACCGCAGGTCAGCCTCTACCGGGGCAGCCGGATCCTTGAACAGTGCATAGCGGATCTGCTCCAGGCTCTGCCCGGCGACTGCAGTCGCGCTGAAGCTGATGCCTAGCAGCGCGGTACCGAGCAAAGTGGCGTAAGGCGGTAGCAGCTTCATGGCCAATCCTTAGAGCTGCGCGATCATGGGCAGGCCGAGGAACAGGTCCACGGACACCGGCTTCTGATAAGCGTCGCGAGGCAGCTCGCGCTCCGGCTTGATGGTCAGGATCAGGGTCTGATTCTGCTCATCGACGCTGCTGGAAACGACGCTGCCGTTGATGGGCTCATCGATGCCCAGCACCTGCATGCGTACCGAGTCGACACGCGACATCTTGTCCAGTTGGTCGAATGGAATCGTCGCCTTGACGAACAGCGCCTCGTTGCGCGGCAGCAGGTGCATCAGCGGTGCGTATTTGTAGGCGTAACCGTCCAGCTTCTGGCCCGGGAAGAACACCTCGCAATCACAGGGGCTGGCGATCACGGTTTCGATCAGTGCGCGGCCCATCAGCAACTGCAGGTCGGTCTGCGACAGGTTGGCCAGGGCCTGGATGTCGGATGGCGTGGTGAACGTCGCGGCCAGTTGGCTGGAGACGCTGGCGACCGGCTCGCCAACCTTGACCTCGGCCTGGTTGGGTGCCAGCAGGTATTTCACGTAGCCGTTGTCCGGCATCGCCACCACGTAAGCGTTGGCGCTGACGATGGCCTGGGCCGCTTGCACGCGGAAGAACAGCAGGTAGCTCTTGTAGGCGATCAGGCCAAGCGCGGCCAGGCCGAGGCCCAGGAACAGCAGGGTACCGATTACCGCCTTGAGACGGTCGCCGGCTGTGCGCGAGCTGCTGTGCTTCTGCTTGCGCTCCTTGATGTAGTTCTCGCGCTGCATCACGTTGAACAGGCCGTTGATGTCGGCGATTTCGCCGGACATGTAGGCACTGATGATGTAGCGCAGAATGTCGCGCTTCTGGCGGTCGAGTTCGACGAACTCGGCGCCCACCTCATGGCCGCGCTGGGAAACGATCTTCACCTTGGCGTCGATGTTCAGGTCGATCTTGTTCAGTTTTAGCTGGATCGAGGCATTGAACAGGCTGCCCAGGGTCAGGGGCTGGTCATAGATCAGGCACATGCCGCCCAGCGAGATATCCTGGATTTCACATTCCAGCTGTTTGATGCCATTGCCGTTGAGCAGCACCTTGGCCGGAATCTTGGTGCGCACGTACTGACGCTCGTCGATGGCTTCATGTACGACATTGGTGGGTGAGGCTGAAGAGTTCATAGCGGTCGCCTACTTAAGGTTTCGTGAAATCGAGCAGAACCGAAATGACCCCGAAGAAGATGGCGAGCGAAGACAGCAGCATCGCTTTCGAGGTCCAGCGGTTGAGGGCCGCGTCAAAGTTGACGCTGCCGTTGCTGAGTGTGGTTTTCTGGCGGGTCCAGCTCTGCAGGTCCATGTGGAACATGGTGTAAACCTTCATGACCGAGCCCACGATCTGGTTGTAATAAAGAACGAACGGATAAATCGGCGACACCGGATGCCTGGCGAAGGTGAACAGCAAGGTCACCAGCGTGCGCGACAGCAGCACCCAGAACAGGTAGAGCAGCAGGTACTGGATGCCGAACAGCAGGCCGGCGACCACCGATGCGGACAAGCCCATCAGGCAGGTCCACATGGACACGCGCTGGTCGTACAGCACGTACATGGTGAACAGCCCGAGTCGGTCCATACCCAGCAGCGTGGTGGCGCGGAAGTTCTGGCGCAGCGAGTTGCCGTACCAGCGATACATCAGCTGGCGGGTCGCGCGCAGGAAGCTGTTGTCTGGTGGATGCTCCACCGTGAGGGTGTGGCTGTCGGGAACGTAGAAGGTGTCCCAGCCGGCGCGCATCAGGCTGAACCAGGACGACTTGTCATCGCCGGTCAGGAACTGGAAGCGGCCCAAGCGCCAGTGATCGAGGAAGTCGGCTTCGACGTCCTTGATGAACTCGGGGTTGGTCATCACGCTGGCGCGGAAGAACGACAGGCGCCCGGTCAGGGTCAGCACCCGCTTGGAGAGCGCCATCGAACACATGTTGATGTGGCGCTGCACGAAGCGCATGGTGTGCCACTGCTTGATCAGCGAGCTGCCTTCCACCTCGCAGAACTCGTTGGTGGTGATGCCGCCGACGCTCGGCAGGTAGGCGAACAGGCTCACGGCACGCTCGACGCAGCCGGGTAGCATCATGGTGTCGCCGTCGACTACGCCCACCACGGCATTTTCCAGAGGCATCTGCCGCGACAGCGAACGAAACGCGTGGGCCAGGCCGTCGCGTTTGCCGGTACCGCGAGCGCGCACGATGATCAGCTTGATGTCATCACGGCCCTGAATTTCCCGGCGCATGATGTCCTTGATGAAGTTCTCGTCACCTTTCTCGACGATCGACGCGATGATCGTGCAGGGAACGGGCAGGCGCTGGACCTCCTGGAGAACCGACTGATACACCTTGAAGGTCGTGTGGGTCGGAATGCGGAAGCTCGTCACGATCATGAACATGTGATCGGGCAACGCCGCCGGGCCCATGCGTTGCACGGCCTTGCGCATTCTGGGAAAGCGCCAGTGCAGAAAGTACATGCCACGCAGGTAATGGGTGATCGCATTGCCATAGCGCCACATGCCAAGCGCGCCGATGATGAAGATGAACTTCTGGTGCGACGGGTCGAGATATTCGGGCGCGACCAGCTCGGACGCCAGGGCTATGAGGGCGAACAGGCACGCCCAGCCACAGAACTTGCCGAAAAATGCCGATGTCTCGATCCAATCCAGAGCACCGGAAAGATACCTGCGCATGTCATGTATTCCCTTTGTTGAAGCCGCTCTTTACCGCCATCCGGCGTTAGGCCGATGGTGTGTAAGTGGGGGTAATCAGTTGAGCGTGGCGTCCGTTCGCCCGTATACGTCGTCGAAGCGCTCGATATCGTCTTCACCCAGATAACTGCCCGATTGCACCTCGATGATTTCCAGCGGAATCTTCCCGGGGTTGGCGAGGCGGTGTACCGATGCGATGGGGATATAGGTGGACTGGTTTTCCGAGAGCAGGAATGTCTTGTCGTCACAGGTGACTTTCGCGGTGCCGGTGACCACGATCCAGTGTTCTGCCCGGTGGTGATGCTTTTGCAGCGACAGGCTCGCCCCCGGCTTGACCATGATGCGTTTGACCTGGAAGCGGTGGCCGTTGTCGATGGAGTCGTAGCTGCCCCAGGGGCGATAGACCTCGCAGTGGTTCTCCGCTTCGGGCCTGCCTTGCGATGACAGGGCGTTCACCAGGTGCTTGACGTCCTGCACACGATCCTTGTGGGCAACCATCACCGCGTCCTTGGTTTCCACCACCACCACGTTGTCCAGGCCGACCAGGGTGACCAGCTTGTGGGCGCTGTGAACCAGGCAGTTGCGGCTGTCATGCACGATCACGTCGCCGGTGTGGCTATTGCCATTGACGTCCTTTGCCTGCACATCCCAGATCGCCGACCAGGAGCCAACGTCATTCCATCCTGCAGACAGGGGGACGACGCAGGTGCGATCGGCCTTTTCCATTACCGCGTAGTCGATGGAGTTGTCCGGGCAGCATTCGAATGCCTTGGGGTCGATACGAATGAACTGAAGGTCGACTTCACTCTGGCTGAGGGCCAACTGGCAGGTGTCGTAGATGTCGGGGTCGTGACGCTTGAGCTCTTCCAGATAGCGGCTGCAGCGGAACAGGAACATCCCGCTGTTCCAGAAGTAATCGCCGCTGGCGACGAACTCGCTCGCGGTGGGCAGATCAGGCTTTTCAACGAAGCGCTCGACATCCAGCACACCTGCGGGCAGCTGTTTGCTGCTGGCACCAGCCTTGATGTAGCCGTAACCGGTTTCCGGGCGCTTGGCGGGCACACCGAACAGAACCAGCTCGCCTCGCTCGGCGGCCTCGCGTGCAGCGCCAAGCGCGTGATGAAAGATGCCTACCTCTTCGATGACATGATCGGCCGGCAGCACCAGCAATAATTCATCGCGCCCCTCGGCGAGCAGGTGCATGGCGGCAATCGCCACTGCGGGCGCCGTGTTGCGGCCAAAGGGCTCGAGCAAAATCGTCTGGGCCGTGCAATCGATGGCGGCCAGCTGCTCGCTCACGATGAAACGATGCGTTTCGTTGCAAACGATCATGGGTTTGCCCATGCCTTCATGCGCCAGGCGCTGGAGGGTTTGCTGGAACATGGTTTCGCTGCTGGTCAGTGCCAGGAACTGCTTGGGGTACAGCTTGCGAGACAGCGGCCAGAGCCGTGAGCCGCTACCGCCGGACAGAATCAGGGGAATCATGGTGCATCTCCTCAGAGCAACTGCTCATGCAAGGCAGCTGTTAACGATGAAGTCCGCTGGCGCTCCTGAAGAGCGCCCGTGCTCAGCTGCTTACCAGCAGATGCCTTCTTTGGTGGAGTTGCTGGTGTGTGTCATGAACCCGAAGAGGTCGATGAACTGCTTGTCGTCACCCGCGTTGCTCATCACTTCGGCAAAGCGCTTGTCACCGTTGCCGATGATCAGCACATCGGATTCGCCTACCACTTCATCGAGCTCCTGACAGAGCAGGGAGGAAACATGGGGAATCTTCGATTCGATGTATTCCTTGTTGGCGCCGAAGACCCTGGCGTATTCCACGTTGCTGTCGAAGATGCGCAGGTCATAGCCTTTGCCGATAAGCATCTCCGCCAGCTCTACCAGAGGGCTTTCTCGCAGGTCGTCGGTGCCGGCCTTGAAGCTCAGGCCGAGCAGGCCGACCTTGCGTTTGCCGTGGTGGGAAATCATGTCGTAGGCGCGTTTAACCTGAACGCGGTTGCTCGGCATGATGGCGGCCAGCAACGGGTGTTCGACGTCCATTTGCCCTGCGCGATAGGTCAGCGCACGCACGTCCTTGGGCAGGCAGGAGCCGCCGAAGGCGAACCCTGGGCGCAGGTAGTAACGCGACAGATTGAGCTTGTGATCCTGGCAGACCACGTCCATGACTTCACGACCATCGACGCCGCACGCTTTGGCGATGTTGCCGATTTCATTGGCGAAACTGACTTTGGTGGCGTGCCAGACGTTGCAGGTGTACTTGATCATCTCGGCGACTTCGATCGACTTGCGGATGATCGGGGCGTCCAGTTCGCTGTAAAGCGCTTGCAGCAGTTCGCCGGACTGCTCATCCAGTTCGCCGATGACCGTCATGGCCGGAAAGTCGTAGTCCTTGATCGCGGTGCTTTCACGCAGGAACTCGGGGTTGGTGGCTACACCGAAGTCGACGCCGGCTTTTTTGCCCGATGCCGTTTCCAGCAAAGGAATGACCACGTTTTTCACCGTGCCGGGCAGTACCGTGCTGCGGATGACGACCGTGTGGCGATCCGCTTTGTCGCGCAGCGCTACGCCGATCTGCATGCACACCGATTCCATGTAGGCGAGGTCGAGATCACCATTGCGTTTGCTGGGAGTGCCGACGGCGATGAACGAGAGTTCGCTGTCCGCTACCGCTTCACTGACGTTGGTCGTGCCTCTGAGCAGGCCATTGCCCACGCCTTGATCCAGAAGCGCTGCCAGGCCAGGTTCGACGATCGGCGATTTGCCCTGATTGATCATGTCGATCTTGTCTTGCGACACATCGACACCAATCACCTGGTGGCCGCGGGCCGATAAACAACCGGCACAGACTGCGCCTACGTAACCCAGACCAAAAATGCTGATTCTCATAGATATATTCCTGACTAAGTCTTGGCGGCTGTAGCGGTTCTTTTATGCACACCCACGGACGCGCGCTGCGCAAAGTAAGTGCGCGGCGAGTGTTGGTTGGTTTGCAAGTTAGTGGTCTGGGTGGAGCTGGCGGCGATCTTATGAGGGATTTTTTTTAGCTTCAAGAGAAAGTTTTGGCAAAGTGCCACTTAACTTTCGTTATTTTTTTTATTCATACAAAACAATGACTTATAATTGCCATAATTATAGCGTCAAAAAATAGTTGCCTTCTTGTTTGTGATTTAAGTCTCTCTTTAATTGTTGGATTTTTCTCATCTTGTTAAGTGTTTTTTCGCTTTAATTTAAGTGTCTCTTAATTTATTGCTTCTTGAAGTCTCTGCTGGGTGTCCATTCAGGTGGAGGTTTGTGGCGCTTTGCCTGACTGTTTTCCCAATAAATCACGTTCTAGAGCGCTTTTCCTGGGTTTATCGATGCATTCTTATTTCTGGCGCCAGACTTACGCCGATTTGACCCTTTTCTTCATGTTTGAGACGCATTTGCGATTGGCAAGCCATTGTCTCGGTCTGTCGCTTGCTTTGCCTGTGGGACGGCTCTACGAATTCGCTTCGGTGCCTCTAGTCGAGCGATGCGAGGCAGCAAGCGATTCCTTAAATGGAGGAGGAGCGGGTGTGGTTGCCATGTCCGCTTTACTTGCCAATGCCGCTACCAATCTCGTTCAGACGGGCATGCGCAGGCTGCGGTGCGTATGGCCGGATACGCACGCCGAGAGGGCGTTGGCTGTTGGATGGGGTGTTCGAAAGGAGCGGACTTGCCACCAGGGCGCCCACCTCAGGGTTCTGATCGGGCGTCAGGCGGCGGGGCAGCAATGTTCTGGTGGGTAGGAAGGGTGATTGAGTCACCGGGACAGCGGTGTGGGCCGTCGAGGAATCAGCGAAGCGAGGTGTTCAGGCTCGGAGGTAACCAGACGTTGCCGCCTTACTTTGGCCGCCAGGCGCAGTAGCCAGGGCGCGGGCCGATCCTGGGGTGATTGCGGCAGGTATCCGGGCGGCGGTCGTAGATGGTGCACAGCCGGGTCTTGCGATCCAGGTAATAGCAGTCGTTGTTGCTCATGCGCGTCAGGGTGAATATCCCGGACTTCTGGTTGAAGCGCTCGACCAGCCCGTCTTTCTGCAGGCGCTTGGCGATGTTGCGCGGCGGCTCGCCACGCTCGAACTCGTCGACCACGCCAATGCGGATCAGGTCGTTGATACGCACCTCAACCGGCAGCTGACAGCAGCTGGAAATGCAGCTGTGGCACATGTCGGCGGTATAACGTGCCCAGGTTTCGAGGCGGTCGATTTCCGCGGCGGCGATCAGGTTGCTTTTCATCTCGGAAAGGTTCGCGTGGTTTGGCGGCGCGCGATCATAGCCATGTTGGGGGAATAGTGAACAATTATCTGCTGGCTGGCGGCGTCAGTTCGTCGTTTTCCCCTGCAAAGGCCTGATAAAAAGCTGCGGAAAATACCGCGAATTGCAGTATCGTAGCGGCGAAAAATTCTTGGCCTACCTGTCAGCATACCTTCGGTGGTTCGCGGCTCGGGGCGATGCTTGGCAGCCAGGTGCCCGGTCCTGGCCTTCTACCCTGAGCCTGTCGCAATGGATATGTCTTCCTTGCTTGCCGCGTGCCCGCGTTGCGCAATGCCGCGCGTGGCCCAGTTTCGCCGCCAGGCGGGCGGGGTGGCTCCATGAATTCCTGTCTGGTCAACGCCTGGCGCCTCGACATCGCGGTGCTGGTCACTGCGGTGGTCTGTATCGGCGGTGTGCTGCTGGCGCGCTGGGTGATCCACCAGCGCGATTTCCCGGGGCGCGACACCTTTATCCTGATGCACCTGGCGAGCATGTGGTGGATGCTCATGGCCGGCCTGGAAGTGGCCTCCGTGGCGCCCGAATGCAAGATGCTCTGGGCCACCATGTCGTGGCCGGGCATCATCAGCGTGCCGACTTTCTGGGCAGTATTCCTCTGGCAGTACGTCAGCAGCGTGCGTCAGCCCCTGGGCCGCCGCTCGATGCTGGGCATGATTCTCATGCCGCTGCTGATCTGGCTGGTGGTGCTGAGCAACCCCTGGCACGGCCTGTTCTATGGCGCCGCCACGGGGCCGGTTTCCGGCGCGCCGGGCGCGCCGATTCGCTTCGACCACGGCCCGCTGTTCTACGCCGCGGCGGTGTACGTCTACCTGTTCATGAGCTTCAGCTTGGTAGTGGTGCTGCGCGCCGCGCTGATCAGCCATGGTGTGCATCGTCGCCATTACCTGGCGTTCGTGCTGATCACCGCGGTGCCCTGGTCGGCCAATATCTCTTACGTCGGCTTCGGTTTCGTGGTGTTCGGCGTCGATCCGACGCCCTTCAGTTTCGTCTTCACCCTGGCGGCGTTTTCCTGGCTGATCCTCGGCGTGCGGCTGTTCGACATGGTGCCGGTGGCTCGCCACCTGCTGCTCGAAGCGCTGCCCGACCCGGTGATGGTGGTCGACACCCAGTGGCGGGTGATCGAGGCCAACCAGGCGGCGCTCAAGCTTGGCGGGCTGAATAACGACTGGCAGGGGCACCGACTGCAGGACTGGCCAGGCTTCGGCGACGAGCTTGCGGTGCAATTGGTCGAACAGGGTGAGTTGCGTGAGCCGTTGCTTATCCAGAGCGATGCCGACCATTACTTCGAAGTGCGCACGCGGCCTATCGAGCGCCTGACCCGTCACGGCATTCTGGTGCTCGGCCAGCTGTTATACCTGCGCGACGTGACCCAACGGCAGCGCGCCAAGCTCAAGCTCGCCGAAGCCCTGGCGTTGAGCGAGGAACGTCTGCGCACCATCACCAGCCTGCACGAGCAACTGCGTGAACAGGCGCTCTGCGACCCGCTGACCGGCCTCTACAACCGCCGCTATCTGGACGAACTGTTCGCCCGCGAACTGGCCCGCGCCCGTCGCGACAATGCGCCGCTGGCCCTGGCGTTGATCGACCTGGATCACTTCAAGCAGCTCAACGATCAGTACGGCCACCTCGATGGCGACGATGTGCTCAGAAGCGTCGCCCAGTATCTGGTGGTGAACTTGCGCAGTTCCGATACGGTCTTTCGTATCGGCGGTGAGGAGTTCCTTGTCATTCTTCCCGGTGCCGATGTTCGAGAGGCGACCAGACGCCTCGAGGCCATCTGCCAGGGACTGGCGCAAAAACCGATCGAAACCCGCAGTGGCGTGCGCCACGTGACCCTCTCGGCAGGCCTGGCGCTGTGGCCCGAGCAGGGCAGAGCGCTCGACGAGTTGCTGCAGGCTGCCGACGCCGCCTTGTACGAAGCCAAACGCCGTGGACGTAACCGTGTGTGCAGCCCGCTGCCACGGTTGGCCTCCGCCGCTGAGGCGCCTGTTTCTGGAAAGGGTTAAACTCCTTCCGATTACCTTCCTTCCCGGAGTCCTTCATGTCCCGCGTTACCCTGAGCCGTTACCTCATCGAGCAGACCCGTAGTCAAAACACCCCGGCCGATCTGCGCTTCCTGATCGAAGTGGTGGCGCGTGCGTGCAAGGAGATCAGCCATGCCGTTTCCAAGGGCGCCCTGGGCGGCGTGCTGGGCAGCATGGGCACCGAGAACGTGCAGGGCGAAGTGCAGAAGAAACTCGACGTGATTTCCAACGACATTCTGCTCGAAGCCAACGAGTGGGGCGGTCACCTGGCCGGCATGGCCTCCGAGGAAATGGACAACGCCTACCAGATCCCCGGCAAGTACCCCAAGGGTGCCTACCTGCTGGTATTCGACCCGCTGGACGGCTCCTCGAACATCGACGTCAACGTCTCGGTCGGCACCATCTTCTCGGTGCTGCGCTGCCCAAGCGAATACCTCTCCCAGAACGAAAGCCTCAACGAGAAGGCCTTCCAGCAGCCGGGCACCCAGCAGGTCGCCGCCGGTTACGCCATCTACGGCCCGCAGACCATGCTGATCCTGACCCTGGGCAACGGCGTCAAGGGCTTCACCCTGGATCGCGAGCTGGGCAGCTTCGTGCTGACCCACGACAACATCAGCGTGCCGGAAAGCACTGCCGAATTCGCCATCAACATGTCCAACCAGCGCCATTGGGAAGCCCCGGTCAAGCGTTACGTGGACGAGCTGCTGGCCGGCAAGGAAGGCCCGCTGGGCAAGAACTACAACATGCGCTGGATCGCCTCGATGGTCGCCGACGTGCACCGCATCCTGACCCGCGGCGGCCTGTTCATGTACCCGCGCGACAGCCGCGAGCCGGACAAGGCTGGCAAGCTGCGCCTGATGTACGAAGCCAATCCGATGTCGTTCATCATCGAGCAGGCTGGCGGCGCCGCTACCGATGGCGTGCAGCGCATTCTCGACATCCAGCCCGACTCCCTGCACCAGCGCGTGCCGGTATTCCTGGGTTCCAAGGAAGAAGTCGAGCGCGTTACCGGCTACCACAAGGGCTGACCGATGACGCCCTGGCAGCCGTTGCTCGACTGGTGGTTCGGCCCCGCGAGTACGGCTGTGCAGAGCGCTGCCGAGAAGCACAAGCTGTGGTTCGGCAAGCGTGACGCGCAGGATACCGAAGCGCGTGAGCGTTTCGGCGTGCTGGTCGAGCAGGCTATCACCGGCGAGCTGCAGGGCTGGTCGGTCGATCCCCGCGGCTGGCTTGCCCATGTGCTGTTGCTCGATCAACTGCCACGTATGATCCACCGCGACACGCCGTTGGCCTTTGCCGGCGATGCGCGGGCCCGCGAGCTGGTCGAACACGGCATTACCTTGGGTTGGGATCGCGAACTGTCGCCGCTGCAACGGGTGTTCATCTACCTGGTGCTGGAGCACGCCGAGGATCCACTGCAGCAGACCCGCGCCGTGCAGCTGTTCAGTGAGCTGGCCGAGCAGGCTGGCGAGGCCGAGCGCGAGCTGTTCGCCGGCTTTCTCGACTACGCCGTGCGCCACCAGCAGGTCATCCAGCGCTTCGGTCGCTTTCCTCATCGCAACGAGATTCTCGGGCGCGTCAGCCGCGCAGACGAGTTGCGCTTTCTCGCGGAACCGGGCTCACGCTTCTGACGTCGAACCGGCATCCGGCACTCACAGGACTATGGAGATATCCCATGCGTCTGCGCGTTATTGCGCTGCTGGCAGGCTGCGTCATGCTGGCCGCCTGCGGCAAGGTCAACCAGGAAAACTACGCCAAGCTCTATTCGGGCATGAACAAGGCCGAGGTCGAGAACCTGCTCGGCAAGCCTACCGAATGTTCGGGCGCGCTGGGCATGTCCAGCTGTACCTGGGGGGATCAGGTGAGCTTCATCAGCGTCCAGTACGCCGGTGACAAGGTGATCATGTTTTCGTCGAAAGGATTGAAGTGATGAGCAAACGTATTCTGGGTGCCATGGCGCTGGGCGCCCTGCTGCTGACCGGCTGTGCCAACTCGGGCACCGGCATGGCGCCGCCGAAGACTGTCGACTCGGTCGACCTCGAGCGCTATCAGGGCACCTGGTACGAGATCGCGCGCCTGCCGATGTTCTTTCAGCGCAAATGTGTGGAGTCCGAGGCGCATTACCGCCTGCAGGATGACGGCAGCGTGGGCGTGACCAACCGTTGTCGCGAAGCCGATGGCCAGTGGAATCAGGTCGAAGGCCGCGCCGTGCCGCAGGTCGAAGGCAAGACCGACAAACTGTGGGTGACCTTCGACAACTGGTTCAGCCGCCTGCTGCCCGGCGTGACCAAGGGCGAGTACTGGGTGCTGGACCTGGACGACGACTACCAGACCGCATTGGTCGGCCACCCCAACCACAAATACCTGTGGTTGCTGTCGCGTACCCCGACCATATCCAATGAAGTGCGTGACGAGCTGCTGTCCGTGGCCCGCGCCCAGGGTTACGACACCAGCGAGCTGATCTGGCGCGACGGCGCCAAGCCGGCGCAGTGAAATCCGCTCGGTAGCCTGGGGCGTTCTGCTCCCAGGCTACCGTGTCACTTCCTTTCTCATTCCCAATCCAGCCGCGCGAGTTTCCACTCGCCGTTGTCCTGCCACCATTCGAGCTTCACGGCGTAATGCCGCGCGCTGTCGGGTATCAGCCCTTCGGCACCGGTCAGGCCGACCTGCGCGTCCGTGTAACCCTTGTCACGGTACGTCACATCCACGCGGCTGTTCTTGCTCAGGGCCAGCACCTTGACGTTGTTGTGGCGCAGGAACAGCAGGGTCATGGTGCGCTTGGCCCAGTCGCGGTCGTTGGCTTGCTGGGCGCGGAATTCGCTGTGCAGTTGGTCCATCACCGCTGAGGTCTTCTTGGCTTCGAGGTTGTCCTGTAGCTGCTGCACCGCAGCTTCCAGCCTGGCCTGCGGATCGTCCTTGGCGCCACAGCCGCTGAGCAGAACGCCGAACAGCAGTAGGGGTGTGGCAAATTTCCGTATCGACATGCCGAATTTCCTTTTCATGGTTATGATGCCCGAACGAGCGCATTAGCCCGCCACGCGCGAGCGGCCCGAGCCTAACTCAATTCTTCCTCAGGAGGGCACCATGCAGACGCTGTATCCGGAGATCAAACCGTACGCCCGCCACGAACTGGCGGTTCAGGCGCCGCACGTTCTCTACGTGGACGAAAGCGGCTCGGCGGACGGTCTGCCGGTGCTGTTCGTGCATGGTGGCCCCGGCGCCGGCTGCGACGCAGCCAGCCGCCGCTACTTCGACCCGACCCTGTACCGCATCGTCACCTTCGACCAGCGTGGCTGCGGCCGCTCCACGCCCCATGCCAGCCTGGAAAACAACACTACCTGGGATCTGGTCGCCGACATGGAGCGCATCCGTGAGCACCTGGGCATCGACAAGTGGGTGCTGTTCGGCGGCTCGTGGGGTTCGACGCTGTCGCTGGCCTACGCCCAGAAACACCCGGACCGCGTGCATGCGCTGATCCTGCGCGGCATCTTTCTGTGCCGTCCCCAGGAATTCAAATGGTTCTATCAGGAGGGCGCCAGCCGGCTGTTCCCCGATTACTGGCAGGACTACCTGGCGCCGATCCCGGTCGAGGAGCAGGGCGACCTCATGCAGGCGTTCTACAAGCGCCTGACCGGTGCGGACCAGATCGCCCAGATGCATGCCGCCAAAGCCTGGTCGTGCTGGGAAGGGCGCACCGCCACCCTGCGGCCCAATCCGCAGGTGGTCGAGCGTTTCGCCGAAAGCCTGCGCGCGCTGTCGATTGCGCGCATCGAGTGTCACTACTTCGTCAACGACGCATTCCTCGAGCCCAACCAGCTGCTGCGCGACGTGCCGAAGATCGCCCATCTGCCGGGCATCATCGTGCATGGCCGATACGACGCCATCTGCCCGCTGGACAACGCCTGGGCGCTGCACCAGGCCTGGCCCAACAGCGAACTGCAGATCATCCGCGAGGCGGGGCATTCCGCTGCCGAACCAGGGATCGCCGATGCCCTGGTGCGCGCCGCCGATGAAATCGCCCATCGGCTGCTCGACCTGGCGCCGGACGAAGCATGAGGGCACTGCTGCAGCGCGTTTCCAGCGCCCGTGTGGATATCGCCGGTGAAACCGTCGGCGCTATCGACCAGGGCCTGCTGGTGCTGGTCGGCGTCGAGCCGCAGGACACTGAAGCCAGCTGCGCCAAGCTGCTGCACAAGCTGCTCAACTACCGGGTGTTCAGCGACGAGGCGGGCAAGATGAACCTGTCGCTCAAGGACATCGGTGGCGGCCTGTTGCTGGTTTCCCAGTTCACTCTCGCTGCCGATACCCGCAGCGGCCTGCGTCCGGGGTTCTCCACCGCCGCGCCGCCCGCCTTGGGCGAAGCGCTGTTCGACCATCTGCTCGAACAGGCGCGGGCGCAGCACCCGCAGGTGGCCAGCGGTCGTTTTGGTGCCGACATGCAGGTGCATCTGGTCAACGATGGCCCGGTAACCTTCCTGCTGGAAACCTGAGCCAGGTCTTCACTGACCTGCTTCTTGCCTTTTGAGTCGCGGCTCTGCGCTGCTGTTTGTCGCTGATCTGGCGCGTATCTCTCGCCAACGGCGGCGATCACGGTTAGCATGCCGCGCCGCCTTATCGAAGGGTCTGCCGCTTGCACCGCCCTGGTGCATGAGCCTGAGCAGGTCCCCATAATCGTTTGCCTTCAGGAGCAAGAATGAAAAAGCTTGTCGCCTCACTGCTGTTATCCGTCTGCGCCTTCACCGGCATCGCCCAGGCTGGCGTCATCGACGACGCCGTCAAGCGCGGCACCCTGCGCGTGGGTATGGACCCGACCTACATGCCCTTCGAGATGACCAACAAGCGTGGGGAGATCATCGGCTTCGAGGTCGACCTGCTCAAGGCGATGACCAAGGCCATGGGCGTCAAGCTGGAGCTGGTTTCCACCTCCTACGACGGCATCATCCCGGCGCTGTTGACCGACAAGTTCGACATGATCGGCTCGGGTATGACCCTGACCCAGGAGCGCAACCTGCGCATCAACTTTTCCGAGCCCTTCATCGTGGTCGGTCAGACCCTGCTGATCCGCAAGGAGCTGGCTGACAAGGTCAAGAGCTACAAGGACCTGAACAGCGCCGACTACCGCATCACCTCCAAGATCGGTACCACCGGCGAGATGGTCGCCAAGAAGCTGATCGCCCAGGCCAAGTACAGCGGCTTCGACAACGAGCAGGAAGCGGTGATGGACGTGGTCAACGGCAAGGCTGACGCCTTCATCTACGACGCGCCTTACAACGTCGTCGCCGTGAACAAGGCCGGTGCCGGCAAGCTGGTGTTCCTCGATCAGCCGTTCACCTTCGAGCCCCTGGCCTTCGGCCTGAAGAAGGGCGATTACGACAGCATCAACTGGATCAACAACTGGCTGCACCAGATCCGCGAAGATGGCACCTACGATCGGATCCACGCCAAGTGGTTCAAGAGCACTAACTGGCTCAAAGACATGGAGTAAGCGGAACCTGCCCACGATCTGCTGCGCGTCGGTCCTGCTGCGTTGAAAACAGGCTCGGAAAGCCGCTTGCGGCTAACGCACTTTAGTGCGGCTCCGAATGGAGCGAGCAAAGCGAGTAATGCTCATGTACAAAAGTACACTCCGCTTCCTCGCCTGTTTTCGCCTTGCATGACTCTAGCTCGCGAGCTCGTGAAACAGGTTCCCGGCTTCATCTAGCTACACCTCGGCGCGCGGCTAGTCCGCGCGCTGTCATGTTGGCAACTCAACGGGTAGACACTCACCGTGGCTAAACAGAAGAAAGCCCAGTGGCCCTGGCACCTGCTGACCGGGCTGATCCTGGTCCTGGGTATCCTGGCGATCTGGTATTCCACCTCGCTGATCTCCTACGAATGGCGCTGGAATCGCGTTCCCCAGTACTTCGCCTATCACGCCGAAGAGGCGCAGCGCGCGGCTGACTACGGCAGCGTCGAGAGCATCAGTCGTCAGGGCAGCGACGCCCTGGTTACCCTGACCGGTGGAGGCGGCGAACAGCAGCAACTCACCGTGGCCAGCGACAGCCTGCAGCTCAGCGAAGGCGACGACGTCGCCGAGGGCGATGTCATCGGCGTCACCCGCCATTGGGCGGCCGGGCCGCTGCTTTGGGGACTCTGGACCACGTTGTGGATCTCCGTGGCGGCCGGCGTGTTCGGCCTGCTGATCGGTCTGGTAACCGGCCTGTGCCGACTGTCCGGCAACCCGACGCTGCGTCACCTGTCGACGCTCTACGTCGAAGTGGTGCGCGGCACGCCATTGCTGGTACAGATCTTCATCTTCTATTTCTTCATCGGCACGGTGCTCAACCTGTCCCGCGAGTTCGCCGGTGTGGCGGCGCTGGCCCTGTTCACCGGCGCCTATGTCGGCGAGATCGTACGCGCCGGTGTGCAGTCCATCGTTCGCGGTCAGGATGAAGCGGCTCGTTCGCTGGGCCTGAGCGCCTCGCAGTCGATGCGTTACGTGATCCTGCCGCAGGCGTTCAAGCGCGTGCTGCCGCCGCTGGCCGGGCAGTTCATCAGCCTGGTCAAGGACACCTCGCTGGTGTCGGTGATCGCCATCACCGAGTTGACCAAGAGCGGCCGCGAAGCCATCACCACCTCGTTCTCCACCTTCGAGATCTGGTTCTGCGTCGCGGCCCTGTACCTGGTGATCAACCTGCCGCTGTCGCAGATCGCCAACAGCCTGGAACGGAGGCTCGCGCAAAGTGATTGAAGTCCGTGATCTGATCAAGGTATTCGACGCCCGCGGCCAGCAGGTGCGCGCCGTCGACGGCGTGACCACCCAGGTGGCGCGCGGTGAGGTGCTGGTGGTGATCGGCCCGTCCGGCTCCGGCAAGTCGACCTTCCTGCGCTGCCTCAATGGCCTGGAAGAGCTCGACGAAGGCTCGGTGAGCATCGACGGCCTGGATCTCGCCAACCCGAAGACCGATATCAACGCCTATCGGCGCGAAGTCGGCATGGTGTTCCAGCACTTCAACCTGTTCCCGCACATGACCGTGCTGGAGAACCTGTGTCTGGCCCAGAAGGTGGTGCGCAAGCGCGGCAAGGCCGAGCGCGAAGCCAAGGCGCGGGCGCTGCTCGACAAGGTCGGCATCGGCCAGAAGGCCGGCGAGTTTCCGTCGCGCCTGTCCGGCGGCCAGCAGCAGCGTGTGGCCATTGCCCGCGCCCTGTGCATGGACCCCAAGGTGATGCTGTTCGACGAGCCGACCTCGGCCCTCGACCCGGAAATGGTCGGCGAAGTGCTGGACGTGATGAAGCAGCTGGCGCTCGAAGGCATGACCATGGTCTGCGTCACCCATGAGATGGGTTTCGCCCGCGAAGTGGCCGACCGCGTGCTGTTTTTCGATCACGGCAAACTGCTCGAAGACGCGCCGCCTGCCGAGTTCTTTGCCCAGCCGAAGGATCCGCGGGCCCAGGCGTTCTTGCGGCAGGTGTTGTAGCGGCAAGGCTGAAAATTGTGGGAGCGGGCGTGGACGCCTAGTTCATGCCCGCGAAAGAAATCGCGGGCATGGCCCGCTCCCACAAAGACGACTCCAGCCCCCGCACCATTTTGCAAAATTTCCCCCCGCCAGATTCCCAGAACCATTCACGCCTGCTCCAGTCCCAACGTTCTCCATTCAAACGAGGACCTCAAGGCGTGAAAACCGTTCTAGCCCTGCTTGCCGCTGCTGTCGCTCTGCCGGCGATGGCCGACCAGCCGACTCTCTACGGTCGCTACGAATACATCCAGCTGCCCCAACTCGGCCAGACTCTCAAGGCCAAGATGGACACCGGCGCCATGACCGCCTCCCTGTCGGCCCGCGATATCGAGCAGTTCGAGCGTGACGGTCAGGACTGGGTGCGTTTCCGTCTGGCGGTCGACGATGCCGACGATCAGCTCTTCGAAAAGCCCCTGGCTCGCATCACCGAAATCAAGAATCGCGCCGAGGAGGGCAGCACCGCCAAACCGTCCTATTCCTCGCGCCCCGTGGTCAATATGGACATCTGCCTGGGCGAGGAGCTGCGCACCATCGAGGTCAACCTCACCGACCGCAGCCACTTCGACTACCCGCTGCTGATCGGCGCCAGTGCCATCCGCAAGCTGGATGCGGCCATCGATCCGTCCAATCGTTATACCGCCGAGCGCCCCAGCTGTTGATTTCTCACCGCTTCGCTTCCCTTTCCTGAGCGGCGGTGTGATTCTTGCTTTGAAATAGCAGATTGCCACGTTGTGTGGATGCTTGTTCGAGGTGAGGTATGTGGGGATTGCTCAAGCCGGGTGTGCGCGTTCTGGAACGTGTCAGTTTCGCCCGCAAGTTTCAGCTGCTGTTCGTCCTTTTTGTCGCGCCAATGGCCTATGCGCTCTGGGTGATGCTGAGCGGCGCTCAGGAACGTGTCCAGGTGCTGGCCATGGAAGTGGACGGCATGCAGGGCGTTCACGCCCTGAGCGCTGTCGAGTCGCAGCTGCACGAGCAGCGCCTGTTGCTGGCGCGCTGGAAGAGCAACGACAAGCCAGCTGAAACCCCGCTGCGTGAGAGCAACGGCAAGCTCGGCCAAACGCTGGCCGAGGCCGACGACGAGATCAAGCTGACGCCCAGTGAGCATACTGCCCGGCAAATCGAGGCATTGCAGGCGTCGGTCACCGGGCTGGACATGGCCGCGCTGGGTAAATTGGGACTGCCCGATGCTCTTGAGCGTTACCAGAGCACACTCTCGACCCTGACCGTGTTACGTGATCAGGTCGCGACCGACAGCGGCCTGATACTTGATCCCTTCCTCGATACCTACCTGATGATGGAGCAGATGACGCTGATTCTGCCCCGCCTGGCCGATGGTATTGGCAGCTTCGCCAGCCAGGGCTACGACCCGCTGGTGGCCCAGCGTTTCACCCTGCAGAACCGCCTGACCGTGCGCGATCTGCGCCGCGCCCTCGAGCAGACCGCCGCGCAGCTGACCAAGTCGCGCAACGCCCTTCAGCAGGCTTCGCCTGCGACCATGAGCAATCTGGAAAAAGCCTATGAGCAGGTTGATAAAGGGCTCAAGCAGTTCCTGGCCGAAGTGGATCGCGACATGTTCGAGGCCAACCCCATGGTGCTGCAGCCAGCGCGCTTCGTGGAGCAGGTGCAGACCCTGCAGGCGAACGTGCAGACCTTGCGCCAGGCGGTGTTCGAGCAGTTCAACAGCAATATTTCCGGGTACCAGAGCGCAGCTCGCCAGGACATGCTGCGCACTTCGCTGATCTTCGGCGTGCTGACCCTGCTCGCCTTGTACCTGCTGTTGTGCCTTCACGCCTCCATTCGCCGCAGCACCGCCGGCATCATTCAGGCCGCCGAAGGCCTGCGTGACGGTGACCTGCGCGTGCGTATGCAGGTGCACGGTGCCGATGATCTGGCGGCCATTTCCAGCGCACTGAATACCGCGGTCGCCCAGTTGCGCGACTCCATGCAGGGCGTCGGCCGTGAAGGGCAGAGCCTCGACGAGACCGTGCGCAACCTGGGCAGCCAGGCGGCGGGCTCCCTGAGCGCGGTCGAGCAACAGCAGGCGCAGATGAGCCAGATCGCCACCGCCGCCACGCAGATGGCGGCTACCGCCCTGAGCGTGGCGCAAAGCTGCGAGCAGGCAGCGCAGGAAGCCGGGCAGACCCGTGAGATCGCCAACCAGAGCAACCAGCGCAGCGCCAAGACCAGCGCCAGCATGCGTGAACTCAGCGAGCGCCTGGCCGGCAGCGCGCAGACCCTGCAGAAGCTGCGTGAGCAGACCGAACAGATCACCCGGGTGGTCGACGTGATCAAAGGCATCGCCGAGCAGACCAACCTGCTGGCGCTCAATGCCGCCATCGAAGCGGCGCGCGCCGGCGAGCAAGGGCGCGGCTTCGCGGTGGTCGCCGATGAGGTGCGGTCCTTGTCGCAACGCACCCAGAATTCCACCGCAGAAATCGCCCAGACCGTTGGCGATCTGCACAAGGTCGTCGGCCAGTCCGTCGCCGAGATGGAGCAGGCCATTCACCAGGCCGAAGGTGATGTGGGCAATGTGTTGGCGATGAGTGCGGATCTGGACGGCATCGTCGAATCGGTGCAGCGGGTCAGCGACCGCCTGGCACAGATCGCCACCGCCGCCGAGCAGCAGGCGGCCACCGCCGACGAGGTGAGCGGCAATATCCAGCAGGTGGATCAGGCGGCCAGCGAGCTGCTCGACGGCGCCCGCATGGTCAGCGATGCCAGTGAACAACTGCGCCGTGGCAGCGAAACCCTGTCGCGCAATACCGGCCGTTTCCGGGTGGAATAAGCGCCGCACGATGGTTGATCAATAAATGAACGATCCCTTGCAGGCCACGATTACAGCGGCCTGCAAGGGTTGATCTTCAGGTTGTCCACAGGCTCATGCACGGGCATTGTGCATGAATACTTTCTCCCCTCTGTTTCCTGCCTTCACCCCTGCTTGAGCCTGTAAAGTCAAGCAATACAGCAGCTTGGAGTGCTTCTGGAGGGCCCTGATCAATATCTGATCAGGCGCCGGAATGCCACGGCTGATGTGGCCTCGGTGGTTCGATACCAGGCTTATCCACAAAATCATCCACGGCAATTGTGCATAGCACCCTGCTGCGTGCAGCGAGTTGAACCATTGCCAACGCATTCACCCGGGACGAGTCAATTTCTTTTCCGCCCTTCAGCATTGATTAGAAAATGATCGGCATGCTGAAGTGCCCGGATATCGGGGCGCGCAGCCTGACATGCAAAGGTTATCCACAAAGTGTTCCACTCGGATTGTGCATTGTCCCCAGTGCTTTTGCTGAATCTTGCGTATTGACAAAAATCCTTTGATAACAGGGCCTTGTAACCTCGTCGGCTGTGAATAATGCACTGATCAAATAATGATCTGGACGCTGAAAGGTGTGTTTCCAGTGGCATGCAGCGCTTCACTCCAAGCTTATCCACAGAATGATCCACCTGTTTTGTGTATGAGTAGATCGAACTCATGCGCTATTGACGCTGGCCACGGCCTCGCGCAGGCTCCGCCACCCACGTGCCGCAAGGATGCCAACCATGGCGACCATCCTGATCGTCGAAGATGAAGCCGCAATCGCCGACACCCTGGTTTATGCCCTGCAGGCCGAGGGGTTCACCACACGCTGGCTGACGCTGGGCGGTGAGGCGCTGGCGCTGCTGGAGCGTGAAGCCTGTGATCTGGTAATTCTCGATGTCGGCTTGCCCGACATCAGCGGTTTTGAAGCCTGCAAGCGGCTGCGGCGCTTTTCCGAAGTGCCGGTGATGTTCCTGACCGCACGCAACGACGAGATCGACCGCGTGGTGGGGCTGGAAATCGGCGCCGACGATTACGTGGTCAAGCCGTTCAGCCCGCGGGAGGTGGCCGCGCGGGTCAAGGCCATTCTCAAGCGTGTGGCGCCGCGCGAGCCGGCGGCCGCCAAGCCTAGTGAAGGCCCGTTTCACCTCGACAGCGAGCGGGTGCGCATTGACTACCACGGCCAGCCCCTGAGCCTGACCCGCCTCGAATTCCAGTTGCTGCAATGCCTGCTCGGCCAGCCCGAGCGGGTGTTCAGCCGCGAGCAGTTGCTCGATGCCCTGGGCGTGGCGGCGGACGTCGGTTACGAGCGCAATATCGACAGCCACATCAAGAGCCTGCGCGCCAAGCTGCGCCAGGTCGCGCCACAGGCCGAGCCGATCCAGACCCACCGTGGGCTGGGCTACAGCCTGCGGCTCGAATAGCGCCATGCCCTGCCTTCAGGAGGCCTGCTGATGCCGCTCGGAGTCCGTATCTTTCTGGCCTACTTCCTGTTCGTCGGGCTGTCCGGCTGGTTCGTGCTCAGCACGGTGATGGACGAGATCCGTCCCGGCGTGCGCCAGTCCACTGAGGAAACCCTGGTCGACACCGCGCACCTGCTGGCGGTATTGCTGCGTGAAGACGTACGCGATGGCCGCCTCGCCCAGGGGCAACTGCCCGAATTGCTCAAGGCCTACGGTCAGCGCCAGCCCGGTGCGCAGATCTGGGGCGTGGCGAAGAATCAGGTCAACCACCGTATCTACGTCACCGACGCCAACGGTATCGTGCTGCTCGACTCCAGCGGCCTGGCGGTGGGGCAGGATTACTCGCGTTGGAACGATGTCTACCTGACCCTGCGCGGTCGCTATGGCGTGCGCTCGACCCGCGAAGACCCGAACGATCCGGATTCCTCGGTGATGTACGTGGCCGCGCCGATCATCGATGGCGAGCGGATTCTCGGTGTGGTCTCGGTGGCCAAGCCCAACCGCACGCTGCAGCCTTATATCGAGCGCTCGCAGCGGCGCCTCGGCTGGCTCGGCGCCGGGCTGATCGGCCTGGGCCTGCTGGTCGGTGGTCTACTCAGCTGGTGGCTCAGCGGCTCGCTGCGCCGGTTGACCCGTTATGCACAGGCGGTCAGCGAGGGGCAGCGCGCCGAATTGCCCCAGGTGCGTGGCGGCGAACTCGGGCAACTGGCCCAGGCGGTGGAGCGCATGCGCACCGAATTGGAGGGCAAGGCCTACGTCGAGCGCTACGTGCACACCCTGACCCATGAACTGAAGAGCCCGCTGGCGGCGATCCGCGGTGCTGCCGAGTTGCTGGAAGGCGAGATGCCTGAAGCGCAGCGCCGGCGTTTCGTGGCCAACATCGGCGAGGAGGGCGAGCGCCTGCAGAACCTGGTCGAGCGCCTGCTGCACCTGGCCCAGGTCGAGCAGCGTCAGGGCCTAGAAGAGCGTGTCGCCGTGCCGCTGCAGTCGATGATCGACGAACTGGTCCAGGCCCAGATGGCACGCATCGAACAGCGCCAGGTGCGTGTGGATAACCAGGTCGATGCCGCGCAGACGCTGCTCGGCGAGCGCTTCCTGCTGCGCCAGGCGCTGAGCAACCTGCTCGACAACGCACTGGACTTCACGCCGCCCGGCGGACTGATCCGTTTCACCTGCGAGGCCGATGCCGAAACCGTGCAGCTGCGCCTGTTCAACCAGGGGCCGGCGATTCCCGACTACGCCCTGGCGCGCCTGACCGAGCGCTTCTACTCCCTGGCGCGGCCGACCACCGGCCGCAAGAGCACCGGCCTGGGGCTCAACTTCGTGCAGGAAGTGGCGCAGTTGCATGATGCGACGCTGAGCATCGCCAACGTCGAGGGCGGTGTGCAGGTCGCTTTGCGCTTCCCACGCTGAGGCGTGGCTGCGACCTCGGCGATGCTGGCGGCGACTTGTCGCAAACAGGGGGCGTACAGATGCCCGCACTTTGGCTATTCTGAAGCCGTTCGCCAATCTACCGGGACAGGAAGAACGCGCATGAAAAAGACCGTGGCTGACGTGCTCAAGAGCAAGCCGATTTCCAACGTGTACAGCGTCACGCCCGACAGCAGCGTGTTCGCCGCAGTGAAGCTGATGGCCGAGAAGGGTATCGGCGCCCTGGTGGTGCTCGAGGGCGAGCGCCTGGCCGGTATCGTCAGCGAGCGTGATTACGTGCGCAAGGTCGCCGTGCAGGAGCGCTCGCCGGCCAACCTCAAGGTCAGCGAGATCATGACCGCCAAGGTCATCACCGTGAGCCCGGGCGAAGATGCCCGCCATTGCATGGAGTTGATGACCAATGGTCGCCTGCGTCACCTGCCTGTCGTCGAAGATGGCCGCCTGGTCGGCCTGCTGTCCATCGGCGACCTGGTCAAGGACATCATCAGCCAGCAGGAAAACCTGATCCAGCACCTGGAGCAGTACATCCGCGGCGAATGACCGATGGCTGCGCCCGCAGCCATCCAGCCTGGCAGGTGACGCCTGCCGGGCTCCTCACAATTCCCACATAAACTCCACCCGGGGCCCATATTGGCTCCACTTGGCCTGGCGAAACTGCGTGCATCCCAACTGCACGGAGCACTGTGCCATGAACCGAAGCCTGCTGTTCAAACTGGGCGCCATTGCCCTGCTGATTCTGTTGTTGATGATTCCCCTGGTGCTGATCGACGGCCTGGTCAGCGAGCGTCAGGGCGCGCGCGACGATGTGCTGCGCGACATCGCCCGCAGCTCCAGCTACGCCCAGCAGATCACCGGGCCGATAATGGTGGTGCCGTATCGCAAGAAGGTGCTGACCTGGAAAACCCGCAAGGACAGCGACGAGCGTTATCAGGAGGAGTCCATCGAGCAGGGCCGTCTGTACTTTCTGCCCGAGCGTTTCGCCCTCGATGGCGACGTGCGTACCGAGCTGCGCTATCGCGGCATCTACCAGGCGCGTCTGTACCACAGCGATAGCCAGGTCAGCGGCGAGTTCAAGGTGCCGGCCAACTACGGCATCAGCGATGTCGAGGCCTACTGGTTCGGCGAGCCCTTCATCGCCGTAGGCATCAGCGATGTGCGCGGCATCGGCAACGATCTCAAGCTGCAGCTCAATGGTGCCAGCCTGAGCTTCGAGCCGGGCAGCGGCGACGACAACTTCGGTAGCGGCGTGCACGTGGCGCTGCTGCCTCGCGATACCCGCAACGAGCAGGCCTATAGCTTCGCCTTCGACCTCAAGCTGCAGGGCACCGAGCAACTGAGCATCACCCCGGTGGGCCGCGAAAGCCAGGTCACCCTGCGCTCGGACTGGCCACACCCGAGCTTCGTCGGCGAGTTCCTGCCGAGCCAGCGCGAGGTGACACCGCAGGGCTTCACCGCCAAATGGCAGACCAGCTTCTTCGCCACCGATATGCAGGATGCCTTGAGCAGTTGCGTCAGCGGCTCCTGTGGGGCGATGCAGAGCCGTGCCTTCGGCGTGAGCCTGATCGACCCGGTGGACCAGTACCTCAAGGCGGACCGCGCGATCAAATACGCGCTGTTGTTCATCACCCTCACCTTCGCCGTGTTCTTCCTGTTCGAAGTGCTCAAGCGCATGGCCGTGCACCCGGTGCAGTACGCATTGGTCGGCCTGTCGATGGCGCTGTTCTACCTGCTGCTGCTGTCGCTTTCCGAACACCTGGGCTTCGCTGTCGCCTACGGTTTATCCGCCCTGGCGTGCGTGGCGCTTAACACCTTCTACGTCAGCAGCGTGCTGCGCAGCTGGCTGCGTGGCGCTGCATTCGGCGCTTTGCTGGCCGCGTTGTACGGGCTGCTCTACGGCCTGCTCAGCGCCGAGGACTACGCCCTGCTGATGGGCTCGCTGCTGGTGTTCGGCGTGCTGGGCTGCGTGATGGTGCTGACCCGCAAGCTCGACTGGTACGGCGTCGGCCGCCCGGCCACCAGCGACACCCTGACTTCCTGACCCTTTGCCGGGGCGTGCCACAGTGCACGCCCCTTGGAGATAGCCATGCGAGTATTGATGCAATTTTCCGCCTGCTTCGCCCTCGGCCTGTGCATCGCCGCAGTACTCTTGATCGGCATGATGTTCGTCGGCCGCTTCGACTGGATCGAGGCGCTTATGCTCAGCGGCTGGCCGGTCGCCATCCTGAGCCTGCAGCTGTTGCCGGAGACGTTCTGGAACGGCCTGACCGGCGTGACCGATGCCGCCGCCAATCATTCGGTGCAGTCGTTCCTGCAACTGTGCGTGGCCATGGCGCAGGTCGCCCTGCTGTTCGCCCTGGGCTTCTTCCGTCTGTGGTATCGGCGATGAGTGGGCGGCTGGGGTTACGTGAGGAGCGTGTAGCGCGGCAGCAGCTGGCCCGCAGCATCGCCGGGCTGTTTCCCGCACGCTGGCCAGGCGGCGAGGGTCGCCGATCCGCACAGCAGGCCGGGCACGCGCCGTCATAGACCTGGATCAATGGTTGGGCGGGCCGGCCTCTCTAGAATCGCTGGCCCTGTTTTTCCGCGAGTCCGTTGCACCATGTCCAGCCAACCGTTTCGCCCCGAACTGCTATCACCGGCCGGCAGCCTGAAGAACATGCGCTACGCCTTCGCCTACGGCGCCGATGCGGTATACGCCGGGCAGCCCCGCTACAGCCTGCGGGTGCGCAACAACGAGTTCGACCACGCCAACCTGGCCCAGGGCATTCGCGAGGCGCACGCGCTGGGCAAGCGCTTCTACGTGGTGGTCAACATCGCCCCGCACAACGCCAAGCTGAAGACCTTCCTCGACGACCTGCAGCCGGTCATCGACATGGCGCCGGACGCGCTGATCATGTCCGACCCGGGGCTGATCATGCTGGTGCGTGATCGTTATCCACAGATGCCCATCCACCTCTCGGTGCAGGCCAACGCGGTGAACTGGGCCAGCGTGGCGTTCTGGCAGGGGCAGGGGCTGGAGCGGGTGATCCTGTCGCGCGAATTGTCCCTCGGCGAGATCGAGGAAATCTGCACCCAGGTGCCGGAGATCGAGCTGGAAGTGTTCGTCCACGGCGCCCTGTGCATGGCCTATTCGGGGCGCTGTCTGTTGTCCGGCTACCTCAACCGCCGTGATCCCAACCAGGGCGCCTGCACCAATGCCTGCCGCTGGCAGTACGACCTCAAGGCGGCAGACGAGAACGAACTTGGCGAGATCGTTCGGGTGGTCGAGCCGACCCTGGGTATCGGCGCGCCGAGCGAGCAGGTATTCGTGCTCGAGGATGGCGAACAGCAGATGCCGGTGTTCGAGGATGAGCACGGTACCTACATCATGAACTCGCGGGACCTGCGCGCCGTTCAGCACGTCGAGCGGCTGGTGAAGATGGGCGTGCATTCGCTGAAGATCGAAGGGCGCACCAAGAGCCATTACTACTGCGCCCGCACCGCCCAGGTGTATCGCCAGGCCATCGACGATGCGGTGGCCGGCCGCCCTTTCGACCGCGGCCTGATGGCCAACCTGGAGTCGCTCGCCAATCGCGGCTACACCGAAGGCTTCCTGCGCCGCCATGTGCATGACGAGTACCAGAACTATCAGCATGGCAGCTCGCTCTCCGACCGCCAGCAATTCGTCGGTGAACTGAGCGGCGAGCGCCGTGGTGATCTTGCCGAAGTGCGAGTGAAGAATCGCTTCGCGGTGGGCGACGGCATGGAACTGATGACGCCCAAGGGCAACCTGCGTTTCACCCTGGAGCATCTGCAAAACCGCGCGGGTGAATCGATTGGCGTGGCCCCCGGCGATGGCCATGTGGTGTATCTGCCGGTGCCGCCCGAGCTGGATCTGCGCTTTGCGCTGTTGATGCGCGACATGTAGGCGTCGCTCTTCCTGGATATCGCTGCGCTCAACCACAGGCTACGGGACTGCGACCAATCTCGTAGCCAGGGTTAGCCGAAGGCGTAACCCGGGACGGTCCACGACTAGAGCGAAGGCCCCTGCAGCCGCTGCCGCCAGCCTTTGAGCCGATGCTCCAGCGCCTTGAGGCTGTCGGCCTGTTGCTTGCGCGCACGGCTGAACAGGATCAGCGCTAATTCGGCGGTCACCAGGGCGTCGGCGCTGGCGTGGTGGCGTTGGCCGACCTGCAGGCCGAAGTGCGCGGTCCAGTCGTCCAGGCCGCCATTGCGGATCTCCGCTTGCGGGCAGAGCATGGGGGCCAGTTCGGCGACATCGTAGAAGGGGTGACGCAGGCGCAGGTTGAGGGTGTCCTTGAGGGCGCGGGCGAGCATGCGCTGGTCGAAGCCGGCGTGAAAGGCCAGCAGCGGGCTGTCACCCAAAAACTCCATGAACGCCAGCAGTGCTTCGGCCGGTTCGATGCCGGCGGCGATGTCGCTTGGCGCCAGGCCATGGATCAGTACGCTGGCGCTGACGGTGTGGCCGTCGCGGTGCAGGGTGCATTCGAACTGCTCGCCGAGCTGGATGGCGCCATCGTCGATGACCACGGCGCCAATCGACAGCACCTCGTCGCGCCTGGTGTCCAGGCCGCTGGTTTCCAGATCGAGCACCACCAGGCGTTGCCCGGCGAGCGGTGTGTCGTCCGCCGTGCGTGGGGCGGGCAGCGCGGCGCAGCGACGTTGCTGGTCGGCGGGCAGGGCGGTACGGCGGCGGGTCAGCCAGGAGAAGGCGTTCATAACTGGTAGCGTAATCCCAGGCTGGTTTGCAGGCGCTGGGCCTGACGGAAGGACTCGCGCAGGATGCGCCGGTCCAGATGGTTGAGGCTGTCCGGGTCGAGGCGATTGGAGTACGGCTGGGCCTGGCGGGCCTGCAACTGGTGCTGCTGCAGGCGGGTTTGCTGGATGAAGTGGTAGGCCTCTTCATAGGCGGCGCCATCGAGCTTGTCGATGATCCCGCGCTCGCTCAGTTCACGCAGGCGCTGCTGGGTGTTGCAGGCCTTGATGCCGTTGGCCAGCGCCAGCAGGCGAGCGCCGTCGACAAAGGGCGTGAGGCCCTGGGATTTGAGATCCAGGGTGTCCTTTTCGGCACCGCGCCTGGCCACCACGAAGTCCCGGAAGCGCCCCACCGGCGGGCGCTGGCGCAGGGCGTTCTCGGCCATCATGCGCTGGAACAGGCGGTTGTCGGCGATCTGCCCGAGCAGCTCGTCACGCAGGGCTTCGCAGCCGCTGGCGTCGCCCCACACGGTGCGCAGGTCGAAGTAGATGGTCGAGGCCAGCAGGTTTTCCGGCGAGGCCTCGCGGATGAAGCTGGCGAAGCGACGCGACCATTCCTGGCGCGACAGGCACAACTGCGGGTTGCCGGCCATGATGTCGCCCTTGCACAGGGTGAAGCCGCAGCGCGCCAGGCGCCCGTTGATCTCCATGGCCAGCGGCAGCAGGCGGCCACGCAGCTGGGCGGCTTCGACGTTATCGCTGGCTTCGAAAAGAATGCCGTTGTCCTGGTCGGTGTGCAGGGTCTGCTCGCGGCGGCCTTCGCTGCCGAAGCACAGCCAGGTGAAGGGCACGCCCGGATCGCCCAAGTCTTCGATGGTCAGCTCGATCACCCGGCAGACCATATGGTCGTTGAGCAGGGTGACGATATGGGTGATCTGGCTGGAGCTGGCGCCGTGGGCGAGCATGCGGTCTACCAACTGGCGGATGTCCTCACGCAGCGCGGCCAGGGTTTCCACCCGGCCGGCGTGGCGGATGGTGCGTGCCAGATGCACCAGGTCGACGCGCTGCAGGGAGAACAGGTCGCGCTCGGAAACCACGCCGCACAGCCTGCCCTGGTCCACCAGGCAGACGTGGGCGATGTGGCGCTCGGTCATGGCGATGGCGGCGTCGAAGGCGCTGGCGCTCGGTGGCAGATGAAAGGGCGCCTGGGTCATCAGGCCACTGATCGGCTGGTCGAGGGAGCTGCCGTCGGCCACCGCGCGGCGCAGGTCGCGCAGGGTGAAGATGCCCTGCGGGCGCAAGCCCGGGTCGACGATGACGATGCTGCCGACCTGCTGCTCGTGCATCTGCCGCACTGCGTCACGCAGGGGCAGGTCGGGGCTGCAGGAAATCGGTTGGCGCATGGCCAGCTCGCCCAGGCGGGTGTCGAGCGAATACTGCGAGCCGAGGGTTTCCACGGCGCGCATCTGCACCTGCTGGTTGACCTGGTCGAGCAGGCTGCTGACGCCGCGCAGGGCGAAGTCGCGCAGCGGCGTGGATTGGGCGAACAGGCGGGCGAAGGCGGCCTTGTCGAGCAGCAGGCAGAAGGTGTCTTCGGCGGCCAGGTGCGCGGTGCGGGTGGCGCGCTCGCCAATCAGCGCGGCCATGGGGAAGCACTCGCCGCTGGTGATCTCGAAGGTGGTCTCGGTGCCACGTCGCGCCGAGTGCGGGCGCTGGCCGTGCACGCGGCCCTGCTTGACGATGTAGAAGTACTGCACCGGGCCGTCATCGGGGTGGATGATCACCTCGTCTTCGCCATAGAAGCGCAGTTGGCAGTGCTCGACCAGATAGGCGAGATGGGCAGCGTCCATCTGATTGAAGGGTGGAAATTTCTGCAGAAATTCCATGGTGCCATGGACGTTCTGGCGTACCGCTGTCTTGCCGGCCTGGACGAAATCGTCGGCTGGTTTCATTGCGCACGTTCCTTTTGTTCTTGTAGCGGCATGGTGGCGAGCCAGGCCGCGAATCGACATAGGACGTAAGTCTAGGCGACAGATCGGCGAGCCGAATATGCCGACCTGCGGTGAACCTCTCACCTCTATTGGCGTCCTGATGTGTCTGAGACGCGTTTTTCAGGCAGTCATCCCATCCAGGCACAGAGGAGACCTCACCTATGAGTGGCAGCATTCTGCGTCACGCCGTGGCGCTCGGCACCAGCATCCTGTTGAGTTGCGGCGTCGCCAGCGCACAAACCAAGCCGGTCGAGCTGATCGGCATCAACGTTGCGGGCGCAGGGTTCGCCAGCTCGGTGCTTCCCGGCAAGCACGGCACCAACTTCTTCTTCCCGCCCAAAGGCTATTACGAGAAGTGGCAGCAGAAGGGCATCAGCTGGGTGCGTTTCTCCTTCATCTGGGAGCGCCTGCAGCCCAAGGCCAATGGCGAGTTCGACGAGGCCTACGCCAAGCTGATCGACAAGACCCTGGATGAGGCCCAGCAGGCCGGTATCGAGGTGATGCTCGACGTGCACAACTATGGCCGCTACTACGGCAAGGTGATCGGCACCGACGATGTACCGATTTCCGCCTACCAGAACCTCATGGAGCGCATCGCCAAGCGCTGGGGCAGCCACCCGGCCGTGTATTCCTACGACCTGATGAACGAGCCCTACGGTGCAGCCAACAAATACTGGCCGCAGGTGGCCCAGGCCGGTATCAACGGCGTGCGCAAGTTCGACTCCAAGAACGATATCTACGTCGAAGGCGCCGAGTACTCGTCGGCACTGCGCTGGCCCAAGCTCAACGACAACCTGCTCGACCTGAAGGATCCGGCCGACAAGCTGATCTATTCGGCGCACATGTACATCGACCCGGATGCCAGCGGCCTCTACAAGACCGCCCTGGCCGCCGACCTGGATCCGCAGATTGGCGTCAAACGCCTGGAGCCCTTCGTCAATTGGCTGATCGAGCACAACAAGAAGGGTCATATCGGCGAGTTCGGCGTGCCGGCCGAAGACGAAAGCGGTCTCAAGGCCCTGGACCAGACGCTCGCCTACCTGCAGAAACACTGTATTCCGTTCGCCTACTGGGCGGCCGGGCCGTCGTGGGGTAAGAACAAGCTGTCCGTCGAACCGGTCAAGGGCGTGGACCGTCCGCAATGGGAAGTGCTGAAGAAGTACTTGGGCGGCGGCAACTGCACTCGCATCGGGCCGGGAACCTGAAGCGCGGGTTGACGATCTGATCAGCGTGGCGGCGTTCCGGTCGCCGCCATCGCTCCTCACGCTGACCTCGATCTCAAGGATTCCCGCATGCAAAACCGCAATCTATGGGTGGATTACGCCAAGGCCATCGGCATCCTCCTGGTGGTCTATGGCCATGTGGTGCGCGGTTTGCTCAACGGCGGCATCATCACCGAGAACGTGCAGTTCCACTGGCTGGTGGACAGCATCATCTACACCTTCCACATGCCGCTGTTCTTCTTCCTGTCCGGGTTGTTCTTCTGGCATTCGCTGAACAACCGCGGCGGTGTCGGCCTGTTCTGCAACAAGATCGATACCATCTTCTATCCCTTCGTGCTCTGGTCCCTGCTGCAGGGCACCATCGAGGCGATGCTGTCGCGCTACACCAACGGTGGCGTCAGCATGGGCGAGGTGCTGACGCTGTTGTGGTCGCCACGGGCGCAGTTCTGGTTCCTGTATGCATTGTTCGCTGCGTTCTGCCTGGCGATCGTGCTGTACCGCCGCTTCTCGACGCGGGCCTTTCTGCCGCTGCTGGTGCTAAGTACGTTGTTCTACCTGCTGCAGCAATGGACGCCACGTGTCGGGGTGCTGATATTCCTGGCACAGAATTTCGTGTTCTTCGCCCTGGGCATCTGGTTCAACCAGATCCGCGGTAGCATCGAATCCCGTGCATCGGCCGTGGCGCTCGTTAGTGGTCTGGCCTTCGTGGTGGCGCAGTATGTGTTCCACGGCGTGCTGGGGCTGACCTACATCGACCGCGGCGCGGCGTCGCTGGTGGTGGCCTTTATCGGCATCCTGTTCACCGTCAGCCTGTGCATGGTGCTGGCACGCCGGCCGATGGGCTGGATGCTGACTTTGGGCGCGCTGTCGATGCCGATCTTCCTGATGCACATCCTGGCCGGCAGCGGCGCCCGGGTGATTCTCAACAAGTTTCTGGGCATCAACGACGACGCCGTGCATATCGTCGTCGGCTGCCTGGCCGGCGTGCTGCTGCCGGTGATCGCCGCGAAGATTCTCGAGGCGCTGAACATCACCTGGCTGTACGAAATGCCCAAGCGCTTCTCGGTGTACCGCTGGCAGCAGCGGCGGGTGGCGGTGCAGCCCGCAAGGTGAAAACCTGTGGGAGCGGGCCATGCCCGCGATCGCGCGCATGGCCCGCTCCCACAAAACCCGCCAATCTGCGAATAAAAGAAAAACCGCCTCTCGGCGGTTTTCTTTTTTGCGTTGACGCTTAGCGCGCCAGGCTGGCCTTCAGTTCACGACGACGGCGATGCAGCACCGGCTCGGTATAGCCGTTGGGCTGCTTGGCACCTTCGAGTACCAGCTCCACGGCCGCCTGGAAGGCGATGTTGCTGTCGAAGTCCGGCGCCATCGGGCGGTACAACGCATCGCCGGCATTCTGCCGGTCCACTACCGGCGCCATGCGCTTGAGGCTTTCCAGCACCTGCGCTTCGCTGACCACGCCGTGGCGCAGCCAGTTGGCCAGTAGCTGACTGGAAATGCGCAGGGTGGCGCGGTCTTCCATCAGACCGATGTCGTTGATGTCCGGCACCTTGGAGCAGCCGACGCCCTGGTCGATCCAGCGCACCACGTAGCCGAGGATGCCCTGGGCGTTGTTGTCCAGCTCGTTGCGGATTTCCTCGGCGCTCCAGTTGGTTTCTGGCGCCAGCGGAATGCTGAGGATTTCATCCAGCGAAGCCGGGGTTCGCTTGGTCAGCTCGGCCTGGCGGGCGAACACGTCGACCTTGTGATAGTGCAGTGCGTGCAGGGTGGCAGCGGTCGGCGAGGGCACCCAGGCGGTGTTGGCGCCAGCCAGCGGGTGGCCGATCTTCTGTTCGAGCATGGCGGCCATCAGGTCGGGCATTGCCCACATGCCCTTGCCGATCTGTGCACGGCCCTGCAGGCCGCTGGCCAGGCCGACGTCGACGTTGTTGTTCTCGTAGGCGCTGATCCACTTCTCGCTCTTCATGGCGGCCTTGCGCACCATGGCGCCGGCTTCCATGGAGGTGTGGATCTCGTCGCCGGTGCGGTCGAGGAAACCGGTGTTGATGAACACCACGCGCTCGCTGGCCGCGGCGATGCAGGCCTTTAGGTTGACGGTGGTGCGCCGCTCCTCGTCCATGATGCCGACCTTGAGCGTATTGCGCGCCAGGCCCAGCACCTGCTCGACACGGCCGAACAGTTCGCTGGTGAAGGCGACTTCTTCCGCGCCATGCATCTTCGGTTTGACGATGTACACCGAGCCGGTGCGGCTGTTGGCGCGGCTGTTGTTGCCGTTGAGGTTGTGCAGCGCGGCGAGGCTGGTGCACAGCGCATCGAGAATGCCTTCGGGCAGTTCGTTGCCGCTGGCGTCGAGTACCGCCGGGTTGGTCATCAGGTGGCCGACGTTGCGCACGAACAGCAGGCTGCGCCCGTGCAGGGTGAGCTCGCCGCCGTTCGGGCGGGTGTAGACGCGATCCGGGTTCATGGTGCGGGTGAAGGTGCTACCGCCCTTGCTGACTTCCTCGCTGAGGTCGCCCTTCATCAGGCCCAGCCAGTTGCGGTAGATAACGGTCTTGTCGTCGGCATCGACCGCCGCCACCGAGTCTTCGCAGTCCATGATGGTGGTCAGCGCCGACTCCATCAGCACGTCCTTCACGCCGGCGGCGTCGGTGCTGCCGATCGGGCTCGCGGCGTCGATCTGGATCTCGAAATGCAGGCCGTTGTGCTTGAGCAGAATGGCGATGGGCGCAGCGGCCTCGCCCTGGAAACCGACCAGCTGGCCAGCCTCGCGCAGGCCGGTGATGTCGCCATTGGCCAGGGTGACCAGCAGTTTGTCGCCCTCGATGCGGTAGCCGGTGGCCTCGGCGTGGGAGCCGGTGGCCAGCGGCGCGCTTTCATCGAGGAAGGCGCGCGCGGCGGCGATCACCTTGTCACCGCGTACGCGGTTGTAGCCCTTGCCCTTTTCGGCGCCGCCTTCTTCGCTGATCGCATCGGTGCCGTACAGCGCGTCGTACAGCGAGCCCCAGCGGGCGTTGCTGGCGTTGAGTGCGAAGCGTGCGTTCATCACCGGCACCACCAGTTGCGGGCCGGCCATGCGGGCGATCTCGTCGTCGACGTTCTCGGTGCTGGCCTGCACGTGCTCAGGCTGCGGCTGCAGGTAGCCGATCTGCTGCAGGAAGGTTTTGTAGGCCGCCGCGTCGTGGGGCTTGCCGGCCCGCTCGCGGTGCCAGTCGTCGATCTGCGCCTGCAGCTGGTCGCGCTTGTCGAGCAGCGCGCGGTTCTTCGGCGCCAGGTCACGGAACACGGCATCGGCGCCGCTCCAGAACGCATCGGCCGTCACGCCGCTGCCGGGGATGGCTTCGTTGTTGATGAAATCGAACAGCACCTTGGCGACCTGCAGGCCACCGACTCGAACACGCTCAGTCATTTCTCGCCTCTCTGCTTCGCTTAGCCTGTGTAACGGCGGGAACCCTCGATGCTGCGCAGACCGATCGCCTTGGGGCCGTGGTCGACGGCTGCCCGCGTTGCGGCGTGTCTGGAGGTGCTTCGTGAGCGGGGTTTTCCACAACCAGCAGGACTGGGTTTGGGTTCATGTAGTGGGGTTTGGCTGATACTACATGAACGAATCGGGAAAAACAGTCCGGAAATGATCGCCGCGACCTTGGTCGTATTCTTGCCAGAAAGCTGATCGCCGTACCGCTGCCTATACTGCAGACCACTTGTGAGGAAGCCACTATGCCGACACGCGCTGCGACCACTGCTGATCTCGATGACTTGGTGCCGCTGTTCGCGGCCTATCTGAGCTTTTACAAGGTCGACAAAAGCACCCGGGAGGTACGCGAGTTTCTCGCGGCGCGGCTGGAGCGCAGCGACTCGACGATCTTTATCGCCCGCGGCGAAGAGGGCGCGGCCCAGGGCTTCGTGCAGCTCTATCCGCTTTATGCATCGCTGGCGCTGCGCCCGAGCCTGTTGCTCAGCGACCTGTACGTCGCCGATCACGCGCGGCGCCAGGGCATCGGTGAACAGCTGCTCGAGGCTGCCAGGCAGCATGCGCTGGCCACCGGCGCCTGCGGCTTGCAGCTGGAAACGGCGCGAACCAATCTGGCGGCGCAGTCTCTCTATGAACGTCTCGGCTATGTTCGGGATGAGGTTTACCTGACCTATTGGCTCGACCTGAGTTGAGCGCCCACGACGAGGACATGAGCATGGATCACCTGATACTCACCGTTATCGCCCAGGACCAGCCCGGCCTGGTCGAGCGCGTTGCCCAGTGCGTGGCCAAGCACGGTGGCAACTGGCTGGAGAGTCGCATGTCGCGCATGGCCGGGCAGTTCGCCGGCATCCTGCGCGTCGATGTACCGGCCGCTTCCCATGGCGCGCTGATGGAAGCCCTGGGCGAACTCAGCGCCCAGGGCATTCGCGTGCAGCTCGCCTCGGCCGGCGCCGAGCCGGACTGCACCTGGAAGTCGATTCACCTCGATCTGCTGGGTAACGACCGCGCCGGCATCGTGCGCGATATCACCCGGCTGCTGGCCGCCAATGGCGTCAACCTGGAAAACCTGGTGACCGAAGTGACGCCCGCGCCGATGAGCGGCGAGCCGCTGTTCCACGCCCAGGCGACCCTGGCGGTGCCGGAAGGCTTGCCGCTGAGTACCCTGCAGACCTCGCTGGAAAGCCTGGCCGATGACCTGATGGTCGAGCTCAAGCTGCGCATGGAAGACTAAGGCACTGAACCTGGGCGCCAGAAACCACAAGGCCGCTGAATCAGCGGCCTTGTGGTTTCACGCCGTTGCCGGGCGCTTGCGCAGGGTTCGCCAGGCATCGACGCTGTATACCGCCAGCCCCGCCCAGATAAGCAGGAAGGAGATCAGTTTCGTCGGGTCGAAATGCTCGTCGAAAACGAACACCGCCAGCAGCAGCACCAGAATTGGTGCCACGTACTGCAGAAAGCCCAGCGTGGCGAAGGGCAGGTGCCGCGCGGCGGCATTGAAGCACAGCAGCGGGGCCAGTGTGACCGGGCCGGCGGCGATCAGCCACGCCGCTTCGCTGGTGGTCCAGAACGCCGGCTGGCTGCTCATCGCGCCGGGGTGAAAGACAATCCAGCCGATGGCCACCGGCAGCAAAATCCAGGTCTCCACCACCAGTCCCGGCAGCGCGGCAACTGGTGCCTGCTTGCGAATCAGCCCGTAGGTGGCGAAGGTCAGTGCCAATGCCAGCGATACCCAGGGCAGGCTGCCCACCTGCCATAGCTGCTGGGCTACGCCCACTGTTGCCAGGGCCACCGCCAACCACTGCAGGCGCCGTAACCGCTCACCGAGAATCAGCATGCCGAGCAGCACGTTGACCAGCGGGTTGATGAAGTAACCCAGGCTCGCATCAATCATGCGCTCGTTGTTCACTGCCCAGACGTAGATCAGCCAATTGCTGGCGACCATCGCGCCGCTCAGAGCCAGCACCGCAAAGCGTTTGGGGTGTTCGATCAGCTCGCGCAGCCAGCCCGGATGCTTCCAGACGAGCAACAGCAGAGCGCCGAAAATGGCCGACCAGATGGCGCGATGAACGATGATTTCCAGCGAGGGAACGGCCTGGATCGCCTTGAAGTACATCGGGAACAGGCCCCAGATGACGTAGGCGGAAAGGCCCAGGATGTAGCCGCGGCGCAAATCTGCGGTGGCCATGTAAGTCCTTATCGAGGCAGTGGGGAAAGCGCATCATTCTAGTGCGCAGTTGTCTGCGCGTTCAGCTTTTTCTTGTCGGCCCGCCGGCTTCAGAACAGCTTCAGCGGCTCTTCATCCAGCGCCGCGATCTGCTCGCGCAGCATCAGGATCTGTTCGCCCCAGTAACGCTCGCTGCCGAACCAGGGAAAGCTCTGCGGGAAGGCCGGGTCGTCCCAGCGGCGCGCCAGCCAGGCGCTGTAGTGCATCAGGCGCAGGGCGCGCAGGCCTTCGATCAGCGGCAGTTCGCGCGGGTCGAAGTCGTGAAATTCCTGATAGCCGTCGACCAGTTCGGCGATCTGCCCGAGGCGCTCTTGGCGTTCGCCGGCGAGCATCATCCACAGGTCCTGAATCGCCGGGCCCATGCGGCAGTCGTCCAGATCGACCATGTGAAAGGTTTCGTCGCGGCACAGCAGGTTGCCGGGGTGGCAGTCGCCATGCAGGCGGATCGCCTTGGCAGGATTCGCGGCGAACAGCTTGTCCAGGCGTGCGAGTAGGTCGCGGGCTACCGATTCGTAGGCCGGCAGCAGGCTCTTGGGAATGAAGTTGCCGTCCAGCAGGGTGGCCAGCGAGGCGTGACCGAAGTTGGCGACTCGCAGCGACTCGCGATGCTCGAACGGGCGCATCGCGCCGACCGCGTGCAGGCGGCCGAGCAACTGGCCGAGGCGATAGAGCTGGTCCAGATTGCCCGGCTCCGGCGCCCGTCCGCCGCGCCGTGGAAACAGCGAAAAACGAAAACCGGCGTGGGCGAACAGGGTTTCGCCGTCACGCTGCAGCGGCGCCACCACCGGCACTTCGCGCTCGGCCAGCTCGGCGGTGAAACTGTGTTCTTCACGAATCGCCTCATCGCTCCAGCGATCCGGCCGGTAGAACTTGGCGATCAGCGGCGTTTCGCCCTCGATGCCCACCTGATAGACGCGGTTTTCGTAGCTGTTGAGGGCCAGCACACGGGCATCACTGAGGTAGCCCAGGCTCTCGACTGCGTCCAGAACCAGGTCCGGGGTAAGGGCGGCGAAAGGATGGGTCATGGGGCGGCTCCTGCGGTGGGCCGCAGAGTGTAACGCCTTGGCACGGCCTGCACGGTCACTATTCGCCTCGGTTGGCTAGACCTGGGTGCCGAGCAGCACTTGGGAGGCAGCGAATTGCGCGCGCACCGGGCTGCCAACCACCAGCGCCTGGGCGGCGAGTTGTTCGGTCGTGGCCTGGGCGCACAGCGTCTGGCCGTTGGGCAGGGCGATGCGCACTTCACAGGGGCCGTCGGCCTCGATCTGAATCTGCTCGATGTGCCCGAGCAGGGTGTTGAGCGCGGGATCGGCAACTGCGCCGACCTCGCTGAGTTGCAGCCAGCCGGCCTTGATCAGCACCAGCAGCGCCACGCCTGGCTGCAGTTGCAGGTGAGCGGTGCTGCTGCGGGTGATCTGCGCCTGGATCAGCGTGCCGCCCGGCAGTTCGACGTCGATCAGGTCATTGCCACCGTGCGGATGAATCGCCCGCACCCGGCCACTGAGCTGGTTGCGTGCGCTGGTACGCAACATCAGGCGGCCCAGCAGTTGCAGGTCGGCATCATCGTCGGCGGCTTGCAGCACCTCGGCCTGGATCGTCTGCAGGCGCTGGTGCAGTTGCAGCAGGCGTTCGCCGGCTGGCGTAAGCCGTGCGCCGCCGCCGCCCTTGCCACCAACGTTGCGGGCCACCAGCGGCTGGTCGGCGAGATTGTTGAGTTCGTCGATGGCGTCCCAGGCAGCTTTGTAGCTCATGCCGGCGGCTTTGGCGGCGCGGGTGATCGAGCCCTGCTCGGCGATCTGTTCGAGCAGGGCGATGCGCTGCGGGCGGCGGCTGACGTGTTGGGCGAGCAGGGACAGGGTGGACATGGGCAGCGGGCGATGAGTGGTGCGGTCGGCCACTGTGCGTGACGCTCCCCGGCGGCGTCAATCGTCGCCCGGAGCCGGCGTGCGCGCCAGGCAATACACATCCACCCGCAGGGCGCCCGCGCGCATCAGCAGACGCGCCAGCTGCTGAGCCGTGGCGCCGGTGGTCAGCACATCGTCGATCAACGCCAGATGCAGCCCGCGAGGCTGTGCGGTCGTGCTCAGGGCAAAAGCGCCACGCAGATTGCGACGGCGTGCGGCGGCATCGAGTTTCTGCTGGGCGGGGGCATCGCCGGTGCGCTGCAACCAGTCGGGGTGTTGAGGAATCTGCAGAGTACGACTCGCCACTTCGGCCAGCAGCTGCGCCTGGTTGAAGCCGCGTTGCCGCTGGCGTTTGGGTGACAGAGGAACCGGCAGCAACAAGTCGGGCCTGGGCAGCCCTTCGTTGAACGCGTGGGCCAGATGGCGCGCGAGCAGATCGCCCAGCAGGCGCCCGATGGGCCAGCGGGCCTGATGCTTGAAACGATTGATCAGTGCATCGACCGGAAAGCCATAACGCCAGGGCGCCTCGACCCGGCTGAATGGCGGCGGGCGTTTCAGGCAGCTGCCGCAGATCAGCCCATCGACCGCCAGCGGCAGCGCACAGACCTGGCAATGGGCGCCGAGCCATGGCAGTTCGGCGTCACACTCGGCGCAGAGCGGTAGTTGGCCATCCACTCGCTCATCACACAATAAGCAGGTTTGCTTTATTTTTAGCCAGTTGTAAACCTTTAAAATTGCTGATGGTTGACAGTGCATAAGGCTTCCTTAACTATGCCGCACATCCGTGTTGGGCCTGCTTCGACTCTAGCAGGCCGCCTGTAGATAAGGACTTGCCCCCATGAGCGCCAGTACCGCCATTTCCCTGCGTCACGATTGGAGCCTCGCTGAGGTTCGCGCGCTGTTCGAGCAGCCGTTCAACGATCTGCTGTTCCAGGCCCAGACCGTGCACCGCCAGCACTTCGATGCCAACCGCGTGCAGGTCTCCACGCTTTTGTCGATCAAGACCGGCGCCTGCCCGGAAGACTGCAAGTACTGCCCGCAGTCGGGCCACTACAGCACCGGCCTGGACAAGCAGAAGCTGATGGAAGTGCAGAAGGTGCTGGAGGCGGCCGCTGAGGCCAAGGCCATTGGCTCGACCCGTTTCTGCATGGGCGCGGCCTGGAAGCATCCATCCGCCAAGGACATGCCCTACGTGCTGAAGATGGTCGAAGGCGTCAAAGCTTTGGGCCTGGAAACCTGCATGACCCTGGGCAAGCTCGACAGGGAGCAGACCGCCGCCCTGGCTGAAGCAGGCCTGGATTACTACAACCACAACCTCGACACCTCGCCGGAGTTCTACGGCAGCATCATCACCACCCGCACCTACAGCGAGCGTCTGCAGACCCTGGCCTACGTGCGCGACGCCGGCATGAAGATCTGCTCGGGCGGCATCCTCGGCATGGGCGAGTCGCTGGACGACCGCGCCGGCCTGCTGATTCAGCTCGCCAACCTGCCGGAGCATCCGGAGTCAGTGCCGATCAACATGCTGGTCAAGGTCGAAGGCACGCCGCTGGCCAACGAGGAAGACGTCGACCCGTTCGACTTCATCCGCATGCTGGCCGTGGCGCGGATCATGATGCCCAAATCCCACGTGCGCCTGTCCGCCGGCCGCGAGGCGATGAACGAGCAGATGCAGGCCCTGGCCTTCTTCGCCGGCGCCAACTCGATCTTCTATGGCGAAAAACTGCTGACCACCGCCAACCCTCAGGCCGACAAGGACATGCGGCTGTTCGCCCGCCTCGGCATCCAGCCCGAAGCGCGTGAGGAGCACGCCGACGAAGTGCACCAGGCCGCCATCGAGCAGGCGCTGGTCGAGCAGCGTGATTCGCGGCTGTTCTACGACGCCGCCGTTTGATCCCTTGCAGGCGCCAGGACGGCGCCTGCCCGTTGCCGGTGAGCCGTGACAGCCGGTAAGCGCTGGACGCTCTGCGCCTTAGAGCCTGTTCAAAGTCTCGCGAGCTAGAACAATGCAAGGCCTAGGCGGCCCCGCAAAAACAGGCGAGGACGCGGAGTTTACGAGCTGTAAATGAGCAGTCCGACTGGGCTGGCAATCCAGCCTGTTTTCAACGCTGCAGTGCCGACGCGCAGCAGACTTTGAACAGGTTCTTAGGGGGAACCCATGAGTTTCGATCTTGCCGCTCGCCTGGCCGAGCGCCGCGCTGCCAATCTGTATCGCCAGCGCCCCCTGCTGGGCAGCCCGCAAGGGCCGCTGGTAGAGGTGGATGGCCGCCGATTGCTGGCCTTCTGTTCCAACGATTATCTGGGCCTGGCCAACCACCCTCAAGTGATCGAAGCCTGGCGTGCGGGCGCCCGGCGCTGGGGCGTCGGCGGCGGCGCCTCGCATCTGGTGATCGGCCACAGCACGCCGCACCATGAACTGGAAGAAGCCCTGGCCGACTTCACCGGGCGGCCGCGGGCGTTGTTGTTTTCCACGGGCTATATGGCCAACCTGGGTGCGGTGACCGCGTTGGTGGGCAAGGGCGATACGGTTCTCGAGGATCGCCTCAACCATGCTTCGCTACTGGATGCCGGTCTGCTCAGCGGCGCGCGTTTCTCGCGCTACCTGCACAATGATGCGCAGAGCCTCGCCAGCCGCCTGGCCAAGGCGGAAGGCAATACCCTGGTGGTGTGCGACGGCGTATTCAGCATGGATGGCGACGTGGCCGACCTGCCGGCGCTGTGCGCCGAGGCGCGGCGCCACGACGCCTGGGTGATGGTCGATGATGCCCACGGCTTCGGCACCTTGGGCGCCACTGGCGGCGGCGTGGTCGAGCAGTTCGACCTGGGCATGGATGACGTACCGGTGTTGGTCGGCACTCTAGGCAAGGCGTTCGGCACCGCGGGCGCCTTCGTGGCGGGCAGCGACGAGCTGATCGACACCCTGGTGCAGTTCGCCCGGCCCTACATCTACACAACCAGCCAGCCGCCGGCGCTGGCCTGCGCCACCCTCAAGAGCCTGGAGCTGTTGCGCAGCGAACACTGGCGCCGTGAACATCTGGCAGCGCTGATCGCGCGTTTTCGCCAGGGCGCCGCTACGCTCGGGCTTGCGCTGATGGAAAGCGACACTGCCATCCAGCCGATCCTGATCGGTGACAGCAGCCGTGCCATGGCCTTGTCCCAGGCCTTGCGTGAGCGCGGCGTGCTGGTCACCGCGATTCGCCCGCCCACCGTGCCGGCAGGCAGTGCGCGTCTGCGGGTGACCCTGTCCGCCGCCCATGAGCTGGTTCAGGTCGATCAGCTGCTCGATGCACTGGAACAGTGCTGGGCGCAGCTGCCGGGGGAGCCAAGGTGATGCGTCCGTCGCTGATTCTGCTGCCTGGCTGGGGTCTGGGCAGCGCGCCGCTGCAGCCCTTGGCTGCGGCGCTTGCCGACCAGGCTCAGGTTGCCATCGAACCTTTGCCGGCGTTCGAGCACGCCGATAGCGAGCGCTGGCTGGATGCCTTGGATGAACGCCTGCCACGGGGCGTATGGTTGGGTGGCTGGTCCCTGGGCGGCATGCTCGCCACCTTGCTGGCGGCGCGCCGCGGCGCGGATTGTCCGGGCCTGCTGACTGTGGCCAGCAACGCGCGCTTCACGGCCGGCGATGCCTGGCCTGCGGCGATGCCAGCTGCGACCTTCGAGGCGTTTCGCGAGGCGTACGCGCTGAACCCAGCCGCGACGCTCAAGCGTTTCGCGATGCTCTGCAGTCAGGGTGCTGTGGATTTTCGTGGATTGTCCCGCCGCCTGCTGGAGCAGGCCGATGGCAGCGATTCCCTGGCTGGCCTGGATCTGCTTGCTGCGCTCGATACGCGGGAGGCGCTACAGCAATTCAGCGGGCCGCAACTTCATCTGTTCGCCGCTGACGATGCGCTGGTGCCGGCCGCTGCTGCGGTCGCCATCCAGGCGCTGCGGCCAGCCGCCGAGGTGCGCCGTGTCGAAGGCGCGAGCCATGCCCTGGTGATCGAGCAGGTGAGCGAGGTGGCAGTTGCGATAGCGCGCTTCATGGAGTCGCAGCCATGAGCGCCCGCCCGGACAAGCGCCAGGTAGCGGCATCCTTCTCCAGGGCTGCCGACACCTATGACAGCGTGGCGCAATTGCAGCGCGACGTCGGCCGGCAGTTGCTGTGGCACTTACCGGTAAACCTGCAGCCACAGCGCTGGCTCGACCTGGGCTGCGGCACCGGTTTTTTCAGCCGCGCGCTGGCGGACTGGTATCCGCAAGGCGAGGGTATCGCCGTGGACATTGCCGAGGGCATGCTGCAGCACGCCCGGTTGCTTGGCGGTGCCCAGGCGTTCGCGGCCGGCGATGCCGAGCGGCTGCCGCTGCGCGATGGCTGTTGTGACCTGATCTTCTCCAGCCTGGCGCTGCAGTGGTGTGCGGACTTCGCCGCGGTACTGAGTGAAGCGCAGCGGGTGCTGCGCTCGGGTGGCGTGCTGGCGTTCAGCAGCCTGTGTGTCGGCACCCTGCAGGAACTGCGCGACAGCTGGCAGGCGGTCGATGGCTTCGTGCACGTCAATCGTTTTCGCCGCGCCGAGGATTATCAGGCGCTATGCGCCGCCAGTGGTTTTCGGTTGGAGCGGCTGCAGGTCCGCCCCCATCGCCTGCATTACCCGGAGCTGCGCAGCCTGACCCACAGTCTCAAGGCCCTGGGCGCGCACAACCTCAATGAAGGCCGCCCCGCCGGGCTGACCGGCCGCGCCCGTCTGCGGGCCCTGGCCGATGCCTATGAGCGGCAGCGTCAGCCCGAGGGGCTGCCATGCACTTATCAGGTCATCTACGGCGTACTGCAAAAGGAGTCCCGATCATGAGCGCTGCCTATTTCGTCACCGGCACCGACACCGAAATCGGCAAGACCACCATCGCAGCAGGCTTGCTGCATGCGGCGCGCATCGCCGGGCGCTCGACCGCGGCAGCCAAGCCGGTCGCCTCTGGCTGCCAGCTCACTGCCGAAGGCTTGCGCAACGATGACGCCCTGGCGCTGCTCGCCAAGTGCAGCCTGCCGTTGCGTTATGACGAGGTGAACCCGCTAGCCTTCGCGCCTGGCATCGCGCCGCATCTGGCAGCTAGGGATATCGGTGTGTCACTCGATGTGTCGACGTTGGAGGGCGCGGTTCAGGTGATTCTGGATAAAGGCGCGGACTTCACCCTGGTCGAAGGGGCTGGTGGCTGGCGCGTGCCGCTGGGCGGTATGGCCACGCTGGCGGATCTGGCGCGGGCGTTGAATCTTCCGGTGATTCTGGTCGTAGGCGTACGGTTGGGCTGCATCAATCATGCGGTGTTGAGCGCCGAGGCCATCCTGGCCGACGGTTTGCCGCTGGCCGGCTGGGTCGCCAATGTGGTCGATCCGAACGTCGCGCGACTGGACGACAACCTCGCCACGCTCGCCGAGCGGCTGCCGGCGCCCTGCATCGGCCAGGTGCCGTTCCTGTCGTCGACTTCCCCTGATCAGATCGCGCAGTACCTCGATTTATCGCGATTGATGCTATGAACCCGGTCACGTGCAGCATTTTTGGCTGTACATCTTTTGAGCGGCTTCTGCTTAAATGCTCGGTATAAGGTTCCTGCAGCAGGAGACGTCCCATGCAGATCTCGTCCGTCAGTGCTTTCACTTCCGGTATCAACACCATCCAGTCCGGCCAGCGCCGTGTCGACCAGGCCGCCGGTGAGATCGCCAGCGCCCCGGTGACTGCCGAGCGCGCCCAGGCCAACGAGCCGTCCGCGGCCCGTGCCGACATGGCTGAAAACATGGTCGAGATGCGTGTCGGCCAGTACGAAGCCCAGGCCGGTGCGCGCGTCGTGGAAACCGCAGACAAGGTGCTGGGCACCTTGATCGACGTCACCGCCTAAATCGCAGCGCCCGCCCGGGCGCTCGACTCCAGGAGGGAGCACGCCATGCAGATCGCCGGTTTTTCCTCCGCCTACTATCCCGCCTACTCAACTGCCGCCTCTGCACCGCGCCCGGTGGAGTCCGCCAGTTCGCCCGACCTGGCCCGTGCCTCGTTCTCTCCCGTAGCCGCTGGCAACGAAGCCGACAGTGCCAACGCTGCCAGCTCCCAGGAAGAGCAGGACAAAACCCAGGATTCTTCCACATCTGGCAAACCCGGCGAGCCACGTACCGCTCAGGAAGAACAGAAGCTGCAGCTAGTCGTTGCCGAGCTGGCCAATCGTGATCGTGAAGTCCGCGCTCACGAACAGGCCCATGCCGCCGTAGGTGGTGTGCATGCAGGCTCGCCCACTTACACCTACACCCAGGGGCCGGATGGCAAGCGTTATGCCTCTGGTGGAGAGGTGAGCATCGACGTCGGCGCGGTCGCCAACGACCCCCAGGCCACCATAACCAAGATGGAAATCGTCATCCGGGCGGCGTTGGCGCCTGCCGAGCCCTCGGCCCAGGATCGCAGCGTGGCCAGTCAGGCTCAGGCGCAGATGGCGGTGGCGCGAGCCGAGCTGGCTGCCACCCAGCGCAGCGAAGTGGAAGAGGGCGCACCGTCCGGCGACGAAGAGACCGAAAAAAGCGACGACCCGTCAGTCACGACCGACAGTGCCGCGAGCCGGCCAGTGCCAGCTGGCATCAGCCTTTATGCCGCATCCGCCGATGAGCAGAGGCCTTCCGAGCTACTCGACCTTCGCGCCTGAACGCCTATAAGCAGCCTTGACAGCTATTGGGCGTAAACGTATGTTTCAAACACGTGTTTGAGGGTGTCGTCGACGCTCTCCCCATGGCTATTCTGCAAACGACCCATCATTGGTCATCCCAAACATAAGAGCCCACCCGCAGAGGTACCCGCTATGCCTGACTACAAGGCCCCCTTGCGCGATATCCGTTTCGTACGTGACGAGCTGCTCGGCTATGACGCGCACTACCAGAGCCTGCCTGGCTGCCAGGACGCCACGCCGGACATGGTCGATGCGATTCTCGAAGAAGGCGCCAAGTTCTGCGAGCAGGTGCTCTCTCCCCTGAACCGCGTGGGCGATACCGAAGGCTGCACCTGGAGCGAGTCCGGCGTTAAGACGCCGACCGGTTTCAAGGAAGCCTACAAGCAGTTCGTCGAAGGCGGCTGGCCGAGCCTGGCTCATGACGTCGAGCACGGTGGCCAGGGCCTGCCTGAGTCGCTGGGCCTGGCGGTCAGCGAAATGGTCGGCACCGCCAACTGGTCGTGGGGCATGTACCCGGGCCTGTCCCATGGCGCGATGAACACCATCTCCGCCCATGGCACCGAAGAGCAGCAGCACACCTACCTGACCAAGCTGGTGTCCGGCGAGTGGACCGGCACCATGTGCCTGACCGAGCCGCACTGCGGCACCGACCTGGGCATGCTGCGCACCAAGGCCGAGCCGAAAGCCGATGGCTCCTACAGCATCTCCGGCACCAAGATCTTCATCTCCGCTGGTGAGCACGACATGGCCGACAACATCGTCCATATCGTCCTGGCCCGCCTGCCCGATGCGCCGGCCGGCACCAAGGGGATTTCCCTGTTCATCGTACCCAAGTTCCTGCCCAACGCCGAAGGCGGCGTGGGCGAGCGCAACGGCGTGACCTGCGGTTCCATCGAACACAAGATGGGCATTCACGGCAACGCCACCTGCGTGATGAACTTCGATTCGGCCACCGGTTTCCTGATCGGCCCGCCGAACAAGGGCCTGAACTGCATGTTCACCTTCATGAACACCGCTCGTCTGGGTACCGCGCTGCAAGGCCTGGCCCACGCCGAGCTGGGCTTCCAGGGTGGCATCAAGTACGCCCGTGAGCGCCTGCAGATGCGTTCGCTGACTGGCCCGAAAGCGCCGGACAAAGCCGCTGACCCGATCATCGTGCATCCGGACGTGCGCCGCATGCTGCTGACCATGAAGGCCTTCGCCGAAGGCAACCGCGCGATGGTCTACTTCACCGCCAAGCAGGTGGACATCGTCAAGTACGCCCAGGACGAGGAGCAGAAGAAAGCGGCTGACGGCCTGCTGGCCTTCCTGACGCCGATCGCCAAGGCGTTCATGACGGAAGTGGGCTTCGAATCCGCATCCCATGGCATGCAGATCTACGGTGGCCACGGCTTCATCAGCGAGTGGGGCATGGAGCAGAACCTGCGCGACTGCCGCATCTCGATGATGTACGAAGGCACCACCGGCGTGCAGGCCCTCGACCTGCTGGGCCGCAAGGTGCTGATGACCCAGGGCGAAGCGCTGAAAGGCTTCACCAAGATCGTCCACAAGTTCTGCCAGGCCAACGAAGGCAACGAGGCGCTCAAAGCGTTCGTCGAGCCGCTGGCCAAGCTCAACAAGGAGTGGGGCGAAGTCACCATGAAGATCGGCATGGCCGCCATGAAGGATCGTGAGGAAGTCGGTGCCGCTTCGGTCGATTACCTGATGTACTCCGGCTACGCCTGCCTGGCTTACTTCTGGGCTGACATGGCCCGTGTGGCCGCCGAGAAGATCGCCTCTGGCGAGGGTGACCAGGCCTTCTACAAGGCCAAGCTGCAGACCGCGCAGTTCTACTACGCGCGTATCCTGCCGCGCACCCGCACTCACGTGGCGGCCATGCTCTCCGGTGCAAGCAACCTGATGGATATGAGCGAAGAAGATTTCGCTCTGAGCTACTGATCCGTCAGCCATAAAAAACCGCGGCCCAGTGCCGCGGTTTTTTTATTTGCGCAGGATAGAATCCGGCGTGCGCCCGCGTGCGTCGGCAGACAATTGCAGGCAGAATGCCAGCTTTCCTACTGGTCATTGCGGAGCCCGCCTTGCCGCGTTTCGTCGTGTTGCGCATTTGGCATTTCGTGCCGGCCTTGCTGCTGCTTGGTGGCGGCTTGCTGGCCGCGACGCTGCCGACGCTGACCGACTTCTTCACCTCGCTGTTCAACGTGCTGCCCACCTCGCTATTGCTGCTCGGCGGCACCTTCTGCATGGTCTACGGCCGCCAGCGCGAGCTGTTCATGCTGCTGGTGCTCTATCTGGGCTACTACCTGCTCGACGAACAGGCCGATTACTTTCGCGAGTTCGGCCACGTGCGTGAAGACGCCGCCCTGGTATTTCATCTCTGCAGCCTGTTGCTGCCGGCACTCTACGGCCTGTTCGCGCTGTGGCGCGAGCGTACCCACCTGATTCAGGATCTGGTCGCGCGCGTCGCAGTATTGCTGGCGGTCGGCGGCGTGGCTGCGGCATTGGCACGCCGTTATCCCCAGGGGCTGGAGCAGTGGCTTTCGGTGATTCGCTGGCCGTCGCTGCACGCTGCGTGGATGAACCTGGTGCAGCTGGCGTATCCGGTGTTTGCGCTGGTGATCATCGCCCTGCTGGTTCAGTATCTGCGCAAGCCCCGGCCCGTCCATGCCGTGCAGCTGATCGGCGCCCTGGCGTTGTTCTGGATGCTGCCCAAGACCTTCATCCAGCCCCACGCGCTGCAGGTGATGTCCAGTGTGGTAATGCTAATGATCGTCGTCGGCGTGGCCCATGAGGCCTACCAGATGGCCTTTCGTGATGAGCTGACCGGGCTGCCCGGTCGCCGTGCCCTGAACGAGCGCCTGCAGCGCCTGGGGCGCAATTACGTGATCGCCATGGCCGACGTGGATCACTTCAAGCGCTTCAACGACACCCACGGTCATGATGTCGGCGACCAGGTGCTGCGCGTGGTGGCCAGCCAGCTGCGCAAGGTCGGTGGTGGCGGCAAGGTGTACCGCTACGGCGGCGAGGAATTCACCCTGGTGTTTCCTGGCAAGGACGTCGAGCAATGCCTGCCTCATCTCGAAGCGGTGCGCCAGGCGGTCGAGCGCTATCAGATCCAGCTGCGTGATCGTCAGCAGCGCCCGGCGGACGACAGGGTCGGACGCCAGCGCCGGGCCGGCTCGGGGGCATCCCAGGTGTCGGTAACGGTCAGTATCGGCGTGGCACAGCCCAGCAGCGAGCACCGCAGCGTGGAGGAGGTGCTCAAGGCAGCCGACAAGGCGCTGTATGGCGCCAAGAGTGCCGGGCGCAACTGTGTCAGCAGCCAGGTGCAGCGCCGCCGTGGGGCGGTCAAGGTAAAGGCTGGTCCGGCCTGACCGATCGGTGGCTGAGCAGTCACGACACGACCCTATGTCTCTGAAAAGTTGTTGGGCTAGACTCGGCTTCTGACCGTGCTACCGAGGACTTCCCATGGCCGACTACAAAGCTCCCCTGCGTGACATGCGCTTCGTGCTCAACGAAGTTTTCCAGGTTTCCAAACTCTGGGCGCAGCTGCCTGCCCTGGCCGAGGTCGTCGACGAGGAAACCGCCAACGCGATCCTCGAGGAAGCGGGCAAGATCACCGCCGGCATGATCGCGCCGTTGAACCGCGCCAGCGACGAAGAGGGCTGCACCTGGGCCAATACCGAGGTACGCACGCCAGCCGGGTTCATCGAGGCCTACAGGGCCTACGCCGAGGGCGGCTGGGTTGGCGTGGGCGGTGACCCGCAGTTCGGCGGCATGGGCATGCCCAAGGTGATTTCCGCCCAGGTCGAGGAAATGGTCAACTCGTCCAGCCTGTCGTTCGGCCTCTACCCGATGCTCACCGCTGGCGCCTGCCTGTCGATCAATGCCCACGCCAGCGAGGAGCTCAAGCAGACCTATCTGCCGAATATGTATGCCGGCGTCTGGGCCGGCTCCATGTGCCTGACCGAGCCCCACGCCGGCACCGACCTGGGCATCATCCGCACCAAGGCCGAGCCGCAAGCCGACGGCAGCTACAAGGTCAGCGGCACCAAGATTTTCATTACCGGCGGCGAGCACGACCTGACCGAAAACATCATCCATCTCGTGTTGGCCAAACTGCCGGACGCACCGGCCGGCCCCAAGGGCATTTCGCTGTTTCTGGTGCCCAAGTTCATGGTCAACGCCGACGGCTCGCTGGGCGAGCGCAATGCGGTGTCCTGTGGCTCGATCGAGCACAAGATGGGCATCAAGGCGTCGAGCACTTGCGTGATGAACTTCGATGGCGCCACCGGCTACATCATCGATGCACCGAACCGTGGCCTGGCGGCGATGTTCACCATGATGAACTACGAGCGCCTGGGTGTCGGCATCCAGGGTCTGTCGACCGGTGAGCGTTCCTACCAGAGCGCCATCGAGTACGCCCGCGAGCGCATCCAGAGCCGTGCGCCGACCGGTGCGGTGGCCAAGGACAAGGCGGCCGACCCCATCATCGTGCACCCGGACGTGCGCCGCATGCTGCTGACCATGAAGGCGTTCAACGAGGGCGGCCGCGCCTTCTCCAGCTACGTGGCCATGCAGCTCGACACCGCCAAATACAGCGAAGACGAAGCCACCCGCAAGCGCGCCGAAGAGCTGGTGGCGCTGCTGACGCCGGTGGCCAAGGCCTTCCTCACCGATCTGGGATTGGAGACCACCATCCACGGCCAGCAGGTGTTCGGTGGCCATGGTTACGTGCGCGAATGGGGTCAGGAGCAGCTGGTGCGCGACTGCCGTATCACGCAGATCTATGAAGGCACCAACGGCATTCAGGCGCTGGACCTGGTCGGCCGCAAGATCGTCGCCAATGGCGGGGCGTTCTGCCAGCATTTCACTGAAGAAGTGCGAGCATTCGCCAGCGATGTTGCTCTGGCAGAGGAATTCAAAGCGCCGCTGCTGGAGGCCGTCGAGATTCTGGAAACCCAGACGGCAGCGCTGCTCGCACGCGCGCAAGGCAATCCGAACGAGATCGGCGCGGCTTCCGTGGAGTACCTTCACCTGTTCGGCTACACCGCCTATGCCTACATGTGGGCGATGATGGCCAAGGCGGCGCAGGGCAAGGAAGGGCAGGATGACTTCTACGCCAGCAAGCTGGGCACCGCACGTTTCTACTTCGCGCGCCTGCTGCCGCGCATCCACTCGCTGAACGCCTCGGTGGGCGCAGGCAGCGACAGCCTCTATCTGCTGGCCGCCGAGCAGTTCTGAGTCGGTGAACTGTGTGTAGGCTATTGCTTACACGCGGTTCTGCCTTTAGCCACTATGGCCACCTGCGGCACAGGCGTAATCTTCAACTCACGGACTTAGCGCAGGAAGCGCACTGAACAGACAAGGATACGTGGGACGCCGCCAGGATGGCGCGATGATCAAGGATGTCAGGTTCAAGTCTGAAAAACCCCGCCTCGGCGGGGTTTTCTTTTTGCGCGGCAAAAACATCTCGGCGCCGGAGCGAGAGCCCGCAGGGCAGGCTCTTGTGCTCGGTCTTACGACTTTGCTGTTTTCTCCACCCAGGCCGCAAAGGTGTCGATGTACTTCTGCAGGAAGGGCTTGATGCTGTCGCTCAGCTTGCCGTTTTCATCGAAGAAGTTACCGGCGCCGCCTAGGTAGGCCTCGGGCTGTTGCAGTACCGGCATGTCGAGAAACACCAGGGCCTGGCGTAGATGATGGTTGGCGCCGAAGCCGCCGATGGCGCCCGGCGAGGCGCTGACCACGCCGGCCGGCTTGCCGCTCAGGGCGCTCTGCCCATAGGGCCGCGAGGCGACATCCACGGCGTTCTTCATCGGCGCTGGAATCGTGCGGTTATATTCAGGGGTCACGAACAGCACCGCATCAGCGGCTTTGAGCGCATTGCGAAAGGCGGTGTAGGCGGCCGGAGCCGGATCGACGTCGATGTCTTCGTTGTAAAGCGGCAGCTCACCGATTTCGACGATATTCAGTTTCAAGTGCTGCGGCGCCAGATCGGCGAGTGCCAGTGCCAGCTTGCGGTTGATCGACGCTTTGCGCAGGCTGCCGACCAGTACGGCCACGTTGTACGTTTTGCTCATGGAAACTCTCCTGAGAAGGGTGGAGCTGTTATAGACAGGGCCAGCACACTATAGACTCCGTACGGCGATAGGAAAGCGCGTGAGCCCGTCTGGCGGGCGGCATGGGGCGGTGGTGGGCACGCGATTTTTCTTGAACCGGATATCGCCAGCGCCAGTCGATTGTGGGGTAACGCCCGGTTGGGCCCACTAATAGGACTACCATCATGGATCTGATCCGCATTCTGATCGCCATTATCCTCCCGCCGTTGGGGGTGTTCCTGCAGGTCGGCTTCGCTGGCGCCTTCTGGCTGAACATCCTGCTCACGCTGCTTGGTTACTTCCCGGGCATCATTCATGCGGTTTACATCATCGCCAAGCGCTGACGTCCAGGCGTTTCCAAGAACCGCGCATCGCGCGGTTTTTTATTGCCTGGAGAAACTGCCTGCTATGCGGTTGCTGTATGACAACCTTGCTTGGTTGTTCTTTTTTGGCGTGCGTTTTGAGGTTTTCGCGTCGCCTTATACAGATGGAAAGTCCACGCCCTGGCTGTTTTTCTCCGGCTTTTTCACGTTCCATGCGTGGATTCGAGTGCGCAGGTAGTTTTAATATAAGTGGCTGTTTTAATTTGTTTTATCGTATTTTGTCGACACTTTTACGAATAATGGTGATGGCTATTTGATGGGTACGTAAGCCCTTTTTTTCTTCTTTACAGCTTCTTGACAGCGTTCGAGATTGCAGCAATTATCTGCGCATTCGCTGTATGACAACATACATCGGGCCACTCAAATAATCACAAGATCCAAGGCGCGTTCAATGAAGATCACTCAGGTCAATGTCGAGGTTTTCACCTATCCCACCCGCCGCAGCGTCGATGCGGCCGGCCATGCCCACCCGGGCGAAGAGTCCCTGGCCAAGATGGCCATGCTGCGCGTCGCTACCGAGGACGGCACTGAAGGCTATGCCTTCGGGGCGCCCGAACTGATTCGTCCGCACATCATCGACAGCTTCGTGCGTAAGGTACTGATCGGCCAGAACGCCCTGGACCGCGAGAAGATCTGGCAGGACCTGGCCCATTGGCAGCGCGGCAGTGCCAGTCAGTTGACCGACCGCGCTCTGGCGCTGGTCGAGCAGGCGCTGTGGGACTGGGCAGGGCGCAAGTTCAAGCAGCCGGTACACAAGCTCATCGGCGGCTATCGCGACAAGGTGCTGGCCTACGGCTCGACCATGTGTGGCGACGACCTGCCGGGCGGCCTGTCGACCCCGGAAGAGTACGGCCGCTTCGCCGAGCAACTGGTTGCCCGCGGCTACAAGGCGATCAAGCTGCACACCTGGATGCCGCCTATCTCCTTCGCGCCGGATCCGAAGATGGACGTGCGCGCCTGCGCCGCGGTGCGCGAGGCGGTCGGCCCGGACATCGCGCTGATGCTCGACGGCTACCACTGGTACAGCCGTACCGACGCGCTGTACATCGGTCGTGAGCTGGAGAAGCTCGACTTCGCCTGGTTCGAAGAGCCGATGATGGAAGAGTCCGCCGAATCCTACGCGTGGCTGGCGGCCAACCTGGACATCCCGGTGCTGGGCCCGGAATCCCTCGGTGGCAAGTACATGAGCCGTGCCAGCTGGGTCGGGCAGGGCGCCTGTGACATTCTGCGCGCCGGTGTGGCCGGGGTCGGCGGTATCGCACCGTGCCTGAAGGTCGCGCACCTGGCCGAAGCCTACGGCATGCACTGCGAGATCCACGGTAACGGTGCCGCCAACCTGGCGGTGGTCGGCGCCATCAAGAACTGCGACTGGTACGAGCGCGGCCTGCTGCACCCGTTCCTCGAGTACGACGACGTGCCGGCCTACCTGAACAGCATCGTCGACCCGATGGACAGCGACGGCTACGTGCACCTGCCGGATCGTCCGGGCCTCGGTGAGGACATCAACTTCGCCTACATCGAGACCAACACCGTCAACCGCTACTGATGCACCGCTGCGCAGCCGTGCGCGGCTGCGCCGTTTCTGAGTCGAATAAATATAAGAAGGCCGTCTCATGATCAAACCACTTCCGCATCTGCTGGCGGGCCTGCTGGCCGCCACCCTGGCCCTGGGTACCGCCACCGCGGTTCAGGCCAAGACGCCTGCCGACCAGCTCATCGTCGGCATGAGCATGATCAACCTGTTGTCCCTCGATCCGGCCGCCGCCACTGGCCTGGACGTCTCCGAGGTCAACGCCAACCTGTACGACATGCTGCTGGTGCAGGATGCTGCCGCGCCGGACACCCTGGTACCGGCCCTGGCCGAGCGCTGGGAAATCAGCGACGACCACAAGACGCTGACCTTCCACCTGCGCAGCGGCGTCAAGTTCCACTCCGGCAACGAGCTGACCGCCCAGGACGTGATCTGGTCGCTGCAGCGCGTGCTCAAGCTCAACCTGGCACTGGCCTCGACCTGGAAGGCCTACGGCTTCACCGCCGATAACGTCGAACAGCAGATCCGCGCGACCGACGACCACACCGTGGTGATCGAGCTGGCTCGCCCGACCGACCCGATGCTGGTGCTCAATACCCTGGCCACCTCGCCCAGTGCCTTCATCCTCGACAAGAAAGAGGTGCTCAAGCACGACAAGAATGGCGACATGGGTGGCGCCTGGCTGACCACCAACGCAGCGGGCAGCGGGCCGTTCGTGCTCAACGCCTGGCGCGCCAATGACGTGATCCTGATGACCCGCTTCGAGGAGTACTGGGGCGGCCCGGCCAAGCTCAAGCGCGTGGTGATGCGCAACATGACCGAGTCGCAGTCGTTGCGCCTGATGGTCGAGCGTGGTGACCTGGACATCGCCCGTGGCATGTCCGCCCCGGACATCACGGCACTGAGCAGCTCGGATAAGGTCAAGACCCAGACCGTGCAACGTGGCACCCTTTACTACGTGGCACTGAGCACCAAGCAGCCGATGTTCGCCGACGCACGCGTGCGCAAGGCGGTTCGCTCGCTGATCGACTACCAGGGCATCAACGATGTGGTGATGCCGCACTACGGCACCCTCAACCAGCGCCCGATGCCGCTCGGCCTGCCGGCGCGCCTGGATGATCCGGGCTATCGCCTGAACGTCGAGGAAGCCAAGAAGCTGCTCGCCGAAGCCGGTTACCCCGACGGTTTCCAGACCACCATTCGTGTGCTCGCCGAGCCACCGTTCATCAACATCGCCTCCAGCCTGCAGTCGACCCTGGCCCAGGCCGGCATCAAGGCGCGCATCGTCACCGGTACCGGCACCCAGGTGTACGGCTCCATGCGCGAGCGCACCTTCGACATCATCGTCGGTCGCGGCGGCGGTGGCGCCGAGCGGCACCCGCACTCCAGCCTGCGCACCCTGGTGTACAACCCGGACAACCGCGACGAAGCCAAGCTGAGCAACTTCCAGGGCTGGCGTACCTCGTTCCACAGCCCGGAGCTCAACGCGCTGATCGAGCAGGCCGAGGTTGAGCCGGACAAGCAGAAGCAACTGGAGCTGTACCACCAGTTCCAGAATCTCTACGACGAGCAGGTCGGCGCCATCATGCCGATCTCGCAGATGACCGACACGGTGGTGATCTACCACGACGTGGTCGGCTATGTCGGTCACAGCGCGGCGACCACGCGCTACAAGGATGTGCACAAGGATCGTTGAGCCGCCGGGCGGCTCAGGCCGCCCGATGCGACACGGACACGAATTGGCTGCGATCAATCGGGAGCTCCTCATGTTTGCTTCGAATGCGTCTTTCTTCGGCACGCGGATGGGCGGCACCTCACGCCGTTTCGGTGCGGTGCTGATGACCCTGCTGGGCCTCTTGGCCATGACCTTCTTCATCGGCCGCGTGATGCCTCTGGACCCGGTGCTGGCGGTGGTCGGCCCGGATGCCGACAGTTCCACCTACGACCAGGTCTATCAGGCCATGGGCCTCGACCGACCACTGCTGGTGCAGTTCGGCTATTACCTGCGCGACCTGGCCCAGGGCAATTTCGGCAACGCGCTGCTCACTGGCCATCCGGTGATCGAGGACATCGCCCGGGTGTTCCCGGCGACCATCGAGCTGGCCACCCTGGCGATCATCTTCGGCGTGGTGATCGGCCTGCCGCTGGGCGTGTTCGCCGCTGCCAATCAGGGCCGTATTGGCGATCACCTGGCGCGCGTGGTAACCCTGTTCGGCTACTCCACGCCGATCTTCTGGCTGGGCATGATGGGCCTGCTGGTGTTCTACGCCTGGCTCGGCTGGGCCGGCGGGGCAGGGCGCATCGACCTGGCGTATGACGGTATGGTGCCGTCGGTGACCGGCATGCTGCTGATCGACAGCGCCATCGCCGGCGACTGGGAAGCCTTCTCCAGCGCGCTCAAGCACATCCTCCTGCCGGCACTGATCCTGGGCCTCAACTCGGTGGCCTACATCAGCCGCATGACGCGCAGCTTCATGCTCGAGCAGCTGTCCCAGGAGTACATCCTCACCGCCCGGGTCAAGGGCCTGTCGCGGCGCAAGGTGATCTGGGGCCATGCCTTCCGCAACATCCTCGTACAGCTGCTCACCGTGGTGGCGCTGGCCTACGGCTCGCTACTCGAGGGCGCGGTGCTGATCGAGACGGTGTTCGCCTGGCCCGGCTTCGGCCAGTACCTGACCAGCAGCCTGCTGCTCGGCGACATGAACGCTGTGATGGGGTGCGTGCTGGTGATCGGCTTCATCTTCGTCGGCCTCAACCTGCTCAGCGATGCGCTGTACAAGGTGTTCGACCCGCGCACCCGCTGACCCGACCAATCGATTGCAGCCCTTCAATAATTACAAAATAGGGATATCCGCATGAAATCGTTTCGCTCCACCGTGCTGAGCGCGGTACTCGGTGCGCTGCTGTGCGCCGCTCCACTGCTGGACGCCCAGGCCAAGACGCCGGACGATCAACTGATCGTCGGCATGAGCATGGCCAACCTGTTCTCCATCGACCCGGCCAACGCACCGGGGCTGGATGCCTCGGGCATCAATGCCAACCTCTACGACACGCTGATCCTGCGCAAGGACGGCAGCCCGGACGAGCACGTGCCGCAACTGGCCGAGCGCTGGGAAGTCAGTGAGGACGGCCGCCAACTGACCTTCCACCTGCGCAGCGACGCGCGTTTCCATTCCGGCAACCCGGTCACCGCCGAAGACGTGGCCTGGTCGCTGTACCGGGTGCTCAAGCTCAACTACGGCCTGGCCACCACCTGGAAGGCCTACGGCTACACGCTGGACAACATTCAGCAACTGATCCGCGCCAGCGACGAGTCGACCCTGGTCATCGACCTGCCGCAGCCGACCGACCCGCTGCTGATGATCGACACCCTGGCCACCTCGCCAAGCGCCGTGGTGCTGGACCGCAAGACCGTGCTCGAACACGAGAAGAACGGCGACCTCGGCGCCGCCTGGCTGGTGACCAACGAAGCCGGCAGCGGCCCGTTCACCCTCAGCTCGTGGCGCGCCAACGACACCTTGGTGATGACCGCATTCGCCGATTACTGGGGCGGCGCGAGCAAGCTCAAGCGCGTGCTGATCCGCCATATCACCGAGTCGCAATCGCTGCGCCTGATGCTCGAACGCGGTGACCTGGACATGGGCTACGGCATGGCCGCCTCCGACGTCCAGGCGCTGGCCGCCAAGGGCCAGATGCAGATCCAGACCCTGCCGCGCGGCACCATGTATTACGTGGCGATGAGCATGAAGTCGGCGCCGTTCGATGACATTCGTGTGCGCAAGGCCGTGCGCTCGCTGATCGACTATCAGGGCCTGGACAAGGTGGTGATGCCTTATTACGGCAAGCTCAACCAGCAGCCGATGCAGCTGGGCCTGGAGGCGCGCCTTCCGGACCCCGGCTACGCACTGGACGTCGACGCCGCCAAGCAACTGCTGGCCGAGGCAGGTCACCCGCAGGGCTTCAAGACCACCATCCGCACTCTGGCCGAGCCGCCGTTCGTGAACATCGCCTCGAGCCTGCAGTCGACCCTGGCCCAGGCCGGCATCCAGGCGAGCATCATCACCGGCACCGGCAACCAGGTGTACGGCGCCATGCGTGCGCGCAACTTCGAGATCATCGTGGCCCGCGGCGCCGAGCGCTATCCGCACCCGTACTTCAGCCTGCGCACCTTCGTCTACAACCCGGACAACCGCGATGATGCCGGCATCGCCAACTTCCAGGGCTGGCGCGCGGCCTTCCAGGACGCCGAACTCAACGGCCTGATCGACAAGCTCGGCGTGGAGCGTGACGAAGCCGCCAAGCTGAGCATGTACCACCGCGTGCAGCAGCGTTACGACGAGCTGGCGGGGCCGATCATGATGATCTCGCAGATGACCGATCCGGTGGTCAGCGCGGCCGACGTCAAGGGATTCCAGGGCGCCGATGCCGAGGCGACGCGTTACCTGGGTGTGTACAAGCAGCGTTGATTCATCGGGCGCAGTGCTGCGCCCGATACCGAGCGAATCGAGTAACGGAGGCATACGATGATTGCCAACATCTCTTCATCTTCATCCCTGAAACGGGCGAACGGCCAGGCGCCGGTCTCCGCGTTCCAGGCGTTCCGTCTGAGCAGCGTGCGGGTCATGCAGCACCTGTTGCGCAATCCCATGACGCTGATGGGCTCCGCCGTGGTGGCGCTGCTGGTGCTGGTGGCGGCCTTCGCGCCATGGATCGCCACCCACGACCCGATCGTGCAGAACCTCGGCAACGCCCTGCAGGCTCCGAGTGCGGCGCACTGGTTCGGCACCGACGAGTTCGGCCGCGACGTGTTCAGCCGGCTGGTCTACGGCTCGCGCATCACCCTGTATATCATTGCCCTGGTGACCATCATCGTCGGCCCGATAGGCCTGTTGATCGGCACCGTTTCCGGCTACTTCGGCGGCTTCGTCGATGCGCTGTTCATGCGCATCACCGACATCTTCATCTCGTTCCCCAGCCTGGTGCTGGCGCTGGCCTTCATCGCCGCGCTGGGCCCAGGCCTGGAGCACGCGGTGATCGCCATCGCGCTGACTTCCTGGCCACCGATCGCACGCCTGGCCCGGGCGGAAACCCTGTCGCTGCGCAACGCCGACTTCGTGGTCGCCGTGCAGCTGCAGGGCGCCTCGTCGCCGCGCATCATCCTGCGTCACATCATGCCCATGTGCCTGTCGTCGGTGATCATCCGCCTGACCATGAACATGGCCAGCATCATTCTCACCGCCGCTGCCCTGGGCTTCCTCGGCCTGGGCGCCCAGGCGCCGCTGCCGGAGTGGGGCGCGATGATTTCCACCGGGCGCCGCTACATGCTCGAGTGCTGGTGGCTGGTAGCCGTTCCGGGGGCGACCATTATGCTGGTCAGCCTGGCGTTCAACCTGTTGGGTGACGGTCTGCGCGACGTCCTCGACCCGCGCAGCAATTAAGGAGGCAGCATGTCTGCGATCAAACTCGACGTGCAGGATCTCTGCGTGCGCTTCACAAGTGGTCGCAAGGAGGTCGATGCAGTGCGCAACGTCTCCTTCAGCCTGGGCCGCGAGAAGCTGGCCATCGTCGGCGAGTCCGGCTCGGGCAAATCCACCGTGGGCCGCAGCCTGCTGCGGCTGCACCCGGCCAGCGCGCGGATCACCGCCAAGGCCATGACCCTAGGCGAGGTCGACCTGCTGACCGCCAGCGAGAAACAGGTGCAGACGATTCGTGGCAAACGCATCTCGATGATCATGCAGGACCCCAAGTACTCGCTGAACCCGGTGGTACGGGTCGGCGAGCAGATCGCCGAGGCCTACCTGGCGCACCACCGCGCCAGCAAGACCGATGCCCGCGAGCGGGTGCTGGACATGCTCGACAAGGTGCACATCCGTGATCCGCAGCGGGTGTACGGGCTCTACCCGCACGAGGTGTCGGGCGGCATGGCGCAGCGCATCATGATCGCCATGATGGTGATCACCGACCCCGACATCATCGTCGCCGACGAGCCGACCTCGGCGCTCGACGTCTCGGTGCGTCGCCAGGTGCTCAGCGTGCTCGACGAGCTGGTCAGCCAGCGCGATCTGGGGCTGATCCTGATCAGCCACGACCTCAACATGGTGCGCAGCTTCTGCGACCGCGTGCTGGTGATGTACGCCGGCCGTGTGGTCGAGGCACTGGACGCCGCCGAGCTGGACAACGCCAGGCATCCCTACACCCAGGGCCTGCTGGCCGCGTTGCCAAGCATCGATCGCCCCCGTCCGCGCCTGCCCAATCTGCAGCGCGATCCCCTCTGGCTGACCCACTGAGGAACACCCCATGGCCATGATCGAAGTGGATTCACTCAACCTCAGTTTCGGTGACAGCGCGGCGCGCAGTCAGGTGCTCTACGACGTCGCCCTGCGCGTCGAGGAAGGCGAGTCGTTCGGCCTGGTCGGCGAGTCCGGCTCGGGCAAGACCACGGTGCTGCGTTGCCTGGCCGGGCAGTACCGGCACTGGGAAGGGCAGCTGAGCATCGCCGGGCGCGGTTTGCGCCACAAGCTCGACCTGGCGCATTTCCGTCAGGTGCAGATGGTCTTCCAGGACCCCTACGGCTCGCTGCACCCGCGGCACACCATCGACTCGGCGCTCAGCGAACCGCTGGCCGTGCATGGTATCGGCAACCGCGGCGATCGGGTTACCGCGATCCTCAACAAGGTCGGCCTCAATGACAGCTTCCGCTACCGCTACCCGCATCAGTTGTCCGGTGGGCAGCGCCAGCGCGTGGCCATCGCTCGCGCCTTGATTCTCGAGCCGCGCGTGCTGCTGCTCGACGAGCCGACCTCGGCGCTGGACGTGTCCGTGCAGGCGGAGATTCTCAACCTGCTCTCCGACTTGCGTGAGCAGGAAGGCCTGACCTACCTGATGGTCACCCATGACCTGGGCGTGGTCGCCCATCTCTGCGACCGCGTGGCGGTCATGCAGCACGGGCGGATCGTCGAAACCCTCGACACCGCGCTGCTGGCGCAGAACCGCGCCGAGCATGCCTACACCCAGTTGCTGGTCGATGCCAGCCGCGACATCGGCGCCGTCGCACCACCCTGATGGCCTGACGGCGCCTCGGCTGCCTGGCGGCGGCTGAGGCGACCCACGCGTTAGCGCGAACTCCCTGCTGACTTTTCGACACGGGCCTCAAGGCCCGCGGCTCGGGCTCGCCTGCGCGTTACCCACCCCGTGATTCCAGACATGCGGACACAGCGCTGCAGGGCGGCGCTTTGCCCGAAACCAGGCAACACAAAACTCAACCCATAGAAAACAATAAGAAGGACACCACGATGAACAGGAAAACACTCACGCTGCGTCTGCTCGCCTGCCTGCTATCCACTGCCGCCGCCGGCAATGCATTGGCCGACAGTGCCTCGATCAACTACCGCCACCAGTTTCTTGAAGACGACAGCATGCATGCCGATCGGGTCAAGCTGTCCTATCGCATGGACAACGGCTGGGGCTTCGAGGGCGAGCTCAAGTACCGCACCGCCGGTGATCGCAAGGACGTCGCCTTCGATAACACCGTCTCCAGCGGCCACGAGCTGACCACCAGCTATCAGTACAAGCCCAATGCCGTATCGACCTGGCAGCCGGCCATCCAGCTGGACAGCAATGAGAACGGCACCACCTACAAGTTCGGCGTGCGCTATACCCACAGGCTGAGCGACCAGTTCTACGTCGCCGCCCGCTACCGCTTCGACGCCCTGAAACTGAACCGCGACCGCATCGACGAAGAAGTGCCGGATCGTGGCTCCGACAACCGCAACACCCAGCGTTACGAGGGTTGGATCGGCTACACGCCGGCCGGCAAACTGTCGTACGAATACCAGTACATCCACTTCAAGACCGACTACATCCGTTACGACAACAAGAAGAGCGATTACGAGCAGAACCTGATCGTGAAGTACAAGTGGGACAAGTCCTGGGCGCCTTTCGTCGAGATCGGCGATGTCCGGGTCAGCCCCACCACGGATGATCGGCAGATGCGCTGGCGTATCGGGGTGCAGTACAACTTCATGTAAGCACCCTCTGCAGAGCTGGCGCCTGCGGGCTCGGCATCAATAGATGCGGGCTCGTCGGCGCCCGTTTTGCATTGTGGAATAAGCGCGAAGAGCGGCATCGGCCAGCGGCCAGCCAGGCAGCGGTCAGGCTCGCCGCTGGGCCTTGAGCAGGCGCTCACGGCTGTTGATCAGGTGTAGCTGCATGGCGGCACGGGCGCAGTCGACATCGCCGCGGGCGATGGACTCGTAGATCATCTCGTGCTCGCGGCTGAGGTTTTCCTTATAGGCCTCGCCGTCCTCGTGCGCCTTGTACGCCGAATTGAACTTGTTGCGGGGAATCTGCTTGGCGCCCAGGTGCTTCATGATGTCGAGCAGGTGCGGGTTCTCGGCCGCCTTGGCGATCTTGATATGGAACTGGAAGTCCGCACTGATCGGCAGTCCCGCCGGTAGCTGCACCGCGCCCTGCTGGATGGCATCCAGCGCCACACGAATTTCCTGCAGCGACTCAGGCGTGCGCCGCTGCGCGGCCAGGCCAACTGCCGCCACCTCCAGGCTCATGCGCAACTCCAGCAACTCCAGCACCTCTTCTGCGGTACTGATGGTCGCCGGGCCAAGCTGCAGCTCGGGCGCCGCCGGCATGTCGCACACGAAGGTGCCGACACCGCGACGCGTCTCCACCAGCCCCGCCACCTGAAGGCGCGACAACGCATCGCGCACCACAGTACGGCTCACGCCTTCCGACTGCATGATATCCAGCTCGGCCGGCAACTTCTCGCCACGCTTGAGCGTACCGTCACGCATGTGCTGGGAGATTTTTGCGACCAGGTCTTCAGCCAGGCGGCTGCGTTGCTTGCGTGGGGGGCGCGTCCAAATCGGGTTGTCCTGCATCATCGATCCGTTATCGTTTCATTATCGGCATACGACCTCAGTACTGGCGATTTGGTCGCATCGAATGACAGGGGGTGATAGTAGCAGCAGTGGCGCGGTTCATCGTCGGAGAGTTGAGGTCGTCTCACTAGTTGAGCTGTGCAGGTTCAGCCGTCAGAAGCGATTGCTTAAGCTGCGATGATTCGCCGATCGCTGCCGCAATTGAAAACAGCATGCGCCGCTGCAGCAGCTGCGCATGCACCTTAGAGTTGCCTATCCAGTTTAGCGCCTCCAGCATTCCGCTGGCGTCCCTTTGCTTGAGCCTTTTACGCCTTTATCTGTGAGGGTGAGGTTGCCACACGAGTCGTTTGCCATAGAGTTCTTGGCAGTCGCAGTTAGGGTATAGCTGAAGTCATCCACAGCAGACAAAGCTAAGCCATAGTTCTCGGTTCCACCATCCTTAGGGGCTTTGACGAAAGGAAGATCGGGCCCGGTGTTCGCCGCTTTCGTGTATTTGCCGTTTGCCGTGTAATAGCGCTCCATGAAGTGGGAAAGCTCCATAAGCGCAGCCTGGGCATCGGCTCGTTTGCTCTTGCGCACATGCTCCTGATAGGACGGGTAGGCAATGGCTGCCAGGATGCCGATGACCGCGACTACGATCATCAGCTCGATCAGGGTGAAGCCTCGTTCTTTTTTCATGCGACTGAGTCCGAAGTAGCTGCCCACATACACATTATCTTGCTTCCTGCCAGGCATTACGACCATAGCGTTGTGAGCCTGCAACCTTTAAACACTGCGGTGCAGCACCTGAGGAGCCTGCATAGCAAAGCCAGCGATAAAGTGGTGTAGCACCTTTGATCACCCCTATATCAGGATTTGATATACCTGAAACCGGTAACGTGCCGCCATCAGAGCCGGTACTGATGTCGTCCGATGAGTTTAAGCTGCCATCATTGTTCGTATCGAAATAGGTGTAATTCAATCTAGAGCCGCTGGATAAATTGAGTGCCATTACCCAGCTAGTCCCACCTGACGCACACGGATCTGCAGATGGGGTCAGTGTAGTAAATGTGACCCTATCTGAGCGTAAAGTTGCTTTAGAAACGACTCGTTCGCCCCTTGCGCCAGGTCCGCCGCGACCACTCTTCCACGCAAGATCCAGATACCAGCCCTTTTGATTGGATATTGCATTGTTCGATAGAGAACGGCCTTGGAAATTGCCGACGGTTCTTTCCGAGAGAATTTCCTGAGCGAGTAGGTTGCTCCGGGTAACCGTTTCGCCAGAGTCAATAATGGCATAGAAACTCTGAATTTGCGGCGAATTAGGTACTTCGTTATCGCCAATAAACATATAAGACCCGGTTCCAAATAAAACCATGTGCTGTCCTTTTTCATTGAATGTGGAGGAGAGCGGGGCAGTTATAGGTTGAGGGTTGGTTCCATCAGTTGCTGTGAACATGAGAGTTGGCGTTACCCAGTTTCCCGGTGCCGCATCACTGATATCAGCGCGCCAAAGCTTGCCAGTTGTATCCCCCACATAGAGTTTGTCGGCAATTTGGTCTCCGTTCGTATCTGCCAGCAAGGGAGCTCCCAAGTCACCAGTAGTTGTTATATCAAATCTCTTGATTACGCTGCCATTCGCTGCATCCAAGAACCACACTCTTGCGCTGGATTGTTGAGTCGTACGGTACCCGCTGGTGACTACGACAGCAAAGCGACCGTTTGGTAAAGCTACAATAGCCGGTTGGCCAATCGTCTTACCCATATCTGGATGGCTGAACTCCCAGAGAAACTTACTCGGTCCCATATTGCTGGGATCAGTGATATCCAAAGCGAACACACTACTACCACCAGCACCTGTTGTGCCTGCCACGATAGTCTTCCAGGCGCCTCCAATCCATGCGTCAGATATCCGAGGAGTGCCATCTACGAAATACTGATGCCCATAACTAGGGTCGGTTAGATTTATAAGGTTAGCGAAGACACCATTGGGGATAAAGGCAAATAGCTCCTCGCCACCGTTGCCATTGGTGGTCATGCTTGCATTGAATCCATGAAGCATTCCGTCGTTGGCTCCAACTACGACCATTGGCACACGGTTAGCATTCGTTGTGCGGAAATTCGCATAGGCGGCACGGGCATCGGCCCAGGACGCACCAGTCAGGCGTGTATAACCGAAATCCTGATTAGCTATAAATTGCGGATCAGAATTGATTATGTCGCCAAGGCGGCCTGCTCGTTGGCGGAATTTCTGGCTTTGGTCTGCATCCGTCCGCTCTAAGCTACGATCACCTCGAAGATAGCTCAACCGCTGTTGTGCAGTCGTGGTTCGGGTCGCAGTAGCTTCAGTTGCACTGGTTAACTGGCCCCGTAAAGCTGTACCAATATCATTCCATGTAAAGTTGGTCGCGGTAGTGCTTATAAATCCATTCGCTGTAGGTGTGGCTGCCCCCATGGGGGTTGGCGTGAATATTTTCCGCTCACCAAAATCTCTTGCATTCAGTTTGGTGGCAGCGCTCCAAGTTGGATCTTGAGCAATCGTACCGTTGGCTGCTACAGCTCGAGCCAAGAGATCACCGCTCCAAAAACGGCTATTGAGGGAGGACTGGAATACTGCTGTATCTGTTGCCAGTCGTGTGGAATTTGTAGCTAGAGAGGCGGTTGTGCCTTGAGCTTCTTGAGCAATCTTGGCAAAGGCCAGTTTCAAACTTTCGATCATGCGGGTTGCATCGCTGGCAACGAAGAAATTATCCGGCCTCGGATCGTTCGTGCTCAGTATGTCTCCGCTTGCATTCCACCAGGCTCTTGGCAAGGCTGTGGTGCGTGTATAGGGGTCTGCCTCAAAGTTGCTGGGAACTTTAAAGCCACCATATTTCGTCGCCAGCCAGTACTGGTTGAGATTTTTTCCCTGAAGAACCTGATTTTCGCGAACATCGACCCAGAACGTAGAGATAGTCTGCTTGCCAGCCATATTGGGGCGCATGTCTTTTGTGTTTGCCAGATAGGCAAGTCCGGCTATATATGCAGAGTTACTTCGCCCGGAAAAGTTTTCTGCCGAGGCGCTGGTTGTGATGCCTTCCAGGTTGAAAATGGTTTGTGTCGCTCTAACAGCATCAATCTCAGTGTCAGCTACAACTTCGGCAGGTTTGGTTGGTTCGTTATTGGTGTTCGTCGAGCCGGGCAGGTTTTTATCATTCCATGTGTTTACATCGCCAATTCCGAGGATTACGTTCTTTTGGCAGGCGTACTGAATAGGATCTTCCCAGTTAGTAATTACCGGGAAGTTGTCCGCCCATTGTGTGCGGGTCGCTGCGTTTGCGCCATTATTGCTGGTGTATGCAGAAACGTTGCCTAGGTTTCTGTAGTAGCGCATTGCAGCGTAATACAATTCGCTGGCCGGGTCGTTGCTTTTGTAATTGTTGTTATTGAGTTGTCCAAATTTGTTGATGTAGTTAATTACACCGCTGTCTGCGATAGTGATGCCCATCGCGCTTGTAATGTTATCAGGGTTCTGCACCTGTATCCCAGTCTGCGGGTCCCATTCACGATTATTGTTTGTCTCTTCGCCTACGTTTGGCGTGATCTTTCTATCGCCTACAAATTTTTGATTGGCCCTTAAAACGCCGCCGTCTCTGGTGGTCGAAGAGTCGTTTAGGTAGCCGAATGCGCTGTATCGCAATGTGCCTGAGTACTGCTGAATCAAACCCTCAGGCTTGTAGTTTCCGTTGGGGTATTGTTTGCAGTTGCCCTCCAGCATGCCCGATACGCATACCTTTACTCGCATATTAACTTTGAAGACGGTTTTCAGTTGGCTGCCACGACCAACCGGTTGATTGTACTCCCTGCGCAGCTTCCCTTTGTTCCATTGATTGGTGTTGCCTGGGTCATAATCTGTCTGTTCTGCTACCTGATTGGTGTTTGTGCCCAGCTTATCGTTCCAGTTTGAAATGTTTATATAGGTGCCAAGGCCTTGTTGATAGATATAGAAATTGTCCCAGTCCGTGCCTGCGGGGGTGGCGCCTGGGATTTGCGCTTTAGGTATGAGGCCTTGTGAGCTATTTACGCGGTTGCCAGCATCGTATCCGGGATTTCTCGCTTTGCTCAAAACAGTCAAATTATTCTCATCGCGAACTCGATATCCGCCGGTAAGTGCACTGCGGAATGGGTCGATCGTTGGGGTGGCTGCCCAGTTCAGAAAGTTTCCACTCCACTGATAGTCACCCCCACAGATGCGCGTAGTGTTAGTACTCTGCGGTTCGAACCATTCTTCAGCTTTGTTGTAGGTGTAGCACTTGAATGAATCAAAGTAGCCGATGTATGTATTCGCGGAATTATAGTCACCCAAGTTTGCGACGCTAACCAATGTTGGCCATTCGACGGAGGGTACAAGCGCTAGGTTGCCTGGCACGCCACCGCCGCCGAGTAGTAATGGCACTTGAGATACTTCAGCTGAGTGTGCAGGTGCCGACACCAATATCCCACTAGTAAGGAAAAAGGCAGCTACCGTTTTAGCTGTTTGGAGGCTGATCGCTAGGCGATTCATCGCGGAAGCTCCACAAAAGTATGATGGAAAGTGAGCATTTTATTGCTCAACCAAAAACACCGAAGACAGTTCGCTGGTGGAGCTGGGCGTATTGGCAGCATCTTGGGCAAGGCCGTAGCCAGTCGATTGAATACGTACGATTGAACCTTCCTCATCAGTTGGTACGCCTGCCTCGGTACTCGTCTTCAATGTGGCAAGCTGCTTGAGAACATAGGTTGGGTCCTTAGCTACGCCAGGGAACGATGAGTAGGTTCCTGTTTGATCGGCAGTTGCGAGCGTGTTGAGGGTGTTAGCTTCAAATTTGCTGATAACGATAGATTCGCCCTTGCGTAGTGCGGCTTCAGCCGCCTGAAGCGCCAGCTCCTGATCACGAAGATTGCCTGCCATGCGCTCCTGCAGCGAGGTGCCGCGAATACTGGCCAAACCGATGATGGTGACCAGTAGGAGCATGATCAGTGCAACGATCAAAATCGCGCCCCGTTGTGAGTTTCTGTTCATAGATACCCTGTTCATGGCAGCTTATTACGCAAGCTGACAGTGGATGTGAAAACTTGAGCGAGACGGCGATTGGGAATATCGATGCTATCGTCTGCAGTGCAGGCCGAATCACCCTTTTTGCAAATCAGCCCCTTTTCACGGTCATAAACCTGATCTTCGATTGCGACATTGGGCTCATTGCCTAGTGCCAGTAGGCGTACCTTAACCGCCGCCACTTTGTTCCAATCGGCGACTGCATTGGCTTTAATGAAGGCTGCATTGGTTACTGCTCGGTCTTCTGCGGCACCGGTGCTGATTCCGTACTCGAACTGAAGGTCGTGAATGCCCTCAATCATTTCTAAGGTCGAGGCAGATCCGTTTTTCCAGCTTGTACGCCACAAAGAGGGTGAACCATTAGCTCCATTCTTTATGTAGTATTGGTTGCTTTGGAAAAGCAAAATCTTGGTAATGGTTGTTGGGTAGGATCGGGCAAAGTTTCCAGTATTTCCTGATGAGCCCTTGGCTATAGCGGTTGTGGTAATTGCCCCGCTATTAAACATATCGCACCCCAGTGCGCTGCTAATGACAACGTAGGTGCTTGCAGCGTCACTGTTGGTGCTGGTCATTGCGATGCTGGTCGCGTCGGTGGCGATGTCAGTTGTGCCAATGACCCCTGCACTGGTGGCGGCATGCTTGATGACGATACTATCGGTTCCTGCTGTTTTATCCGTACTGAAGTTTGTCGGCCAGCTCGGTAGGCTTGTTTGTGCGTCCCAACCCTTCAATGCCTGGTTTAAGTTGAAACGGTCATCCGTTGGGCTGGCGGTTAACGCATTAACATCGGAGAAGCACTCGCCCTTATAGCCCGCATTGCGCAGGTCGTAAGTAATGAAATCCATGGCAAAACGACCGCTTTCCTGCACGCGGGACAGCGCGCTATTTGCCGTGTAGGTCTGTTTGCTCGATAGAAATATCTGTAAAACACCCAGCATCAATAACAGGCTCAATGCCATGGCGATCATCAGTTCGATGAGCGAAAGGCCTGCCTGATAGCGAACAGGTCTCATAGTCATATCTCGGTTTTATAAACGAAATTAGCGGTGCCTGGTGCGTCGTCCACGGCGGTGCCATCAGCTTTTTTGATATTGCCGCGGCTGTCATCCCAGTTGATGGTGATGGTCACCAGTGCGGTTGCACTATCTCGTTCTATTCTTGCTTTTCCTGCAGGCAGCTTCGCAACTTGCGTAAGCCATTCGTTAAGGTCTTTATCCGCGCGCGTGGTCGTTGTTGCGTAGGCGCTTTTCAGTTCGCTCAAGTTGTAGCTGCCGGCGATAGCTGCCTTGCGATTCGCTCGCATACGATCGGTAATATCAGCGGCGAGAATAGTGGCTTGGGAGCGATAGAACGCGCCGTAGTTACCCTGAATGCTGGTTGCCTGCAAACCGGCCAAACCCAGCAAGCCGATGGAGAGAATGACGATGGCGACCAGCACTTCGATCAGTGTCGCGCCGCGTTGTGATGTTGGAGGTGTTTTAGTCATTAGCAGTCGACCTTCGCAAGCGTGGTCGTGCCGATCAGCGTCACGGAGAGCGTGCGCTTCTGCGGGCCTGTACAGCTTGGCGTGTTGACCGAGAAGTTCGTTACAGCGGTTACCATGCCGTTGGATTTGAAGGTCAGGCCGGTGTTAGGTCCAGCTACGACAAGGCCGGTTACGGCATCCCATACTTTTATCACTGTGGTGCCCGACAGTATCAACCAGCCTGCAGCCCAGTCTGCCGAGTTGTCGCAAGCGGTACCCGCTGCGTTTCTTCGGCAAATCACCACGTTGCTGCGTCTTTTCACGGCTTCGGAACGTGCCAGCTGGATGGCGCCTTGCAACTCGTTGGTCATCGCAACCGTGCGGTTTTCACGCAGGATATTGCTGAACGAGGGCGCGGCGATGCTGACGACAATCGCCAGTACGGCAATCGTCACCATCAGTTCGATAATGGTGAAACCTCGGGTGAAACGCATGGCAAGTCTCGCTGGTATGGGCCAGCGAATACTGTCACTTTGCTGTTTGGCCAGATAGTGACGGAGGATATTCGGTTACTTCCTGTCACCGAGCGGTTGACTATTCGCAGTTGGCGTTGTCATCGGGTGTATCGAGCCGCGCTCGGCCGGCAACATTGACTACGATACTGCGCACGGCGGTCGTTTCCCGGCAAAGCGTGAAGGTGCCATTGAGACTGTGGGTCATGCCGTTGGGTTTGAAGCTGATGTGGCTTCTTGAGCGAAAGTTCGACCAGTGCCAGCTATAGGCCGGGGCGATGCGCACCGTCCGCAAGATAGGCTCGCCCTCGTCTATGCGCCCGTTGTGATTGTGGTCGGCGAAGATAATCAGTTGGTTCTCCCAGCGTCGTGTGCCGCAGTCGTCGATGCCTTCGCACAGACTGACCGTAGTGCGGCGGGTCACGGCTTCGGCGCGTGAAAAGTGCAGGGCGGTTAGCAGCTCGTTCACATGGGTGGTTTGTTGGGTACGCTGCATGTGGCTGCTGAAGCTGGGGATGGCGACTGCCATGAGAATTGCCAGCACCATCAGGGTGGCCAGCAATTCCACCAGGCCAACGGCCTTCTGTTGATCTCTATTCATGATGCATATCCCTATGCGCGTATGATTGGCGGCCTTCCTGGCCTGCCTTTTCTGTTTAGACCCTGAGGTGTCGCTGTCAAGGCTTGCCGTTTTCGTGACTGGGGTGAGTTGTGCGTGCGGATGTGATCGTGGTGGGGGGCGGGGTTATCGGGTTATTGTCGGCCTATCAGCTGGCGATGGCGGGCAAGCGGGTCACCTTGCTGGATCGTGGGTCTGTTGGTTCTGAGGCGTCCTGGGCAGGGGGCGGGATCGTGTCGCCGCTTTATCCCTGGCGCTACAGCCAGGCGGTGACGGCGCTGGCGCATTGGTCCCAGGATTTCTACCCGGGGCTGGGCGAGCGGTTGCTGGCGGATACCGGCATCGACCCCGAAGTGCATGTGACCGGGCTGTACTGGCTGGATCTGGATGATCAGGCCGAGGCGCTGGCCTGGGCGCAGCGCCAGGATCGGCCTCTGTATGCAGTGCCGGTCGAAACCGCCTATGCGCAGGTCCCGGCGCTGGGCGGTGGATTCGAGCGCGCCATTTATATGTCCGGCGTGGCCAATGTACGTAACCCGCGGTTGGTCAAGGCGCTGCGCGCTGCCTTGCAACGTTTGCCGAATGTGGCGCTGAGAGAGCACAGCCCGGTTGTGCAGTTCGTGCGCGAAGGTACCCGTATCGCTGGAGTGCAAAGTGCCGAGGGCGAGTTGTTGGCCGAGCAAGTGGTTGTCGCAGCCGGCGCCTGGAGCGGCGAGCTATTGCAGAGTCTGGAAATGAGCCTGCCCGTCGAGCCGGTCAAGGGGCAGATGATTCTGTTCAAGTGCGCCGAGGATTTTCTGCCCAGCATGGTGCTGGCTGGCGGGCGTTATGCGATTCCGCGGCGTGACGGGCACATTTTGGTGGGCAGTACGCTGGAACATGCCGGCTTCGACAAGACGCCGACCGATCAAGCGCTGGCCAGCTTGCGGGCGTCTGCCGAAACGTTGCTGCCGGCATTGCGCGACGCCGAGGTGGTCGGGCACTGGGCAGGATTGCGCCCCGGCTCGCCCGAGGGTATTCCCTTTATCGGTGAGGTGCCGGAGCATCCGGGCCTTTGGCTGAACTGCGGGCATTACCGCAACGGGCTGGTGCTGGCGCCGGCATCCTGCCGGTTGCTGGCGGATCTGATGCTGGGGCGCGAGCCGATCATTGATCCGGCGCCGTATTCGCCGGCGGGGCGTTTGTAGGCGGGCGACCTGCTTTGGGGGCGGGCCGCTGAACCTGGGTATCGCTTCGCTCTACCGCAGGCTACGAGGCCTGTGTGCTCACTGGGGGTTCAACTGCAGGCTACGGCCTCAGTCGATGCCGAGCTTTTTCAGGCGATAGCGCATCGAGCGGAAGCTCAGGCCCAGGCGTTGGGCGGCGGCGGTGCGGTTCCAGCGGGTTTCTTCCAGGGCCTGCATGATCAGTTTGCGTTCGACGTCTTCGAGGTAATCCTCGATGTTGTCGATCTGTGCCAGGCTGGCGTCGCCGTTCTCGCCAGCTGGTGCGGCGTCGGCGAGGCGCAGGTCGTTGGCGCAGATCACGTCGCCTTCGCACAGCGTGTAGGCGCGCTCCAGCATGTTCTCCAGCTCGCGCACGTTGCCCGGGAAGCGGTAGCTCTTGAGCTTTTCCAGCGCCGGGCCGTCGAGCTTGACTGGCGGCAGGCCGATGCCTTCGTTGAGGCGCTTGAGCATCACGTCGGCCAGCAGGGGAATGTCCTCGCGGCGTTCGCGCAGTGGCGGTACGCGCAGTTCGATGACGTTGAGGCGGTAGTAGAGATCCTGGCGGAAGCGGCCGGCTGCTACTTCGGCGGCGAGGTCCTTGTGGGTGGCGCACAGGATGCGCGTATCGACCACCACTTCCTGCTGGCCGCCGACGGCGCGGACGGCCTTTTCCTGAATGGCGCGCAGCAGTTTGACCTGCATGGTCAGCGGCAGGTCGGCCACTTCGTCGAGAAACAGGCTGCCACCATTGGCAGCCTGGAACAGGCCCTGTTTGTCTTCGACGGCACCGGTGAAGCTGCCTTTTTTGTGACCGAAGAATTCGCTTTCCATCAGCTCCGAGGGAATCGCGCCGCAGTTGACCGGCACGAAGGCGCGTTCGCGGCGCGGGCCCTGTTCGTGGATCAGACGGGCGACCAGCTCCTTGCCGCTGCCCGATTCGCCACTGATGTACACCGGCGCCTGGCTGCGGGCGAGTTTCTGGATCTGTGCGCGCAGGGCGCGCATGGGCGGCGATTCGCCCAGTAGTCGACTGGCGCCAGGGGCTTCTTCATCGTCAGGGCTATGCAGGCGCAGCGCCGTATCGACCAGCTCGCGCAGGCGGCCGAGGTCGACCGGTTTGGTCAGAAAATCGAAGGCGCCGGCCTTGAGGGCGTTGATCGCGGTATCCATGCTGCCGAATGCGGTGATCATCGCCACTGGCGTTTGCGGGTAGCGCTGCTGGATATGTTGCACGACGTCGAGCCCGGTGCCGTCGGGCATGCGCATGTCGGTCAGGCACAGATCAAACGGCTCCTTGGCCAGCCACTCACGCGCTTCCTTGACGTTGCGGGCGCTGCGGGTGTCGAGTTTCATGCGCCCGAGGGTGATCTCCAGCAGTTCGCGGATATCGGGTTCGTCGTCGACGATCAGGGCTCTCTGGCGATTCATCAGGTCGTTCAGCTCAGTTTTCGCGGATGCGCGAAGGTGATGCGGAAGCAGGCGCCGCCGCCTTCGCGTGGTTGATAGTGAAGATGAGCCTGGTTGCTTTCGCAAAGCTCGCGGGAAATATACAGGCCCAGACCGGTGCCTTTGTTTTCCGTGGTGTAGAAAGGCTCGAAGATGTGATGCAGTTGGTCTGCCGGCACGCCTTCGCCGTCGTCGAGCACTTCGAGCACCGGCAGATCGCTGCGCGGATCGCGAAACAGCTTCAGCCACACCTGGCCCTGGGGGTTGATCTTGGCGCTGTGGCGCAGCCCGTTTTGCACCAGGTTGGTGATGACCTGGTTGAGCTGGTTGGGGTCCATGCGCGTCTGGATGCTGCTGCCTTCGATGGCCAGGTGCAGCACCTTGGAAGCCGGCGCGGTGCTGCGAAATTCGGCGGCGAAGCGGTGCAGCCAGTATTTCAGATCCAGCAGCTGCGGCTCGGCCTGGCGGCGCCGTGAGAGCTGCAGCACGTTCTCGATGATCAGGTTCATGCGCCGCGAGTGGTCCTGAATGATCTGCGCTAGGCGTAGATCCGGCCCCTGCAGGTCTTCGGATTCCTGCAGCAGCTGCGCGGCATGGCTGATGGCGCCCAGCGGATTGCGAATCTCGTGGGCGATGCCGGCGGTGAGTCGGCCAAGGGCGACCAGCTTGAGTTGCTGGGCCTGCTGGGCGATCTGCGAGATGTCGTCGAGCAGGATCAGAATATGCCGCTGGCCACCGCGCTGCAGGGGGATGAAGCTGGGTTGCAGGGTCGGCCCGTCGCTGAGCGTCTGCAGGCTGGCAGGACGCAGGCTGCTGTTCTCCTGCCACTGCTGCAGGCGTTTGACCAGCTCGGTGCAGTGCGGGTCGAGAATCTTGCCCGCCAGGTTCTGCTGGTCCAGCAGGGCGAGTGCGGCCTGGTTGGCCAGCAGCACGCGGCGCTGTTCATCCACCACCAGAATGCCGGTGCGCATGCGCTGCAGGATCAGGTTATTGAGGGTTTCCAGATCCGCCACATCGGCGGCGCGCTGTTCGGCGAGGCTTTCGCTGGCCTGCAGGCGGCGGGTTACACCTTGCACGAACAGCGCCGCGGCGAAGCTCAAGGCGCCCAAGGCACCGACCTGCACGTACTGGGCGCTGGCCTGCGAGTGATGCAGGCTCAGGTAGAAGGTCAGGTAGATCATGCCGATCGACGCGGCGGCGGCGATCAGCACGCCGAAGCGCCCGCGCAGCAGGATGTTGGCGATCGCGACCGATACAATCAGCAGGTTGCCGATGCCGCTTGGCGTGCCGCCGCCGGCGTAGAACAGCGCCGAGAGCATGATCACGTCGCCCAGCGCCACGGCGAACACCGGCAGCAGGCGGTTGGGCGTGTGCAGCGTCAGCGCGATCAGGACGTTGAGCATCAGATAGACCCAGCTGGCGCCGCGAAACAGCGGCACGTGGGCCAGTTCCAGCAGTTCGGAGTCCAGATCGGCGGAAACCAGCAGCACCAGCACCACGCCGATGATCAGGCGATAGAGGTGGTACAGCCGGAAGATACGGTGGCCCTGGGGCCCACGTACCGCTAGCGCGCTATTGGGCACCGGGCTTGGGGCCTTGTTCCAAGTGGGCCTGGCTGCAGTACCAGCGCTGCGCCAGCTGTAGGGCGTGCTGCTGTGGTGTGTGCACGCCGCAGTGGGCGCAGCGCACCATCGGCGTCGGGCTGTCTGTCTTTGGGGTTGCCTTCTGGCCCTGGCGCGGGGCACTGACATAGCGTCGCCATACCCAGATGACGGCAAAAATGATGGCAATCCAGAACAGCAGGCGGAACAGGCCCATGGCGCTCTCTTCGTGTCGAGGGATGGGGCAGTGTAGCTAACGACGACTTGCCCGCACAGTTACCCGGCCTGCGTTTTTGCAAGGCTGGAAAGCACGATGCCAGTCGGTTGACTGGCATCGTGTTGAGGCAGCGTGAAGACTGAACTCAGTCGAACAGGCCGAAGGTCATGTAGCTGAACCAGGAGCGCTTGCGGGCTTGCGGTTCGCCCTGCTCGCCGGACTTCAGCTCTGCAGGCATCTGGTCGACCGCTTCCTGGTACTGACGCTGTACGTCCTGGCTGGCCTGGGTCTGGCTCGGTGGTGGCGGCGCGTCGCTTTCGATCAGGCCGAGGGTAGCCTTGGCCAGCCAGGAGCGCTCGTCCGCCGCTTCTTCTTGCGGGACGAACTCGCCGTTTTCCAGGCTCGGATGATCCGGGTAGTTGAGCTTGAGAGTTTCCAGGCTGGTAGCGGCCAGGTCGTCCAGGGTCAGGCGCTGGTAGGCCTCGACCATCACGGCCAGGCCATCGCCGACCGACGGGGTTTCCTGGAAGTTTTCCACTACGTAGCGGCCACGGTTGGCGGCGGCTACATAAGCGTGGCGGCGCAGGTAGTAGTGGGCGACGTGGATTTCGTAGGCGGCCAAGAGGTTACGCAGATAAATCATGCGCTGCTTGGCGTCCGGCGCGTAGCGGCTGTTCGGGTAGCGGCTGGTGAGCTGGGCGAACTCGTTGTAGGAGTCGCGGGCCGCGCCCGGGTCACGCTTGGTCATGTCCAGCGGCAGGAAGCGGGCGACGATGCCGCGGTCCTGATCAAACGAGGCCAGGCCCTTGAGGTAGTAGGCATAGTCAACGTTCGGATGCTGTGGGTGCAGGCGGATGAAACGCTCGGCGGCGGAGCGCGCGGCTTCCGGCTCGGCGTTCTTGTAGTTTGCGTAGATCAGCTCGAGCTGCGACTGCTCGGCGTAGCGACCGAAGGGGTAGCGCGATTCCAGGGCCTTGAGCTTGGTGACGGCGCTGGTGTAACTGCCGTTGTCCAGGTCTTGCTGAGCCTGCTGATAGAGTTCTGCCTCGCTCAGGTTTTCGTCCAGGACTTCCTTGGAGGAACAGGCGGCGGTGAGTGCGAGGATGGCGATCAGCAGCAGGTGTTTCACTGGCATGGCGGCTTGCGTCCCTGGGACGGCGGCTGTCTTGGGCAGGGCCGTCCTGTTATGATGAGCGCCCCCGGTACCCCTGGGGCAAAGACGCCGTATTTAACCACAAGCGTGTAGCCGAAACCAAAGGCTATGCCCCCGCCGTTGCCGAGCATGTCATCTATCAATAAGCAGGCCATTGAATTAACCGCCGAGGTCCCCGCCGATCTGGGCGGCCAGCGCCTCGATCAAGTCGCCGCCCAGCTGTTCGCCGAGCACTCGCGCTCGCGCCTTTCCGGCTGGATCAAGGAGGGCAACCTGACCGTCGACGGCCAGGTGCTGCGCCCGCGCGATATCGTTCACGGCGGCGCCGTGCTGGCGCTGTCGGCCGAGCAGGAAGCCCAGGGTGAGTGGATCGCCCAGGACATCGAGCTCAATATCGTCTACGAGGACGAGCAGATCCTGGTGATCGACAAGCCCGCCGGCCTGGTCGTGCACCCGGCGGCCGGGCATGCCGACGGCACGCTGCTCAATGCGCTGCTGCATCACGTACCGGACATCGTCAACGTGCCGCGCGCGGGCATCGTGCACCGCCTGGACAAGGACACCACCGGCTTGATGGTGGTCGCGAAGACCATCGAAGCGCAGACCCGCCTGGTCGATCAGCTGCAGAAGCGCACCGTCAGTCGCATCTATGAATGTATCGTCATCGGCGTGATCACTTCGGGCGGCAAGATCAACGCGCCCATCGGCCGCAGCTCGTCCCAGCGCCAGCGCATGGCGGTGACCGATGGCGGCAAGCCCGCGGTCAGCCACTACCGTGTGCTGGAGCGCTTCCGTTCGCACACCCACGCCCGCGTCAAACTGGAAACCGGCCGCACGCACCAGATTCGCGTGCACATGAGCCATATCGGTTTCCCGCTGGTGGGCGACCCGGTGTATGCCGGCCGCTTCCGCATTCCGCCGGCCGCCAGCCAGACCATGGTGCAGAACCTCAAGGAGTTTCCGCGCCAGGCCCTGCACGCGCGCTTCCTCGAGCTGGATCACCCGATTACCGGTGAGCGCATGAAGTGGCAGTCGCCGCTGCCCGATGACTTCGTCTGGTTGCTGAGCCTGCTGCGTCAGGACCGCGAGGCGTTCATCGGATGAGTGACAAGGCCCACGACTGGCTGACGCCCAACTGGCCGGCGCCCGATTGGGTGCGCGCCTGCGTGACCACTCGCGCCGGCGGTGTGAGCCAGGCGCCCTACGACAGCTTCAACCTGGCCGCCCATGTCGAGGATGATCCGGCCGCGGTAGCCAAGAATCGCCAGCGCCTGGTCAGCCAGCTCGGCTGCCGGCCGGCCTGGTTGCAGCAGGTGCACGGCGTTGCCGTCGCCGAAGCCGATCCGGAAGTCGTCGTCGAAGCCGATGCCAGCTGGACGGCGACGCCCGGCATCGCCGCCACGGTGATGACCGCCGACTGCCTGCCCGTGCTGTTCTGCGATCGCGCCGGCAGCCGCGTCGCGGCTGCTCACGCCGGCTGGCGTGGCCTGGCCAACGGCGTGCTTGAAGCCACATTGGATGCGCTGAGCGTTGAGGCGCAAGACACGCTCGTGTGGCTGGGCCCGGCCATTGGCCCGCAAGCATTCGAAGTCGGCGCCGAGGTGCGTGAGGCGTTCGTCGCCCAGCATGCCCTGGCCGCCGGTGCTTTCATGCCGAGCCAGAACGAGGGGCGCTTCATGGCCGACATCTACCAGCTGGCGCGTATCCGCCTGGCCGCGCGCGGCGTCACGGCCGTGTATGGCGGTGGCTTCTGCACGGTCAGCGATTCGTGCTTCTACTCCTATCGTCGTGCGGCCCAGACCGGGCGCTTCGCGTCGCTGATCTGGCTGGCGGATCGCTGAGTAATCTTTAGTCGGGCGCCGCGCTTAGGCAGCGCTTCATCAGGGGCGGCTCTTTCGACGCCGCCCCTGATCCACCGCAAAACCTCCTCGCTTGAAACCCGCACAATCGGCCTCATCTATGCTCCATCTCGGCAGGTTTTATCGCCAGGCGCATGCACCGCGCCGGCCTGCCTTTAAAGGAAGGATGACGCCATGCGAATCGACCGATTGACCAGCAAGTTGCAACTTGCCCTTTCCGACGCCCAGTCCCTGGCCGTCGGCCACGACCATTCCGCCATCGAGCCGCTGCACCTGATGCAGGCGCTGCTCGATCAGCAGGGCGGCTCCATTCGGCCGCTGCTGATGCAGGTGGGCTTCGATGTGAACGGCCTGCGCCAGGCCCTGAGCAAAGAACTCGATCACCTGCCCAAGATCCAGAATCCAACCGGCGACGTCAGTCTGTCTCAGGACTTGGCGCGCCTGCTCAATCAGGCCGACCGCCTGTCGCAGCAGAAGGGTGACCAGTTCATCTCCAGCGAACTGGTACTGCTCGCCGCCATGGACGAGAACACCAAGCTCGGCAAGCTACTGCTCGCCCAGGGCGTGAGCCGCAAGGCGCTGGAAAACGCGGTGAACAACCTGCGTGGCGGCGATGCGGTCAACGACCCGAACATCGAAGAGTCGCGCCAGGCGCTGGACAAGTACACCGTCGACCTGACCAAGCGTGCCGAAGAGGGCAAGCTCGACCCGGTGATCGGCCGTGACGACGAGATCCGCCGCACCATTCAGGTGCTGCAGCGCCGTACCAAGAACAACCCGGTACTGATCGGTGAGCCCGGCGTCGGCAAGACCGCCATCGCCGAAGGCCTGGCCCAGCGCATCGTCAATGGCGAAGTGCCGGATGGCCTCAAGGACAAGCGCCTGCTGTCTCTGGATATGGGCGCGCTGATCGCTGGCGCCAAGTTCCGCGGCGAGTTCGAGGAGCGCCTCAAGGCGGTGCTCAACGAGCTGTCCAAGCAGGAAGGCCGGGTGATTCTGTTCATCGATGAGCTGCACACCATGGTTGGCGCCGGCAAGGCCGAGGGCGCCATGGATGCGGGCAACATGCTCAAGCCGTCCCTGGCCCGTGGCGAGCTGCACTGTGTGGGCGCCACCACGCTGAACGAATACCGCCAGTTCATCGAGAAGGACGCCGCACTGGAGCGCCGCTTCCAGAAGGTGTTGGTCGACGAACCGAGCGAGGAAGACACCATCGCCATCCTGCGCGGCCTCAAGGAGCGCTACGAAGTGCATCACAAGGTGGCCATCACCGACGGCGCGATCATCGCCGCGGCTAAGCTCAGCCACCGTTACATCACCGACCGCCAGCTGCCGGACAAGGCCATCGACCTGATCGACGAGGCGGCTAGCCGCATCCGCATGGAAATCGACTCCAAGCCCGAGGTGCTCGACCGCCTGGATCGCCGGCTGATCCAGCTCAAGGTCGAAGCCCAGGCGCTGAAGAAGGAAGAAGACGAGGCGGCCAAGAAACGCTTCGTCAAACTGCAGGACGACATCGCCAAGCTGGAGAAGGAATACGCCGATCTCGAAGACATCTGGAAATCGGAGAAAGCCGAGGTCCAGGGTTCGGCGCAGATCCAGCAGCGCATCGAGCAGGCCAAGACCGAGCTCGAAGCGGCGCGCCGCAAGGGTGACCTCAACCGTATGGCTGAGCTGCAGTACGGGGTGATTCCCGATCTGGAGCGCAGCCTGCAGATGGTCGACCAGCACGGCACCACGGAAAACCAGCTGCTGCGCAGCAAGGTCACCGAAGAGGAAATCGCCGAGGTGGTTTCCAAGTGGACCGGCATTCCTGTGTCGAAGATGCTCGAAGGGGAGCGCGACAAACTGCTGAAGATGGAAGGCCTGCTGCACCAGCGGGTAATCGGTCAGGACGAAGCCGTTGTGGCGGTGGCCAATGCCGTGCGCCGTTCGCGCGCCGGCCTGGCCGATCCGAATCGGCCGAGCGGCTCGTTCCTGTTCCTTGGCCCGACCGGTGTGGGCAAGACCGAACTGTGCAAGGCGCTGGCCGAGTTTCTGTTCGACACCGAAGACGCGCTGGTACGCATCGACATGTCCGAGTTCATGGAGAAGCACTCCGTGGCGCGGCTGATCGGTGCGCCGCCCGGCTATGTGGGCTACGAGGAGGGCGGTTACCTGACCGAGGCGGTGCGCCGCAAACCCTACTCGGTGGTGCTGATGGACGAGGTCGAAAAGGCTCACCCGGACGTGTTCAACGTGCTGCTGCAGGTGCTCGAAGATGGCCGCCTGACCGACAGCCATGGCCGCACCGTGGACTTCAAGAACACGGTGATCGTGATGACCTCCAACCTGGGCTCGGCGCAGATCCAGGAGCTGGTCGGCGACCGCGAGGCCCAGCGCGCGGCGGTGATGGATGCCGTGGGCAACCACTTCCGTCCGGAGTTCGTGAACCGCATCGACGAGGTGGTGGTGTTCGAGCCCCTGGCCCGTGAGCAGATCGCCGGCATCGCGCGCATCCAGCTTTCGCGTCTGCTGCAGCGCCTGGCTGAACGCGAGCTGAGCCTGGAGCTGAGCGACGAGGCGATGGACAAGCTGATCGCCGTTGGCTACGACCCGGTGTACGGCGCGCGGCCATTGAAGCGCGCCATCCAGCGCTGGATCGAGAACCCGCTGGCGCAGTTGATCCTGTCCGGCCAGTTCAGCCCGGGCAGCACTGTGACGGGCAAGGTCGAGAACGACGAGATCGTGTTCGTCTAACGTCAGCAACTGCAGCACAAAGAACGGCTGGTGTGAGTGATCACACCGGTCGTTTTATTGATATGGCGATAACTGCTGTTGACCGGTGAAAACTGTAAGGCAGTTGGCGCCCGCTTGAGATTGCTATCAGCGGTTCATAGTGCTTGCTGCGTATCCCCGTGGGAGCGGGCCATGCCCGCGAAAAAATCACGGGCATGGCCCGTTCCCACAGTAGAAACGCTGAATGGCTACCATCAAATGAGTAGGTAGAGCTGCGCCGGTCAGGGCTTGTTGTTATCCGGCGCATTACGTCGGCCTTCTTCCACTACCCAGTCGATCAGCTGGCGCGACAGTTGGTCGTTGGCGGCGCCGAAGGTTTTCACTACAGACTCCACGGCAGTGTCCCCGGCGATCTGCTGCACCTCGAAACGCTTGCTGGCGAGGATGCGCTGGTTGCCGGCCTGCACCAGGCGCGCGTCGAGCAAAATGTGTACTTCCGGTCGGCCATTGCGGTATTCGCTCTGGAAGGCGCGCAGGTCGCTGCTCAGTTCCAGGTCGGCCTGCAGGCGGCTGTCGTCGCTGCTGACGGCACCGACGCGACCGTCATCGAGAAAGGCGCCGATCAGCCGGTCGCGAAACAGTGCCGGCGCGCGGTCGCTCCAGCGTGCGCCCTGGTAGGCGCTGATGCGGTCGCCTTGCGGCAGTACGGCGATGCGTGGGCTATCCAGCAACTGGCTGCTCTGTGGGCGGTTGACCCGCAGCGACCAGCTTTCCCGCGGCGCCTCGGCGGCACGCACCGGCAGGTTGCTCGGCAGCAGATACACCTCGAGTGGCTCGCCCTTGGGCAGCACCGAGCAGGCACTTAGCAGGCCGGTCAGCAATAGAGCGCCGGCAGTGACGAAACCCTTCATGGTTGAAACTCCTTGATGCTGTCGCTGCGCAGCAGATAACCGGCCGGGTCTTCCTCCAGGCGCCGCGAGAACGAGCGCAGCGAGCCCAGGGTGTCACGCAGCTCGTTGATGGCCGGGCCGAGTTCGCCTATGCCCTGCATGCCGCCATCGAGGGCGGCGCGGTTGTCCTGCAGCAGCTGTTCGATATTGCTGCTGCTGCGCTCCAGCGAGGCTGCCAGGCGTTCGGCGTTTTCCATTGTGTTTTGCGCGGGGCCGCTGAACAGCTTGTTGGCGTTGTTCATCAGGGCGCTGGCCTCGCGTCCCGCGGCGGACATTTGCGCCAGCGCTTCGCGCAGTTCCTCGCGTTGTTCGGAAACGCTGGCGGTGATCTCCTCCAGGTTGCGCAGGGTCTTGGCGATGTTCTCGGTGTTCTCGCGGGAGAACATGGCATTGGCACGATCGAGCAGGCGGGTCACGCTGACCATCAGGTCCTCACCATTGGTCATCAGCCGCGACAGCGGCGAGCGGTCGGCGATGATTACCGGTGTGCGTCCGTTCGAGGCTTTTAGCGCCGGGCTCTCGGGCGAGCCACCATGCAGCTGGATCACCGCGCCGCCGGTGATATTGGTGATGGTCAGCCGTGCTCGAGTGTCTTCCTTGATCGGCGTGGCGCTGGTTATGCGGATATTGGCGTGCACCTTGCGCGGGTCCTGCGGGTCCAGGGTCAGGCTGGTGACGTCGCCGACGCGGATGCCGCTGTACTGCACCGCGCTGCCCTGGGACAGGCCGTTGACCGCTTCGGTGAAGATCACTTCATAGTGGTTGAACTGCTTGTCGGCGCTGGATTTGCCCAGCCACAGGGCGAATATCAGGATGGCGCTGACGATTGCCACCGTGAACATGCCGATCAAGACGTGATGGGCGCGTGGTTCCATTCAACTTATCCTCGCTGCAGCCTGGTCGGCCGCGCGTCCACGCGGGCCATGGAAATAGTCGTTTATCCAGGGATCGTCGGTGGCGGCGACCACGTCCAGCGTGTCGGCCACCAGTACCCGCTTCTGTGACAGCACGGCGACGCGGTCGCACAGGGTGTAGAGCGTATCCAGGTCATGGGTGACCAGAAAAACGCTGAGCCCCAAAGCGTTGCGCAGGGTGCGGATCAATTGGTCGAAGGCCGCCGCACCAATCGGGTCGAGGCCGGCGGTCGGCTCGTCGAGAAACAGGATGTCCGGCTCCAGCGCCAGAGCGCGGGCCAGGGCGGCGCGTTTTACCATGCCGCCGGACAGCTCGGTCGGGTACTTGTCGCCGGCGTGGCCCGGCAGGCCGACCAGGGACACCTTGGACCTGGCCAGGCGCTCGGCCTGGGCGCGATTTAGCCCGGCGTGCTCGATCAGCGGCAGCACGATGTTCTCCAGTACGCTGAGAGAGGAGAACAGCGCACCGCGCTGGTAGAGCACGCCGAAGCGCCGCTCCAGTTCGGAACGGCGCCCGGCGGGCAGCGTCAGCAGATCTTCACCGAATACCCGCACGGTGCCGGCATTGGGCTCGCGCAGGCCAACGATGGTGCGCAGCAGCACCGACTTGCCGGTGCCGGAGCCACCCACCACACCGAGCACTTCGCCGCGGTACAGGTCCAGATCCAGGTGCTGGTGCACCACCTGCGGGCCGAACTGATTGGTCAGGTCGCGGACCTGGATGATCGCCTCGCCCTTCACCAGCCCATCTCCATCAAAAACAATGCGGCCACGGCATCGACCACGATGACCACGAAGATCGACTGCACCACGCTCGAGGTGGTGCGCTCGCCCACCGACTGCGCGCTGCCGATGACCTTGAAGCCTTCCAGGCAGCCGATCACCGCGATCAGAAAGGCAAAGATCGGTGCCTTGCCCATGCCGACCAGAAAGTGATTGAGCGGGATGTTCTCCTGCAGCAGGTGCAGGAACATCGACGGTGAAATATCCAGGGTGATCAGGCACACCATGGCGCCGCCGAGCATGCCGCAGACCATGGCGATAAAGGTCAGCAGCGGCAGGGCGATCAGCATGGCGAACACCCGCGGCAGCACCAGCAACTCCATGGGATTGAGGCCCAGGGTGCGGATCGCGTCGATCTCCTCGTTGGCCTTCATCGAGCCGATCTGCGCGGTGAAGGCGCTGGCGGTGCGGCCGGCCATGAGGATGGCCGTCAGCAGCACGCCGAACTCGCGCAGGAAGGAGAAGGCCACCAGGTTGACCGTGTAGATGGTCGCGCCGAAGTCGCGCAGGATGGTGGCGCCGAGAAAGGCCACCACGGCGCCGACCAGAAAGGTCAGCAGGGAAATGATCGGTACCGCGTTGAGGCCGATCTGTTCGAGGTGCGACGCCAGGGATGTCAGGCGCCAGCGCCGCGGGTTGAGCAGGATCAGCAACATGGTGCTGAGCGTCAGACCGACGAAGCCGAGCAGGCCTACGGCCTTGTGCCAGACGCCTTCGACCACCTCGCCGATGTGCCCGAAGAATTCGCGCCAGGTGGAGCGGGGCGGGTGCTCGGCCGCCTGCTGGTCGTGCTGCATGGCGGTGGCGACGGTGTGCAGCAGGGCGCGGCGCTCCTCGCTGAGCGCGCCGTCGGGCAGCAGGGCGATCAGCCGCTCGGCGCCGATCAGTTCGACCAACAGGCTGGCGCCGGCGGTGTCCAGGGCATTGAGATCGCTGAGGTCGGCGCGGCTGTGCCCGCCCAGTGCCGGCCGTGCCTTGTCGACCTGCGTCAGCAGCGTGGCGTAGTGTGCGAGCGTCCAGTCGCCGCCTACCTTCAGCGCATCGGCGTCGGCAGCGGGCAGGCTGATGTAGGGCGAGTGGGTCATGTCGACAGCTTAGCGCTCGGTGCTTGCGGTGGAACAGTCGGCAATAGGCCACAGCGGGCCCGATTGGCTCTGGTTAATCGACTCGCAGGGCCTAGCAGGGGTTCGGATAAATCGTTACAGGCGATGAATTGCATCGGAATGCTCCGGTAGCGCTGGCGCCTCGGCTTGCCTAGCATGGTGCGGTTTTCCATCCCTGTGGAGTTTGCCATGCATATCGATGAAGCCATTCGCAGTCGCCGCGCCGTCAAAGGCTACGACGCCGGCTTTTCCCTGAGCGCTGAAGAGAAGAACGAGTTGCTGCAACTGGCGCTGCTCGCACCAACGGCCTTCAACCTGCAGCACGTGCGCCTGGTGGAAGTCAGCGACCCGGCCCTGCGTCAGCAGATTCGTGCGGTAGGTTGGGATCAGGCACAGATGACCGATGCTTCGATGCTGGTGGTGATCTGTGCCCAGCTCGACAGCTGGGAAAAGAACGCGAGCCGCGTGTGGGAAGGCGCGCCTGCCGAGGTGCAGCAGTTCATGGCCGGCGCCATCGACAACTATTACCGCGGCAAGCCCCAGGTGCAGCGCGACGAAACCATGCGCAGCTGTGGCCTGGTGGCGCAGACCCTGATGCTCGCCGCCCGCGGCAAGGGCCTGGACTCCTGCCCCATGGACGGCTTCGATTTCGATGCCGTGGCCAAGCTGATCAACCTGCCGGACAACCACGTGATCGGCCTGATGGTCGCGGTGGGCAAGAAGGCTGTCGAGGCCAAGCCGCGCATCGGCAAGCTGCCGTTCGACGAGGCCGTGATCCGCGACCGCTTCTGATCCGCTTCCTGGCGCCGCTGCCGCATTACCGGCAGCGGCGGCAATCAGCAGGAACCTAGTCCTGCCCGCCTGCCTCCAACCTCGTAGACCCGTCACAAGCGAGGAAGACCATGCAAGTTCATGTGAACAGCAACCATATCGAAGGCAGCGCGCGTCTACACGAATGGGTGAGCGCATCCGTGGCGGATCGACTGGACCGGTACGATGAATTCCTGTCGCGTGTGGAAGTGCACATCAGCGACGAGAACGGCGGCAAGAGTGGCGCCGACGACAAACGCTGCCAGATCGAAGCGCGCCCCAAGGGGCATCAGCCGCTGTCCGTGACCCACAGGGCCGAATCGCTGGAGCAGGCCATCGACGGCGCTGCCGAGAAGATGCGTCACGCCCTTGAACATCTGGTGGGCAAACTGGAGACCAAGCCGGTCGGCACCGGCCATCTGCAACAGCAACTCGACGGTGAAGCGGAAAACGCCGATGCGCTATTACAGGAGGAATTCCTGGAGCGCCAGGAGGCCTTGGGTAAAGAGTGAGCTAGTCAGGGCGTTCACCTCACAGTGAGCGCCCCGTTCCAAGCCATTCATAAAAAATCGGCCCCTGATCAGATCGAACAAATGATCTGATCAGGGGCCGATTTTTCAGGCGGTTATCAAGCTGCCAGGCTGCGGCCGATAAAGTCCGGCGATGCGGTCTGGCGATAGGTCGAGATCGCCTCGGCAGCAAGCCGTGGGCTGACCTGCGCGGTATTCGCTGCCGGTGGAGTTACTTCCGTCTGCACGCGCTGGCGGGCCAGGCTTTCGGCGGACAGTGGGTTGAGCACTTCCTGGCGCTGCTCCTGAAGTGTCTCAAGCCGCTGTTCGCGTTGCTGCTCGTCGAGCGCTCGGGCTGCCTCCTGGCGTTCCTGACGCACCTGCAGGGCGCGTTCCTCTGCCTCCTCCTGCTGGGCGATCCGCTCTTCACGGGCTTCGCTTAGCCGCTCTTGGCGTTCCTCTTCCAGGCGCCGACGCTCAAGCAGTTGCTCCTGAGCGTCGCTCAAACGCTGCGCGGCGGGTGTCGCACGGTCAATGGCATTGGTCTGCAGGCCGTTGTTGGTGTTGCCAAGTGGCCGATAGCTGTACTGGCCGATATTCATGCCGTCGATGGAAAGGGGCATGAGTCACCTCCGTCTTTCGCTTCGATGGCTGAAGTCTAAATCCAGCCAGCGGCAGGCTTTAGGCGGATATGTCATAAGCTCAAGAACGGGATGGACTAGCACTTTTTGCGGGGCCAATTGTCGTCTTCGGAGGCGATCTTCGCCCATATGCTGGAAAGCCGCGTATTTGCTGGGCTGCGTGATATTGCCCGAGTCAACCGTTTGCCAGGCGTGCCGGCGTCCCTTGAGCCAAGCGCTTATCGGCGGCGGCCAACCAATCGACGAATGGCAACTGCTGCGTGCTTTTCCGGGCAGATATGGGCTCAGGGCCTACTATGAACAGAGGCCTTGCCGGGACGCTGCGATGCGAGGGTGACAGGGGCACGGTCTTTCTTGCGCGCGACAGCGCGCCGCACAGAACGAGGAACGCGCCATGCAGCCATTCAGCTTTGCGACAGCCGCCCATCTCATCTGCGAACCCGGAGCCGTTCAGCGGCTCGTGCCGTTATGCCAGGCCTGGGGCGCGCGCTCCGTGGTGTTGGTGACCGACGCCGGCGTGGCCCGGCAGGATTTCTTCGAGGAGGTGCGTAGCGCCTTCGCCAGGAGCGGGGTGGCGCTGCACGTATTCGATGGCGTGGTGGCGCAGGCGCCGGAAACCGTGATCGACAAGGCCGCGCAATTCGCCCGGGAGGTTCAGGGCAATCTGGTGATCGGCTTTGGCGGCGGCAGCTCGCTGGATGTGGCTAAGCTGGTCGCTCAATTGGCCCACCCTGATTGTCGGCAAACCCTGAGTGATCTCTATGGCGTCGACAAGGTGGCGGGGCAGCGTCTGCCATTGATCCAGGTGCCGACCACTGCCGGCAGCGGTTCCGAAGTCACGCCCATCGCCGTGGTGACTACCAGACACGCGACGCGGGTCGCGGTTGTTTCTGCGCGGCTGTTGCCGGATCTCGCCTTGCTCGATGCCGAGCTCACCCTGCAGTTGCCGGCGCCGGTCACTGCCGCCTGCGGCATGTTGGCCATGGGGCATGCTGTGGAGGCCTACACAGGCGCGCGGCGCAAGAACCCGCTTTCCGACATGCTCGCCCGTGAAGCCTTGAGCCTGCTGGGCGCGAACCTGGACGAAGCGGTGCATAACGGCACCAATCTCGAGGCGCGACAGGCCATGCTGCTTGGCGCATGCCTGGCCGGGCAGGCCTATGCCAATGCGCCGCTGGCGGCAGTGCATGCGCTGGCGTATCCATTGGGCGGGCATTGTCAGGTACCCCATGGCGTCAGCACGGCAGTGCTGCTGCCCCATGTATTGGGCTTCAACGCTTCGGTAGCGGCGCCGCTCTACGAGGAGCTGGCGCCGCTGCTGTTGGGCGAACGCCTGCGCGCTGGCGATGCCACGGATCACACCGAGCAGTTCATCATCGAACTGGCCGATCTCAGTGAGCGCAGCGGTTTGCCCGCGCGTCTGCGTGATGTGGGCGTCGAGCAGGATCTGCTGCCGCGCCTGGCCACCGACGCCATGCTGCATGAGCGGCTGCTGGTCAACAATCCGCGGCAAATGACCCAGGCCCACGCGCTGGCTATCTATCAGGTTGCCTACTGAGCAGGGCGCAGTTGTCACTTCAGCAGGAGGCCGGCACCATGCCGGCTCCTGTCCTTCTGCGAGGTGGCAACCCATGCAACAGCCGCAGCACCTGCGCGAGCACTATCGTCACTTCCAGCCGATCACCACGCGCTGGCACGACAACGATCTGTATGGCCACGTCAACAACGTCACCTACTACAGCTATTTCGATACGGCGGTGAACAGCTACCTGATCGAGGTTGGCTGCCTGGACATTCACCGTGGCGAGGTAGTGGGTTTCGTGGTGAGTTCGAGCTGCGACTACTTCGAGTCGATTGCCTTTCCCGAGCGCATCGAGGTCGGCCTGCGGGTCGGCAAGCTGGGCAACAGCTCGGTGCAATACGAGCTCGCGGTCTTTAAGGGAGGGCAGCAACAGGCCTGTGCCGCAGGGCGCTTCGTGCATGTATTCGTGGACCGCCAGAGCAACCAGCCGGTGACTATTCCCCAGGCGTTGCGCCAGGCGATGGAGCGCTTGCTGCCAGCCTGAACGATCAAGGGCGCCGAAGCGCCCTTGATCGTGAAGTGATGATTAGCGGTGACGATGCTTGTGGTGACGTTTATGGTGCTTCTTGCCATGGCGATGGCCGTCGCGGTAGCGCGTTTCATGGCGGTTGCTGTCCGCCACCTCATTGGCCAGCGCGCCACCGGCTGCGCCGCCCAGGCCAGCACCGATGGTCGAGCCGGTGCTGCCGCCAAACTGGTTGCCCAATACCGAGCCGCCGGCCGCGCCCAGGCCACCGCCCAGCGCGGCTTCGGTCTTGTTGCGTGAGCTGATGGCGCCACCAGCGGCGCCACCCAGGCCAGCACCGATTGCAGCGCCTGTGCTGCCTCCCAACTGCTGACCGACAATATTGCCCAGCGCGCCGCCAACCCCGCTGCCAATGGCAGTCTTGGTGGTATCGGCATAAGCCAGGGGAGAAATCATTGCACTGAAGGCCAGTGCGCTAAGGAATGTACGCATCGCGTAACCCTCGAAGATGACCCTTGCGGGCGTAGCCCATGGCATGGCCATGGTTCCAACGGTCATCGAACAGTGCCGATGACATCTCCTTAGAGCGGGCGCGCGTACGAAATTCCCTTGAGCGGCATTAAAGATACACGGACGAATGTATCAAGATGTGTTTAAAGTTCAGTTGCTTGCCGAGGTATTGGCCAGCCGAAGCGTCTAGAAAAGGGATCGCGACGCTTTGATCGAGAACCAGCCCTCGCACTCGGTGTTGTGGCCCGAATAGGCCGCGCAGGCGTCGCCGCTCAGGGTCGAGTCCGAATAGGAAAAGTCGAAATCTATGCCTTTCCAGGGGCGAGAGAGGCTCATTGACCAGTCATTGAACGAGCTGACTCGCCCGCCGCCGGCGATCTGCTTGGGCGTCTCGAGCAAATGATTGCCGTAGCGCACGATCACCGACATGCCCAATAGCTTCACACGGCCAAGATCAGCCAGCATCGTGCTGTTGAAGAGGTTAGGGTCATTGCTGAAGGAGAAGCCGAAGCGGCGCTTGTCGTAGGTCAGGCCGGCGTACAGGTCCTGGCTGTCCAGATAGCTGTAGCCCGGGTGACTGTAACGGATGGTGCCGACTTCATAGCCGAGCGAGTCGACGAACTGCTGGCGGTAGCCGACATAGCTGTTGATTTCCATCTTGCTGCCCGGGCTGATGCCCAGGCTGGGCGACCACTGGCCCAGATACCAGCCGCTCGGGTGGCTCAGGTCGAGCCCACCATGAAAGGTGCCGCCGCTCTCGGGTTTGACCAGCCCTTGCGCCATGCTGCGGCTCGGCGTGGTGCCCAACGTCAGTTCGTAGTCGCCCAGCTCACGCTCCATGAGTGCTGCCTGGGCATTCAGGCTGAGCAGCGCCGCCCCAAGCAGGACGGCAGATGAAAACCGCATGGTATTCCCTCCCGTTGCTGGCCAATGACGTCGATGCCGGGCGGCTCAGAGAGGCCTGGCAGTCAATGGCACGGTTGTCACTGGTTTGGCAGAAACCCGAAGGGCCACGTCGTGGCTTGGGCGCAACTACGCGCTTCGACTGAGCGCTTGGGGGACACGTTAACCGAGGCGGATAACGGCAAAGGGACATCAGAGGGGGATTTTCGTCGATAAGTGCCCAATTTCCGACGAACTGCAGCTTTTTCTAGGAATCGAGGTAAGAGCCCTTCACCTCGGGCTGGTGGCCCGAGGTGAAGAAAGTGTGGTCGCGTTTACAGAATGCGCGCGGTTTCCTGCGCAGCGTGCAGGCGGATGGCGACGAACTTGGAGGTCGGCGTGTGGCTGCCCAGGCCGACGCTCTGCAGCGGCACCAGCGGGTTGGCTTCCGGGTAATAGGCGGCCGCCTGGCCGGCTGGAATATCGAAGGACAGCAGGGTGAATCCGACTACCTTGCGCTCGACGCCATCATCCCACAGCGAGGTGATGTCCACCTTCTGGCCATGCTTGTAGCCCAGTCGCGTGAGGTCGGCTTCGTTGACGAACAGCACATCACGCTGGCCGCGAACGCCGCGGTAGCGGTCATCTAGGCCATAGATGGTGGTGTTGTACTGGTCGTGGGAACGCATGGTCTGCAGGATCAGGTCCGGCGTCTGGCCGCTGTTGCGCACCTGTGGTGGCAGCAGGTCGGCGAGCAGGGCGTTGGACTTGAAGTTGGCCTTGCCGGTGTTGGTTTTCCACTGGCGCGCACCGGCCGAGTTGCCCAGGTAAAAGCCGCCCGGGTGCTGGACGCGGGTGTTGAAATCCTGGAAGCCGGGAATGGTATCGGCGATCAGGTCGCGAATGCCACTGTAGTCGGCGATCATTGCGTCCCAGTCGACCGGATGATTGCCCAGGGTGGCCTTGGCGATACCGGCGACGATGGCCGGCTCCGAACGCATCTCCTTGGATAGCGGCTCCAGCTGGCCGTAGGAGGCGTGGATCATGCTGAAGGAGTCTTCAACGGTGATCGCTTGCGGGCCGGTAGCCTGGATGTCGATGTCGGTACGACCCAGGCACGGCAGGATCAGCGCATCCTTGCCGGTGGTCAGGTGGCTGCGGTTGAGCTTGGTGCTGATTTGCACGGTCAGGTCGCAGTTCTGCAGCGCCTGGTGAGTGCGCGGGCTGTCCGGCGTGGCCTGGGCGAAGTTGCCGCCCAGGGCGATGAACACCTTGGCATGGCCATCGACCATGGCGTTGATCGCTTCCACGGTGTTGTGGCCGTTGTCGCGCGGCACCTTGAACTGGAAGCGCTTCTCGATATTGTCGAGCAGCAGCACCGGCGGGCGGTCGTTGATGCCCATGGTGCGGTCGCCCTGCACGTTGCTGTGGCCGCGAACCGGGCACAGACCGGCGCCGGGACGACCGAGGTTGCCGCGCAGCAGCTGCAGGTTGACGATTTCCTGGATGGTGGCCACCGAGTGGACGTGCTGGGTGATGCCCATCGCCCAGCACATGATCACTTTCTCGGCGCGGCGGTACATCAGCGCCGCCTGCTCGATTTCCTCCAGGCTCAGGCCGGACTGCTCGACCAGCGATTCCCAGGAGGTTTCGTCGAGTACGGCGAGGTAGGCATCGACACCATCGGTGTGTTCGGCGATGAAGGCATGGTCGAACACGGGCTTCTCGCCCTTGGCGACCGCCTCGCGTTCCCACTGCAGCAGGAACTTGGCGATGCCGCGCAGCGCCGCCATGTCGCCACCCAGGGCCGGGCGGAAGAACGCGGTATTGAGCGGCTCGGAGCCGTTGGTGAGCATTTCCAGGGCGTGCTGCGGGTGCTGGAAGCGCTCCAGGCCACGCTCCTTGAGCGGATTGAAGGCGACGACCTGGGCGCCACGCTTGACCGCCTCACGCAGCGGTTCGAGCATGCGCGGGTGGTTGGTGCCCGGGTTCTGGCCGAGCACGAAGATGGCGTCGGCGTGTTCGAAGTCGGCGAAGGTCACGCTGCCCTTGCCGATGCCCACGCTTTGGATCAGCGCCACACCGCTGGCCTCGTGGCACATGTTCGAACAGTCTGGGAAGTTGTTGGTGCCATAGGCGCGCACGAACAGCTGATAGAGAAACGCCGCTTCGTTGCTGGCGCGGCCCGAGGTGTAGAACTCGGCCTGATTGGGGGTCTCGAGGTTCTTCAGGTGCTTGGCGATCAGGCTGAAGGCGTCGTCCCAGGAGGTCGGTACGTAGCGGTCAGTGGTTGCGTCGTAGCGCATCGGCTCGGTCAGACGGCCCTGATACTCGAGCCAGTAGTCGCTCTGCTCGCGAAGTTGGCTGACGGAGTACTTGGCGAAGAACTTGGCATCGACGCGGCGCTTGGTGGCTTCCCAGTTGACGGCCTTGGCGCCGTTCTCGCAGAACTTGATGCGCCCGTCTTCCGGCGAGTCACCCCACGCACAACCCGGGCAGTCGAAACCGCCGTTCTGGTTGGTCTTGAGCAGCGCGCGCAGGTTCTTGAACGGCTGTTTGCTGTCCAGCCAGAACTGGGTAACGCTGATCAGCGCACCCCAACCGGCGGCGGCGCCTTTGTAGGGTTTGTAACGCGGGTTCACGGGTTGCAGGCTCATGGCTGTTCTTCTCTTGCAGGCGGAGCGGGGCTGTAGACCCGCGGCGCGCTGTGGTGGGGCAAATGAATCAGGTTGAGGTTGTGCCGGCGCGCCCATTGCACGGTCAGGGCGGTCGGGGCCGACAGGCTGACCAGATTGCCGATGCCGGCTCTGACCGCCTTGTGAATCAGTTCCAGGCTGCAGCGGCTGGTAACCACCGCAAAGCCCTGGCGCACATCGTGTTTCTCGCGCAGCAACGCGCCGATCAGCTTGTCCAGCGCGTTGTGCCGGCCGATGTCTTCTCGGCAGGCTTTGATCTCGCCGCTTGCGTCGACATACAGCGCGGCATGCAGCGCGCCGCTGCGCCGCGCCAGGTCCTGCACGGCGGCGATGCGCTCGCGTAGATCGACCAGGTGCGCGGCGTCCGGCAGCTCGGCTTTCTCCAGAGTGGCCAGCTGCGGCAGCGCCTGGTCAAGCGCTTCCACGCCACACAGGCCGCAACCGCTGGTGCCGGCCAGTTGCCTGCGCTGCTGCTTCATCGCCCAGAAGGCGCGGCTGCTGATTTCCACTTCGGCGCTGATGGCTGGGCCGAGATGGTGCAGGCGGATGTCATAAATATCATCGATGGAGTCGACTACCGCGCTGCTCAGGCTGAAGCCGGCAATGAAATCCTCGACCGCCGTGGGCGACACCATCATCACGGCATGGCTGATGCCGTTGTAGCTGATGGCCAGTGCGCTTTCCTGGGCCAGAACGGCAGAGCCCTGATTTTCCGGGCTGCCAAGCTGGGCATAGGCATAACCTTGCGGCTGCTGGTCGGCAGCATCGTTATGACTGGAAATGGCGGACATCTCGGCTGACCGGGGCACGGCAAGCTCCCCTGCGGCGGATTGACACAGAGAAGCCTAGGCGTTTACCGGGCAAGCGTCTAATCGCTGTTGCCGATACTGTGATCGATTTCGTTTATCGAGCATGCAGAAAACGTTCTATGGCGCCGTTATTGAGATGCGACGCGGTTAGCTAGAAGCCTGCAGCTGCTTGAGAAGCTTCTGCAGCTTCTGGATATTGAGCGCGTCTATGTCAATGATGTGATAGCCCGCCCAGGACGGCTGGCCAGCCTCGCCTTCGCGGCTCCACAGGCAATCGGCGGTAAAGCGCAGTTCACCCACTCCATCGCCCACCAGGCGGCACTCGACCAGCGTATCGGCGGTCTGCGGTGTGCTGCTGCATAGCATGAAGCCTTCGCTGGACAGATCAGCGATGCGCCCCAGGCAGGTTTCGCCGTGTTGCTCGTAGAGTTCGAGCAGCGCGGCGGCCGGGTAGCGAGGGTGCTGGCGACGGTCATCCATACGGAGGCCTCAGGTGGTTCGTCCGGTCAGTTGCTGGAGCACACGGTAGACGGCCTGCAGGGCGCGATCGACCATCGGCGCCGAGCGTTCGGGCTTACTGCGCCGCGCCGTACCCTGCTGCAGTTCCTCGGCCAGTTGTTCCACCGATTTGACCGCGGCCCGCTGGCCGTTGCGGTCGACGAACATGCAGTTATGGGTGGTGGGGCTGTACCAGGATAGCTTCAGGGTTTGCCGTTTGCCGCCCAGGATGAAGTCGAACCAGGTGCCGAACTCCAGTTTTTCCAGCTGGCTGACCAGGCGCTGATCGGCCGGCTGGCGCTTGCGTGCCGTGGCCAGCAGCGCCGCCTCGTCATCCAGCATGGCGCCCAGGGCGTTGGGGCTTGGCGGCAGGCTCAGCTTGGAGGCCAGCTGCGGCTGCCCGGCCTGGACGGCGTGCTGACAGGCCACCAGGTCCTGCAGCAGACGGCGAATATCATCTTCGTGATAACCGCCGAGCAGCATCAGGCCATTACGCAGCTCGTCGAGCATCTCGATGCGCAGGCGCTGCAGGCGATCACGTTGCGCCGCATCGAGCAGGGTGCCGCTCCAGGCCAGATTCTCGGCTGTTTCACTGGCGCGCTGCCATTCATGGCTGTCGGCGCCGTGGCGTAGCTGCACGAAGACCAGCACATCGATCCATGTGCGTTCGAGAAATTGGCGGATGATCGGCGGCGGCGAGCGTCTAGCCAGGGCTTGGGCGATGGCCTGCGCGGCGTTATGGCGGGCGCCGAGCAGCTTGTCGCGACCCTTGGCCGTTTCCACGGCGCGGCGCTCCTGAAGCTCCACGCGCTGCTTGATACCCCGGGTGAACTCGTCGAACTCGCCTAACAAGGCCTCGAACAGATGCAGGTCGCCACGGAACTGCTGAACCACTTGGCGAACCATCCACTGCACCTTGCTCAGCAAGCCGTAGGTATCTTCTTGGGCGCCGTACAGCACGCCGGCCTGGGCCATGGCATTGATCAGTCGGCGCGCCGGGTGGTGAGGCTGACTGAATAGCGCACGATCCAGTAGCGCCACTTTCAGGCAGGGCGTGTGCAGGTGGGAGAGGGCGACCTTATAGGGTTGCGGCAGGTTCTCGTCATCGAGGATGAAGTCGAAGATCATCCCGACCAGGTCGATGACATCGGTTTCATGGCTGCCGACACGGTGCTGCTGAGGCGCTTCGCTCTGGCTGGCGAGTTGGCGATGAAGCTCGGTTTTCAGGTCAGTCACCTGCAGCGGACGATCCGGGTGCTGCATGAGGTCGGCGGCGGAGGCCTGTTGCAACCGATTGAGGGCGTCGAGCAGCTCGCTTGCCTCGTAGCTACGCCTGGCACCTGGCGGCGCAAAGCTGGCCATGCTCGGCGAGCCGTAGAGTGGACCTATGGCGTGCTGCTGTTTGCGGTATTCGGCTAGCAAGCGGTCGAGCCCTTCGGCCAGTTGCGTGGCATCACCGGGTGGGTTCGCCGCCAAGTCGACGGCTGCGGCCTGTGGCGTATTGGCTGCGGGGCTGCTTGCGGCAGGTGAAGGCGACTGCGGATTACGCACCGCCGAGAATTTGAGGTTGGGCAGCACGCCTGCTTCGATCAGCCGACTATTAAGGGCTTCATAGAGCGCGTCCAGCCCGTGCATCAATTGTTTGTCAAACAGGCCGTAGAGCACCAGCTTGATTCGCAACGGTAATTGGCTCGGTTGTAGTGCGGTCAGCAGAGCGTGGGCAATGTTCTTCGGAGAAAACGGATTGAGTTCGGCAGGCACGGGCTGGCCGTTGTTGAGCAGCGCCAGGCGCTTGTCCAGCGCGAACAGCGCCTGAGAGCAGCGCGTCTGTACCTGCTGGGCCATATTGGTGACTTGCAGCGCTTCCTCGTAGGCTTCGTTGTCGATCAGCGCCAAATCTTCGGTCGGCACATCTGTGGGCTGGCTGCCGACCAGCTTGCCGTCAAGGAAGTCGGCGATGCCTTTAGAGATATTTAGATGATAGTGGCGCTCAATCTGCGGCCTGAGCCTGCGCACCTCGCGCATGCTGTCGAAGAACATGGCCTGCACCTGATTGTTCTCCGCCTGCTCGGCGCATTGAAAGAGGGTGTCGTCGACCTGGGCGAAGGTGCGCGTCAGATGATCCGCTAGATAATTGAGCACCAGCTTGCGGCAGCTCTGCCCCAGTTCGCCGAAGCGCGGCTGGATGCCTCTGCTGGCCAGCGTGCTGGAGATGCCGGGGGATGGCGGCGTGCCCTGAGTGCTCATCTTTGATCCTGATTAAGGCCCGACGCGGTGTGCCAGGCTGTGCAGGTATGCCTCGAAGGTAAAGCAAATGGCTACCCGTTCGCAAAGCATTGTCATAAAAGCAATTTAGGGGGTTGACAGCGGTTTGCGAAACCGTAAAATGGCGCGCCTCTGCAGCGGCAACGCAAACAGAGAAAAGAAAGAGCATAGTTCCGCGATAGCTCAGTCGGTAGAGCAAATGACTGTTAATCATTGGGTCCCTGGTTCGAGTCCAGGTCGCGGAGCCAATCTTTCCTCGGGGTGTAGCGCAGTCCGGTAGCGCGCCTGCTTTGGGAGCAGGATGTCAGGAGTTCGAATCCCCTCACCCCGACCATATTTGGGTCGTTAGCTCAGTTGGTAGAGCAGTTGGCTTTTAACCAATTGGTCGTAGGTTCGAATCCTACACGACCCACCATTTCAAGCACTGCTTGAGTAAAGAACCCGCCAAAAGGCGGGTTTTTTGCTTTCTGGGCTTTGTTTTTTAAGTTACGCACAGTCCTGCACCGCGTGGCTGGCACCCTACGGTTCGACGGGCAGTCGCGCTCATGTGGGAGCAGGTCATGCTCGCGAAGCGACGGGTATAGCGCCGCGGTTGGTAGGATGGGTGAAACCCATCAATCACCGATGTCTTCGCTACCTAGCTTGATCTACAACGTGCCGCTCTCGCTGTAATGGCGCCGAGCCTGCCGCTCGGCGCCTCGCAGAGTTAATGCAGCTTCAACCGCGGATCGGTGCTACGGCCAATACGGTCGCTTAGCATCAGCAGCAGTGTGCGGAAGGGGCCGTACAGCGCCATCTGGTGCATGCGATACAGCGATACGTAGAACATCCGCGCCAGCCAGCCCTCAAGCTTCACGCTGCCCATCAGGTTACCCATCAGATTGCCGACGGCGCTGAAGCTCGACAGGGAGATGAGCGAGCCGTAATCCTTGTAGGTGTAGCTTGGCAGCGGTTGGTTCTGCAGGCGAAGCGTCAGTGACTTGACCAGCAGCGAAGCCTGCTGATGGGCTGCTTGGGCGCGCGGCGGCACGTTGCGCTCGCTACCATTGCCCATCGGGCAGGCCGCGCAGTCGCCAAAGGCAAAGATGTTCTCGTCGCGTGTGGTCTGCAACGTGCTGGTGACGACCAACTGGTTGATGCGGTTGCTCTCAAGGCCATCCAAGTCCTTGAGAAAGGCCGGAGCACGGATACCGGCGGCCCACACCTTGAGACTGGCGGAGATGGTTTCGCCGTTGGCCAGTATCAGGCCATCGGCGGTGACTTCTTTAACCGCCGCGCCGGTCATGACGTTCACGCCAAGCTTTTGCAAGGTCCTGTGCACCGGGGCGCTGATGCGCTCTGGCAGGGCAGGCAATACCCGCGGCCCGGCTTCGACCAGACTGATGCGCATGTTTTCCGGGCGAATGCGGTCCAGGCCATAGGCCGCCAGCTCGCGTGCGGCGTGGTGCAACTCGGCGGCCAGCTCCACGCCGGTGGCGCCAGCGCCGACGATGGCGACGCTGATCTGATCGTTATCGCCTTTGCCCGCGTGGGCGCGCAGGTAATGGCTGAGCATCTTGCGGTGAAAGCGTTCGGCCTGCTCACGAGTATCGAGGAAGATACAGTGGTTGGCTGCCCCCTCGGTACCGAAATCGTTGGTGGTGCTGCCCACTGAAATCACCAGCGTGTCGTAGGGCAGCTCGCGGGCGGGCACCAGTTCACGGTTATCTTCGTCCAGGGTGGCGGCCAGCTGAATGGTCTTGCGCTCGCGGTCCAGTCCGCTCATGCGCCCGAGTTGGAACTCGAAGTGGTTCCACTTGGCCTGGGCCACGTAGTTCAGCTCGTTCTCCGTGGAGTTCAGCGAGCCGGCGGCCACTTCGTGCAGCAGCGGTTTCCAGATATGGGTGAGGTTGGCATCGGCCAGGGTAATGTGCGCTTTACCGCGTTTGCCGAGCTTCTGGCCCAGGCGGGTAGCCAGCTCCAGGCCGCCGGCGCCGCCGCCGACAATGACGATTCGATGGGTCATGGTGAGTCTCACAAGGCTAGGAAATCGGTGGTGAGTCCGGGCGAGCGATGCTCCAGCGCCGGGCGACTCAGGCCAATCCGCGAAGGCCTGTGCCTGCGCGTCAGAAATCGGGTGGTGCTGCATCGAGGATGCGTGTGTTGCGTCAACTCATCGACAGAAAGCCGACCGCTTGGGTTCAATCGGTGCGCGCATTCTAGCAGCGTGGCGTGCGCCACGGCTGAGACGGTATGGTTATTCGACGTATTCCAGCTGCTCGACTTCGAGCGGATCGCCTAGGCGAATGATTCCACTGTGGAGCACCCGGGCGGTAATCCCGCCATGGCCTCGAACGGCCTGAAAGGTACCCAGCCCCAAGCGTTGCTCGAGCTTGGCGCAGGGTTGGCACCAGCCGGTGGTTTCCAGAATCGCCTGGCCGATGCGAAAGCGTCGGCCTTTGAGGCTGAACAGGTTGATGCCGCTGACGGCGATATTGCGCCTTAGGTCCTCGGGCATTATCGGGTGCTGAGCATCGCGGCTGAGCAGGGCGCTGATCACGGCCAGGTGTTCCCACTGGATCAGCGTGACCTGGCGGGCGTTGCGCGGGCCGGGCCTGGAGTAATCGCCGGTCAGGCCCGCTTCACGGCGCGCCTCGACCGCATCGAGGATCAGCATGTCGCCGCGCTTATCGGGGCGCACGCCTATCCAGCGGACCTGCCCGCGCTGCGGTACCGCCGCGATCAGCGCCTGCAAGGGACTGGTCGAGTAGGGCTCAGGCCGCAAGGCAAGGCTCCGCTGTATCGATAGGCATAAAGCGTTGATTCAGTGTCGGCTGGGCGGCAGGTCGTCGGAGAACAGATCGTCCTCCAGCGGGTTACCGGGAATCGCGTGCTCTTCCGATGCCCAGGCGCCCAGGTCGATCAGCTTGCAGCGTTCGGAGCAGAAAGGCCGGCTTGGGCTTTGCGGGCCCCATTCCACGGGAGCTGCGCAGGTCGGGCAGGCGACGAGTGTGGGAGCTGTCATGGTCGGCCTCCATTGAGGGTCAGGTAAAAGGTATGCAAGCGTTCGACCTCCCGCTCGACCCAGGCCAGGTCACGGTCGTTTACCAGGATGTCATTGGCATGGCTCAGGCGTGTCTCGCGCGTAGCCTGGGCCGCCATGATGGCCTGCACCTGTTCGGCAGACAACCGATCGCGCTGCATGGTGCGTTCGATTTGCAGTTGCTCAGGCACATCGACTACTAGGATGCGCTGGGTCAGTTTGTACTGGCCGGATTCGATCAGCAGCGGCGAGACCATGATGGCGTAGGGCGGCTTGGCATTGGCCAGAAACTGCGCGGTTTCTGCGGCGATCAATGGATGCAGCAATCTTTCCAGCCAACCCCGCTCGGCAGGCGCTTGGAAAATCAGCTCACGCAGTGCTGAACGGTTCAATTGACCGTCGGCCTGCAGCACCTGTTCGCCGAAGTGCTCGGCTATGGCCGCCAGGGCAGGGCGGCCCGGTTCGACGACCCAGCGGGCGGCCTGATCGGCATCGACTACATCCACGCCCAGTGCAGCGAATTGCGCGGCCACGGCGCTTTTGCCGCTGCCGATGCCGCCGGTAAGCCCGAGCGTCCAGGGTTTCATTGTGAGCTGCCCCTTAGAAAATCAGGGGCGGATTGTAAGTGAGTCGGGCGTGTGTGGCGAATCAGTCGGCAGTAGCCTGGATTGAGCGAAGCGATACCCGGGGAAGTTGGGACGCCTTAGTTGAAACCTGCGAATTGCAAGTAACCCGCGGTAATCTGCTTGCCCCACAGCAGCGCGATAAAGCCTGCAATGGCCAGATAAGGGCCAAAGGGAATCGGCGTACTGGTGCTGGCATCGCGTAAGCGCAGCATGATCACCCCGAGCACGGCACCGACCACCGAAGATAGCAGAATGGTCAGTGGCAGAATCTGCCAGCCGCCCCAGGCGCCGAGCATGGCGAGCAGCTTGAAGTCGCCATATCCCATTCCTTCCTTGCCGGTGACCAGCTTGAACAGCCAGAACACCGACCACAGGCTCAGGTAGCCCGCGACGGCGCCCCACAAGGCGTCTTCCAGGCTGGTAAACAGCCCAAAATTGTTGGTGATCAAACCCAGCCACAGCAGCGGCAACACCAGCACGTCTGGCAGCAGCTGGTGATCGGCATCGATCAGGCTCATCGCCAGGAGACCCCAGGCAAGCACCAGCATGCCTACTGCTTGCCAGCCAAATCCAAAATGCCAGGCGATATAGGCCGAGATAAGGCCGCAGCTCAGCTCGACCAGTGGATAACGCAGGCTGATCTTTGCCTGGCAGCCAGAGCATTTGCCGCGCAGAAACACATAGCTGACCACTGGGATGTTTTCCCAAGGGCGGATTTCATGTTGGCAGTGGGGGCAGCTGGAGTTGGGCAGCACCAGATTGTAGGTTTCGCCTGCCGGCTCGGCGGGCAGCTCCAGCAGTTCCCGCGCTTGGATGCGCCAGTCGCGCAACATCATCTTCGGCAGGCGATGAATCACCACGTTGAGGAAGCTGCCAACCAGTAGGCCGATTAGAAGTGCGCAGAAAACAAAGGCCGGTGTATTGCCGGCCAAGAAGTCATATATGGTCATGGACTAGACAACGGAGCCGAGCTGGAAGATCGGCAGGTACATCGCAATGATCAGGCCGCCCACCAGAACGCCAAGGACGGACATGATCAAGGGCTCCATTAGCGAAGTGAGGCCATCTACCGCGTTATCCACTTCGGCCTCGTAGTAGCTCGCCACTTTATCGAGCATGGAGTCCAGCGCCCCGGACTCCTCACCAATAGCGGTCATTTGAACGGCCATGGCTGGGAAGGCATTAGTCGTGCGCATGGAAAAGTTCAACTGCATACCGCTGGTGACATCCTGCTTTACCTTGGCAACAGCATTGCGGAAAACCACGTTGCCGGTCGCACCAGAAACGGAGTCGAGCGCTTCGACAAGAGGAACACCGGCTGCGAAGGTTGTCGATAGCGTGCGCGCATAACGAGCAACCGCAGCTTTGTAGACGATATTGCCTACGATGGGAGCCTTGAGAATGGTGCGATCCAAGGCATCACGGAATTTTTCCGAACGTTGCTTGGCCTGCATGAAGGCGTAGCCTGCTCCAATCAGGGCAATCAAGAAGATGAACCACCATTCCTGCAGCCCTTCGGATATACCAATAACAAAGAGCGTAAAGGCCGGCAGCTCGGCGCCAAAACTGGAGAAGACCTCTTTGAACTGCGGCACCACCTTAATAAGCAAGATACACGAAACAATGATTGCCACCGCGATAACGGCAATCGGATAGTTCATGGCTTTCTTGATTTTGGCCTTCAGTGCTTCGGTTTTCTCTTTATAGGTAGCCACTCGGTCAAGGAGGCTCTCCAGTGCACCAGATTGCTCACCCGCATCAACCAGGTTGCAGAACAGATCGTCGAAATACTGAGGCTTGGTGCGTAGCGCGGCAGCAAAGCTGTTACCTGCCGCCACGTGTTGTTTGAGCTCGTCCACCAGCTTGCGCATAGCGGGCTTTTCCACTCCGTCAGCGATGATGTCGAACGACTGCAGCAGCGGGACGCCAGCCTTCATCATGGTGGCCATCTGGCGGGCAAACAGGGCGATATCCAGCGGTTTGATCTTTTTGCCGGTGCCGCCCAGGCTCATGCCTTTCTTGCGCACCTTTGTCGGATTGATGCCTTGTTTGCGCAATTGCGCTTTGACCAGTGCCGGGTTCTGGCCGCTGAGCTCGCCCTTGACGATGCTGCCCTTGCGATCTTTGCCTTCCCAGACGAAGGTGCTGGTCTTGGGCGCTTTTGTTGCTGCTGCCATGGTTAATCCTTGGTCACGCGGTTGACTTCCTCAAGGCTGGTCACGCCTTGCATGGCCTTCACAAGGGCCGAGGTGCGCAGGTCGTTAAAGCCGTCTTTGCGCATTTGCGCGGCAATATCGATGGAGTTGCCTTCCTCCATGATAATCCGCTGCAGGCTTGGCGTGTTTTTAACCACTTCATAAATACCGACACGACCTTTATAGCCGCCTTTGCAGTTTTCGCAGCCAACCGGGCCGTAGATCTTGAAGCTACCTATCTTGTCCTCCGGAAAGCCTTCCTCCAGCAATGCTTCGCGCGGGATATCGACTTCCTTTTTGCAGGACGAACACAGCTTGCGCGCCAGACGTTGAGCAATGATCAGGTTGACCGAGGTGGCAATGTTGAACGAGGGCACACCCATATTACGTAGGCGAGTTAGCGTCTCCGCAGCGCTATTGGTATGCAGGGTCGACATCACCATATGGCCTGTCTGCGCGGCCTTGATGGCGATGGAAGCGGTGTCCAGATCACGAATCTCACCGACCATGATGATGTCCGGGTCCTGGCGCAGAAAGGCGCGCAGTGCCTGGGTAAAGTCCATCCCCTGTTTGGGGTTGACGTTGACCTGGTTGATGCCTTCTAGGTTGATTTCCACAGGGTCTTCAGCCGTGGAAATATTCACGTCCGGGGTGTTGAGAATATTGAGGCCGGTATACAGAGATACCGTCTTGCCCGAGCCGGTCGGGCCGGTCACCAAAATCATGCCCTGTGGCTGTTTAAGGGCGTTGAGGTACAGCTCCTTCTGGTCTTCCTCGTAACCTAGGGCGTCGATGCCCATCTGCGCGCTGGAAGAATCGAGAATCCGCATCACGATCTTTTCGCCCCACAGCGTCGGCAGGGTGTTAACGCGAAAGTCGATGGATTTGCTCTTGGAAATCTTCATCTTGATACGGCCGTCCTGTGGCTTACGCCGCTCGGAGATATCAAGGCCTGCCATTACCTTCAAACGCGCAGAAATACGCGGTGCCAACTGGATCGGCGGGCGTGCCGTCTCATGTAAAATTCCGTCTGTACGAAAGCGCACGCGATAGGTACGCTCGTAAGGCTCGAAGTGCAGATCGGAGGAGCCGCCTTTGATGGCATCGAGCAGCATCTTGTTGACGAAGCGCACTACCGGAGCGTCATCGGCATCCTGACCACCCTCTGGCTTCTTGTCGTCGTCGACGCTTTCGGTTTCCAGGCCATCGAGATCAACGTCGCCCATGTCTTCCAGGCCGGTATGGCCAGTATCGAAGAACTTCTCGATGGCGTCGCCTAGCTTGTCGTCTTCGACCAGCAGCGCCTCCGTAGAAAGGCCGGTGCTGAACTGAATATCGGTAACCACCTGGTGGTTGGAGGGGTCGGAGATGCCGATAAAGAGCTTGTTGCCGCGGCGCCACAAGGGCAGGGCGCGGTGCTGACGCACCAGCTTCTCACTAACTAGATCTTTTGGTTGGCTCTCCTTATCTAGGGCGCTGAGGTCGAAATAAGCGATGCCGAACTGATCCGCCGTCAGCTCCGCCAGCGCGCGGCTTTTTACCAGCTTGTTCTGAGCCAGATAATGAACAAGGGAGAGCTTGTTGCGTTTGGCTTGCACCTGCGCTTGCTGAGCGGCCTTCTCGTCCAGCAGCTCAGCCAGCACCACCTGCTTGGCCAGGCCGGAAAGGGGAATGTTCTCGCTCATGAGTACCTCGGCATCAGTAGATGGGTGCGTTATAGCGTAGATGCTAGGGGCTGCCAAATTGCCAATTCCGAGGTGACGGAAAGTGTCACAAGGTGCGCATCAAGGTACTTGGTGTAATGGTCGTTACTTCGGCGGAATCGGTGATTTTGTGAAGGCGTTGGCAGTAATTGTGGCCAGAGGCCGGCGCTCAAAACTTGGCACGGCTTCTGCTATGTCATCGTCAGGCTTGTCTGCCTGACACTTAATGACTGGAGAGTTACATGAAAGCTCAAATGCAAAAGGGTTTTACCCTGATTGAATTGATGATCGTTGTTGCGATCATCGGTATTTTGGCTGCCATTGCGCTGCCTGCTTACCAGGATTACACCAAGCGTTCTCACGTTTCCGAAGGCCTGAGCCTCGCTGGTGGTGCCAAGGCTTCCGTATCCGAGTTCTTGTCCAGCAACAATCGTTATCCTACGAACAATGCCTCCGCTGGGCTGGCTACCAATACGTCCATCACAGGCAATGCTGTTACTAGCGTTACTGTTGCGAATGGCCTTATCACCATCGCTTTTAATGATAAGGTATCCAGTGGCGCTACCTTGGCGCTGAGTCCAACTACTAATGCTGGTGGTATTCGCTGGAAATGCAAGCCAGGCGCCAGCACTCCGATCGATACAAAATTCATTCCTTCGAACTGCCGATAATATCGTAGGGTTCAGAGGGAGGCGATGCTTATTTATAAGCATCGCCTTTTTATTTTTATGAAGAATATATTTGTGGTGCAGCCATTTTTGTTGCTGTCTGTCGTGTTGCTAAGTGCCTGCTTTGTCTATTGGCCTGGTCTAAGTGGTGGTTTTTTATTTGATGATCAGCCCAACCTCGAGACAATGGGAGATCTCGGTGGCGTAAGCAACTTAGAAACCTTTCGGGCTTTTGTTTTTAGTGGCTGGTCCGGTCCGACAGGGCGCCCTTTATCGCTAGCCAGCTTTTTGCTGGATGACAATACCTGGCCAAGTTACGCGCCTTGGTTCAAATACACCAATTTGCTGATTCATATACTGTGCGGCTTGTTGCTGTGTTGGGCAACACTATTGCTGATGCGCAATTTCAAGTCAGTCAGTGAGCGGCAGGCACAATGGATTGCCGTTCTGGCCTGTGCGCTTTGGGTATTGCACCCCTATATGGTGTCTACCACGCTGTATGTGGTGCAACGTATGGCGCAACTGGCCACGCTGTTCTGCCTGGTGGGAATTTTGCTTTACCTGTATGCGCGCTTGCAGATGGCTATACGCACTGGGCGTGCCTATGTGCTGATGACGTTGGCGATAGGTGCAGGCACGCTGCTGGCTACTTTCAGTAAGGAAAATGGTGCTTTGCTGCCGTTGCTTGTTCTGGTTATTGAGTTCTGTCTGCCGAAGGATGGCAAGCCTGTCTGGCAGTGGCGGGCTGTATTTCTCTGGCTTCCCTCCGTTGCTATCGCCGTTCTATTGGCCCGCTACATTGACTTTGCCGATAACCCGTGGCCGAGTCGCAACTTTAATCAGGTTGAGCGTCTGCTAACCGAAGCCCGAATTGTCTGTGAGTACCTGCTTCATCTGTTTGTGCCCAGAATTGAAGGCAATGGCCTGTATCAGGATGGTTACGTTATTTCCAAAGGGTTGTTTGAGCCGGTTAGTACTTTTTTTGCCATTGTTTTTCTGTTTGCTCTTGTTGTATTTGCCCTCTTGTTGCGTAAAAAAACACCTCTGATCAGTCTGGCTATTCTGTTTTTCTTTGCGGCCCACTTGATGGAGTCCACAGTGGTTGGGCTGGAGTTGTATTTTGAGCACCGCAATCATTTGGCAGCCCTGTTTCTATTTCTACCGTTGGCCTATTACTGTGTCATTTTGAGTGGCCGCTTCAAACTGCTGCCAGTCGTTGCGGTTGCTATTCTTGGTGTTCTGGCCTCCATGACTTGGCTGCGCGCATCGCTTTGGAGTAATAACGAAAAGCTGGAGCTGTACTGGATGCAGGCTGCCACTGAATCGCCGCGCGCCATCAACAGTATGGCAGCCTATTACATGAGTAATGGGCAGTACGAGAAAGCTAACGAGTATTTGCTTGCGGAAAGTGAGCGGTTGTCCAATAGCTCACTGCTAACAGTCCGTCTCTTGCTGCAAAAGGTATATGTAGGAGTGGCTTCAGAGCAGGACTTTATTAAAGCTGGCGAGCGGCTCAAGGTGCAGCAGTTTGATGCGCAAACTGTGAAAGGCTTGCGCACCATTGTTGAGGCGGTGCTGGAAAGTAACTCGCCAGAGTATGTTCGCTATACCTTGAATTTATTGGGTGCGATGGATAGCAGTATTGTCTACAATCAATTTCCCTTGTTTATTCGCTTGGTGGCTTACCTGCGTGCCCAGATTTACCTGCATCTTGGTGATACTGCCCAAGCATATGAATACTACAGCCTGGCGATGAGTCTCTACCAGGAAACCGATGCAGCCTTAGCCATGGTGTCGGAAGTGGCGTCTGGTGGACACCCCAAAGAGGCATTAGCCCTGCTTGAGCAAGCTACCCAAGTGTTGGCACAGCAGGATTCGCGCAAGCTGAAGCGTTCGCGTACTTCCTATGAGCGAGATATAGCCTATCTGGATAGCGCCTTGAAAGAGGCAATAAAAACCGAGAACCCTGCTACGGAAGCGCCATGAATATAAGCATCGTCCTCCCCGCCAAAAATGAGGCGTTAGCCATTGGTGCAACTGTGGCTGGCATTCGCCAGTTTTACCCGGATGCCGAGGTGATTGTGGTCAATGACGGCTCCACTGACAGCACGGCAGAGGTTGCTGCCGCAGCGGGAGCCAGGGTTGTGCATCACCCCTACAGCAAGGGTAATGGTGCTGCAATCAAGAGCGGGGCTCGTGCCGCCGTGGGCGAGGTAATTGTGTTTATGGACGCCGACGGCCAGCATGATCCAGCGGATATCCCCCGTATGCTGGTGTTGACTGAGCAGGGACACGACATGGTAGTGGGTGCGCGTCAGAAAGGCTCGCAAGCCAGCATTGGGCGCGGGTTTGCCAATGGCCTGTACAACCGCCTTGCAAGTTGGATGACGGGGCACCGAGTTGAAGACCTAACGTCGGGTTTTCGCGCTGTACGGGCAAATAAATTCCGCGAGTTTCTCTATCTGCTACCCAACGGGTTTTCCTACCCCACTACCAGTACCATGGCCTTTTTTCGTGCCGGTTACTCTGTTGCCTATGTGCCGATTCATGCGGCCAGGCGTATCGGCAAAAGCCATATCCGCTTGTTGCACGATGGCTCACGTTTTTTGTTGATTATTTTCAAGATCGGCACGTTGTTTTCACCGTTAAAGATATTTGCGCCCGTGGCGTTGACCATGTTCATGCTGGCCTCCGGTTGGTACGGTTATACGCTCAGCACGGAGGGTCGCTTTACCAATATGAGTGCCTTGCTTTATAGCGGTGCGGTGATGGTGTTCTTGATGGGGCTGATCTCCGAGCAGATCACGGCCTTGATGTACAAGGACAAGGGCTGAGCTCGGCATACGAGCAGAAAGCCAGACCGTAGCCTGGATTAGCCTCAGGCGTAATCCGCGGGGGCAAACTGTCGGATTACGCTTGGCTAGTCTGCGCGCCCCGATCCCATCCTACGATCGCAGAGGACTTACGCCATGCAAGAATCCTAGCGTATAGAGCTCAAGCGCCAGTGGAAAGACGATCTGCTCAAATGGATAAGTGCCTTCAACAATGCAGAAGGCGGTGCGATGCTAGTGGGTTACGATGATCAAGGTCAGGTTGTAGGTATCCTGAACGTGCAAAAAATGCTGGAAGACATTCCGAACGAAGTGCGCGACGCACAGGCTATCGTGATCGACGTGAATCTGCAGTTGCACGGTGCGCTTGGAGACCCTGCAAATCCAGGTGCCAGCCTACCCCTATCCAGTCAGTTACAAGGGTGAGCATCACTACCGTAGCGGCAGTACCAAGCAGGAGCTCAAAGGCGCGATCTTCGATCGATTTTTGCTGAAAAAACAAGGCTTGCACTGGGATGCGGTACCCCTGCAATACCTTGTATCCAGCGAGTTGGATCAATGCATTATCAGGCGCTTCGGCCAGCAAGCTATTCACAGCCAGCGCTTACCCGAAACGATCCTGCAGGAGAGCACCGAACTATTGCTGGAGCACCTGCGACTCATGCTCGGCGACAGGCTGGAGCGCGCTGCGGCCCTGCTGTTTCACAACGACCCCGAACATTTCGTTTCCTCCGCGCAGATTAAAATAGGGGGCTATTGGCAGCAGCAATGCTAGTCTGCTCCATCAGGATGAAATCACCGGCAACCTATTCACCCAAGCGGACACGGCTATTGAGGTGCTCAAGCTCAAATACCTTGGCTTTGATCAGCTACGACGACCTGTACCAAAAAATGCGTTACCCAGTGCCCATGGCGGCCTTGCGCAAAGCCATGCTGAATGCGGTAGTTCACAAGGATTACGCCCGTGCCGTGGCGGTGCAGATCAGCGCTTATCCTGCCAAACTCATGATCTGGAACCCAGGCCAGCTGTCGGATAACTGGACGCTGGGCAAGCATATTGCCAAATATGCTTCGTGCCCGTTTAGTCCGGATATCGCTGATACGTTTTCTCGGGCCGGCCTCATCAAGTCCTGGGGCCGGGGCATCGAGCGCATCATTGAGGCCTGTAGGCAGGATAATCACCCGCTGCCGCAGTGGGAGATCGAGCCGGGTGGCCTGTGGGTGACGTTTCGCTATGCAGAGGCGCATATTCACGGGGTATCCGAGCAAGGGGTATCTATTGCAGGGGCTAACGAGAGCGTGAGTCTCGGTGTAAATGTCGGTGTAAAAGAGTTGCTGGAATTCATTACGGCCAATCAACCCGTTAACGCAAGCGCAATAGCTGTCCGTTATCTGCAGGTGACTCAACGAGTCATTGGGCGCCGGCTAAAAAAACTGTGCGAGCAAGGGGGCATAGAATTTCAGAGCGCACCTAAAACGGGTGGCTACTTCGTAAAAGAACACTGACCATGTTTAGAGGTCCGATCGCTTTAGCCGCTCTACGCACCAGTGTGGTACTGGGGCTGCGCCTGATCGTGCAGGCCGGCACCTTGTTGTTGGTGGCGCGGATGCTTGGTCCCGAGCAGTTTGGCGGCTTTGTCGGTGTCGCTGCGTTAGGGGTGCTGCTGGGCACGCTGTCTACCTTCGGTATGCATCTGGTGCTGTTGGGCGCGATGTCTAAAGACCCAGTCAGACGGGCACAAATACTGCCGTATGCTTTGCCGACCACCTTGCTGTGCGGCGGCGCGTTGCTGATCGTCTTTATGTTGATTTGTACCCAGCTACTGCATGCCAGTGGCGTGGGTTGGGGCGTGTTGTTGGCGCTTGGTGTGGCAGAGATGCTGCTGATGCCGCTGTCGGCCTTGGCGGTGGTGGAAGTTCTGGCGGCTGAACATACGGCGCGCTCCCAATTGTTGCAGACACTACCATTGGCGCTGCGCCTGGTGGTGGCCGTAGCTGTGGGCTGGCTGGCACCGGCAGATCCATTGGCGGTCTATGGCTATGGTTACTGTATGGCGACTGCGATTGGTTTGCTGGTGATGCTGGCGTGCCTCCCGCTCCGCTGGCCGCACCCACGTGTGTGGCGCCGGCCGAGTGGGCAGGAGCTGCGTGAGGCGGCCAGTTATGCCGCGCTCAATATCTCGGCGATTGGGCCGGCAGAGCTAGACAAGACGCTGGCTATCAGATTGCTGCCCTTGCCTGCTGCGGGCTTATACGCGGCGGCTGCACGTGTGGTAGGGGCCGTCACACTGCCTGTGATTGCCTTGATGCTATCGGCATTGCCTCGCTTGTTCCGCGAAGGGCATGAGCAACCGCAACGTACCGCGCGCCTTTTACGTTGGATTTTTGGTGCTACAGCTCTTTACGGTATGGGGCTGGCGGTGGTGCTTTGGTGCTGTGCGCCGTTATTCGCCTGGCTGCTGGGGGGAAAGTACGAAGGGGTAGATGAGGTGATCCGCTGGTTGTGCCTTGCCGTTCCCGGTATGGCCCTGCGCATTGCGGCTGGCAATGCGCTGATGGCGCTGGGCAAGCCCTGGATGCGAGCAGGGTTTGAGGTGGCTGGTTTGGTGGTGTTGAGCGTGGCGGCCATGCTGCTGACGGCGTATATAGGCATATATGGTATGGCCTTGGCGCTGGTGTGTTCCGAATGGGCAATGGCGTTATTGGGGAGTGAGTTGGTGGTGCGGGTTTGTTGTAATCGCCGGTGGCGTAAGACTTCGGCATCTTCCACGTAATACATCGAAGGTCGCCATAATTAAGCCCTTCCAGGCGACTAGTGACCGAAAGCGCAAACTCCGTATCAGGGCGCGTAAAGGTAGCATCATGCACCGGCCTGCGATGAACGCGCACAGTTCCAGGTGGTTGCGAGCCAGCTTTTTGGCAAGCAGCCAATGCGCGCGGTTCATGTGGTATTCGTAGAACAGCGAGCCGTTCCTGGCGCTGGTTGAGGTGGCGTGCGATGCCCTGGCTTGCGGGCATTCCTGTTTGGCGATGTTGCTTTGCTCTGTAGTAAAGCCAAGCATGACGTCCTCACCATAGAAGAAGAAATCTTGGTCAAGCAGCGGTACATGCGCTTGATCGACATGAACCAAGATGCAGCAGCCGCTGGCATGGCGCAATGGCATGACGTAGGGCTTGCGTGTGATCAGACCTAGTAAGCGGTCGTAGTAGGCGAAGGGTGATGTATGCGCTTCATTGCCTTGCGCAATGCGCGGCGCAACGATGGCGGCGGTTTGCAGCGCACGGCGCATGTGGCGAAGTGCGCTGGGGGTCAGTTGTGCATCTGAGTTGATTAGCAGTACGTGGCTGGCTTGGCTGGCGGCAATATGTGCAAGCCCCATATTGACGCCTGCTGCAAAGCCGAGGTTGCGCCTAGGGTTCAATACCTCGGTATCAAACCCGGTGTTGTGCAGCGCATCCAGATCGCCCTGCATGGCTGTGATGGATTGACCATCGTCTTCTGAGTTGTCTACGACGATGACCTTGCGGATACCTTCCCGCTGAAGGGATCGTAGACAGGCCAGTGTTTTTTCTGGTGTGCGAAAGTGAAGAACAAGACCGGTGATTGGTGTGTTGGTATTTGCCTTCATCGAATCAATCCGGCTTTCGCGCTAATAGCACTGTTTCTTCAGCTCGGTACGGGCTGATTGTTGCCAAGGCATCAGCGAGCAAGCGCCAAGCGAACAAGCGGCCAGGCGATGGAGCGACAATGACTTCTCGTTGAGCAATGGCTTGGGAGACTCGCCATATCTGACGAACATGCGCACCACGCCTTAAGAGTTGTATCTCGGAGAAACCTTGTTCCTTGAGCCAGTTCGTAAGGATAGCTCGGCTGGGAATACACAGGTGATAAGGCGGGTGCAAGGCATGCCAAGCTGAGTTGGCTACGAAAAGCCCAATGCTCTGAGGGTTGGGCACTGCCAACCAGAGCCAGCCGCCAGGACGAAGTAGGTCATGAGCGCGCTGCAGCAGGGCCGGCTGGTCATGCACATGCTCAATCACATGGCTCATAGTAATGACGTCGAACGATTGTTCGACCAGTTGCGGCGCAAAGGAATCGCCTTCGATCACGTCAAGGCCAATGCTGCGGCAGGCGGCAACGGCTTTGGGATCGATCTCGCAGCCGTGAACCCGCCATCCCATGGTCTTGGCACGATCCAGAAAAGCACCATTGCCGCAGCCGATGTCTAGTAAACATCCGGGCCTACCGATGCGGTTGTATGTCAGGTGCCTGCCGTAGTAATCGAGCTTGAGCCGCCAAGGCTCAATGAGCGAGAAAATGGCATACCCCCATCCAGATTCAGGTTGGCGGTGCATGCCAAAGCGCCGGTTGAGGTAGCCGTTGATCAGCCTCCACGCTAGACCGCTGCCGCCGTTCTGCGGCACATCGTCGGCCTCGGTGTTGTGTGTGTAGTAATCGTCATAGGCGCGCGGCAACGATTGCGCATCCGGACGCGGGTCAAGCCAGATGGACTGGCAATCGACGCACTGCACCATGCGCCATAGGTCGGGCATAGCACCTTCGTTGTCGCGACGTGTGAAGTTGGCTACAGCACGATTCTCGCTACTGCAGGCAGGGCAGTTTGCAACGGATTCCAGTTGGCCGCGTGACCATTGGTTTTGCTGAGCAATGTTCATCTTTTGCCAAGTCCTTGTCGTAATCCGTGCCACATGTTTTTGATTTGCTGCCAGCGTGACGGTCCTGATATCGCCATGACGATGGTGGTGAACAGTAGCTTTATCGCGGCCCAGGTTTTCCACACCACGGGCACGTAGGGGCGTTTCATCAGCATGGCCGCGTTGCGGTATAGATAGTAATGCCGGTGTGGCGAGCGTACTGGCCACACTCGCCATCCCAGCAGCCAGAAGCGCACGCTGGCCTGGCCCATACTGTGCGCGAACACCGCGCCCGGGATGCCCCATAGGCTGTAGCCATGAGCAATGACGCGGAATGCCCATTCAGTGTCCACATGGTCGATGAATAAGGCCTCATCGAGTCCGCCTAGCTGCTGAAATAGGGCCAGTGGTACCAGCGTGCCGCTTCCGTTGAGGTTGGCGCACGGTACGGGCGTGGCAGTACCTGCAAGTGGGTAGGCCCGTGTCCAGCGCCAGCGGGTGCTTTGGTGAAAACCGTGCGTAAGGCCGGTGTCTGGGTCGGCCAGCAACGGTCCCACGCAACCCACCTTGTGCCCTTTGGCCCGCAACTGAGCGAATCCAGCAAGCAGCGTTGCAATGCTGCCTGGCTTCGGCTCGCTGTCCTGATCGAGCAAGAGCACGAATTGGGGAGTGGGTGTCAATGTGGCCAACCAATCAACACCGTAGTTGAGGGCGGCTGCAAGACCAAGATTGGTTTCACTTCGTATCAGATGGATGTTTTGAAACTTGCCGGCGAGAGCTGCAACTTCTTCCCAGATATCCGGCTTGGATGCGTTGTCCACAATGACCTTGATGCAGCGTGCGGGTAAGACGTGCAATTGCGCTTGAAGCTCTGCCAGGGAGGGGTTGAAGGTCACGGTAACTGTCGCCAAGTCTCCGGGAGCTGTAGCTGTGATACAGATCAGCTCAGATGGGGAAGGTTGGGACGTGGTCATTTTGAGTCAGCCATTAAAGCGGTAGCTATACGTTGGCCAAAATATGACCATGCAAACTCTTGAGCAAAAAGGGTTGTTGTGTTGGTGTGCTCTGCTGTCTTGCCACTGGTAAGAATCTGCAGTGCTGCCTGAGCCAGCTTCGCATAGTCTTCTGACTCAACAAGATGTCCGGACTGCCCCTCGGCAACCGCATCAACCACTCCTCCCGTGGCAAAGGCCACTGTAGGTAGCCCGTGTGCCGCAGCCTCAATGGCCACCATGCCAAAGCCTTCCGGGTCATCTGGAATGTGACGTACTGGGAATACATGCACATTGGCGGCTTCGTATGCAGTCGCCAGCAGGCTCTCGGTTATAACCCCAAGGAATCTGATATGCCCAATAACGGCTGACTTTTCAGCTTGTTCCTGAATGCTTTCCACGCTTTGGATGCCTGCGCCCAGGGAGTTCTTTGGGGCTTCTCCAATCACCAGCAGCATGGCATCAGGTTCGGCCTGGACGATGGCGGGCAGGGCCAGCTCTACGAATTCGCGCAGGCCTTTGCGAGTGGTCAGGCGCCCCACGGACAGCAGGATTTTTTTGCCGGTTAGCCCGTACTTTTCTTTAAACGCAGCGATGCTTTCTGCCGGCTGTGACACTTCTGGCAGGCTCACACCTGGATGGACAATGCTGATGCTGTTTTGGCTGACACCGGCAGCGATAGCCAATGCTTGCGTGGGTGTGCTGTTGACGATGACCCGATCCAGCTTCTTGAAGGTCGGTCGCCAGAGCCTGCGATACGTGCCGTGATTGACTGTGATGTCGAAGCCATGCAGGTAGGCTGCCGAGCGAGCGCCACACAACTTGCTCAACAGCCTGGCAGTCGGAGCCGTCAGTCCGCTGCCGGCAAGAATAACATCGGGTTTCCAGCGTAGGGCAGTCCATAATCCCTTGAGAAAACTCAGCAGCAGGAACAGCGGCAGGGGGTTGAGTGGTACCTCGTCCAAGGTTACCGTCTCGGGTTTCAGTGCTGCAGCACCGGCGGGGCCAACCACGCGAACACTAGCCTGCTTGCTGAGCTCATCAGCCATATGCCAATTCAGCCGCTCCATACCGCCCACTAGTGGTGGTAGATTGCGGGTAACGATCAGAATTTTTGGCTTGCGAGTATGTGTCTCAGGCTGGGATGACATTTGCAGCCCCCGTCAGCCTACCCCGGGTGTCGATTAGAAGTCTGGCATGACTCTGCAGCAGGGGATAATCAAAGGCATCATGATCGGTGGCTAGAACAATACAGTCGTAGCTGACAATGCGCTCGGCATCCAGTGTTACTGAGTTAAGATCAAAATGGTGGTCGCGCTTTTTTGGAAAGTTCGGCACATGTGGATCACAATATTCGATTAATGCTCCTTTTCCCTGTAGCAGTTCCATGATTTCAACGGCCGGAGACTCACGACTGTCGTCGATATTTTTCTTGTATGCGAGTCCTAAGATCAGGATACGGCTGCCTTTAACTGATTTGCCATGATCATTGAGGGCATCTGCTACCTTTTGTACTACCCATCGTGGCATGTAGTGATTGATTTCACCTGCAAGCTCGATAAATCTTGTGTTAATTCCATATTCCTTTGCCTTCCAAGTAAGGTAAAAGGGATCAATGGGAATGCAGTGCCCACCAAGACCTGGGCCTGGATAATAAGGTGTGAAGCCAAAGGGCTTAGTGGCCGCCGCACGGATGACTTCGTGTATATCGATGCTCATCTTATCAGCCACGATCTTCATTTCATTGACCAGCCCAATATTCACTGCTCTATGAATATTTTCCAGCAGTTTGGTCATTTCAGCGGTGCGGGTATTGCTCACGGGAACTAACGTCCGAATAGCGTGCTGATAGAGCGCTTGGCCGATCTCAATGCAGCTTGTACTCATTCCCCCTATTATCTTGGGGATGTCTTGAGTGCCATAGTGCGGGTTTCCTGGATCTTCACGCTCTGGTGAGAACACCAGTGCGCAATTTTCGCCAGGAATGAAACCGCTTGCCAAGAGCCTGGGTGCCAGTTCTTCGTCAGTCGTTCCGGGCCAAGTAGTACTTTCTAAAGAAAGCAATTGACCTTTTCGGAAGTGAGGAAGTATCGCCTCTACCGTCTTTATGACATAGCTTAGATCGGGCTCTCGGTGACTATTAAGTGGTGTGGGCACGCAAATTATAAGTGCGTCAGCCTCAGTAGTTCTGGAGAAATCGACGGTTGCGTCGAATCCATGTTTGAGGGCTTCTTTTATCCGGTCAGGCGTCAGTCTTTCTATATAGCTTTTCCCAGCCAGAAGGGTGTCGACCTTAGTTTGATCGACGTCAAAGCCTATAACCTTGATTCCTACTTCAGAAAAGCGTAACGCTAGTGGCAATCCTACATAGCCCAGGCCGTAGATACCAACGATGGCTGTGCCCGAGGTTACCCGATCGCGCAAGGTGCTGAGGAATTCGCTCACTTGGATTGCTCGGCTCTATAGTGGTATTGGTCCCGCATAATGCCAGAAGATCATTGGTAACTGCAGTGTGCTCAGTCACGCTTCTTAGGAATACAAAATCTAGTAAGTCATCATGGAGCTCGCGCTAGCATGCCAAACTCAACGTTTGGCTTTCGGGCCAGTTTGAAGATTTCGTATGCTGGATGGTGACCCGCTAGGGATGCCAGCTTCATTGCCTGCCTACTTTTCCCCGAAAACCTGAACCAACCACGCCGCCCTTACTCCACTGCTCTCTGACCTAGCCTTTGTTGCTTAAAATTTCGCTACGTCAGATGTGACGATCGTAGGGGAGTGCGCCATGAGTATTGAATACCGTCGCCCGTTTTGGGTCAGTCTTACCGCTTTGTCGGTTTTGCTGCTGGGCGCAGTCATGGCTTCTGGCGGGGGCTACCTGAAGAGCTTGGGGGGCTCCTGGTATTACCTCATAGCTGGTTTGGGGCTGTTGATAGTGGGCGGCTTGCTGCTTACCGGTCGCCGCTCCGCCATAACACTCTACGGACTCCTCCTTCTAGGCACCCTCGCCTGGGCCCTATACGAAGTTCGCCTCGACTGGTGGCAATTGGCGCCGCGCATCGACCTCTGGTGCATTCTCGGTCTTTGGCTGTTCCTGCCCTTCGTCAATCGGCATGTCGGGCGTAATGGCGTCTGGCGTGACGGCGCCACCGGCGTTTTGGGCGTAGGGCTTTTGGCTGGTGCTGCGATGGCCGGTTATTCGCTGACCCAGGATTACCACTCCATCAATGGTGAGTTCAGCGATGCGCAGATGCAGGGTGAGGCGGCTAGTGACGTTGCGCAGCGCTCGCCGAGTGAGTGGCCGGCCTATGGTGGCTCCAGGCACAGTGATCGGTATTCGACGGCCGATCTGATTACTCCCGAGAATGCCGGCAAGCTGGAAAAGGCCTGGGAGTTTCATACTGGAGATTTGCCGGGGGAGGGCGATCCCCATGAGCTGACCAATCAGGTCACTCCGCTGAAGGTCGGCAATACCCTGTTTATCTGCACGCCGCACAGCGTGGCGATTGCGCTGGATGGGGACACCGGCGAGGTGCGCTGGCGGTTTGATCCGAGCATCAACCGGGACGCTGGGTACTACCAGCATATGACCTGCCGTGGCCTGGCTTATCACGATGGTGCGGCTGCGGGGGCGACTGCCAATGCGGTCGAGCAGCCTGATCAGCCGGCTGCGCGGTGTGAGAAGCGTCTGTTCCTGCCGACCAACGACGCCACCCTGATCGCCCTGGATGTGAATGACGGCCAACCGTGCGAAGACTTCGGCGATGCCGGCACGGTCGATCTCAAGGCTGGTCTGGGTGAGGGCGCGCTCGGTGTCTACCTGCCCACCTCGCCACCTGTGGTGACCAGCAAGCTGGTGATTCAGGGCGGTTCGATAACCGATAACGGCTCGGTGGATTCACCCGGCGGCGTGATTCGCGCCTATGACGTGAAGACCGGTGAACTGGTGTGGAATTTCGATCCGGGCAAGCCGGATGCCACCGAACCGCTAGCGCCGGGCGAAACCTATGTGCGCAGCACGCCCAATTCCTGGACGATCCCTACGGCCGACGAAGCGCTGGGCCTGGTGTATATCCCCACTGGCAACCAGACGCCGGATCAGTGGTCGATCCCGCGTGATGAACTGGCTGAGCGTTTCACCGACACGGTACTGGCGCTGGACCTTGCAACCGGCAAGGTGCGTTGGGAATTCAAGACCGTGCACCACGATCTCTGGGACCGTGACCTACCCTCGCAACCGACCCTGGTGGATATCGACGGCCCGCAGGGCAAGGTACCCGCGCTTATCCAGCCGACCAAGCGCGGCGATCTGTATGTGCTCGACCGCCGTACCGGCGAACCCATCGTGCCAGTCAACGAGATGCCAGTGCCTCAGGGTACCGACTACGGCGACACCACCGCCGCCACTCAGCCGACATCGGCGCTGAGCTACGCGCCGCAGGAGCCGCTGCGCGAGCGCGACATGTGGGGCGGTACGCCGATCGACCAGATGCTGTGCCGCATCCAGTTCCGCAAGCTGCGCTACGAGGGCGATTTCACGCCGCCGTCCCAGGGCGGTTCGCTGATCTATCCGGGCAACGTCGGGGTATTCAACTGGCCATCGGTGGCGGTGGATCCGAATCGCCAATTGCTGTTCGGCGCGCCCAACTACCTGGCGTTCATCTCGCAGATGGTCAAGCGCAGCGAAGTCGACCCTGACGAGCAAATGGGTGGTGGTGAAACCGGCCTGCAACCGAATCTTGGGGCACCGTATATGGTGCGTTTGCAGCCGTTCCTCTCGGTGTTGGGCTTGCCGTGCCAGTCGCCGCCTTGGGGCTACGTGACTGCCGTCGATCTGCGCACCATGAAGAAGGTGTGGATGCACAAGAACGGCACCAGTCGCGACAGCGCGCCGCTGGGCCTGCCGTTCCCGGTCGGAACGCCGGCGCTTGGCGGACCGATCATCACGGCCGGCGGGGTGGCCTTTATGAGCGGTACGCTGGATTACTACCTGCGCGCCTATGACCTGAAGACCGGCAAGGAGCTGTGGAAAGGCCGTCTGCCGGCTGGCGGCCAAGCGACACCGATGACCTACGTGTCCGAAAAGACCGGCAGGCAGTACGTGGTGCAAATGGCCGGTGGGCATGGCTCGTTCGGCACCAAAATCGGCGATTCGGTAACGGCCTGGGCGTTGCCTGAGGATAAATAAGCAGCGAGCCCCGGGTGTCGCTTCGCTCGACCCAGGCTACGACATGCAACCAAGAAAAACGGCCCACTAAGGGCCGTTTTTGTTACCTGAAGGCGAAATCAGCCGATCCGTAGCCTGGGTTAGCCGAAGGCGTAACCCGGGACAAGGCCCGCAGGCGTGAACCGGAGTTCCCGGGTGTCGCTGCGCTCGGCCCGGGCTACGAAACACCCATAAAAAACGGCCCACTCAGGGCCGTTTTCATTGAGCATGAAAAGCGCGATCAGTGATGCTCGCGGGTGGCGCGGAATTTCACATCTGGCCAGCGCTCTTCCATCAGGCTCAGGTTGACGCGGGTCGGCGCCAGGTAGGTGAGGTGACCGCCGCCATCGACCGCGAGGTTTTCCACGGCCTTGTTGGAGAATTCCTCGAGCTTCTTCTTGTCGTCGCACTCGATCCAGCGCGCCGACCACACGGTGATCGGCTCGTAGCCGCACTCGACCTTGTATTCCTCCTTCAGGCGGCTGGCGACCACGTCGAACTGCAGCACACCGACGGCGCCGAGGATGATGTCGTTGCTGCGCTCGGGGAAGAACACCTGGGTGGCCCCTTCCTCGGCGAGCTGCTGCAGACCCTGGCGCAGCTGCTTGGATTTCAGCGGGTCCTTCAGGCGCACGCGGCGGAACAGCTCAGGGGCGAAGTGCGGGATGCCGGTGAAGCCCAGGGCTTCGCCTTCGGTGAAGGTGTCGCCGATCTGGATGGTGCCGTGGTTGTGCAGGCCGATGATGTCGCCGGCCCAGGCCTCCTCGAGCATTTCACGCTCGCTGGAGAAGAAGGTCAGGGCGTCGCCGATGCGCACGTCCTTGCCGGTACGCACGTGGCGCATCTTCATGCCTTTTTCATACTTGCCCGAGCAGATGCGCATGAAGGCCACGCGGTCGCGGTGCTTGGGGTCCATGTTCGCCTGGATCTTGAACACGAAGCCGGTGAACTTCTCCTCGGTCGGCTCCACCGGGCGCTCGTGGGCCACGCGGGCCAGCGGGCGCGGCGCCCAGTCGACCACGGCGTCGAGCACATGGTCGACGCCGAAGTTGCCCAGTGCGGTGCCGAAAAACACCGGGGTCAGCTGGCCGTTGTCGAACTCGTCCTGGTCGAACGGGTGGCAGGCGACCTGCACCAGCTCCAGCTGCTCGACGAAGCGCTCGTACTCGTCGCCCAGGTGGGCGCGGGCCTCGTCGGAATCCAGCTTGTGGATGATCTTGGCTTCGGTGCGCTCGTGGCCGTGGCCGGCGGTGTAGACGATGATGTAGTCGCCTTCCAGGTGGTACACGCCCTTAAAGTCGCGGTAGCAACCGATCGGCCAGGTGATCGGCGCGGCCTTGATCTTCAGCACCGCCTCGATCTCGTCGAGCAGTTCGATGGGGTCGCGGATGTCGCGGTCGAGCTTGTTGACGAAGCTGACGATCGGCGTGTCGCGCAGACGGCACACGTCCATCAGGGCGATGGTACGTGGTTCGACGCCTTTACCGCCGTCGAGCACCATCAGCGCGCTGTCCACCGCGGTCAGGGTGCGGTAGGTATCTTCCGAGAAGTCTTCGTGGCCGGGGGTGTCGAGCAGGTTGATCATGTGCTCGCGGTAGGGGAACTGCATCACCGAGGTGGTGATGGAGATGCCGCGTTGCTTCTCCATTTCCATCCAGTCGGATGTCGCGTGGCGGTCGGATTTACGCGACTTCACCGTACCGGCCACTTCGATCGCCTTGCCCATCAGCAGCAGCTTTTCGGTGATGGTGGTCTTACCGGCGTCGGGGTGGGAAATGATCGCGAAGGTACGGCGCTTGGCGACTTCGGCGGCCTGAGTGGTCATGGATGCGTGCCTGCTTGAAAGCGTGAGCGGGCCAGGGCGGCCCGGAAAAATGCGCGATTATAGCGGCAAATGCACAGGCGCTGGGGCATCCGCTGCGCACGTCTGTCGCGTCACCGCTGCGACGAATGACGTAAGATCGGCGCTCTGTTCTCGCATTGGATTGGCATGAAACATTCCGCTCTTTTGTCCGTCGCCTTGGGCCTTGCCTCGAACATGGCGCTGGCGCAGCTGCCCGAATGCCGGGTTGTTTTCCCGTCGGACCAGGCTCGTGATTTGCCGCTGGCGGCCACACCTGATGCGCGCACCATCGGATTGTCCGGTCGTGATGACGTTGGCGACGGCATGCTCTTCGCCTGGCCCCATGACGGGCTGCGCGAGCTGTGGATGAAGGACACCCGCGTCGCGCTGTCGGCCGCCTTCATCGATAACGGCGGCACGGTGCGCAAGCTGGTCGACATGCGCCCCTTCAGCCTGCAGCGCCACGCCTCGGATGAGCCGGTGCGCTATATCATCGAGGTCGCCAGGGGCGAATTCGCCGGCCTTGGTGTGGTGGTCGGCAGTCGCGTGAACATCGACTGTGACTACGCCGAAGGCTGATCGGCTCTCGATCCTTTTGATCGTTAATTCGGCTGACGCGGCTCTTGACGCTGCTGTTACACTATCACCCCTCGCAAATCCCCATCCCTTTCCGCTACCAGGAGCATCCGGTGTCTGTCGTGTTCGTCGCCGCCTCCCAACTGCCGACGCCGTTCGGTGTGTTCACCATGCATGGCTTTCTCGAAGAGGCCACGGGCAAGGAGCATGTCGCGCTGACCTTCGGCAACGTGGCCGACGGCGAGCCGGTGCTGGGGCGCCTGCATTCCGAGTGCCTGACCGGTGATGCGCTGTTCAGCCTGCGCTGTGACTGCGGCTTCCAGCTCGAGGGCGCCCTGCGCGCCATCGCCGAGGAGGGCCGCGGCGTGCTGCTCTATCTGCGCCAGGAAGGTCGCGGCATCGGCCTGCTCAACAAGATCCGCGCCTACGAGCTGCAGGATGGCGGCGCCGACACCGTCGAAGCCAACGAGCGCCTGGGCTTCGGTGCCGACATGCGTGATTACGCCATCTGCCTGCCGATGCTCAAGCACCTGGGCATCGGCTCGCTCAAGCTGATGACCAACAACCCGCGCAAGGTCAAGGCGCTGGGCGACATGGGCATTCCGGTAGCCAACCGCGTGCCGCTGCAACTGGGCCACAACCCGCACAACAGCAAATACCTGGCCACCAAGGCCGGCAAGCTCGGGCACATGCTCGGCAAGCTGCACCAGGGCGAGGTCGAGCAGCCTTGACCCGTGCCGCGGTCAAGCGCCGGTTGGCCCTGCTCTGGTGGCGGCAACTGGCACTGACCCTGGCCCCGCTGTTTGTGATCAATCTGCTATTCGGTGCCGGGCGCCAACCCGGCGTGCTGGCCATGCCGCTGTTCATCGCCGGGCTGGCCTCGCTGTTCGTCAGCCTGCCGCTGTTCAGCGCCTACAAGCGTGCGCTGTTCGCCACTGTGAAAGCGCTGAATACCGCTGACGAGCCCGCCGCCTGGCTGACCTTGGCCGAGCGCCGGCGTCCTGCCTTGCTCGGTGCCGGATTACCGGCCTGGATCGCCGCTCTGGCGGTATTCGCCGGGCTGGAAGCGGTGCCGCAGATCCTGCTGGCGCTGGCCAGTATCGTCGTTCTCTACCTATATCGCATTCCCAGGCAGCTCTGACTTTTGTCGCCTGGCGAAGGGCTGCCGCCTGCCTGTTGATCGCCGTCAGGGCTCGCGCTCGGGTTGTGCGATGACACTGGTAAAGCGCGCCGGCAACTGGCAGATTGAACGCCTTCCGGTTCATTGCAGACGTTATGAAAGCCCCCGTATCCCCCTGGTTTTCCCCAGCCAGCGCCCTGATCGTTGGCGCCGCGCTCCTGCTGGTCTTCCCTCTGAAATTGCTGCCCAGTCTGCTGGCTGGCCTTTTGGTGTTCGAGCTGGTCAACCGTCTGGCGCGGCCGATGCAGCGCCTGCTGGCCGGCCACATGGGGCGTGTGCTGGCCGTTGGCGTGCTCAGTGTGCTGGTGATCGCCGTGCTCGGCCTGATCTTCGCCGGCGGCTTTTCCCTGCTGATGCACGAGCTCAACAACCCCGGGCGGATGATGGGCAAGCTGCTAGGTGTGGTCGACCGCGCCCGTGAGCAACTGCCCGAGGCCCTGGTGGCCTACCTGCCGGCCAACGTCGACGATATCCGCGTGGCACTGCACGACTGGCTGCGCGGGCATATCAGCGAACTGCAGCTGCTCGGCAAGGGCGCCGTGCACATGTTCGTGACCATTCTGATCGGCATGATCCTCGGCGCGGTGATCGCGCTGCAGAACGTGCCCGAGCCGGATCAGCTCAAGCCCCTGGCTGGCGCCTTGCTGACCCGCGTGCAGCGCTTCGTCGAGGCGTTTCGCAACATCGTCTTCGCGCAGATCAAGATCTCCCTGCTCAATACCACCTTTACCGCGATCTTCCTGATCGGCGTGCTGCCACTGTTCGGCGTGCACCTGCCGCTGACCAAGACGCTGATCCTGATCACCTTCCTGGCCGGTCTGCTGCCGGTGGTCGGCAACCTGATCTCCAATACCGCGATCTTCGTGGTCGGCCTGTCGCTGTCGATCTGGGTCGCGCTTGGGGCGCTGGCTTATCTGATCTTCATCCACAAGGTCGAATATTTCCTCAACGCGCGCATCGTCGGCGGGCAGATCAAGGCGCGGGCCTGGGAGCTGCTGCTGGTAATGCTGGTATTCGAGGCGGCCTTCGGCATCGCCGGGCTGGTGGCAGCGCCGGTCTACTACGCCTACGTGAAGAGCGAGTTCAAGGCCCAGGGCTGGGTGTAGGCCAGGCATTACCGTGGCTGGTGGTAGCCTGGGTTGAGCAGAGCGATACCCGGGGAATCGACCTGGGTATCGCTGCGCTCAACGCCAGGCTACGAGCCATGGCGATCTTCGGAAGTGCTAGTGCGCAATTACGTTGAGTTTGAACGCTGTTGGCTGTCCGAGGGGTGATGCGCTGTTGCCGCCGGGCTTTTCCTGACGGCTCAGGCGGCTGGCTGTCTTGTGCAGATCGAGCACCAGCTGGGCCAGTGATTGCGCGGCCTGCAGGGTTTCGCCGGCGCTCTGGCTGCTGCGCTCGGCGGCCCCGGTGATCGCCTGAGCCTGGCCGTTGACCGCCTGCACCTGGCTCAACTGCAGCTTCATTGCCGCGCTGATCTGGCCGAGGCGATCCTGCATGCCGGCCACTTCCTGTTCGATACGTTCCAGCGCCTCGTTGGCTTCACCCGAACGCGCCACGCTGCTCTGCGCGGCTTGCTGGCAGCTGTGCATGGCCGTTTGGGTATCGAGGGTCTGCTGGCGAACGCTGCTCAGCGTGGTGGCGATCTCCTGGGTGGCCTGGGCGGTGCGTCTGGCCAGACCGCGCACCTCGTCGGCGACCACCGCGAAGCCGCGGCCACTGTCGCCGGCGCGTGCCGCTTCGATGGCGGCATTGAGGGCCAACAGGTTGGTCTGGTCGGCGATGCCGCGGATGGCTTCGCTGATGTGCTGGATCTGCTCGGTCTGCCGGCTCAGCGCTTCTAGGGCCTGGCTGGACTGCTCAATGCGGCTGGCCAGCTGAGCTACGTCATCGGCATTGTGCTGCACCGCGCTGGCGCCTTGACGCGTCAGGGTCAGGGCCTGGCGGGAGGCGTGCTCGCTGTCGTGAATGTGCTGGGCGACCTCGCCGATGCTGTGATTGACGTCGAGCATCGCCCTTGCGGTGGACACCGCGGCGGCTTGGCCCTGGGCGGCGCACTGACTGGCGTTACCGGCGGTACCGCTCAGCCCGGTGGAGGTGTGCTGCAGGGCGTTACCGGCCGTGACGATGCCCTGCATGGTGTGGTCCATCTTGTCGACGAAACTGTTCACCCAGCCGGCCAGGGTGCCGGCCTCATCGCTGGCGAAACGTTCCAGCGCCAGGCGATTGCTCAGCGGCGCGCCGCATTCGGCGGTGTCCAGAAAGAAGTCCGACAGCGATTGCAGCGAGCGCGCCCGCGCGCGCAGGCTGAATGCCCAGAAGGCCAGCAGCAGCCCGCTGGCGGCGGCGAAGGTCAGGGGCGCGGCATGTTCGGGCATTTGTTGCGTCAGCCACCATTGCAGGCCGCCCAGCAGGGCCAGGCCGGCCAGTAGCTGGCTGGCCAGCGAGAAGCTCAGGCTGCGCTGGCGGTAGACCTCTTCCAGATCGCCCTCGCACATCAGCCCCCAGGTGTCCGGTGAGCCGGGCATGCGCAGGGTCAGGCCGGCGCCCACTACCGGTACGTGGCGGTAATCGGGGTAACCGGGGTAGAGCACGAACAGGTTGCTGCCGTGGCGGATGGTTTCCCGCACGCCCGGATGCAGTTCGCCGGTGGCCGGAGCGGTGAAGCGCAGCTCGAATTCGGTGTGTTTGCGCACCTTTACGGTGCCGAACGGCGTCGGGATGCCCTGTTTCAGGTTGTCACCGCCGGTGAAGGCATCGTCCTCGAAGCGCGAACGCGACAGCGCGGTGCCCTGGGCGATGGCCGGGTTGTAGGCGCTTTGCACCATGAACAGGTAGTTGTCACCAGAGTCGCGGTAGACGTGGCCGGCCTCGCGCTGGATCAGGTCGCTCATCACGTCGTTGGGAATCCGCGCGCACAGGCAGCCGACCACCTGGCCGGCATGGCTCAGCGGCTGATGGAACATCAGGGTGACCGCGTCGTGAAACTTCGAGGTGGTGGCGCCCAGTTGCAGGGTCAGCTCGTCGCTGTACGGGCCCAGCAGGAACGGAGCGCGCAGCCCGGCGGCCAGGGCCTGGGCATCGTAGCGGGCGCCCTGGCGCGGGGCATGGGTGGAGGCGAGGATATGTCCGGTGGTGTCGACCACGAACAGCTCGGAAGCTTCGGGCATGTGGGTCAGGGCCCGTTGCAGGCTGCCGGGGGCGATGGCGGGCCAGGCTGAAGTCAGGCCACTGCCCAGCACTTCGAGTGCCTGCCAGTGCTGCTGAGCCCAGTTGAGGAGCAGATCGACGCGAGTCTGCGCCAATCCGGCGAAGGTTTTCTCCACCTGGGCCATCTGCCCGGCATTGAGCAGGCAGGACCAGCGCATGGCGAACTTGCCTGCCTTGCCGAACCAGGGCAGCCAGCGACGTTCGCGGCCGTGAAAATCCATTTTATGGCTACGCAGTTGCATACAGACTCCGGCCATCGAACGATGGTCTACATATGCCCAATTTCGGCGAGAAATTGATGCAAAATGTGAGCCGTTCGTCGGTTCGGAGCTTGCGTGTCGTCAGCCTTTCAGGCGGGCGCGGATGGCCTTCTCGATACCGGCTTCGTCCAGGCCGCATTCGGCGAGCATCTGATCGGGCCGTGCATGCTCGACGTAGTAGTCGGGCAGGCCCAGGTGCAGCATCGGTTTGAGCGTACCCTGACTGGCGAGGAATTCGCTGACGGCGCTGCCGGCGCCACCCATCACGCTGTTTTCCTCGATGGTCACCAGCAGGTCGTGGCTGGCGGCCAGTTCGCTGACCAGCGCTTCGTCGAGGGGTTTGACGAAGCGCATGTCGACCACGGTGGCGTCCAGGGTTCCGCCAACGCGCAGAGCTTCGGCCAATTGCACGCCGAACACCAAGAGAGCTACGCCCTTGCCCTGGCGACGCACCACGCCCTTGCCAATCGGCAGCGGCGAGAGTTCGCGGTCGATCGGCGCGTTGGGGCCACTGCCGCGGGGGTAGCGCACCGCCGCCGGGCCAGTGAACTGGTAACCGGTGGTGAGCATGTGGTGCAGCTCGTTTTCATCGCTCGGCGTCATGATCAGCATGCCGGGGATGCAACGCAGGTAGGAGAGGTCGAAGCTGCCCGCGTGGGTCGGGCCGTCTTCGCCGACCAGGCCGGCGCGGTCGATGGCGAACAGCACGTCGAGGTTCTGCACCGCGACGTCGTGGATCAGCTGGTCGTAGGCGCGCTGCAGGAAGGTCGAGTAGATCGCCACCACCGGCTTGGCCCCTTCGCAGGCCATGCCGGCGGCGAGCGTCACCGCGTGCTGTTCGGCGATGGCGACGTCGAAGTAGCGATCCGGGTGGTGTTCGCTGAAGGCGACCAGGTCCGAGCCTTCCTTCATGGCTGGGGTGATGGCCATCAGGCGTTCGTCATGGGCGGCCATTTCGCACAGCCACTGGCCGAACACGCTGGAGTATTTCGGGCCGGACGGCGCCTTCACCTTGGCCGGCGCGTTGATCGGCTCCAGCTTGGTGATGGCGTGGTAGACGATCGGGTCGACTTCGGCGGGCGCGAAACCCTTGCCCTTCTTGGTGACCACGTGGAGGAACTGCAAACCCTCCAGGTCGCGCATGTTGCGCAGGGTGGCCAGCAGGGTCGGCAGGTCGTGGCCGTCGATGGGGCCGATGTAGTTCCAGCCCAGCTCTTCGAACATGGTGCCGGAGACCAGCATGCCCTTGGCGTGCTCTTCGGTCTTGCGGGCGATTTCCCAGGCGCCCGGCAGCTTGGACAGCACCTTCTTGCTGCCTTCGCGCACGTTGGCATAGGTGCGGCTGGAGAGAATCTTGGCCAGGTAGTTGGACAGGCCGCCAACGTTCTTGGAAATCGACATGTCGTTGTCGTTGAGCACCACGAGCATGTTGGCCTTCACGTCCGCCGCGTGGTTGAGGGCTTCGAAGGCCATACCCGCGGTCAGTGCGCCGTCACCGATCACCGCCACCGATTTGCGTTTGCTGCCCTGGCGCTGGGCGGCGATGGCCATGCCCAATGCGGCGCTGATCGAGGTGCTGGAATGGCCGACGCCAAAGGTGTCGTACTCGCTTTCCGAGCGACGCGGAAAGGCGGCGATGCCGTCCTTCTGGCGCAGGCTGCCCATGCGCTCGCGGCGGCCGGTAAGAATCTTGTGCGGGTAGGCCTGATGGCCGACGTCCCATACCAGGCGGTCTTCGGGCGTATCGAAGACGTAGTGAAGGGCGACGGTCAGCTCGATCACCCCGAGGCCGGCACCGAAATGCCCGCCGGTCTGGCCGACCGTGTAGAGCAGGTACTGGCGCAGTTCATCCGCCAGGGTTTCCAGCTCGGCCTCGCCGAGGCGGCGCAACTCATCCGGCGTGTTGGCGCGGTCCAGCAGCGGCGTCAGCGGGCGTTCGCGGGGAATCTCGTGGAAAGTCGTCGGCATCAGGCGAGTCGTTATAAGAATTCGAAAATAAGTGGGGCAGTCTACCTGATGCGATCACCTGTGCCCAAGGGAGGACTTGGGCGCGGTTGCCGCAGCAGCGATGTCAGATAGACAGCGTTTCAGTTACGCCGTTCGACGATATAACGCGCCAGCTCGCGCAGCGGCTCGGCGGCGTCGTCGAAGGGCTGCAGGGCCTGCAGTGCCTGGTCGCGCAGCTCCAAGGCGTAGGCCTTGGCCGCGGCCATGCCGAGCAGCGCCGGGTAGGTGGGCTTGTCGTTCGCCTGGTCCTTGCCCTGGGTCTTGCCCAGCGTCGCCGTATCGCTTTCCACGTCGAGGATGTCGTCCTGCACCTGGAAGGCCAGGCCGACGGCGCGGGCGTAGGTGCTCAGCGCGGTCAGCGCCTGCTCGTCGGCGCGGCCGCTGGCCAGGGCGCCGAGGCGCACGGCGGCTTCGATCAGCGCGCCGGTCTTGTGGCGGTGCATGACTTCCAGCGCCGGTTGCTGCAACTGCTGGCCCACCGAGCCGAGGTCGATGGCCTGGCCGCCGACCATGCCGGCCGGGCCTGCGGCCTGGGCCAGGGCCTGGAACATACTCAGGCGAATCTCGGCGCTGTGCGGGTTGTGGCGGGTGTTGGCGAGCACGTCGAAAGCCAGGCTCTGCAAACCGTCGCCGGCAAGGATGGCGGTGGCTTCGTCGAAGGCGATATGGGTGGTCGGCTGGCCGCGGCGCAGGTCGTCGTCGTCCATGGCCGGCAGGTCGTCGTGCACCAGGGAATAGGCGTGGATCAGCTCCACTGCGCAGGCAGCGCCGTCGGCCTGAGCCGGTGCACCGCCTAGGGCTTCGCAGGCGGCATAGGCGAGCAACGGGCGCACGCGCTTGCCACCGTTGAACACGCTGTAGCGCATGGCGGCATAAAGGCGTTCGAGTTCGGCACGTGGCGCGGTGAACAGCGGTTCGAGGGCGGCGTCGACCTGCTTCTGGCAGCGTGCCTGGTAGGCGGCGATCATAGCGGCTCGTCCGTTTCGAACGGCGCCGCTTCCAGGGCACCGTCGCGCTCCAGGAGGATCTGCACCTTCTGCTCGGCCTGGGTCAGGGCCGCCTGGCATTCGCGGGTCAGGCCGATGCCTTGCTCGAAGGCGCTCAGCGACTCTTCCAGCGACAGCTCGCCGTTTTCCAGGCGCTCGACAATGGTTTGCAGTTCGGTGAGGGATTGCTCGAAGTCGAGCGCGGCTTTCTTGCGGGCCATGGTCAGCAGGTCTCAGGCGGGGTTCGCGGTCGCCGCGACACTAGCAGAGGGCTCTTTCGCGAGCAAATCAGCGCGGCTGGGCGATTTGGATGGATATACAGTATTCTTGCCGTTATTCATTTCCTGCTGGCCCTAGCCGATGCGTCTGTTTCTCTGCGAAAAGCCCTCCCAAGCCAAAGACATCGCCAGCGTGCTTGGTGCCACGCGGCGTGGCGACGGCTGCTGGCTGGGCAACGGCGTGACGGTCACCTGGTGCATCGGCCATTTGCTCGAAACCGCGCCACCGGATGCCTACGACGCGCGCTACAAGCGCTGGGTGCTGGACGACCTGCCCATCGTCCCGCAGCAGTGGAAAATGCGCGTCAAAGCCAATACCGCCGCTCAGTTCAAGGCCATCAAGCGCCTGCTTGGCGAGGCCAGCGAGCTGGTGATCGCCACCGACGCGGATCGCGAGGGCGAGATGATCGCTCGCGAGTTGCTCGAGCATTGCCGCTACCGCGGGCCGATCCAGCGTTTGTGGCTGTCGGCGCTGGACGACGCCTCGATCCGCAAGGCCCTGGCGGCGCTCAAACCGGGCGCCAGCACCTACAACCTCTATCAGTCGGCGCTCGGTCGCTCGCGGGCCGACTGGCTGATCGGCATGAACATGAGCCGCCTGTTCACCCTGCTGGGGCGCAAGTCCGGTTATCAGGGCGTGCTGCCGGTCGGCCGCGTGCAGACGCCGACCCTGCGCCTGGTGGTCGACCGCGACCGCAGCATCGCCGACTTCGTGCCGGTGCCGTTCTGGGCCATCGACGTGACGCTCGACGGCAATGGCATTCCGTTTACCGCCGTGTGGCGCGCGCCCCAGGACGATTGCGACGAGCAGGGCCGCTGCCTGAAGCAGGAAGTGGCGCAGCGCGCCGCCGAGGCCATGCAGGGCGCCGAGCATGCCGTGCTGGAGAAGTTGAAGACCGAGCGCATGCGTGAGGCGCCGCCGTTGCTGTTCGACCTCGGTACGCTGCAGCAGGTGTGCTCGAAGAAGCTCGGCCTGGGCGCCCAGGAAACCCTGGACATCGCCCAGAAACTCTACGAGACAGACAAGCTGATCACCTATCCGCGCAGCGATTGCGGTTACCTGCCGCTCAGCCAGCACGCCGAGGCACCGGCCATTTTAGCCGCGCTGGGGCAGGCCGATCCGACATTGCGTGAAGTGCTGGCGCATACCCAGACGCAGCGCCGCTCGCGGGCCTGGAACGATGCCAAGGTCAGCGCCCACCACGGCATCATCCCGACCCTGGCGGCTGGAGGGCTGACTCGACTGAGCGGCCGGCCGCGTGCGGTTTATGAACTGATCCGTGCCCGCTATCTGGCGCAGTTTCTGCCCAACCACGAATACGATCGCACCCAGGCCGACTTCGACTGCGCCGGCCATGACCTGCGTGCGGTCGGCAAACAGATCGTCGAGCCGGGCTGGAAACGCGCGCTGCCCGAAGCCCTGGCTCCGAGCAAGGGCCGTGAGGCGCCTGCGCCCCAGGCCTTGCCCGCACTGCATGAAGGCCAGACGTGCGCGGTGCGTGAAGTGACGCTCAAGGATCAATTCACTCAGCCGCCCAAGCCGTTCACCGAGGGCGACCTAATCCAGGCCATGAAGAACGTCGCGCGGCTGGTCGAGGACCCGCTTCTGAAGCAGAAGCTCAAGGACACCACTGGCATCGGCACCGAAGCCACCCGCGCCGGCATCATCCAGGGCCTGCTCGACCGCGGTTACCTGACCAAGCAGGGCAAGACCCTGGCCGCCACCTCGGCAGCCTTCGGCCTGATCGATGCGGTGCCCCGCGCTATCGCCGACCCCGGCACCACGGCGATCTGGGAGCAGGCGCTGGATATGGTGCAGAGCGGCGAGATGCCCCTGGACGAATTCGTTGCCAAGCAATCTGCTTGGATGGCCAGGCAGATCGAGCGCTGCCGTGGCCTGCAACTGACCATCAGCGGCCCGCCGCCGGGTGGCAGGCCGGCTTGGAAGGGCAAGCGAAAAGGCGCCTCGCGCAAGAAGGCTGCATCGGCCAAGCGTGCAGGTGCTAGCGCCGCAGGGGGCAGATCTAAGTAGGTGATTTCTGGCTGTCTGACGCTTGCGATACTAAATGCGAATCGTCTCCGCAGGCCTTTCAGCCTCGTAGGATGGGTGAAACCCATCAAGTTTCGATGGGTTGCACCCATCCTACAGAGTTAGTTCATGCCCCGCGATTCGCGCGCATGGCGCGCTCCCACAAAGGCAGGTCGTAGGCTGGATAACGCTCTTTTTGTCCACCATTGCGGTGATAGGAGCGGTGGTTGGGGAAAAGCGGATGAAACGTCATTCGCCCCTACAACTCAGCCGTTCTTTGGCATCGGCAGCCTCGTAGGATGGGTGAAACCCATCAAGTTTCGATGGGTTGCACCCATCCTACGGAGCTAGTTCATGCCCGCGATTCGCGCTCATGGCGCGCTCCCCACAAAGGCAGACCCCTCCTACGACTACGCGCTCCGGTCTCCTTAAGAAACGGCCCGGATCAGGCACCGGCAGACGCCTGTTCGCCATGCCACCCATCTGTTCGTCGCACGAGCAGAGTATTCCCAAATGTAAATTTTCCGTTACCATCCGGCCCCGTTGAATTTAACGAACGGGTTTCATTCGCCTGTGTGGCGGTGGATTTAACGCCGTTAGTGGCTGTCTCTACTGGGATTTCCACCTGCTGGTGGCGCTGGTTTCAGCGGCGAAAGCCGAGCTGAAAAGGGCCTGGTTTCGAGCGAGTTGTGGAGTAAAACGAACATTCAAATCGGTGCGTCGGCGTTTTTGCAGGCAGCACTGCGGCGTTAAATGGCTCGGCAGTCAGGGTTTTTGACGGAGCTTTCTCTGCTTCAACCGGATGGATTTCGGCAAGGAACTGTTGCCCGAGACCGGTTCGCCGGATCCGGAAACGCTCACATGGAATGCGATCACGCAGCGAAGCCTGCTGGCGCGCCGCCTGGCGGTATGCGCAGCGGCCTGGCTTCAACTGTTTCCAGCAAAATCAATAAGAGGTAGTCCTTCTATGGATGCGGTATCCGCCGAACAGGCAAAGCAGGAGCCTGAGAGCAAGCTCAGTGCGTCATTGAAGCCCCGGCACCTCACCATGATGTCCATTGCCGGCGTGATCGGCGGGGCGTTGTTCGTCGGCTCCGGCAGCGTGATCCACAGCGCCGGGCCGGCTGCAGTACTGGCCTACCTGGCGGGCGGCATTCTGGTCGTGCTGATCATGCGCATGCTCGGCGAAATGGCCACCTCGTCGCCGGACACCGGGTCGTTCTCCACCTATGCCGAGCGCGCCATCGGCCGCTGGGCCGGTTTTACCATCGGCTGGTTGTACTGGTGGTTCTGGGTCATCCTCATGGCCTGGGAAGCCTACGTGGCGGGCACCATCCTCAATGGCTGGTTCCCGGAGGTCAGCGTCAACGTCTTCGTGCTGGCCGCTACCCTGGTGCTGATCAGCATCAACTTCTTCAACGTCAAGAATTACGGCGAGTTCGAGTTCTGGTTCGCGCTGATCAAGGTGGTGGCGATCATCTGCTTCCTGGCCGTATGCAGCCTGGCCGTGCTCAGCCTGTGGCCGATGGGCGAGGCGCGCGGCTTCAGCAACCTGACCGCCCAGGGCTTCATGCCCAACGGTATCGAGTCCGTTGTCGTAGCCATTCTGGGCGTGATGTTCGCTTTCCTGGGCGCCGAGATTGTCACCATCGCCGCCTCGGAGGCGAAGGATCCGGCCAACCAGATCGTCAAGGCGACCAACTCGGTGGTCTGGCGCGTGTGCCTGTTCTATATCGGCTCGATCTTCCTGATCGTCTGCCTGGTGCCGTGGAATGACCCGATGATGGCGCAGTCCGGCTACGGCTCCTACCGCCGCACCCTGGAACTGCTGGGCATTCCCTACGCCGAGCTAGTGATGAACTTCGTGGTGCTGACCTCGGTGAGCAGCTGCATGATCTCGGCGCACTACACCGCCTCGCGCATGCTGTTCTCGCTGTCCACCCGTGGCGACGCGCCGCGCTTCCTGAAGATCACCCGTACCGGAACCGGCGTGCCGGTGTTCGCGATCATCGCCTCCTGCTCGGTGGCCATCTTCGTGGCGCTGATCAACTTCAGCGAAACCCTGCGCCCGAAAGACGTGCTCGACACCCTGATGAACACCACCGGCATGATCGCCCTCTTGGTGTACCTGGTGATCGCCTTCTCGCAGCTGCGCATGCGCCGCAAGCTGGAAGCCGAGGGCAAGGACATCCGCCTGAAAATGTGGCTGTTCCCCTGGCTGACCTACCTGGTGATCCTGTTCATCATCGGTTCTCTGGTGACCATGGCGTTCGTCGAGGAATATCAGGTGCTGGTCATCTCCACCGGCGCGGCGGCTGCCGTGGTGGTGGCGCTGGGTATGCTGGTGCATATGCGCGCGAAGAAGCTCGCTCGCTGACCGCAAAGCGGTGATCGAAAAAAGGGGCGCACCTGCGAAGGTGCGCCCCTTTTTCATGCCCGCCGAAAGCCCTCAGTGCGAATGCCGCGGCATACCGCCGCTGCGCGCGATGATGCGCATGTGCAGGGTGGCCGGCTCCAGGCAGCCGCCGGTGGAGAGCTGGCCGACCAGTTGGCGGTACAGCTCCTGCCAGGGCGTTTGCGAGGCCGGGTAGCTGGGCTTCCAGGCGGCGCGACGGCGCTGCATTTCCTCGTCGTCGATCAGCAGGTTCACCGAGCGGGCGTTGAGGTCGACGCGCAGCACGTCGTTGGTCTGCAGCAGCGCCAGACCACCGCCCACCGCTGCCTCTGGCGACATGTTGAGAATCGACGGGCTGGCCGAGGTGCCGCTCTGCCGACCATCGCCCAGGCAGGGCAGGGAAGTGACGCCCTGTTTGATCAGCGCCGCCGGCGGGTCCATGTTGACCACCTCGGCACTGCCCGGGTAACCCACCGGCCCGGCGCCGCGCACTACCAGAATGCAGCGCTCGTCGATATCCAGCGCCGGATCGTTGATCCGTGCGTGGTAGTCCTCGGGGCCCTCGAAGACGATGGCCCGCGCTTCGAAGCAATTTTCCTTGCCAGGCTCGGAGAGATAGGTCTTGCGGAAGGCTTCGCCAACCACCGACATCTTCATGATCGCGCTGTCGAAGAAGTTGCCGCTGAGCACGATGAAACCGGCGCTGTGCTTGAGCGGCTCGTCGTAGGGCAGGATCACCTCGCGGTTGCCGGTCACCTTGTCGGCAACGATCTCGCCGATGCTGCGGCCGCTGACGGTCATGCAGCCCTCGTGCAGGCGCCCGGCCTTTTGCAGCTCGTGCATCACAGCCGGCACGCCGCCGGCGTGGTGGAAGCCTTCGCCGAGGTACTTGCCGGCCGGCATGCAGTTGACCAGCAGCGGCACGCTCTCGCCGATGCGTTGCCAGTCTTCGAGGCTCAGCTCGATGCCCATATGTCGGGCGATGGCGATCAGGTGCGGCGGGCAGTTGCTCGAGGCGCCGAGGGCCGAGGCCACGGCGATGGCGTTCTCGAAGGCTTCGCGGGTCATGATCTGCGAGGGGCGTACGTCCTGCATCACCAGTTCGCAGATGCGCTTGCCGGTGGCGTAGGCCATCTGCCCGCGTTCGCGGTAGGGCGCGGGAATGCTCGCGCAGCCGGTCAGCGACATGCCCAGCGCTTCGGCCAGGGCGTTCATCGACAGGGCCGTGCCCATGGTGTTGCAGTGGCCCACCGACGGCGAGGCGGCGGTGGTCATTTCCATGAAGCCTTCGTAGTCGATCTCGCCCGCGGCCATCAATTTGCGCGCGTGCCAGAGCACGGTGCCCGAGCCGATCAGCTCGCCCTTGTGGTGGCCGTCGAGCATCGGCCCACCGGACAGCACGATGGCCGGCAGGTCGGTGGTGGCCGCGGCCATCAGGCAGGCCGGCGTGGTCTTGTCGCAGCCGGTGGTCAGCACCACGCCGTCGAGCGGATAGCCGTGGAGGATTTCCACCAGGCCCAGGTAGGCCAGGTTGCGATCCAGGGCGGCAGTGGGGCGGCGGCTCTGCTCGGCGATCGGGTGCACCGGAAATTCCATGGGAATGCCGCCGGCATCGCGGATACCGGCCTTGACCCGCTGGGCCAGCTCCAGGTGATGGCGGTTGCAGGGCGTCAGGTCGCTGCCGGTCTGGGCGATGCCGATGATCGGCCGGCCCGACTGCAGCTCGGCGCGGGTCAGCCCGTAGTTCATGTAGCGCTCGACATAGATGGCAGTCATGTCGGCGTGGTCGGGATCATCGAACCACTGCTGGCTGCGCAGCGGGCGTTTAAGGTCGGTCATGATTCGTTTCTCTTGTTCTTGAATGAATCGCGTGGCGCTGGATACGGCGAGGATTAGCCCAGCAGGCCGCGGGCGCTGAGGTTGTTGATCAGCGCGGTGATGCCGAAGGTCCACGGAGCGGCCTTGTCGCTGGTGGTCACCTGGTTGTGCAGGGCGCCGAGGCGCGGGCTGCTGATGCTCACGCGGTCGCCGATTTTATGGGTAAAGCCGCTGCCGGGGTGGTCGCGGTCCTCGGTGGGCGCGAACAGGGTGCCGAGAAACAGCAGGAAACCGTCCGGGTACTGGTGCGAGGCGTTGAGTGTCTGGCTCGCCAGGTTCTGCGGGTCGCGGCTGATCTGGTCCATGGAGCTGGAGCCGGTGAGCCGGTAGCCGTCGGTGCCTTCAACCTCCAGCTCGACCACGCAGTTGCGCACCGCATCCAGGTCGAAGTGTTCGTCGAATAGGCGGATGAACGGGCCGATAGCGCAGGAGGCGTTGTTGTCCTTGGCCTTGCTGAGCAAGAGAGCGCTGCGGCCTTCCACGTCACGCAGGTTGACGTCGTTGCCCAGGGTGGCGCCGTGAATCTGCCCGCGGCTGTTGACCGCCAGCACCACCTCCGGCTCCGGGTTGTTCCACTGGGAAATCGGGTGGATGCCGATCTCGCTGGCGCTGCCCACGGCGGCCAGAATCGGCGCCTTGGTGAAGATCTCCGCATCCGGGCCGATGCCGACCTCCAGGTACTGCGACCACATGTTCTGCTCGATCAGCAGCTCCTTGAGACGCATCGCCTGGGGCGAGCCGGGCTGCACGGCGCGCAGGTTGTCGCCGATGGCCTCACGCACGATGGCCCGCACGCTCTGCGCCTTGGCGGCGTCGCCGGCGGCTTTTTCCTCGATCACCCGCTCGATCATGCTGGCGGCGAAGGTCACCCCGGCGGCCTTGATCACCTGCAGGTCGGCAGGTGCCAGCAGGTACGCCTGGCTCGGGTCGGCGTGGGCGCCGGTGTTGGCCAGCAGCGCCTCGATGCTGCCGACGAAGGTGCCGGGCGTGTCGCGCACCGCCTGCAGCGGATCATCGAGTTCCAGCAACTGGCTGAGGGTGGCGAAGCGCGCGGACAGATCGAACACGCCGTCGGCACGCAGCACGATGGGTGAAGGGCCGGCGATGGCGCCGGGAATCCAGGCGCGGCCGATCAACGTGGCCGTGGCAGCGTCGGCAGGCAGGGTGTTTTCAGGGGTCAGGCGGATCGACATGGCGATGAATTCCGGGGTGCATGAAAGCTGCACGCTAGGCGGCGATGTGGATAAACTCCAATGGCATATTTTCAATTATCAATAACCTGGCGTTATTGAATGCCTGGAGCTGCCCATGTCGGATCTGTCGTTCTCGAGCTTCTGCAACTGGCTGAAATTCCGTCACCTGACGCTCCTCGACACCCTGGGTCGCACCCGCAACATGCACCTGGCGGCGCAGCAGATGAACCTCAGCCAGCCGGCACTGAGCAAGATGCTCAAGGAGATCGAGAGCCTGCTCGGCTTCGCCGTGTTCGAGCGCCTGCCGCGCAGCATGCAGCCCACGCCGCTGGGCGCCCAGGTGCTGCGTTACGCGCACCTGGCGTTGAACGATGCGCGCACCTTCGTCGAGCAGATCAACAACCTCAGCGCCGGCGGCCATGGTCACCTCAAGGTCGGCGGCATCTTCGCCGCCACGGCGGTGGCGCTGCCCGAGGCCATTGTGCAGATCAAGCAGCGCTGGCCACTGCTGGCCATCGAAGTGGTCGAGCAGACCAGCGACCACCTGATGGAAATGCTCGAAGAACGCAACCTGGACCTGGCCATCGGCCGCTTCACCGAGCAGAGCCAGCAGCAGCGCTATGACTTCCAGCCCCTGGCGCCGGAGCCGTTCTGCATCGTGGTCAACAGCCGTCACCCGCTATGCGAGGCTGGGCCCATGACCCTGGAGCAACTGGTGACTTGGCCGTGGATTCTCTACCCCAAGGGCACGCCGATTCGCGGGCGTATGGAAGAAGTGTTCGCCAAGGCCAAGGTAGAGGTGCCGCGCAACACCATCGAAACCATCTCCATGCAGACCTTCCTCAAGGTGCTGCAGGGCGGGCCGATGATCGGCATGTTGCCCGAGGCCATGGTGCTGGAGCACCTGGGCAGTGGCCTGCTGAAGAAGCTCGACACGCCGTTCTACCTGATGCCCCAGGACTACGGGATTCTCACCCGCAAGGGTGATCAGCTGCTGGGCCCGGCCCGGGAATTCGCCGACATCCTGCTCGCCAATGCGCAGCGCGAGCGTGACTGATTCGATAACGCAACGTTATCGATTAATCAGCAAATGCCATTGGGATTGAATCGATCCGCGGCATAGATTACCGGCCATCGCCACTGCGGTCGGGCAAGCGCCCGGCCGTCGAGCCCGGCACGCCAAGCTGCCGGGTGGCCCATTCACCGTCAGGGAGCCTCACCGCTGTAACCACTGCTGTGTCGCCAGGCGCCGCCCAGCGAAGCCCATTTCAATAAAAACAATCAGGCATGCGCGCATGCCCAAGGGTCACCACCATGCAACCACGTACCGAGCAATCGGCCGCGCCAGCACGCGACCACGACAGTTCCTTCGAGGACCGCACCTACCGCAAGGTCATCCTGCGCATCCTGCCCATCCTGCTGCTGTGCTACATGGCGGCCTATCTGGACCGCGTCAATATCGGCTTCGCCAAGCTGGATATGCTCGAAGACCTGCAGTTCAGCAACACCGTCTACGCCCTGGGCGCGAGCATGTTCTTCTGGGGCTACTTCCTGTTCGAAGTGCCGAGCAACCTGTTGCTGCACCGCCTCGGCGCGCGCTTCTGGATCGCTCGCATCATGTTCACCTGGGCACTGGTGTCGATGGCCGTGGCGTTCACCGTGCCGCTGGCGCAGTTCTTCGGCATCCAGTCGAGCACCATGTTCTACACCCTGCGTTTTCTGCTCGGCATCTGTGAAGCCGGTTTCTTCCCGGGCGTGATTCTGTACCTCAACTACTGGTTTCCGACCCACCGGCAGAGCCGCGTGATGTCCGGCTTTCTGCTGGCGCTGCCGATCAGCCTGGTCATCGGCGGCATGCTTTCCGGTTGGTTGATGACCGCCATGCAGGGCGTGCACGGGCTGTCCGGCTGGCAGTGGATGCTGCTGATCGAAGGCCTGCCGTCGATCGTCATGGCGGTCGTGGTGATCGTCTGCCTGTGCGACAACATCGACAAGGCCAAGTGGCTGTCCGCCGCCGAGAAGACCCTGCTCAAGGCCAACCTGCAGCAGGACAACACCGGCAAGGCCTCGCGCCTCAGCGAAGCCTTCCTCAACCCGCGCGTGTGGCTGCTGGTACTAATTCTGCTTACCTTCAACACCGGCTTCTACGGGCTGGCGTTCTGGATGCCGTCGATCATCAAGAGCGCCGGTATCACCAGCAGCCTGCACATCGGCCTACTGACCGCCATTCCCTACGGCGTAGCCGCCGTGGCGATGCTGCTCAACGCCCGCCATTCCAACCGCACCGGCGAGCGCCGTCTGCATGCCGCGATCCCGGCATTCATCGGCGGTGTCGGGCTGATGCTCAGCGCCTACTTCGCCCACAACATCGTGCTTTCGGTGCTGTTCCTGAGCGTCGCCGCCTCCGGCATTCTCAGCCTGATGCCGATCTACTGGACGCTGCCCGGCACCGTGCTGTCCGGCATCGCCGCGGCGGCCGGCATCGGCATCATCAACTCGTTCGGCAACCTGTCCGGCTTCACCGGCTCGATGATCACCGCCATGGCGGAAACCATGACCGGCGACATCAACAACGGCACCTACGTGCTGGCCGCCTGCCTGTTCGTCAGCGGCGCGCTGATCATGGCCATCCCGCGCAGCATGCTCGGCACGCCCAGCCGCACGCCGGTCGCCACGCCTACCGGCAGCCTGACCCTGGAGAAAGCATGAGCGAGATGCACGGCAAACGCGTGCTGATCACCGCAGCCGGCCAGGGCATCGGCCTGGCCAGCGCCCGGGCCTTCGCGGCCGCGGGTGCCGAGGTGATCGCCACCGATATCGCGATTGGCGCATTGCAGGATGAGCCGGGCCTTACCGCCCTGCAGCTGGACGTCACCTCGGCCCAGGCCATCGCCGCGCTCAGCGAGCAGGTCGGTGCGGTGGACGTGCTGTTCAACTGCGCCGGCTACGTGCACGCCGGCAGCATTCTGGACTGCGACGAGGCCGCCTGGGAGCGCTCGCTGCAGCTCAACGTCACCGCCATGTACCGGATGATTCGCGCCACACTGCCGGGCATGCTGGCCCGCGGCGGCGGCTCGATCATCAACATGGCCTCGGTGGCGTCGAGCATCAAGGGCGTGCCCAACCGCTGCGCCTACACCGCCAGCAAGGCCGCGGTGGTCGGCCTGACCAAGGCGGTGGCCGCCGACTACATCGCCCAGGGCATTCGCTGCAATGCCATCTGCCCAGGCACCGTCGACTCGCCCTCGCTGCGTTCGCGCATCGCCGAACAGGCGGCGCTGCAGGGCGTGGCCGAGGAGCAGGTGTACGGCCAGTTCGTTGCCCGCCAGCCCATGGGCCGCCTCGGTAGCGCCGATGAAATTGCCCGGTTGGTGCTTTACCTCGGCTCCGATGCGTCTTCCTATACCACCGGTGCGCTGCATGTGATCGATGGCGGCATGAGCATCTGAGCCACGTCTTGAACCTGAACAAGGACCCCACATGAAACTGCTACGTTACGGCGCCAAGGGCGCGGAAAAGCCAGGCCTGCTGGATGCCGACAACCAGATTCGTGACCTCTCCGGGCATGTGGCCGATATCGCCGGCGACGTGCTGACGCCGGCGGGCCTCGCCGCGCTGACGAAGATCGATGTGGCCAGCCTGCCAGTCGTGACCGGCAACCCGCGCATTGGCGCCTGCGTCGGCCAGGTCGGCAAGTTCGTGTGCATCGGCCTCAACTACGCCGACCACGCCGCCGAGTCGGGTATGGACGTGCCCAAGGAGCCGATCATCTTCAACAAATGGACCAGCGCCATCTGCGGCCCCAACGACGCAGTCGAGATTCCCCGCGGCTCGACCAAGACCGACTGGGAAGTCGAGCTGGGCGTGGTGATCGGCAAGGGCGGACGTTACATCGACGAGGCCAACGCCATGGACCACGTCGCCGGCTACTGCGTGATCAACGACGTGTCCGAGCGCGAATGGCAGCTCGAACGCGGCGGCAGTTGGGACAAGGGCAAGGGCTTCGACACCTTCGGCCCGCTCGGCCCGTGGCTGGTGACCCGTGACGAAATCGCCGATCCGCACAATCTGGACATGTGGCTGGAGGTCGACGGCCACCGCTACCAGCAGGGCAACACGCGCACGCTGATCTTCAACGTGCCGCAACTAATCGCCTACCTGAGCCGCTGCATGAGCCTGCAGCCGGGCGACGTGATCTCCACCGGCACCCCGCCGGGCGTGGGCCTTGGCATCAAGCCCAACCCGGTATTCCTGCGCGCCGGGCAGACCATCAGGCTTGGCATCGCCGGGCTGGGTGAACAGCAGCAGGTCACCGTACAGGCTGACTGAGGCGGACACGGGAAAGGGGCCGCAAGGCCCCTTTCTTTTGCGTTTCGGCAGGTACTCAGTCTGCGGAGCGCCCTAGGTGCTTATCATTTGTGATGGTCCAGCACTCTGCTTTCGGTAAGGGCGTCGCCGCATAGATTCATTTGCAATCCGCATGTACCGGCGTGCTCCACGATGGCGTCGTTGCCCAGCAAGAAGCTGGGCACGGCTGCAGGGCGTATCAGGCGGGCTGTGCGGCGAGGGTCACGCGGTTGCGGCCGGCGCTTTTGGCCGCGTAGAGCGCGACGTCGGCGGCGGCGACCAGCTCGCCAGGCGCCTGCATGTCGCGCCCTGGCAGGCAGGCTGCAACGCCAATGCTGAGCGTCAGGCAGGCGTAGGGCGAGCCCTGATTGACGATGGCCAGAGCCTCGACATCGGCGCGGATGCGCTCGGCCACGGCCATCGCCGCCGCGCTTTCGGCGCCCGGAAGTATCAACGCCAGCTCTTCGCCGCCGTAGCGCGCTGTGGTATCCGCGCTGCGCTTGGCGTGGCGCTTGAGCACGGCCGCCACCTGTTTGAGCGCCTCGTCACCGGCTGGGTGGCCGTACTGGTCGTTGAAGCGCTTGAAGTGGTCCACATCCAGCAGCACGAACGACAGTGGCTGGCCCTGGGCGGCGGCGGACTGGAAGGCCGCACGTAACGCTTCGTCCAGACGGCGACGGTTTGCCAGGCCGGTCAGGGCGTCTTCGCCGGCCATGATCTCCAGCGCATGGTTGGCCAGCGCCAGATCGCGGTGCATGCTCTGCAGCCGCGCCTCCATGCGCCCCTGGCGGCCCAGTGCGCGCCAGATCAGCCAACCCATGGAGAACAGGATGACCAGCACGCCGGCAGCCAGTGACCAGTTCTGCAGTGTGCGATTGCGCCAGGCGGCCATCGCCTCTTCTTCACCCAGGGAGGCAGCGACCAGAATCGGGTACTCATCGCTGGTATCGAAGCCATAGATGCGCTTCACGCCGTCGATCATCGCCGTGAGCACCATATTGCCGCGCGTCACACCGTTTTCATTTACCGCACGCAGCACCGGGCTCTTCGACATGTTGAGGCCGGCGTGCTGATCGGAATCCTTCGACCTGACCAGCAGCGTACCGTCACGCTTGGTCATACCGATCACACCCTGACTGCCCACGTTGATGCTCTTGTAGAAATCCACGAAGTGCTGGACCAGCAGCGTGGCCATCACCACGCCGTGAAACTCGCCATTGGCATCACTGAGGCGCAGCGTCAGGGAAATCACCCACTCGCCACTCATGCGGCTCTGTACGGGCGCGCCGATGTACAGGCCCGTTGCCTTGTTGTCGCGCTGCATCGCGAAATACTCGCGGTCCTGAGCGGAGTAATTGGTGACCGGGTTGGGCACCGTGGTGATCAGCGGTCGTCCCTCGGCACTCAGCACCGTGAAGCCCTGCACGTCGGTGAGAATCGCCGACTGCGCCCGCGCCACCTCCAGCACCTCGTTCAGGCTTTCAGCGTCATAACGGGAGGCCTGCAAGGTGCGCTGCATGCCGAGCAGCACGGTATGGGCATCGCGGATGGTCGACTCCGCCTGGCGGGTCAACGCCGTCGCCAGGTTCTCCATATCGGCCACATGCTGGCGCAGCGACTCGCGCCTGTCCCATTCGACCTGCATGTAGGTAAGCAACAGCACGGCCACACCCACCACACTGGTCATGATCGCGACCAGGCGTCTGAGGTGAGTGATTTTGGAGTTCTGGCTCTTCACGATACGGGCCCGGCTCGGCTGGTTGGCTCGTATCGTCAGCGTGAGGCACGGCGGGATAGGAACGTCGCGCAAATTATGTACAAAGCGACAGCGAGATTGCACGCGGTTTTGCTGGGCCGGGCCATGCTACTCGCTATATCGCTTACCCATAGTTGAGGTCGTGCCCCAACTGCTGCTGCATCCATTGCAGGAAGCGCGCAACTCGCGGCAGGTTGGCATTGGTGCGTGGAAATACCAGGTGATGAGCGCTGACCGCGCTGCTTCGCTGCTCACCGAACACCGGCACCAGGCGGCCTTGCCGAATGTAATCCTGAGACAGCAAGGAGCTTTCCAACGCAAAGCCGAAGCCATGGCTGGCAGCTTCCAAGCTCATATAAGAGCGGTCGAAGCTCAGCGCAAACGGTGCTTCGGGCAGTGACACACCCTGATGGGCGAACCACTGGGGCCATTGCACCAGGGCGGCTTCGGAAAGGATGAGGTCCTGGGAAAGCAGATCCTGCGGTTCGCTTATCGGGTGGCGTGCCAGCAACGCAGGCGATGCCAGTACGGCCAGGTGCTCGTGGCGGATGGTTCGCACCTCCAGGCTTGGCCAGTTGGGGTAGCCGTGGCGGATGTCGAGATCGATCTGGCTGCGGCCGAAGTGCAGCGATTCGTATGAGCAAGACAGGTTGATCTGTATATCCGGGTGGCTCTCGCGAAAACGCTCCAAACGAGGTAATAGCCACAGCAGACCGAAACTCGGCGCCGAATGCAGGCGCAGGCTATCGGCACTGATATCGTTGCCGGCCCGCTGTGTAGCCAAGGCTAGGTTCTGCAGCACGCCGGTGACGTCACGCAGGTACTGCTCGCCCGCCGGCGTCAAGGTCACGCCGCGGGCGTTGCGAAGGAACAATGGACGACCGATAAGGGCTTCCAGATTGGCGATCTGATGGCTGACAGCCGAAGGCGTGAGGTTCAGCTGTTCGGCCGCACGGGCGACATTGCCGAAGCGTGCCACTTGCTCGAAGGACTGAATGGCTTTCAGCGGTGGAAGGGATGTTGGTTTCCTGCCCCAGTCGTTGGACATTGGCTTACCTGCAAAATACTTGTGATTCGCTCCTATCCTACTGCGCCGTTTTGTTTGTCGGCGGCTGCAGTGCTGAATTTTTTTCAGCATCGGGTGAGGCAAGCTGCGTTGCTCCGCTTACTCGTCAAGCCGACTCTTTGCCCATCGGTTCGCCATGAGCCGCTGACCATAAAAACAAAAGTCGGAGCACACACAATGCTACTTCAAGGCAAAATTGCAATCGTCACCGGAGCCGCCTCGCCGCGTGGAATTGGCCGCGCCACCGCCCAGGCCTTCGCCGAACAGGGCGCCCGCGTCATCATTATCGATCTTGATCTCACTGCCGCCCGCGAAGCCGCTGCACAGCTCGGCGAGGGCCACCTCGGCCTGGCTGCCAATGTCGCCGATGAAGCTCAGGTGCGCGATGCAGTGGCTCAGGCGCTCGGCCATTACGGGCGCATCGACGTGCTGGTCAACAATGCCGGTATCACCCAGCCGGTGAAGACACTCGAAATCACCGGCAAGGACTACGATCGCATTCTCGACGTCAATCTGCGTGGCACTCTGCTGATGTCCCAGGCCGTGCTGCCGGCAATGCGCAGCCAGAAGGCCGGCAGCATCATCTGCATGTCGTCGGTGTCGGCCCAGCGTGGCGGCGGTATCTTCGGCGGGCCACATTACAGCGCGGCCAAGGCCGGTGTTCTGGGCCTGGCCAAGGCCATGGCACGCGAGTTCGGTGCTGACAACGTACGCGTCAACTCGCTTACCCCAGGGCTGATTCAGACCGATATTACCGGTGGGCTGATTCACGACGAACGCCGCCACGCGATCATCGACGGTATTCCCCTGGGGCGCCTCGGTGATGCACGCGACGTGGCCAATGCCGCGCTGTTCCTGGCCAGCGATCTGTCCAGCTACCTCACTGGCATCACTCTGGATGTGAACGGCGGCATGCTGATTCACTGATGCCATAAGCCGTTCGTTCTGTATCTGCAGCCTGGCGCTCGCCCGCCAGGCATATGAATAAAAACAAGAGATCAGATCACCATGACCACCATCGCCCTCGATGCGGCTTCGACCGCTCGCAGCAATGCTTACCGCAAGACCGCCTGGCGGCTGATGCCGTTTCTGATGCTGTGCTACCTGTGCGCGTATCTGGATCGTGTCAACGTCGGCTTCGCCAAGTTGCAGATGATGGATGACCTGGCGCTGAGCGAGGCCGTTTACGGCCTGGGTGCCGGCATGTTCTTCATTGGCTACTTCCTATTCGAAGTGCCCAGCAACGTGATTCTCCACCGTGTGGGTGCGCGCCGCTGGATCGCGCGAATCATGATCACCTGGGGCATCATTTCCGGGATGTTCGCTTTCGTCGAAACAGCTACGCAGTTCTACGTGCTGCGTTTTCTGCTCGGCGTCGCCGAAGCAGGCCTGGCGCCTGGCCTGCTGCTGTATCTCACCTACTGGTTTCCGTCCTACCGGCGCGCCAAGATGACCGCGCTGTGGTTCGTGGCCATTCCACTGTCGGGCATGATCGGCGGGCCACTGTCTGGCTGGATCATGGAGCGCTTCGCCGGCGTGCACGGCTGGGCAGGCTGGCAGTGGATGTTCGTGCTGGAGGCCATTCCCACCGTGCTGGTCGGGATCCTGGTGCTCAGTTACCTGAAAGACAGCGTGGACCAGGCCACCTGGCTCAACGATGAAGAGAAGGCGCTGATCCGCCAGGAGCTGGCCGAGGACAATCAGCACAAGGTTCAGCACGCCTCGGCTGGTGCGTTCATCCGCGACCGCCGTCTGTGGTTGCTGGCCGGCATTTATTTCTGCGTGGTGATGGGCCAGTACGCGATCACCTTCTGGCTGCCGACGCTGGTGCGCAATGCCGGTGTCGCCGAGCCGCTGCACATCGGCCTGCTCACCAGCCTGCCTTACCTGTGCGCCATCTTCGCCATGCTGCTGGTCGCGCGCAGTGGCGACAAACACCAGGAGCGACGCTGGCACCTGGCTATTCCCATGCTCGCCGGTGCATTAGGCCTGAGCCTGGCAGCGGCGCTGGGCAGCAACGTGACCCTGTCGATCCTCAGCCTGTGCCTGGCGGCCTCCGGGATTCTCGCCGCTTCCTCGCTGTTCTGGATGTTGCCGACCACGCTGCTGGGCGGGGTGTCCGCCGCGGCCGGCATCGCCGCCATCAACAGCTTCGCCAACCTGGCCGGCTTCTGCTCGCCGTACCTGATCGGCTGGGTCACCACCACGCTCGGCAGTAGCGCCGTGGGCATGTACCTGATCACCGGCGTGCTGGCATTCGGTGCGTTCCTGGTGTCCCGCGTTCCCGCCCATCAAGTCAATCGCTAAGGAGTCACCACGATGAATTCCGCATCCACTGCCTCGGGCGTGCCGTCACTGGCCAGGCGCGCCCAGAACATCCGTCGCCATGCGCTGCGCATGGGGCAGGTTCAGGGGCAAGGCTATATCGGCCAGGCGCTGGGCGCTGCCGACTTGCTTGCCGTCGCCTATTTTCATGCCCTGCGTTATCAGCCTGCCAACCCTGAGTGGGAAGGGCGTGATCGCTTTTATCTGTCCATCGGTCACTACGCCATCGCCCTGTATGCGGCGCTGATCGAGGCCGGCATCGTCCCCGAAGACGAGTTGGAGACCTACGGCAGCGACGACAGCCGCCTACCCATGTCGGGCATGGCCGCCTACACGCCGGGCATGGAGATCACCGGTGGCTCATTGGGCCACGGCCTGGGCATCGCGGTAGGTGCCTGTCTGGGTCTCAAGCGCAAGGGCTCGGATCGCTTCGTCTACAACCTGCTGTCCGACGGCGAACTCAACGAAGGCTCGACCTGGGAGGCGGCGATGTCCGCTTCGCACTGGAAGCTCGACAACCTGATCGCTTTGGTCGATGTGAACAACCAGCAGGCCGATGGCTACTCCAGCGAGGTGCTCGCCTTCGAGCCCATCGTTGACCGCTGGCAGGCGTTCGGCTGGTTTACCCAGCGCGTCGATGGCAACGACATCGACGCACTGGTCACGGCCTTCGATGCCGCCCGCCAGCACCCCGGCCCGCAACCGCGCGTGATCATTTGCGACACCCGCATGGGCAAGGGTGTGCCCTTCCTCGAAAACCGCGAGAAGACTCACTTCATCCGCGTGGATGAACGCGAATGGGATCTTGCCCTGGATATGCTCGACGCTGGGAGCCAGCCATGAATACCGCCACCACCGCCAAGAAGCGCCTTACCACCTCGGCGATGATCGCCTCCATAGCCGCTGAAGGGCAGGCTACGCGCGCGGCGCCCTTCGGTCACGCCCTTGCCGCGCTGGCCGAGCAGCGCAAGGACATCGTCGGCTTGTCGGCCGACCTGTCCAAGTACACGGATCTGCATATCTTCGCCAAGGCCCACCCGGACCGCTTCTACCAGATGGGCATGGCCGAGCAATTGCTGATGAGCGCAGCGGCGGGCATGGCCCGTGAAGGGCTGACGCCGTTCGCCACCACTTACGCCGTGTTCGCTTCACGGCGCGCTTACGACTTCATCTGCATGGCCATCGCCGAAGAGAACCTCAACGTGAAGATCGTCTGCGGCCTGCCGGGCCTCACCACTGGCTACGGGCCCAGCCACCAGGCCACCGACGACCTGGCGATCTTCCGGGCGATGCCCAACCTGATGATCGTCGACCCCTGCGATGCGCATGAGATCGAACAGGCCGTGCCGGCCATCGCTGCGCACCAGGGGCCGGTGTACATGCGCTTGCTGCGTGGCAACGTGCCGTTGGTGCTCGATCAGTACGACTATCGCTTCGAGATCGGCAAGGCCAAGACGCTGCGCACCGGCCGCGAGGTGCTGATCATCGCCACCGGCCTGATGACCATGCGTGCGCTCGAAGCCGCGGAAAAGCTACAGGCTGACGGTGTGGACGTCGCCGTTCTGCATGTGCCGACCATCAAGCCACTGGACGAGGCGACCATCCTCGCCGAAGCCCGTAAGCCTGGGCGCCTGGTTGTCACGGCCGAGAACCACTCGATCATCGGTGGATTGGGCGAGGCGGTCGCCGGGGTGCTGCTGCGCAACGGCGTGACGCCGACCTTCCGGCAGATCGCCCTGCCGGATGCCTTCCTGGATGCCGGTGCATTGCCGACCCTGCATGACCGCTATGGCATATCCACAGAGGCCGTGGCACGTCAGATCAAAGGTTGGCTGTAAGCGCTTAGCTCTACGGACGTAATAGCGAAGCAGCCAGGTGGCGTATCGGATTGGCACTCGACAGAGCGCATCGGTATACTGCGCCAGCCTTCTGGGGGCCTATAGCTCAGTTGGTTAGAGCAGAGGACTCATAATCCTTTGGTCCACGGTTCGAGTCCGTGTGGGCCCACCAATAAAATGAAAGACTTAAGCCAGCCATTGAGCTGGCTTTTTCTTTTTTGTGGTCAAAGCAAAAAATGGTCACCGTTCAGATATCCCTTAGGTACCCGGGCTGTGCACCGACATACCTAACCGCGCCGCCACCTCGGCTACAGGAAGGCCACGCTCGGTCACTTGCTTGGCCGCTTCGGTCTCGAGTTCTTTTGGGGTAACGCTGGTTGCTCATGGCACCTCTAATGGGCCTCATTATGAGGCTTGGAGGTGTCTACCAAACTAGGGGCGGTTCAGTCGCCTGGGCGGTGCGAGGCATCTATGCCCAGCAGGCCGGCTGGTTTGACGGCAACCCCACGCACATATTTTTCCTCCCCAACAAGGTCAGGGCGAAGCAAATCGTTTCCATGGCCGGCGGCAAACAGGATGTACTGGATCGTGCGCAACGCGCGCTGCCGGAGGAACCCCAATGGGCAGCCGAGCTCAGTGATTACGTGCTGGCGCTGGAACCAGGACATGAGCGAGCGACCTCAATCAAGTTGCGTGCACTCAGGGAACTCGGAGAGCTACAACTGAATGCAACGGCCAAAAATTATTACCTGAAGGTTGCCCAGAGCGAGCAGATTATCGTCTGTTAGCCGACTTAACATAAAGATAAGCTTGGTGAAAACGTGTCACAGCAGAACTGATGTCAACTTTATTTAAAGCGCCATAGCCAAGTACGAAACCGTCGTCGAATGGCCCAGCGGAGTGATTGAAAGCACTTAGCCTGCGCAGCAACACATCGCGCCGCGAAGATTCTGCCTGCAAAAGATCAAGGTCCAGAAAGTCTTTGAATCTTACAGTTAGGTGTAGGCCAGCGAACCCGCCACTCAGCAGGATGTCGGCGCCAAAGGCCTCTACTAAGCACTTGCGCAACTCGGCTTGGCGCGATGCATATAGTGGCCGAACATTTATCAAGTGACGCGTCAAGTGACCGTCATTGATAAAGTCGGCCAGCGCCGCCTGTAGTGGTAAATGCCCTGGTCGATAGAGGCTGAGCAACCCTTTTACCATCGACTCGCTTAGCGAGGGCGGTACAACCATGTAGCTCATACGCAAACCGGGATACATGACCTTGCTAAACGTGCCCAAGTAGATCACCCGGCCAGCTCTATCTGCTCCCTGCAAGGAGGGTGTAGGCGCAGCGTCGTAGCGCAGCTCACTGTCGTAATCATCCTCGACAATCCAGAAATTACGCCTCTCCGCTTCCTGCAAGAGGCGCTCGCGACGAGCAGTTGAAAGTATGCTTCCCATAGGAAACTGATGGGAGGGCGTTACGAACACGAGTTTAGGATTCATGGCGAAGTGTTCATCGGACATCGCTATACCTTCATGATCTACAGGCACCGCGATAGATCGCACACCGAGCGACTTAAGCATCAGCGCACTTGCCCAGTGTGAGGGATTCTCAATACAGACCTGATCGTTAAAGTCAGTTAGCAGCCTCAGGATCAGATCCAGAGATTGCTGTGTGCCCATAGTTATCAGTACCTGATCAGGTGTGCACCTGACACCACGCGCGACTCTTAAATAGTCCGCAAGCGATCGGCGCAGAGGCAGATACCCACCTCCATTTGCGTATCCACTTAGTTGGGATAGATATTTCCCAAGGTACTGAGTCTGTAATCGTTGCCATGTAGAGTATGGGAACTCGGCTACATCGGGCACTCCTGGCAGAAATGCCCCCTCACGCTCTTGCAGGCCGGACGCGCCAGACATTATTAATCGGCCCCTTAATGAAATTTCATCTGGGGCAATTACCAGAGCGGCCGACACTGCAGAACGCGTAGGCGGACGCTCCACCACGAAAGTCCCACTACCGATGTTGCCTACCAGATAACCATCAGCTGTCAGCATGTCAAAGGCAGCCACCGCGGTAATTCTCGACACACCAATTTGGCTGGCAAGACTTCGCGTCGAAGGAAGGCGCGATGAAGGCCTTAGCGTGCCGTCCTCAATTAATGATCGTAACAGGCGATACAGCTGCTGTTGCAGCGATATCGCTGAGCTCCTATCCAGCTGATCCTGAATTCGCTCACCGATTAAAGACGGCAGCATGTTCAACCTCATGTTCTAGCGCTATCAGCGCAAGCATACTCTACTCGAGTGCTTGGGCAGAGAAGTTTCATGCCCCCTAGCCTTATCTGCCATGCTACTTTAGCGAGTAGTTCATTAGCATGTTGAAGGGCCTGAGAACGCGCGATACCTTTGACCCTTATGGGAGCCTCCATGACATTTTGGAGGACCGTAAGGTGAGCCCAGCAATTGAAACTCTGAAATACCATAGCTGTTTTAGTGCGAATATCAGCCAACTACAAATGCACCTACAAATGAGAGTGCGAACAGAGGGGCTGTATCATCCAGCCCTTTTATAAAACCATCTCTGGACTCCCATACGATCAGCCATTCGTTCATGGTGCTCTCCATGCATCGCCAAGCGATTGGCTTTAGCTTCAGTCAGTGACGGAATCTTGAGTAAGCTGCCAATTACCAGCGTTAAAGTACGGCAGCCGCCAAAATGGGAGGGAGTGGTTCGTACGTCAAGAAGGTATACGATTAGTGACACGAGTTAGGTCAACGGCTCCAATGACCGCCACAGCCGGGCTTGCCTTTATCAAAAAAGACATCTCACTCACGAGGTGAGGAAGGCTGCTGATTACTACCTGAGGAGACATTATTCTTCGAAAAGGTACTCAAGGTATCATTGCGCAAGCTTGCGCCGCTTCTCGCTGCTCATTTGAAAAAAACCTGACAATGCAGATCGCCATATTTCCGCACTAAAAGCAGCTGTATCAATGGTTAATGACAGGGTGGTCGCCGCAAATCTATTGATTTCAACTCCAATAAGTAGGAGCTGACAAAAATAGAAATCACGTCAACGTAACCTGGGGTGGCCCGTGCGAACGTAACATACGCTCGCAGCAGGTTCCTTAGCACTGGAGCGTGCGCCATGCAACCCGCTGCGATTACTGGGCCGAAGAACACCCCAAGCTCTTTAGTTCACACAACAGCATTTACGTTTCACGCCCGCGTCAAATTCCTCCGACGCAGATATATTTTACTTCTAGGTAATCCTCGATACCGTAAGACGAGCCTTCACGGCCCAACCCTGACTGTTTAATGCCTCCGAAAGGCGCCATTTCATTCGAGATAAGACCGGTGTTAATACCGACCATGCCTGACTCGAGTTCTTCAGCGACCCGCCAAGCGCGAGAGTGATCTTTCGTATAGAAATAGGCAGCAAGGCCATATTCGGTATCATTTGCCAATTCGACCACTTGCTGCTCGGTTTCAAATGAAATGATAGGTGCCACTGGGCCGAATGTTTCTTCTCGATTGAGCAACATGGAGGGATCAACGTTGACCAGCACCGTCGGATCATAGAAGTTCCCACCCAAGTCATGTCGCTTGCCGCCCACCAGAACTTTTGCCCCGCCGTTACATGCGTCCATCACGTGTGACTCGATCTTCTCAACAGCCTTGCTGTTTATCATCGGGCCGAGTACGACGCCAGCCTGATCACCGGCACCGACCTTGAGCTCACGCACTGCACTGCTTAGACGGGCGGCGAAGGTGTCATGAATCCCGCTTTGCACGTAAATGCGGTTCGCACTGATACAGGCCTGGCCGCCATTGCGAAACTTACAGGCGATGGCCCCGCTGACAGCGGCATCCAGATCTGCATCGTCAAAGACAACGAAGGGCGCATTGCCACCGAGTTCTAGAGAAACTTTTTTAATGGTGTCAGCGCTCTGACGAAGCAGGATACGGCCTACTTGAGTCGAGCCGGTGAATGAAACTTTGCGAACATCTGGATGGGTGGTAAGAACGTGGCCTACTTCATGGCCACGTGAGGCGGTAACTACGTTGATGGCGCCTGGAATGACACCCGCTTGGCAAGCCAATTCAGCCAACGCAAGCGCAACGAGTGGAGTATCTTCAGCGGGTTTTACGACAATAGTGCAACCAGCCGCCAATGCCGGGGCTACCTTGCGAGTGATCATTGCCATTGGAAAATTCCAAGGCGTAATAGCCGATACCACGCCTATGGGCTGTTTTATGACAATGATTCGGCGATCGCCTGCTGGTGGGGGTATAACTTCTCCGTTTATCCGCTTGGCTTCTTCGGCATACCACTCAACGTATGCCGCTCCGTAGGCAATCTCCGCTCGAGCCTCTTCCAGGGGTTTGCCCTGTTCCGACGTGATGAGCAGAGCCAGCTCCTCTTGATTGGCGAGTATAAGATCATGCCAGTCCCGCAGAACACGCGCTCTTTGCTTGGCTGAAAAAGCTGCCCAGGCCTTGCCTGCTGCCTTGGCAGCTACAACGGCCTCTGTCGCATCCTGCTCCGACATGTCCGGCACTTCGCTGATGACGGCGCCAGTTGCTGGGTTGAGCACGGCATAGGTAGCCCCGCTTCGCGCCGCAACCCATTCCCCCCCGATCAGCGCTCGATTTCTGAAAATGCTGGAGAGCTCTTCCGCGATAGTCATGCCGTTGCCTCGGTTTTTTGAATTTCTGGACTCGACGATAAGAGCCATCGGGGCCTGGGTGATATAGCCACTTTCATAAGCGGATTAAGGCCAATTGGGCGTGAGGTAAATGCCAGCCAAGGCCCGATAGCTCAAGCTGGATAGCAGGGTGGGAATAGCAGAACGTGGACCTATGGAGGCAGAAAAAGTGGCCCTATGCCGAAGCATTGCCTCTCGATAGGGTTGGGCACGTTCAACTACAAGGGATACGGAGACATCGCATGAGCACTGAATTGACACCTGCCCAAATGGACTCTTACTTCATCGGTTTTACGCCCAACCCACTGTTCAAGCGCAAGCCGCGCATCATCACCAGCGCAAAGGGCAGCTACTTGCACACCGCTGAAGGAAAAAAGGTGTTCGACGGTTTCTCTGGTCTTTGGTGCTCCGGTATGGGCCATGGACACCCGAAAATTGCTGAAGCCATTCAGAAGCAAGTGGAAACGTTGGACTACGTTTCAGCGTTCTATATGAGCCACCCTGGCGCGTTCTCTCTGACCGAGAAAATTGCATCGTTAGCTCCCGACCCGCTGAACCATGTTTTTTACAGCACCGGCGGATCAGACGCGGTAGACAGCGCTCTGAAATTGGCACTGGGATATCACCGGCTTAAAGGTAATGCAGGGCGTACGCGCATGATCGGCCGCGAGCGTGGCTATCACGGTGTAGGGTTTGGAGGCATTTCAGTCGGAGGCATGGTTGCCAACCGCAAGATGTTCTCTACCTTGACTTTGCCAGGTGTCGATCATCTGCCACATACTTTCGATATCCAGCAAATGGCATTCTCTAAAGATCAGCCGACTTGGGGAGGCCATCTGGCCGATGACCTTGAGCGTCTGGTTGCTCTCCATGACGCCTCCAATATTGCCGCAGTAATCGTTGAGCCAATGGCCGGCTCCACCGGTGTGCTTGTACCACCAGTTGGCTACTTGCAGCGCTTGCGAGAAAGTTGCACCAAGCACGGTATTCTGCTGATCTTTGATGAAGTGATCTGTGGTTTCGGCCGCATGGGCGCCAATTTTGCCGCGCAACGTTTTGGTGTAGTCCCTGACATGATTACCTTTGCCAAGACCGTCACCAACGGCATGCAGCCTCTCGGCGGGGTGATCATGACCAGCGAAATCTATAAAACCTTCATGGATCAGCCTGAGTTTACCAACAGCGTCTTCCATGGCTACACCTACTCAGCGCACCCGGTCGCAGTGGCAGCGGGCCTTGCAGCCTTGGAAGTATTCTCGTCCGAAGGCGTCGCGGACAAGGTGAAGGAAAAAGAGCATCTGTTTCAAGAACTGATCCATTCTCTTAAAGGCGAGCCAAACGTTATTGATATACGCAACGTAGGGTTTGCCGGCAGTGTTGAGTTTGCCCCTATTGCTGGCCAGCCTGGCATTCGCGGCCATCGCATAACTGACGCACTCTACGAAGCCGGCTATTACCTTCGTTGGTCAGGTGATCAAGCAGTGTTCGCACCACCTTTCGACTCCACCGCTGAGGAGCTCGAAGCACTGGTTGAAGCTCTGCGTAAATGCATTCGAGCCAATGCATAACCAAGTTGGGGAGCAGGTTCACTGCTCCCCAACTTAAGAACGCGCGACTAGGCACTGATCGCTTCAAGCAACTTTGACCGAAAGCTGCCTGTCGGTTAGCGATACTTAGGCTCATCTATTCAAGATGAGCCTACATCCTGCTCATCAAGAGGCTTCTCTTGGCCAGTCGCAGTTATTGTTTACCTTGATTTACAAGTCGCTCCAGGGCATTCAAAAGTTCGCGGTTGTCCCTGCCAGGCAAATTGGTCACTTGTGCGGAGCGCTTCGGGGCATCGCGCATACGGCAGGTAGTTTCTCTTTTCCTTGGCGCTCTGAAAGCCCAGACAGCGTTAATGCCCCGTTGAACTCTTGACCTAAGCCGAATAAGTGCATACCGCAGTGGGCGGTGGTACTGAAATCAACGGCTTGCGTGCACCCTCTGCTTACTCCGATGTGGGTGGCAGGCCGGCATCGATAATGCTCTGAGCCACCGCTTCCATGCTGCTGCGGCTGGCCATGGCATCTCGCTGCAGACGACGATGAGCGTCGTTTTCGCCGATGCGATGGCGGGCCATGAGCAGGGCCTTGGCCATGGATATCTTGGAAACAGCCGGTTGCCGGGTTTGCAGTTTGCGCAGTTGCGCCAGCATGTCGATGCGCGCACGCCAGGCAGCGCGGGCCATCAACAACTGGGTCAACAGGCCGAATGGCCGCAGTGGGCGCTCGATGACCGCTGCTGGCTGGGTTTCCAGCACCAGTTGCAGCATCGAGGGGTTCTCGTAGCCCACCACGGCGATGATCGGCGGCGCCTGTTCGCTCAGCCCTTCCACCAGCGACTGGGTGTTCAGGCGCTGGCTGAGTTCCACGGCGAGCAGCACTACGTCGGTATCCTCCGGCAAGCGTTCGGGCACCGGCCAACATTGTTCGACGATGCAGCCGATGCGCTGCAACTGGTCGAGCACCACGCGCGCCTCGGCATCCACCGGATGGATCACCAGAACACGCAGGCCCTTGAGTTCCCGTAACAGCGAAGGTGCGCTGCTCATCTCGCCCTCCCGCCGCTCATGGCTGCCCGTCCAGTTGGTAGTCGACCATGTAGGGGCTTGGTTTGACCGGTTGCTCGCTCTGCACCATCAGCTCGAAACGGCGCTGATGATCGAGGCGGGCGATGCGCGGCCATAGCCAGGTGTGTTGAGTATCTGCGTCGATCTGCACGCGGCCCTGGGGGGCGTCGAACTGTGCCCCGGCCAAGGCCTGGCGCAGCGCTTCGATGGATGGATCCTGCGCCCGACGCGCCGCTTCGGCGAACAGGTGCACCTGGAAGTACGCCGCCTCGGCGCCCGCCGTGAGTGGCGCTTCGTCGCCGAAGCGCGCCCGGTAGCGGGTTACGAATGCCTGGCTGGCAGGCGTTTGCAGGGTTGAGAACCACGGCGCTGCGGACACATGCCCCTCAGCCTCCTCGGCGCTCATGCGCAGTACGTCGACCTCGTTGGTGGCCAGGCTGACGATCGGCATGCGTGCCGGGTCGAAACCGGCCTGGCGATAGGCACGGTGCAGGGCCGGAATATCGCTGCCGACGATGGTCGAGTAGATCGCATCCGGCGCAGTGGCGCGGGCCTGATGCATGACCCGTTGAAAGTCTTCGGGCGTGGCGTGGAATGGCAGGTAGATTTCGTCCACCACCTCGCCGCCGGCCTGCTCGAACAGCTCGCGCATGATGCGGTTGGATTCGAACGGGTACACATACGAGCCACCGACGAACAGCACGCGGTTGCCGAAGTGTTCCAGTACGTAGCGAGCCAGTTGCACCGAGTTCTGGTTCGGGGCCGAGCCGGTGTAATAGCACCACGGCGAGTACTCGAAGCCTTCGTACAGCGTCGGGTAGAACAGCAGGCGGCGACGGCTTTCCACCACCGGTAGCACGGTCTTGCGGGTGCTGGACATGTGCGTGCCGAACAGCACCTGCACCTGGTGCTCGTCACACAGACGCACGGCGCTGTCGCGGTAGTCGGCCGGCTCGGCACCGGGACGGCCGTCCACGGGCACCAGGCGCCGGCCGTGGATGCCGCCAGCATCGTTGACCTCGGCGATGGCCAGATGGGTGGCATTGGCCTGGGTGATCTCCGAGGCAGCGGTAAGGCTGCACTCGGAAAACAGCAGGCCGACTTTGAAGTCGGGGGGGCTCATGACGTCAGGCTTTCCCAGTCGATATGTTGTTCGAACGCGTGCGCAACCTGGTATAGCGTGGCTTCGGCGTAATCGCGCGCCACCAGCATCATGCCCACCGGCAGGTCACTGGCGAGCCCGCAAGGGATCGACAGGGCTGGATGGCCGGTAACATCGAACGGCGCGGTATTGGCGTTCATTTCCAGGGCTCGCTGCACCAACTCGCTGGCCGAGGCATCGGCGCTGGGTAGCTTGGGCGCCTTGAGCGGTACCGTGGGCATCAGCAGCACGTCGAAATCCTGCAGGTGTTGGTCGTAGGCCGCGCGCAATTGCCGCGCAGCATTCTGGGCCTTGGCATAGTACTGGCCGCCAAAGCGCTTGTAGGCGTATTCACCGGCCAACAGGCAGGTTTTCAAGTCGTGGGGAAATTGCCCGGACTCGTTTTGCCAGTTCTGCTGCGCGTTCATCAGGCTCTGTACGTAGAGGCCCTTCCAGTTCGAGCCGTAGTTGTAGCCTTGCAGCAACTGGGTGGTGCCCTCCACCGCAATTGGCGTCCAGATCGCGTGGCCCAGAGCGTGCAGCGGGATCGAGACTTCTTCCACCTGCGCTCCCAGGCCCTCGAAGAGTGCCGCCGCACGACGCACCGCGGCGTCCACATCGGCTTCGGAGTTGGCATGGCCGAAGCCTTCGCGTACCACCGCGATGCGCAGGCCTTTGCAGCCTTTGCCCAGGGCCTGGGTGTAGGCCTCGGTGGGCACGACGCGATCCTGACGCGGATCGAGGCCATCGGCGCCGGCCAATACCTCCAGCAGCAGCGCATTGTCAGCCAGGTTGGCGCTCATGACGCCGGCATGGTCCAGGGTCATTTCGATGGGCATGATGCCGGTGTACGGGATCAGGCCGTGGGTCGGCTTCATGCCATAGATGCCGGAGTAGGCCGCTGGGATACGCACGGAGCCGCCCTGGTCGGTGCCGATGCCCAGGTCCACTTCGCCCGCTGCGATCAGCGCCGCACAGCCCGACGATGAACCGCCGGTGGAGTGGCCCGGGTTACGTGGGTTGTGCACCGCGCCGGTGGCATTGGTGTGGCTGCTGCCCGATACGCAGAAGAACTCGCAGTGAGCCTTGCCGAGGATCTGTCCGCCCGCGTCCAGCACGCGGGTGGCGACGGTGGCGTCGATATCCGGCACGTAGCCGTGCAGGGTCGAGGCGCCGTTCATCATCGGCACGCCGGCCAGGCAGATATTGTCCTTGAGTGCCACACGCTTGCCGGCCAGTTTGCCGGTTGCGGCGCCCTGGATTTCGGTGCGCACGTACCAGGCGTTGTAGCGGTTGTCTGCGGGTACCTGGCCAGGGCCGCGCGGGTAACGCGGCGGCGCGGGCGGTGTGGAGATGGCGTCGAGGCGGTCGTAGTCCTGCCACACGGCTTCGAGGATGTGCGCGTATTCGGTAAGCAGCGGCTCGCTCATTTGCAGGCCAAGGCTATGGCCGACTTCGGTGAGGTCGGCCAGGGTAGGGCGTTGAATAGACATGACAGGTTCCTTATGCGTGAAAGCCCATGAAGCGCTCAGCGATGGCCTCGGCGCTGGTGTGGGCCGGGTCGACCTCGTCCACCAGCTTGCCGTTCTCGATGATCAGGATGCGGTCGGACAGGGCGCTGAGAAATTCGATGTCCTGTTCCACCAGGATCACCGCCAGGTTCTGTTCCACCCGCAGGCGCTGCAGGGTTTCGATTATTTCGTCGCAGATCGACGGCTGGATGCCTTCGGTGGGTTCGTCCAGCAGAATGATTTTTGGCTCGCCGCACAGGCAGCGGGCCAGGGCCAGCAATTGTTGCTCACCGCCGGATAGCGCGCCGCCCGGTTGGTCGAGCAGGCGGTGCAGGCGTGGGAAGTACGCGAGGATGCGCTCGATGGTGGCGTCTGCCTTGGCGAAGTCCTTCACGCAGCCCATGCGCAGGTTTTCCCGCACGCTCAGGAACGGAAAGATCTGCCGGCCCTGCGGCACGTAGCCGATACCGGCACGGGCACGCTGATGGGCGGCGGCGCTGCTCAAGTCTTCACCGGCGAAATGCAGGGTTCCGGCCATCGCAGGCAATTCGCCCATCAGCGCGCGCAGCAGGGTGGTCTTGCCCATGCCATTGCGGCCCAGCACGCCCACGCAGGTGTTGGCGGCGCAGCTCAGGCGAATGTCGCGCAGTACGGGAATACGGCCGTAGCCGGAGGATAAACCGATCACTTCAAGCATGTTTGATCTCCTGCTTGCCCAAATACGCTTCGCGAACGGCCGGGTCTTGGGTCACCTCGGCGAAACTGCCCTGGGCCAGGATTGCGCCCTGGTTGAACACGGTGACGGTGCCGGCGATCAGGCGGATGAACTCCATGTCGTGCTCGACCACCACCACGGTGCTGTGGAGGTTGATTTCCTTGATCAGCGCAGCGGTCTTGCGCACCTCCTGGTACGTCATGCCGGCGGCGGGTTCGTCCAGCAGGACCAGTTCCGGGCGTGAGGCGAGAATCATCCCCAGCTCTACCCATTGGCGTTGGCCATGGGCCAGGTTGCCTACCAGGCTCGTGCGCAGTTCGCTGAGGCCGATGCGCTGCAAGGTTTCCTCGGCGGTGTCGCGGGCGGCGCTCGGGGATTGTTTGCGGCTGGCGGCCAGGCGAAGGTTTTCCAGCACGTCCAGGCCGTCGAACACACTGGGAGCCTGGGTCTTGATGCCGATTCCCAACTGGGCAACCTTGTGTGGTGCCAGCCCGGAAATACGCTGGCCCTTGAAGTGGCACACGCCACGGGTGGGTTTGAGTTGGCCGCTGAGCATCTTGAAAAAGGTACTTTTGCCGGCGCCGTTGGGGCCGATCAGGCAGCGCAGTTCGCCGCGCTCCAGTGTGAAGTCCACCTCTTTCACCGCGTGCACGCCGCCGAAGCTGACGCCCAGGCCTTGGGTTTGCAGCAGGTTCATAGTGCGCGCTCCTGAGTGGTGGCCGGTCGTGGGCGACGTTGGAAAGCGCGCGCTACGGCGCTGCTCAAGGTCGGCATCAAACCGCGCGGCAGCAGCATGACGAAGGCCAGCAGGATCAGGCCCAGCACGAAGCCCGAGTCCACGTGCTGTTGCTCACCCAGCTGGGCCATCAGGGCCTGGATGCCGATGCACGCCAGGATGGGGCCGAACAAGGTGCCGCGCCCGCCGACGATTACCCAGATGATGATCTGCGCCGACTGGGCCAGCCCGAATACGCCGGGGCTGACGAAGGCTCCCCAGTTGGCAAACAGGCAGCCCGCCAGCCCGGCGATACCTCCGCCGAGGCTGAACACGATGAGCTTGTGCAGCCGCGTGTCATAGCCCAGCAGCCCGGCGCGTTGTTCATTCTCGCGGATCGCCACCACCACCTTGCCGAAGCGGCTGGCAAGCAGTACGCGCAGCCCCAGATAACAGAGGATCAAAGCACCGCCGATCACCTGGAACAGGGTTTCCGGCTCCAGCACTCGCTCGGGGGCGAACGGAACGTTGAGGGTGGGAATCGCCGGGATGCCGTTGAAACCACCGAGCAGTGCGCTGCCGATGTGGTACTCGGAACCGGACGTGGAGTTCATCACGTTGAACAGAATCAGGGTGAACGCCAGGGTAATCACACCTAGATAGACATCGCTGATGCCGCCATAGAACATGAAGTAGCCCATGGCCGCCGCGACCAGCGCCGGCACCGCGATGGCCAGCACTACCGGCCAGGTGCTGTCGCCCAGGTTGATCACGCCGATGGCATAGGCGTAGGCCCCGAGGCCGAAAAACGCCGCCTGGCCGAAGCACAGAATGCCGCCAAAGCCCCAGATGAAGGCCAGGCTCAAGGCCAACAGCGCCATCACCAGGTAGATGGTCAGGGACAGCAGGGTGAACAGGTCCAGCCACTGCGGCAGGATCGCCACCAGCACGGCGGCCAGGACGCAGCCGAGTACGGGCAGCAGGGTACGGATATCAACAGGCATCAGAACGCCCTCCGAAAGAAACGACCGGTAATGCCCTGGGGCAATACGCGGATCAACACGATGGCCGCCAACAGCAGCGCCACTTCACCGAATACCGGCGTGCTGAAGAAGGTCACCACCTGGCTGATCACGCCAAAGCCGCCTGCGGCGCTGAGGGTGCCGGTAATGACCGCACTGCCGCCGCCGATCACGGTAATGAAGGCCTTGGCGATGTAGCTGGCGCCGAGTGTGGGAATCACCCCGGTGAGCGGGGCCAGAACAGCGCCGCCCAGGCCGGCCAGCGCCGCGCCCAGACCGAACGTCAGGCTGTAGATGCGCCCCGGATTGGCGCCCAGCGCTGCCGCCATCTTGGCGTTTTGCATGGTGGCGCGGGCGCACAGACCGAAGTGAGTGAAGCGCAGCAAGGCCCACATACCCAGCAACACGGCCACTGCCACGGCAATCACGAACAGGCCGTAGCCACTGGTTTGATAAGCCCCGATGCTGATGCCCGGCAACGGCGAGCTGATTCCCACCGTCGTGTTGCCGAACAGCATGGTGGCTGCGCCGGTCAGGGCCAGGCTCAGGCCCCAGGTGGCGAGCATGGTGTCGATCATTCGGCCATACAGGTGACGCACCAGCAGGCGCTCCACCAGCATGCCGAACACGCCTACGCTCAGTGGCGCCAATACCAGAATCGAGATCCAGATCGGCACATGCAGATGGTGAGTGGCGAGCACGGCGACGTAACCGCCGAGCATCATGAATTCACCGTGGGCCAGGTTGATGATCTTCATCATCCCGAACACCACCGCTAGGCCGATGCTCAGGAGCACCAGCGTGGCGATGGCGCCCACGATTTGCAGGGAAAAAATGGCTGCCCAATCCATGACGGCCCCCTTACTGCACGATGCTGTATTGTTTGGCGTCGCGCGGGTTCTTCACCAGGTCACACACGGCGGCGGTGTCCGACGGTGCTTGCTGGGCGAAGCTTTCCACCACTTCCAGGCGGCGGTCGCGCACCTCGGCGATGTGCACGTCGAGCACGCAGTGATGGGTGGCCGGATCGACGCTGACCTTGCCGCTGGGCAGCTCCAGGCTGATGCCTTTTTCCAGAGCCTCTGTCACCGCCATGCGTTCGACCGAGCCGGCCTGCCGCACGCCTTCGGCCCATAGCATCATGCCCTGGTAGGCACCCATCGCCAGCTCGGTGATGTAGGGGTAATCGGCACCGAAGCGCTTGTGGAAACGCTCGACGAAGGCCTGGTTCTGCGGGGTGGCCAGTTCCTGCACGTAGTTCTGGCAGATGAGGATGCCGTTGCACTCCTCGGGGGAGAGCACGATGTGCTCGTTGCCACCGGCGAAGGTGGTCGAGGCGATCGGCAACTTGCCGGTCATGCCGGCGGCTTTCCATTGACGGTAGAACGACATATGGGCGCCACCCACCAGGGCCGACCAGACGAAGTCCGGCTTGGCTTCCTGGATCTTCGAGATGGTCGCGCCGAAATTGGTGACATCCAGCGGGAAGAACTCGATGCCCACGCTTTCGCCGCCGGCCTGTTCCACATACTTCTTCACCCAGGCCGTGACGATCTGCCCGTAGTTGTAGTCGGCCGCGACGATGTAGACCTTCTTGCCCCATTTCTTGGTGACGTGCGACACCAGCTTTTCCACGGTCTGGCCCGGTGTGACGCCGGTGGCGAACACGTTGCGGTCACACACGCCACCCTCGTACTGGTTGTTGTAGAAGTACAGGGTCTTGTAGCGACCGAGTACCGGGCGTACCACCTCACGCGAGGCCGAAGTGATACCGGCATGTACCACCGCTGCGCGGTCCTTGAGCGCGGCCTGCTGGGCGTACTGCGCGTAGAGCTGCATGTTCGACTGGGTGTCGTACTTGATCAGGTTCAGCGGGCGACCAAGCAGGCCGCCGGCGCCGTTGAGCTCTTCGACAGCGAAGGTGAGGGCGTCGACGATGGGTTTTCCATAGATGTCCAGGCCACCGGAGTTGTCGTAGAGCGAGGCGATATTGATCGCGTCTTCAGCGGCGAACGCCGAGAAACTTTTCAGGCTCAAGGTGGAAAACGCAGCAGCGGAAATCGCGGACGTACGCAGGAAAGCACGACGATTCATAGCCATTTGGGATACTCCTGAAAACAGACCTGCACGACGGCCACAGTCCGGTAGCCAGTACCAGGACGGGGCGGCAAAAGGGGCGGAGGTCTGAAAAGAAATGCCGGTGAGAAGGGAGACCGGATTTCAGAGGCCGACGGCGCTGTCGGCTGGATGTATGAGTCGCTTCACTTGAAGGCGCCAGCCGCGTCGTTGAGGCTGGGCCACCCCTCGCACTGGAAGGGGGAAACGAATACCGCGAGAAGCGGCTTTTCGATCAAGCAATTAGCCGGCCAACGTTTGTAAGTAAATGATTAGCCTTGTTTTCTGCGGATCAAAGGACTTCCCGCCTGCTCTGGAAAGGGGTGTCTGTGTAGAGTCGACACAATCTTCTGCACAACATCGGCGCGTTTTTTCTGCCGCGTGTTTCCAAATGTATCTCTTGAGACGGCATCGCCGTTTGCCAACGTGAAGAACGACCCGATGGCTGATTCACGCTGCAGGATCATCAGTGATCGGAGGCGGCCTGGCGATTGACCGAGCGCACGCTTGGACCAGGCCGTGCTGACATGGCACAGCCGCTGACACCCCTCGCTGTTGCTGCAGGCGCTGGCTTATTCGGCTCACCAGATGAGCCGAATAACACGCCTAGTCGGCTCACGCTGCGATAGAGCCGGAGCCGTTTGCCCTAGAACTATGGTCGCACCCTCTTGAGTCATTGGCGGCAATTAGCCATTATCCAGGCCAGTGCCAGGCTATTGGATTTCGGCACACCTGCACGCCCTGCAACCGGGCGCTCTGCAAGTCGCTCGGCTCAAGGAAGAAAATGGATTACAGCCCGATTATCGGCCAGGTCTGGGGCATGCTGGCCTGGTTCATCCCCGCGGCCCTGCTGATCGGCCTGCTCAAATCACCATGGGCCAAAGGCCATATCGGCGAGCTGCTGGTGCGCTTCTTCGCGCACCGGCAACTGGATGAGCGCACCTACCGCCGCCTGCACAACGTCACCCTGAATACGCCGGATGGCACCACGCAGATTGATCACGTCTTTCTGTCGATCTACGGCATTTTCGTGCTGGAAACGAAGAACATGAGCGGCTGGATTTTCGGCGGCGAGAGGCAGGCGCAGTGGACGCAGAAGCTCTATAAACGCACGTTCAAATTCCAGAACCCGCTGCGGCAGAACTACAAACACCTCAAAGCCCTGGAAGCCACCCTCGGCGTAAGCTCCGAACATCTGCACTCGGTCATCACCTTTGTTGGCGGCAGCACCTTCAAAACCGAAGTGCCGGCCAACGTCACCCAGGGCATCGGCTTTATCCGCTATATCCAGTCATTTCAGCAGACGGTATTCAGCAAGGCTGAAGTCGACGCCATGCTGCACGCACTGCAATCCGGCCGCCGTGCCCCGACGCTCGCTACGCACCGAGAGCATGTGCAGAACCTCAAGCGCCGTAACGATCCGACTGTCGCGCGGCAATGCTCGAAATGCGGTAGTGCCCTGGTTATTCGCACCGTGAAATCAGGGGTGAAAGCAGGGCAGCAGTTTTGGGGATGCTCGGCGTTTCCGAAGTGCCGAACGATTAAGATTATTTGAGATATAACGCTAGGAATAATCATGGGGCGCTCGAAAATATTCGGCCCCTTTATTGTACTTAAGGAGCATTGTGCGTGTTTGGTTATCACCATATTGAAAAGACAATGGATGAGCATATTCGTGAAATTGCGGATCTTGCTCTTTCTTCACAGACATTAATTATCCTTGACACCAATATAATAGCCTACCTGTACAAACTACATGAGGCAGCCCGGCAAGAGTTCTTTGCTTGGTCAGATGCTGCCGTTTTGAGTGAACGCCTCGCAATACCTGCTTGGGCGGCAAGTGAATATCTCTCTCGAGTCACTGGGAAAAACCTTGAGTCGTACACACCTAAAAGCAAAGAGCCTACTCAGATTAAAAAAGCCCTAGAAAACCTTCATCAAACAGCTGCATTGTTTGTGGATGACGACATTTTACGTAGAACGTCATTTCAGGGAGATCGCATAGCTTATATAAATGGGTTTCGAGCAGCTATCGAAGAGCTAGAAAAACATCTGTGTGTATTTAAGCATCAATTCGATGCTGGAACTATTCACCAGCAGATAATAGACCACTTATCCTCCTGCATCCTTGACTCTGATCTGTCTTCACTTTGCTCCAGAGCAGCTCATGAGGGGGCTGCCCGGTTCGAACACCGAATGCCCCCGGGCTTCAAAGACGGTAATAAAGACGAAAATCCTTACGGGGATCTTATAATTTGGTATGAGATAATCGAAAAATCTAATGCTGCCTCTGCTAAATTTCCCAAGGTTCTCTTTGTAACCAACGATGAAAAGTCTGATTGGGTCTATGCCCCTAAGATGAGATCTCAGATAGTCAGAGATGTAAGAAAATCAGTCGGGAACTCCGCTCCGGAAATTAAAATTATCGATCCTCGTCTAGTCTCGGAATTTAGGCGAGAAACAGGACATCCCGATATCACCATCTGCACCTTAGCCACTCTAATCGAGGGTTTGTCACGGAGCAACGGTACTGAGTTCTCTCAACTAGCGGCTGCAATCCAGGTGAATACGCAGGAGTTGTTAGTAGATACCGCCATCATCAATGAGGTAGAGAATGATGCCGATGTAGCTCCTGAGGACGAGCCTCCAATTCTTGAGGCCAATGCGGCCGTTGTCGATGAGGTACCAGCAATTAAAGAAGTCGAGCAACGCCTTCAGTACAGTCAAGAAGCCATTGCAGACGCTTTGTATCAAGTAGATCCTCCTTCAGCTATTAATAAAATAATAGATGAATTAAAATCTCATAACTGGTACACCCAAAATCCGGCCATACTAAAAATCTCTTCTATCCGTGATGAGACATTTCCTCCTTCATCGTGGTTCGTATTAGGAAGGAATGTTTATCAAGCAGCATGTGGCAACTCTCAGAAGGCCATGGAGTTCATGGCAAGTCTTGAGTCCAGGCTTGCTAGTTTCTCTGAGGAAACCGCAAAGCACATACTGGCAGGAATATTGTTCGAGATATATTTTGATGCGCGCGGCCAGTTTCGTGAGGTGCTAAAATTTAGTTATGCAGATAAGCCGTTGTCATTGGTGACGAGGCAAGAGTATTCAGATGTCGTTGCGTTTATGCTGTCAAAATTGGAGCAATTCACAGATAGGTTGAAATTTTTGCCGGGCGATATCGCACGCAAACATTTAGTCATTACCTCAACACCAGTCAAGCGCGCCGAAGAAGCGGAAAGCGAAGAAGTCAGTGAATTGAATTCAATCACCCTAGACGGGGTGGAGCTAATGAAGGATGTAGAGGAGCCGCAAGAGGTCAGTCCGTGGGGGCGCCTGGCTACTACACGAACTCTATATATTAATCGCATCCGGGAACGAATCTCAGAAGAGCTAGCAATCCCTAGATGGGCACTCGAAATCGAGACCTTACCGCCAATCGTTAGTGACCGTAAACTATGGATGCCGGACAACAGAGCCTTTGAACCTAAACAAATACTCTGACCATCAAATAGATAATATTACATTAACTGATTAGCCTAGTTGTAAGGCAGGCACAACGGAAAAAGGGGACTGCGGAAAAAGGGGGCATTGTGGTGCGCCGTTCTGGATGTGCCAGTAACCCGATGCCCTTGCGCTCAATCAAAGGCTTTATTGTCCCCTTCACCATTGCCAGCCAACTCATCCTCAAAACGCTGCACAAAGCTGCTCAAGCTGATGCCCTGCGCCTGACAAATATCCAGCAGCTGTATCAGATTCAGTCGGGCAGCCCACGCTCGATGTCGCTGACAAACGACTGTGGGCGGCCAAGCGCTTTGGCGTAGTCACGCTCAGTCAACCCTGACTTGATCCTTTACCGTTTGAGCAACTTTAAGAAAACGAGGTTTTTGTCTCGATAAACCGACTTTTCCATAGGTGGTGCCTCCGCCCGTTGAGAGAACAGATACGGTATATCTAATTTTCAGTTATCTGGTTTCAGATCTTTTGGCTTGTTCGCTGCGGGCTTTATGGACGAACCCTATACCCCGCCCATCCTGATGCACCATCGTCGCCTATTGCGGGGGATGATCGACCGCTAGCAATGGGGCTGCGCCCATGAGTTCGCGCGGTTGGGCCACCGCCACCGGAGCGGTTCTGTCATTTGATAGATGCCTATAAGTTGCAGCTGGTGAATTTCCAACTGGCCAGCGGGCAACTGGATGCGGTTGAGGTGCTTAGCGGGTCGGTTATGTACCGGGCGTTTTGGCGCTTCTCGCATCCGGAGATGCCGGCATCATTCAACCCAAGGCCATGGGACTTTAGCCCAAAACGCGCTCAGCCCGCCTGCGTCGAACTTATCGTAGCCAGCAAAAAACATATGCAGCCTGCCAACTGTTTTGGCGCGCGTAATTGAGTAAGCCACTTTCCCTGAACCTTTCCCACCCCCATCCAGTCGGCTCTAGAACCGTCGCGTTTCGCGGCGCCGGCACAGGATGCGTGTTATGCGAGACCGCACCAGCAGGATCGCCGTTTCACCGTTGCACGTCGAACAGCTCTGGCAGCGTTACCAGCGTGTACGCGCTGCCAGCGAGCGGCTTTGCGAGCCGCTGGAGGCCGAGGATTATGTGATCCAGAGCATGCCGGACGTGAGCCCGCCGAAGTGGCATCTGGCTCATGTCACCTGGTTCTTCGAGGCCTTCGTGCTGCAGCCTTTTCTACCGGGCTATCGCCCGCTGGACGAGCGCTACGACCATCTTTTCAACTCCTATTACAAGACCCACGGCACGCCCTTCGAGCGGGCGCGGCGGGGATTGTTGTCGCGGCCGACGGTGAGCGAGGTATACGCCTATCGCAGCCATGTCGATCTGGCCATGGAGCAGCTGTTCGGCCAGCGCGGCGCTGAGTTGCCCGACGAGGTTTTGCAGCGCATCGAGCTGGGGCTGGAGCACGAGCAGCAGCATCAGGAGCTGCTGTTGATGGATATCAAGCATATCCTGGCGCAGAACCCGCTGCGGCCGGTTTACCGGCATGACCTCAAGCCCGGCGGCGGTCAGGCGAGCGAGCTGCGCTGGATCGAGTTTCCCGCCGGGCTGCGCCAGGTCGGTTTTAGCGGTGAGGGCTTTGCCTTCGATTGCGAGCGGCCGCAGCACCGGGTGTTCGTCGAGGCCTTTCAGCTGGCCAGCCGGCCGGTGAGCAATGGCGAGTATCTGCAGTTCATCCGCGATGGTGGTTATCGCAGCACGGCGCTGTGGCTGGCGGACGGTTGGGACCATATCCAGCGCGCCGGCTGGCAGGCGCCGCTGTACTGGGAGCGCGAGGGCGATGACTGGCTGGAGCTGACCCTCGGCGGGCCGCGTGAGCTGGATCTGGCTGCGCCGGTGTGCCACCTGAGCTACTTCGAGGCCGAGGCCTTCGCCACCTGGGCCCAGGCGCGCTTGCCACGGGAGGAAGAGTGGGAAATCGCCGCCCAGGACGAGCCTGTGTGGGGCAACTTCGTCGAGAGCGATCACCTGCAACCGGTGGCGGCAGGGCAGGGCGATGGCCTGCAGCAGCTGTATGGCGATGTGTGGGAGTGGACCGCCAGCGCCTATCGGCCGTACCCCGGCTTTCGCCCCCTGGGCGGCAGCCTGGGTGAGTACAACGGCAAGTTCATGTCGGGGCAGATGGTGTTGCGCGGCGGCTGCTGCGCCACGCCGGAAGACCACGTGCGCCCCACCTACCGCAACTTCTTCTACCCCACCATGCGTTGGCAGTTCTCCGGCCTGCGCCTGGCCAAGGAGCTCTGAGCATGGCATTGGCAATCCGTACCCACGAACAACCCCAGAACTCTGAGCAGCAGGCGCTGCGCGACGAAGCCTTGCGCGGCTTCTCGGCCAGTCCGAAGGCGATGTCGCCGAAGTTCTTCTACGATCACCGCGGCTCTCAGCTGTTCGAGCTGATCTGCCAGCAGCCGGAGTACTACCCGACGCGCACCGAGGAAACCATCCTGCGCCTGGCGGCGGACGCCATCGCCGAACTGGCCGGGCGCAACGCCAGCCTGGTGGAGCTGGGCAGCGGTGCCAGCCGCAAGATTCGTCTGCTGCTCGAAGCCCTGCGCCCGGCGCGCTATCTGGGCATCGATATCTCCCGCGAGTTTCTGGATATCTGCACGCGCCGCCTGGCGGCCGACTATCGCTGGCTGGACGTGCACGCGCTGTGCGCCGATTTCAGCCAGCCGCTGAAACTGCCCGCCGAGGCATTGGGGCAGCGGCCGCTGGCGTTCTTCCCAGGCTCGAGCATCGGCAATTTCGACCCCCATGAAGCGCGAGCCTTTCTGCGTAACCTGCACCAGGCGCTGCCGGCCGGCAGCGGTTTGCTGATCGGCGTGGATCTGGTCAAGGACCGCCAGGTGCTGGAGCGTGCCTACAACGATGCCGCCGGGGTCACCGCGCTGTTCAATCTCAACCTGCTCGAGCGCATCCGCACCGAACTGGACAGCGACATCGACCCGCAGCGCTTCGAGCACCGCGCCTTCTATAACGAGCAGGCCTCGCGTATCGAGATGCACCTGGTCAGCCGCCATAAGCAGCAGGTACGCATCGAGGATCGGGTGTTCGACTTCGCCGCCGGCGAAACCCTGCACACCGAGAATTCCTACAAGTACACGCCAGGCGCCTTCCGTGCATTGGCTGGCGAATGCGGCTTCGTGTCGGTGGCCATGTGGCGCGATCCGGCGCAGTTGTTCAGCGTGCATTTCCTGCGGCGCGAGTGAGGGCGCGCGCGCGGCCAAAGGCCCGCAGCAAATCTTGGTAACAATTGCAGTGCGATGCTGTCTGTAGCATCGGCGCGGCAGACCTGAGTCTCCTCAGGTGCGCGCCGACTGCATACACCCTCGAAAAGGATGCCCACTTTGCAACGCTTGCTAACCCTCGTCACTCTGTCTGCCCTGATTTCCGCCTGTGGGCAAAGCGCGCCGTCGGAGTCGGAAATTTCCAAAACGCTGGCCGACAGCATTTCCAGCAAAGGCTGCGCCACCTCGACGCTGTTCAAGAGCTTTCCGATTCCGAACGACATGGCCAGCAAGAACAGCGCCATCACTCGGCCTTTCGAAGACATCGGCTTCATCGCCCAGAGCGCCGATGGCTACCAGCTGACCGAGAAGGGCCAGGCCGAATACGATGCCGAGCGCTCCGGCTTCTGCTACACGGACAGCTACAAGATCAGCGATATCAAAGTCATTGACGAAGAGGCCGAGCGCGACCTGCCGCCAGCCCTCTCTGGCGCCTGGACCGTTAGCTTCACCGTGGCCCCGGCCAGCGTCGATGAATGGGTGAAGAACCCGGAGGTCCTCAAGGCAGCAAGTCGGGCGTCGCTGGATAAGCTCGTCGAGCCGCAATCTTTGAAGGTGCGTGTTGCCAGGGAGAAGGGTAAGGACGAGCTGATCGTCGCCGATCCGCGCTTCGGCTTCAGCCCAGGCATCCATTTCAATATGGGCTGGTAAGGCAGCGGCAATCGGGCGAGCCATGCCTTTGCTGTCGTGGTTCGCCCGCTCGTGTTGTTGGCACTGACAGCCCATCGCGTCATCGCTCCTGTCTGTGAACCCGTACTGGCGCCCGCAGGATAGATGACCTTAGGCTGAGCCCATGACCGACACTTCCCCCATCCTCGAACGCCCGCCCCAAGAGCGCATCATCGTGGCCGATGACCATCCGGTTTTCCGTGAGGGGCTGAGCCGCATCGTGCAACGGGTGTTTCCCCATGCCTGCATTCTCGAAGCCGGCGATATGGACGAAGTGCTGGCCCAGGCCGCGGCCGGCGCGCCGCCCAGCCTGTTCATGCTCGACCTGCTGTTCCCCGGGCAGTCGCCAGAGGCCATTGGCGCGTTGCGCCAGCGCTTCACGCGTAGCTCCATTGTGATCGTGTCGATGGTCGACAATCGCGAGTTGATCGACGAGGTGATGGCGGCCGGTGCCGATGGCTTTATCGGCAAGGCGACGCCGCCCGAGGAGATCGCCGAGGCCCTGCAGGCGGTGCGTGACGGTGAGTTCGTACTGACCCTGGGGCCGGCCGGAGTGCCGGCCTTCGCCGAGGCGCGTCATCTGCTGGAGCAACTCACGCCACGCCAGCAGGACGTGCTGCGCCTGCTGGTGCGCGGCCTGGCCAACAAGGAAATCGCCCGTGAGCTGGATATCTCGCCCTTTACCGTGCGTATCCATGTGTCGGCACTGATGCGCACGCTGGATGTGGGCAGCCGTGCGGCGGCAGCGGCCATGGGCGCCAAGGCCGGCCTTCGCTAGGCGACTGTTCGTACGGAGCCTAGGCCGCCTGGGCCTTGAGCTTCAGGGCCACCAGCAGCGAGCGCAGTTCTGCCGGCTGCACGGGTTTGGAAAGAATCGGTATCTGGTCATCACCCACCGCTTCCTGCACGCGGCGCACCTCGTGGCCGGTCATGATGATGGCCGGAACCTGGCGGGCGGCGAGGGCGCGCACGTGGGCGATGCAGTCGGCGCCGGAGGCCTCCAGGCCGAGGTCGAAGTCGGTTATCACCAGGTCGATATCCGCCGCCACGTCGGGCAGCGAGGTGTAGGTGTCGACCACGCAGCCCCATTTCTTCAGCAGCGTGGCGGTGGCCAGCAGCACGTTGTGGTCATCCTCGATCAGGCACACGCGCAGGCCATCGAGCATGCTCGGCGGCTGTGGTTTGTTCGATTGCGCTGTCGCCTGCCGAATCGGTGCGCTGGCCAGCTGCAGGCCATCGATGGCCGCCAGGGTGCCTTTGCCCTCCACGGAGCGGATGCGCACCTGCAGATCCATCAGCCGGCCCAGGCGGCGCACGATGGTCAGCCCAAGGCCCATGCCTTCCACGTCGCTGTCGCGGGCCTGCCGCACGCGGTAGAACTCCTCGAAGATGTTTTCCAGATGCGCCTCGGCGATACCGCGACCCTTGTCGTAGAGCTCGATGGAAAGACTCGCGCCGCGCCGTCGGCAGCCGATCAGCATGGGCTGGCCGGGGGCGTACTTGAGGGCGTTGGAGAGCAGGTTCTGCAGCATGGTGGTCAGCAGGCCCTGATCGGCCTGCACATGCACGTCCGGGCAGTGCAGGCGGATCTCCACACCGGCCCAGCGCGCCGCCTCAAGGTTCTGCTGGATCAGCTGGCGCAGCAGGCCTCTTAGCGGCAGTGGCTCCATATGGGCGACCACCTTGCCGCTGTCCAGCGAGTACATGTCCAGAATCGTACGGAACAGCCGGGCGACGCTGTTCAGCGACTTGTCGATGTTCTCCACCAGGCGGTGCTGCTCGCCGTCCAGGCTGCTGTCGCGCAGGCAGGCGGTGAACAGGCTGATGGAGTGGATCGGCTGGCGTAGGTCATGGCTGGCCTGGGCGAGAAACTGCGACTTGGCGCGGTTGGCGGCCTGCTCGGCCTCGGCGGCCAGGCGCGAACGTTTGAGCAGGGCGTGCATGTAGGCCGGCACCATTAGGGTGGTGAGCAGCAGGGTTATGATCAGGTAGGGTTGCGACTGCCAGTAGGCCGAGATGCTGGCGATGATCGCCAATGACAGGGTGGCCAGGATGGTCGCCAGCAGCAGGTAGCTGGAGCCGTAGCGCAAGCCATAACCCACCGTTACCCAGATCAGGATGGCGTAGACCGGCAGCATCGGTTCGCCGCCAAAACCGATGGTTACGGTGATGCAGGTGTAGTCGCTGAGCATGGTCAGCACACGGCGCACCGGGTAGTGGCCGGGGCGTCGACGGATGTCGATCCACAGGGCCAGTGAGGCGGCCAGAAACAGGGATTCGAGCAGCAGAATCCAGCCGGCCAGCGTGGGGTCGATGGCCGAGCGCAGGTGCATCAGCAGCGTGTAGCAGATCGCGATCGGCGCGATGATCAGGCGCACGACGGCCTGGGCACGTTCGACATCGTAGGTAGGCGAGGCAGTGGCCAGCATGACGGTTCCCTGTGTGCTAACGCGGATATCCGGCCACCATAGGCCGCGGCTGCGTAGCTGCGCAAGGCGCGCGCCTGGGAGCAAAGTGCCTCTAGCACACCTGTGCTATTTCGGCGTGCCAACCCGCTTCCTAGAATCCCGCCATCGCTTCGGCACCGGCCGGAGCCCAGTGACCGAGGGAATCGATATGAACATCAACGGAACGATTGGGGCTCTGCTCGTCGTGCCGATGCTGGCGACGCTCGCCGGCTGCCTGCCGCAGAACACGCAAAGCCAGGGGCTGCACAGCTCTCAGGTGGCCAATGGTGCCGCGCCCTGCACGCCGAGCACCTCCGACAGCCTGATCTCCTCGGGGCGTAGCCTGCTGAGCATCGCCAACTCGGTGCTGGAAACCCAGCAGAGCCTGCAAGGCAACTCCGCTACCTATGCCCAGCGCGTCGACGCCGCCGAGAAGGCTCAGCGCGTCAACCAGGGCAACAACGTGCTCAACAACGTCGAGAGCATGACTGCCGGCCTGGGCGCCGGGTCACCGTGCACGGCTGCCGCTGCACCGGCCGCTGCGGTGCGTTGAGCGACGCGTGATCCCATCTGATAGACCCGCCGAAACAGCCGCGCCATTGCGCGGCTTTTTCGTTATGGGCTTGTACCGCCATTTTCGATCCTGACGCTCATTAAACGCAGGCATAAAAAAGCCCGGCATCAGCCGGGCTCTTTGCTTGCAGCGCTTAGGCTTACTTGCCGTAAACCGGCAGCTTGGCGCAGATGGCCTTGACCTTTTCGCGCACAGCGTCGATCACCGCGTCGTTGTTCAGGTCGGCGAGGATGTCGCAGATCCAGCCAGCCAGTTCGCGGCACTCGGCTTCCTTGAAACCACGGGTGGTGACGGCCGGGGTGCCGAAGCGCAGGCCCGAGGTCACGAACGGCGAACGCGGGTCGTTAGGCACCGAGTTCTTGTTGACGGTGATGTAGGCCTTGCTCAGCGCGGCATCGGCGTCCTTACCGGAGATGTCCTGCTTGATCAGCGAGAGCAGGAACAGGTGGTTCTGGGTGCCGCCGGACACCACGTCGAAGCCGCGCTGGATGAACACTTCGGCCATCGCCTGGGCGTTCTTCACGACTTGCTGCTGGTAGGCCTTGAACTCAGGCTGCAGGGCTTCCTTGAAGCAGATCGCCTTGGCAGCGATGACGTGCTCCAGCGGGCCGCCCTGGGCGCCCGGGAAGACGGCAGAGTTGAGCTTCTTCTCGATCTCTTCGTTCTTCTTCGCCAGGATCAGGCCGCCGCGCGGGCCGCGCAGGGTCTTGTGGGTGGTGGTGGTGACCACGTCGGCGAACGGCACCGGGTTCGGGTACACGCCAGCGGCGACCAGACCGGCCACGTGGGCCATGTCGACGAACAGGTAGGCGCCTACCTTGTCGGCAATGGCGCGGAAGCGGGCGAAGTCCAGCACCTGGGAGTAGGCCGAGAAACCGGCAACGATCATCTTCGGCTTATGCTCGACGGCTAGGCGCTCGACTTCGTCGTAGTCGATCAGGCCATTGCCGTCGATGCCGTACTGCACGGCGTTGTACAGCTTGCCGGAGGAGGACACGCTGGCACCGTGGGTCAGGTGGCCGCCGTGGGCCAGGCTCATGCCCAGGATGGTGTCACCGGCGCTGAGCAGGGCCAGGTAGACAGCGGCGTTGGCTTGGGAGCCGGCGTGGGGCTGGACGTTGGCGTAGTCGGCGCCGAACAGCTGCTTGGCGCGGTCGATGGCCAGCTGCTCGACCACGTCGACGTGCTCGCAACCACCGTAGTAACGCTTGCCCGGATAGCCTTCGGCGTACTTGTTGGTCAGCACGCTGCCCTGGGCTTCCATCACCGCTGGGCTGGTGTAGTTTTCCGAGGCGATCAGCTCGATGTGCTCTTCCTGGCGCAGAGCTTCTTGCTGCATGGCGTCGAAGAGCTCGGCGTCGTACTTGGCAATGGTCAAATCACGGCTGAACATGGCAATCCCCTGAAAGTCAGCTGGGCGGAGTAAAGAGGGGGCGGATTCTACCGCATCCGGGCTGGTCAGGCATATGAAGCGTGGTCATGAGCGGGACAAGTGGCGCTCACGCTGCGCCTGTTCACGATCTTTCGGCTCGACTTCAGCGCTTTGACTGCAACGTGGCGGGAGCGGACATCGGCGGAGTACTTGTGGGAGCGGGCCATGCCCGCGAAAAATCACGGGCATGGCCCGTTCCCACAATGGATCAGTGACGGCTGCTTCTGCCTTGTAGCAGCCTCTGTAATGTCGCCTGAAAGGATCGTGAACAGGTTCTCGACGCCGCTTACCGTGCCGTCACTCGAGCATGAACAGGCTGCGCCCGCAGAACTGCGCCTCGAAGCGGTGGGCGGGCATCGGCCGGCCCAGCAGGTAGCCCTGCACTTCATCGCAGTCGTAGGTGCGCAGGAAGTCGAGCTGCTCCTGGGTTTCCACGCCCTCGGCGATCACCGACATGTTCAGGCTGTGGGCCATGGCGATGATGGCGCGTGCGATCTGCCCGTCCTGCTCGCCGTGGGGCAGGCCGTCGACGAAGCTGCGGTCGATCTTCAGCACGTCGATGGGGAACTGCTTGAGGTAGTTGAGCGACGAGTAGCCGGTGCCGAAGTCGTCGATGGCGATGCACACCCCGAGGTTTTTCAGGTCGGTGAGGGTTTGCAGTGCGGCGCCGACATCCTGCATGAGGATGCTTTCGGTCAGCTCCAGCTCCAGGCACGCCGCAGGGATGCGGCTGTCGACGAGGATGCGTTCGATGCGCTGGCGCAGATCGCCGTCGCTGAACTGGCGTGCCGAGAGGTTCACCGACACCTTGGGCACGCGGATCTTGTTGTGGTGCCAGATGTTCAGCTGGCGGCACGCCTCGGTCAGCACCCAGTCGCCGACCTGTACCACCAGGCCGAGTTCTTCGAGTACCGGGATGAACGCATCGGGTGCCACCAGGCCGCGCTTGGGGTGCTGCCAGCGCAGCAGCGCCTCGACACCGGTCAGGCGCTTGCCGTTGCCGGAGAACTGCGGCTGGTAGTGCAGCAGGAATTCGCCCTGTTCCAGCGCGTGGCGCAGGTCGCCTTCGAGCTCCAGGCGTTCCAGGGCGCTGGCGTTCATGGCCGCCTGGTAGAACTGGAAGTTGTTCTTGCCGCGCTCCTTGGCGTGGTACATGGCGGTGTCGGCGTTCTTCATCAGCTGGCTCGGCTCGTTGCCGTCCTGCGGGCCGAGGGCGATGCCGATACTGGCGGTGACGAAGAACTCGCGCCCTTCGAGCACGAAGGCCTGGGCCAGGCTGGCGAGAATCTGTTCGCCCACGTGGATGGCACGGTGCAGGGCCGCATCGCGACTGGCGCTGGAGCGCAGCAGCAGGGTGAATTCGTCGCCACCCATGCGCGCCACGGTGTCGTCTTCGCCCACACAGGCAGCCAGGCGCACGGCCACGTCCTTGAGCATGCGGTCGCCGGCGGCGTGGCCGAGGGAATCGTTGATCGGTTTGAAGCGGTCCAGGTCGAGGAACATCAGCACCACCCACTCGCGGTGCCGCTCGGCGTGCTGCAGGGCGGTGTGCAGGCGATCCTGGAACAGCGTGCGGTTGGGCAGCTGGGTCAGAGCGTCGTAGTAGGCCAGGCGGTGGATGCGCTGCTCGCTGGCCTTGCGCTCGCTGATGTCGCTGAAGAAGCACACGTAGCTGACCAGGTCGCCTTCCTCGTCATGGACGGCGGTGATGCCGACCCAGGCCGGATAGTTCTCGCCATCGCGGCGCTTGAGCCAGATTTCGCCTTCCCAGGTGCCGCGCTGGCGCAGTTGGGCGAGCACGTAATGCAGGTGGGTGCTCTGCTGCGTGCCCGCGGTGAGCATGCCCGGCAACTGGTCGAGCACCTGCTCGGCGCTGTAGCCGCTGACCCGGCTGAAGGCGTTGTTGACCTGCACGATGTAGCCCGCCGGGTCGGTGACCAGAATCGCCGCCGAGGAGTGCTCGAATACCGTGGCGGCCATGCGCAGATCTTTCTCGGCGCGGCGCTGCTGGGACACGTCGCGGCCCACGCCCAGCACGCCTTCGAACTTGCCGTTGTCGTCCCACATCGGCACCAGGCGCAGCTCCACGGGAATCTTGCGGCCGTCGGCGCGCAGGAAGTCGAGCATGAACACCTGCGGGGTGAGGGTCTGGCGCAGCTCCTGCAGTTGCTGGTGCACGCCCAGCGCGCTGCGGATGCGGTCGAGCAGGGCGTAGACGACAGCCAGTTGCTGCGGGTTGGTGGCCAGGCGGCCGAAGCCATGGGCCTGCACCCAGGCGGGGGCGTAGCCCAGCACGGTCTGCACCGAGGGGCTGACATAGTTGAGGTTCAGCTGGCTGTCGGTGGAGAAGATCACGTCGCTGATGCTCTCGGCGAGCATGCGGTAGCGGTGCTCGTTCTCGCGCAGCGATTCGTTGCGGGCGATCTGCCCGCTGATGTCCCGGGCCACGCTGATCAGGCGGCTGACCCAGCCATTGGCATCGCGCGCCAGGGCTTGCTCGCTGATGCTGAACCAGCGCCAGGAGCCATCACGATGACGCACGCGGGCCTGGGACTCGAGCGGTACGCCGTTGGGAAGCACGCGCTGCATATTGCGCGCACGTTCGAGCTGCTCATGATCATCGGGGTGGATGACCTGTTTCCACCACTGGTCGATCTGGTTGCTCAGCCTGCCGTCTTCGTAGCCCAGGCGGCTGGCAATGTCGTGGTTGCTGAACAGAATCGTCTGGGTGGTCAGGTCGGTGACGTACAGGGTATCCGGCACCGCACGCACCACCTCGGACCAGAAGCGCTCGCGCTCGACCAGCGACAGCTCCATGCGTTTGCGGCTGCTGATGTCGCTGATGCTCAGGGCGACCGCGTGCAGGTCCTCGGGACTTTCCGGCAGGCGCATCACCAGCCACAGATGGCGGGTAATGCCGTTGTCGCCTTCGATATGGCTTTCCAGTTCCAGGTGGCCGCCGCCATCGAGCAGGGCCGCGCTGAGCTGGGCGCGGAAGCCCTGAGCGCGCACCGAGCCGCGGTTGATCAGCTGCTCCCACGCCTGCTCTGTGTTGCTGACGCCAAGCAGGCGCAGGGCGATCTGGTTGGTCTCGGTAAAGCGCATGTGCTGCAGCAGCTCGCCGTGACGCTGCGGGTTGGCCTCCAGCCAGGGCGTCAGGTCGGCGCCGCTCTTCAGGCCCTGGTCACGCAGGTACTGGTAGAGACCAGCCAGATCCAGCACGCACAGCGCGGTGCCGGTGCCATCGAAGATGTCCTGGTAGCGGCGGCGGGTTTCCTGCAGCACGCGGGTCGCCTGCTGCTGCTCGGTCACGTCGCGCAGCACCCACACGAAACCCAGCAGGCGCGACGCGTCGCGCAGGTCGCTGCGGGTGACGGTGAACAGCCGGCTCTGGTTGTGCAAGCGGATTTCCACCAGGTCGGGGCCTTCGTCGTTGCGAAAGGCGGTAGCGTGCAGCAGCAGCGGATTGAGGCTCGGCAGCAGTTCGAACAGGTGCCACTGGCCGGCGTCCGGGGCGCTCACGCCGAACATGGTTTCGGCCTGGGGGTTGAGGTAGGTCAGCCGGCCGGTGACGTCAGTGACCAGCACCCGCTCCTCGATAGCGCCCAGGGCGCTGGCGGCCTGGTGCAGGGAGCGGCGGGAGGCAGCATTGAGCGCATGCAGCTGGCCCTGTTCGCGCACCAGGCGATAGAGGGCGAACAGGGTGAGCAGGCTGCACAGGCTGAACAGCAGGATCTTGCCGGCCATCTCCGGCAGCACCTGGGCCTGCGCCTTATTCTCGTCGTACATGGCCCGCAATTGCCAGTCGGAGCCTGGCAGGTCCTGCAGCACGATGGTTTGCGCCTGGTTGGCCGCCGTGATCGGTGGGAAGCTGCGTTCGGGGCTCATGGCACTGCGCGAATCGGCGATCACCCGTTGGTGGGTAATGTCTTCCAACTGCCAGGAAACATCCTGCTGAGGGGTGTGGGGCAGCCAGCTGCCCAGGGCACCGGCATGCAGCCGCACCACCCAGTAGCCGTCAGCCTCGCGCAGCATCAGGTCGAGGTGGCCGTCGTCGATGGGGTCGAAGATGTAGTAGTAGCGGTGCTGGCCGGTGCGCGCGATCAGCTCGGCCAGCAGCGCCTGTTCGGCCGGCGGCATGGGGCTGCCGGGACGCGGTTGGCCGCTGGCATCCAGATGTACGAGGCGCTGCAGGGTGGGGAACACCACGCGCAGGTTGTCCAGGTAGCGCTGTTGCTGTTCAAAGGAATCGGCTGGCCCGCGGGTGGCCTGCAGTACGGCGGAGCCGGCATTGGCCATCGACGCCATGTTCAGGCTCAGCTGCTTGGCCAGTTGTTCGCTGACCGCCAGGCTGAGGGCACGCTGGTTGTCCTTGAGCTGACGAAATTCGAATTGCAGCTGCCAGAACAGCAGTACCAGCAGGCCGAGCACCAACACCACCAGCGCGCCCTTGAGGGACCGACGCATGGGAACGATCGCGGTTTCGCGTTGAGGGCGAATGGTTTCGGCGGCTGACACGTGATGACGTCCTGCAACGGCGAGGTCGGGCAAGCGGGTAATGCTGCAATTAAAAGGGTGATCAGGGACGTCCGCTTCCCTGGGCGGCTAGCATGCCACAAATGTGGCGAAGTGCCACTCCGAGCGACGAACGTTCTGGGTTGGCGGCTCTTCCTAGTCGCGTGCAGATCGCCGAAAATGCCCGGTCATCGCCGTACTGTAGCCTGAGCCGGTCAGCGTTGTGCATGCCGTTGCGCGACGCAGCTGTGCGCCCCGGCCAGTGCGGCATTTATCCGTTTGCGTGAGGCGGCGTCTTGGCATAGGGTGCGCGCCATCGTCGCCATTTATTAGTGAGGTCTGAATTTTGGCTCAATACGTCTACACCATGCATCGGCTGAGCAAGGTCGTGCCGCCGAAGCGCGAGATCCTCAAGAACATCTCCCTGTCGTTCTTCCCGGGCGCCAAGATCGGTGTGCTGGGCCTCAACGGCGCCGGTAAGTCGACCCTGCTGCGCATCATGGCGGGCGTGGACAAGGAATTCGACGGTGAAGCCCGGCCGATGCCGGACATCAACGTCGGCTACTTGCCCCAAGAGCCGCAGCTGGACCCGAGCAAGACCGTGCGTGAAGTGGTCGAGGAGGCCGTCAGCGTCGTCAAGGACGCCCAGGCGCGCCTGGACGAGGTTTACGCTGCCTACGCCGAGCCGGATGCCGACTTCGACAAGCTGGCCGCCGAGCAGGCCAAGCTCGAAGCCATCCTGCAGGCCAGCGACGGCCACAACCTGGAGCGTCAACTGGAAGTCGCCGCCGACGCCCTGCGCCTGCCAGCCTGGGACGCCAAGGTCGAGCACCTGTCCGGTGGTGAGAAGCGCCGTGTGGCGCTGTGCCGCCTGCTGCTGTCGGCCCCCGACATGCTGCTGCTGGACGAGCCGACCAACCACCTGGACGCCGACTCGGTGGCCTGGCTGGAGCGCTTCCTGCACGACTTCCCGGGCACCGTGGTGGCGATCACCCACGACCGTTACTTCCTCGACAACGTCGCCGGCTGGATTCTCGAACTCGACCGTGGCGCGGGCATCCCGTACGAAGGCAACTACTCGGGCTGGCTGGAGGCCAAGTCGGCGCGTCTGGCCCAAGAATCCAAGCAGCAGTCGGCCCATGAAAAGGCCATGAAGGAAGAACTGGAGTGGGTGCGCAAAGGCGCCAAGGCCCGCCAGTCGAAATCCAAGGCGCGTCTGCAGCGCTTCGAGGAAATGCAGTCCCAGGAATTCCAGAAACGCGCCGAGACCAACGAGATCTACATCCCGGCCGGCGCGCGCCTGGGCGACAAGGTCATCGAGTTCAAGAACGTCACCAAGGGCTACGGCGACCGCGTACTGGTCGAAGACCTGTCGTTCAGCGTGCCCAAGGGCGCCATCGTCGGCGTGATCGGTGGCAACGGTGCCGGTAAGTCGACTCTGTTCCGCATGCTGATGGGCAAGGAAACCCCGGACTCGGGCAGCATCGAGATCGGTGAAACCGTGCAGCTGGCCTGCGTAGACCAGAGCCGCGAGGACCTGGACGGCAGCAAGACGGTCTGGGAAGCGGTGTCCGACGGCCTGGACATGATCAAGATCGGCAACTACGAAGTCCCGTCCCGCGGTTATGTGGGCCGCTTCAACTTCAAGGGCGCCGACCAGCAGAAGTTCGTCAAGGACCTGTCCGGTGGTGAGCGCGGCCGTCTGCACCTGGCCCTGACCCTGAAGGAGGGCGCCAACGTCCTGCTGCTCGACGAACCGTCCAACGACCTCGACGTGGAGACCCTGCGCTCGCTGGAAGAAGCGCTGCTGGACTTCCCTGGCGCCGCCATCGTGATCTCTCACGATCGCTGGTTCCTGGACCGCGTGGCGACCCACATCCTCTCCTACGAGGACGACGGCGTAATCTTCTTCGAAGGCAACTACACCGAGTACGAAGCCGACCGTAAGAAACGCCTCGGCGACGCCGCCGCCCAGCCGCACCGGGTACGGCACAAGAAGCTGGCGCAGTAAGCGCTGCCTTACGAAACGGAGCCTCAGGGCTCCGTTTTTTTATGGCTGGGTTTTTTGGGGCGTTTTCGAATTCCTTTCGTGCCGATCCATGAGATACGCGTTCGCTGGTACACAACGATCGCGATCAGGTCTCAGGCGCGGCTACTCACCTCGACCCGCAATGCCTTGCCCACCGACCTGCAACGAACGGTCACCGGGCAGAAGGCTTCGATCACCTGGATATTGCTCTGCAGGTGCTCGCTCAGGTGCGTGGTGGTGAAGCTGCCGCTACCGGCCAGCGCCATCGGTAGCAGCAACTGGTCGGCCAGGTGCTCGGCCACCGCCGCGCCGCTGGTCAGCCACTGTCGCAGCGGTTCGATGGCACGGTCGGCCACCGCCTCGGCGCGCACGCCGTTCTGGCCGAAGGCGCAGAACTGCTCGGTGAGCTGCTCGCAGGCCACCGTCAACATCAGGATATTGCCCGGGCCGTGCCGCTGGTCCAGCCAGGTGCAGTGCAGGTTGGCGTCCGGCCATTGCAGGCGTTTGCCGACGCGCGCCAGCTCGCGCTCGCCCACGTGGCCGGGAATGCCGGCCAGCAGCACGTCGGCGCGCTGCTCGATGACCGCGCCCCGCTCGCACAGGTGCAATGGCGTCAGCGACGACGGCTGGATGAACGCTTCCAGCGCGCCACCACCGGCGGGCACGAAACCATGGCGATGCAGTTGCAGCTCGACCCGGCCACCCATACGTCGCAGCAGCGGCAGCCAGGCCTGGTCGAGAAAATCGAACGGCGGCGCGGCCGGATTGTGGGTGCCGCCGCTGATCTGCACGCGGCTCGGCTCTGCGGCCTGCAGCAAGGCTGGCAGAACGGTTTGCAGCACCAGCGTGCAGCTACCCGCCGAGCCGATGGCGAAACGGTACTCGCCACCACGGATCGGGCCGGGGCGAAACACCAGGTTGGTGGCGTGCAGCTCGGCGCCCTCAACCTCGGCGTTGCTGATTTCGGCAGCGGCGAGCACGGCGGTCAGGTGCTGACGCAGCAGGCCCGGGCGGCTGCGCCTGGCGCGAATGTTGACGATACGAAACGGCGTGCCGGTGATCATCGACAGGCTCAGCGCCGTACGCAGCACCTGCCCGCCACCGATGACGCCGTCGAGTTCGAGAATATCCTTGTTCATGGTGAATCCTTTGATCGTGATCGTTCCCACGCTCTGCGTGGGACTGTCCATCAGGACGCTCCGCGTCCCTCTCGACTGTGGCCCGAGATCGCCCCGGGTGTCGCTTCGCTCGACCCGGGCTACGAACGTGGGTCAGGCATAGCGGCTGACTATTTCGCGCAGGTAGGCGTCGAGCAGGCCGCTGTCCGCCTGGGTACGCGGCAGCGCCGGCACCGGCCGCTCCAGCTGCGCCTCGATAAAGGCATGCAGGGCAGGGCGACGCGGGCCATAGGCCGACTCGTCGGCGCTGCGCTTGAGAGCCAGCAGCTCGTCCACTTCGGCTAGAAGCGGCGCATCATCCACCGTCTGCAGCAGATCGGCGAAGGTCATCGGCGGCCGGCCACGGCCCTGGTCGATCCATAGCACGGCGAGCAGCGGGCGCAGTACGTAGAAGTACTTCTTGAGGCGCACCGTCTCGTCCTGCAGGTAGCCGCGAAAATTCTTTCTGGCCATCGACAGGTAGTGGTTACGCGCCGCCGGCGGGCTGTAGAAATGCTCGGCCAGTTCGCGCAGGCGTGCCGTGGCCTGATCTTCCTGGCGGTACACCAGGGGCGAGTCGAGCCACTCCAGCAGCGTCGGGTTGGATTTGCGCAGCAGCCCTAAGGTCTTGCGCAGCTCCCAGCCGCTGACGTCCAGCTCGTCGTCCAGCGGGCGCTCGATCACGTCGCGACCAGCATCCACCTGAACGAACCAGTCAGGTTTTTCCACGTAGACGAAGCGCACGTCGTAGTCGCTGTCCGTCGAGGCGAAACCCCAGGCGCGGCTGCCGGATTCGCAGGCGTACAGCACCTTGACGTTGCGCTCGCGCTCGACCCGTTCGAGTTCAGCCAGCACCCGCGCGCGCATGGCGTCGCTGAGGGGGTGGCGTTGTTGCATGTCCATGTCTTTGCATCCTTGTCTAGTCTGTCGCGCTGGCGGCCAGCGCGGACAATGTCCGACGTCGCGGGTTGTACAGCGTGAGGCACCAGATGCCCCACCACTCCTTGCCGTCGTCGAAATAGTCGCTCCAGGTGCTGCGCCGCGGCTCGGTATCTGGATTGCCGACCCAGTCGAACACCTGCAGCCCTTCATCGGGATACAACCGCAGCATTTGCAGCCATTCGCGAAAATCCGTCATCTGTAACCTGGTGGCGTAGGGCGGATCGCGGAAGGCGCGGCACAGCAGGCCATCTTCGCTGGCCAGCTCACGGATAGCATCGGCAGTGAGTGGCCGTGGGCTGGCTTGGGCGATATCCACCGTCAACTCCGGCCATTGCTGTTTTGCGTAACGGGCATCCTGGGCGATCAGCTTCTGCTGCCAGACCCGGGCGCGTGCTTGGATGGCCTCGAACAGCAACTCCAGGACCTGCCGATGCTCCGCCTCGCCAGGTGTGGCGGTCGGGTCGAGCGTGGTCACCACGAAATCGAACACACAGCCCGCCTCGTCCAGGCGGGTGCGCAGTGCGTCGAGTCGCTGGCTTTGCATCGGTTGCAGCATGGCCTCACCTTATCCTTTTACGCACACCACCTGCCGCAAGGTGTGCATCACTTCTACCAGCTCGCGCTGGGCGTCCATGACCTGGTCGATGTCCTTGTAGGCCATCGGGATTTCGTCGATCACGTCGGCGTCCTTGCGGCATTCGACGTGGGCCGTGGCCTTGATCTGGTCTTCCACGGTGAACAGCTTTTTCGCCTTGGTGCGGCTCATGGTGCGGCCGGCGCCGTGGCTGCACGAGCAGAACGCTTCCTCGTTGCCCAGGCCGCGCACGATGAAACTCTTGGCGCCCATGGAGCCGGGGATGATGCCCAGCTCGCCTTTCTTCGCCGACACCGCGCCTTTGCGGGTCACCAGCACCTCTTCACCGAAGTGACGTTCCTTCTGCACGTAGTTGTGGTGACAGTTGACCGCTTCCAGGGCGACCTCGAACGGCTTGGCGATCACCCCGCGGGCCGCCGCGACCACCGCGTGCATCATCAGCGCGCGGTTCTGCTTGGCGAAGTCTTGGGCCCAGCCCACCGCCTCCACGTAGTCGGCGAAGTGCTGGCTGCCTTCCTCGAAGTAGGCCAGGTCGCGGTCCGGCAGATTGGCGATGTGCTGGCGCATATCGGCCTGGGCCAGTTCGATGAACAGGTTGCCGATGGCGTTACCCACGCCGCGCGATCCGCTGTGCAGCATGAACCAGACCCGGTTCGCTTCGTCCAGGCACACCTCGACGAAGTGGTTACCGGTTCCCAGGGTTCCCAGGTGCTTGCGGTTGTTGGTCTTCTCCAGCCGCGGGTACTTGTCGGTGATCGCCTTGAAGCGCTCGCTCAGCGCCGACCAGGCATGGTCGGCCATCTCCGGCACGTTTTCCCAGGCGCCCCGGTCTCGGCCTCCACGGGTATTGCTTCGCCCGTGGGGCACGGCCTTCTCGATGGCGGCGCGCAGACCGGCCAGGTTATCCGGCAGGTCGGAGGCGGTCAGCGAGGTGCGCGCGGCGATCATCCCGCAGCCGATGTCCACCCCGACCGCTGCCGGGATGATCGCACCGATCGTGGGGATCACGCTGCCAATGGTCGAACCCTTGCCCAGGTGCACGTCCGGCATCACGGCCAGGTGCTTGAAGATGAAGGGCATCTTCGCGGTGTTCATCAACTGCTGCTTGGCGTCCTCCTCTACCGGAACGCCTTGCGTCCACAGTTTGATCGGCTTGCCGTTGGCGACTTCCAGCAGGTTGTAGGTCTTGGTTTGCATCATCATTCACTCGTATTCGGGCTGGCCGTGCCAGCGTTTGCAGTGCGGCGACGATCGTTGGTGGAACATGCGCGTTGCTCTATCCAGTTGAGCTACCCGTCGCCGGGGCGGGAGTCGAACCCGCAACCTTCACGTCCTGTAGTTCCACCGGCATTCGCCGGGTCAATCAAAAAAGTGGAGGCTGGCCTCCGTGCAGCGACGAGTTGATGGGCACATTTGCTCTATCGACTGAGCTACAGCCTTGCGGCTGACGGGGCTCGAACCCGCGACACAATGTAGTACCCAAGGCATTCGCTGCCGGCCCACCGTGGTGGGCCTGAAAAAGATGCGACGACAAAGGTGGTGAAACGTATTTTCGTGTTCTGCCATTGAACTACGGCCCCCCAGTGATGGAGCCGACGGGATTCGAACCCGCATCTCGACCGTGGAAGGGTGTAGTTCCACCGGCATTCGTCGCAAAACTCTGAATCAGGTGGCACGACAAGATAAGTGACTGTTCCGTGTTGCCACGGGCCGGTATCGAAACCGGCATAACCGATGTACAGCCACTGGCATTCGTGCCGTTCGCTCGTTATCGACAAGAAATGAGGAGACGCCTCAGATGTAGTCCCCTCGGCATTCGAAAACGCTCGAATCGTTGATCGGTTGCCCTCGACCCCAATCGGTCGAGGGCGTTCTCATATTTCCATCTTTTCGATGGCGTCGACCCAGTGGCCGGCGCCGAATGTGCCGCTGGCGAACTGCGCCACCACGTCGAACACCGCGTCGCTGAAGCCGCCGACATTCAGGGTGTCCGCGCGGTCCGGCGCCTGGGTGGTGCCATGGGGCTGCAGGTCGATACAGATCAGCCGCGCTTGCGGGTTGATGTGCTTGATCCGCTCCCACTGGCGCATCGTTTCCGTGGCGCCATGGCGGCGGGCGTCGATCCAGGATTCGTTGTCGGAAACCAGAATCAGCGTATCCACTTTCGCCTTGGCGTCCGCCAGTTGCTTGAGCGGTGCCGAGCAACTGGTTCCTCCGCCGCCGATCGCAGCCAGTTTCTGCGCGTTGCTCATCACGCTGTCACGCGGGTTGAGCGTCACCCTCACCACCTTGTTCTCGAATGGCAGCACCTGAGCTTGTGGTTGCTTGCGCAGGATTGCCGCCGCCACCAGGGCCGCTACATCGATGCAGCGCACCGCCGTTGTCGCACCCTGGCGGTAACCGGTTACCGGGCTTGCCATCGAGCCGGATACGTCCGGGCACACCACCACGTTGCCGCTCAGTGCCGGCACGTTGGCCAGCGACAACTCCAGTGCGTCCTGCAGCGCCTCACGCACCACCAGCGGCACGCCATCTCCGGTCATGCGATAAGCCGACAGCAACTGGTACGGGTAAACCCGCGCCTTGGCTACCGCCTCTGCGTCGGCCAATCGCGCTGCGACCATCTCCGCGCAGCCCCTGATCTCGAATGCGCCGTGGCGCAGCAGCGTGTTCAGGTTCATGCGCAGTGCCTGCCAGCCCATGCGGCCGGCTAGCTCTGCCCATTGCGCCGCGCTCAGCGTCTCGTTGCCGAGCAACTGGAAGGGTACGTCCGGCAGTTCGCTGCTGGCGCCGCTGCGAAACGCCAGCAGAGCACGGGTCAGCGGTGGCAGGACGGCGGCATCCGTCGGCTTACCGATCAGCCAGGCGAAGAACGCTTCGCGCCACGCATCGGCCGGCTTGGGGTGAACCATCTTTACCACGTCCGCCAGTGACGGCTGGTTGCCGACCGCGGCCTGCAGCAGCTGGCGTTCGCTGGCGCTGTTCAGCCAGGTCTGTACCAGGCGCTTGGGCTGCGAGCCGAGCGACTTGCGACCGGTCACGCCGCTGCGCAGGATCTGCACGAAGGTGCGCAGCATCTTGCCGTTATCCACCACCTCGGCGAACAGCACCGGCACCAGGCTCGAGCGCTGTGCCGCCAGGGCTGCAAGCAGCAGGGCCGGCATGTCCTTCATGTGGCCTTTCTTGCGGGCATATACCGCAGCCTTGGCCACGTAGCGAGCGTCCAGTTCGGCGACCAGCTTCAGCACTTCGGCCAGCTGGGTTTCAGCATCGGCGTAGTAGGTGTTGTTCAGGCAACCGGTAACGGCCAGCTGGGCCAGCTTGTGCTTGGGCTTGTAGCTATAGGCCGGCGCTTGCTGGTTGTTCAGTGTGTCGCTGGCCGGCAGGTGGGTTTGCCGGGTATTGAACAGATTGAAGTTGGCCATCTTGGCTCTCGCTGTGTTGTCCGTTGTTGTCAGAGCTATTGCAGTGGCTGTGCCAGATTTTCAGTCTTATCCGGATAATATTTCTAACTATATGATTATTAATGATTTTATTTTTATATCTTGATGGCTTTCGGATTTTTATCGAGATGGGCTTTATATTTTTTATATCTTTACAGATAGTTGTTTATCTTTTTGGATAATAGATGGCTGGCTCAGGAGGAATTGATCATGGCCCGCAAACGTACCGTCGCCATCGGCTTCATCGGCGCCACCCTGGATCGGGTCGGCAAGGGCGCCAATCGCTGGAACAAATGGCGGCCGAGCATCGGGCTGTGTCAGCAGGCGGATTTGCTGATCGATCGCCTGGAGCTGATTCACGGCGTCGATGCGCGCGACATCAGCCTGGCCGAGCGCATTCGCGCCGACATCGAGCAGATCTCCCCGGAAACCGAGGTGCGCCTGCAACCGATGCATCTGCGCAACCCCTGGGATTTCGAAGAGGTGTATGGCGCGCTGCATGACTTCACCAGCGGCTATGCCTTCGATACCGAGCGTGAGGACTACCTGGTACACATCACCACCGGGACCCACGTGGCGCAGATCTGCTGGTTCCTGCTCACCGAGGCGCGCTACCTGCCGGCGCGGTTGGTGCAGACCTCGCCGGCGCGCAAGCGTGATGAGCAGGCGCAGGTCACCGGTACCCATGCGCTGATCGACCTCGACCTGTCGCGGTACGACCGTATCGCTACACGCTTCCAGCATGAGCGATTGGAGGGGCTGGCGTTTCTCAAGTCGGGCATCGCCACGCGCAACGCGGCATTCAACCGCTCCATCGAGCAGATCGAGCGGGTCGCCGTACGCTCCTCGGCACCGATGCTGCTGATCGGCCCGACCGGAGCGGGCAAGTCGTTCCTGGCCCGGCGCGTCTACGAACTCAAGCGCAGCCGTCATCTGGTCGATGGCCGCTTCGTCGAGGTCAATTGCGCGACCCTGCGCGGCGACGGCGCCATGTCGGCGTTGTTCGGTCATATCAAGGGCGCCTTCACCGGTGCGCAAAATGCCCGCGATGGCCTGCTGCGCGCCGCCGATGGCGGCATGCTGTTTCTCGACGAGATCGGCGAACTGGGCCTGGACGAGCAGGCCATGCTGCTCAAGGCCGTCGAGGAAAAGCGCTTCTTTCCCATGGGCGCGGACAAGGAGGTGAGCAGCGATTTTCTGCTCATCGCCGGCACCCATCGCGACTTGCGCGCACGGGTCGCCGAAGGGCTGTTTCGTGAAGACCTCTATGCGCGCGTCAATCTGTGGACCTTCGATCTACCGGGCCTGGCCGGGCGCCGCGAAGACATCGAGCCGAACATCGATTTCGAGCTCGAGCGCCATGCGCGCGAACAAGGGCGAATGGTGCGCTTCAACCTGGAAGCGCGGCGCCGCTACCTGGCCTTCGCCAGCTCCGGCGAAGCCGCCTGGCAGGGCAACTTCCGCGAGCTGTCGGCCTCGATCACGCGCATGGCGACCCTGGCCGACAGCGGGCGCATCGACGAGGGTCAGGTACAGGAAGAGATCGAGCGGCTGCGGCGCGCCTGGGGCGCTTCGGCGGCGGAGGATGACCTTTCGACTCTGTTGGGCGAGGCCGCAGGTGATATCGATCTGTTCGACCGTCTGCAACTGCAGGCAGTGATCGATATCTGTCGGCAGGCGGGTAGTCTGTCCGAGGCCGGCAGGCGTTTGTTCGACATCAGTCGCCAGGCCAAGGCCCAGCCCAACGACGCGGATCGCCTGCGCAAGTACCTGGCGCGCTTCGGCGTGAGCTGGCAGTCCATTCGGGAGAAGTGACTTTATGGTGCGTGATGAGGCTTGTTTGGTGCGTCATAAGGGCTGTTGAAAGCCCTGTTTTTGAGGGTCTATTTACAGTAAAGCACCAAAAAGTTTCATAAAGGCGTCATTTTGCCCTTTTTAAGGGCGTGGCGTTCTTGCTAGAGTCCCGCCACTTTTCATTGCGCGGCGCAGCAAGACGCCAGGGAGTCTGCCATGAGCATGTCCGTCGACCATTTCCTCGAACGCCTGAAACAACGCGATCCTCACCAGCCCGAATTCCACCAGGCGGTGGAGGAGGTGCTGCGTAGCCTGTGGCCGTTCCTGCAGGCCAATCCGCGTTATCTGGAGGCGGGCATCGTCGAGCGTCTGGTCGAGCCGGAGCGTGCCGTGCTGTTCCGCGTGCCGTGGGTCGACGATGCCGGGCGCGTGCAGGTCAACCGTGGCTTCCGCATTCAGATGAACAGCGCCATCGGCCCGTACAAGGGCGGCCTGCGCTTTCACCCCTCGGTGAACCTGAGCGTGCTCAAGTTCCTGGCCTTCGAGCAGACCCTGAAGAACTCCCTGACCTCGCTGCCCATGGGCGGCGGCAAGGGCGGGGCGGATTTCGACCCCAAGGGCAAGAGCGACGCCGAGGTGATGCGTTTCTGCCAGTCGTTCATGACCGAGCTGTACCGTCACATCGGCGCCAACCTGGATGTGCCGGCCGGTGACATCGGCGTTGGTGGCCGTGAGATCGGTTACCTGTTCGGCCAGTACAAACGCCTGGCCAATGAGTTCACCTCGGTGCTGACCGGCAAGGGCCTGACCTACGGCGGCAGCCTGATCCGCCCGGAAGCCACCGGCTACGGCTGCGTGTACTTCGCCGAAGAAATGCTCAAGACCCGCGGTCGCAACTTCGACGGTCAGCGTGTGGCCATCTCGGGCTCCGGCAACGTGGCGCAGTACGCCGCGCGCAAGGTCATGGACCTGGGCGGCAAGGTGATTTCCTTCTCCGACTCCGAAGGCACGCTGTATGTCGAGGAAGGCTTCAGCGAGCAGCATTGGCAGGACGTGATGGCGCTGAAGAACCAGAAGCGTGGCCGCCTGAGCGAACTGGACGGCGGCGCGTTGCGCTTCCAGGCCGGCCAACGTCCCTGGGGCCTGGCGTGCGACATCGCACTGCCCTGCGCGACCCAGAACGAGCTGAACCTCGACGATTCTAGGGCGCTGCTCGGCAATGGCTGCGTGTGCGTGGCCGAGGGCGCCAACATGCCGACCACGCTGGACGCGGTGGACCTGTTCATCGAGCACGGCACCCTGTTCGCTCCGGGCAAGGCCTCCAACGCCGGTGGCGTGGCGGTTAGCGGGCTGGAAATGTCGCAGAACGCCATGCGCCTGCACTGGAGCGAAGGCGAGGTGGACGAGAAGCTGCACGGCATCATGCAGTCCATCCACAACGCTTGCGTGCGTCACGGCGAGGAGAATGGCGGCATCAACTACGTCAAGGGCGCCAATATCGCCGGCTTCGTCAAGGTGGCCGACGCCATGCTGGCTCAGGGCGTGGTCTGACGCCCGCACGCGCAGCCGGGCAATCCGGCTGCGCTACCACTGTCACATCGCTTAAACATCAGGCGCCGACAATGCTGTCCCGTTGCGGCGCAGGATGGCGCCGCGTTCGTTGAGTCAGTGTTGAGAGTGGTGTCATGAAACAGATCCCAGGAATGCTCGAAGGCGCCATGGCCGTTCGCTTCTACCCGAGCGTGCAGGGGCCGATCCCTATCGAAATCGGCGCCGCGGTGCCGGGGGCGAGCATGTCCGCCATCGTCAAACCGACGGCCAGTCCCATCACCTTGGATGCAGCCTGCGAGGAAGACCTCGGCCTGTCGCTGCTCGAAGCCGAGGCCACCGGCCTGGCTGCCGAAAAGGTCTGCGAACAGCTCAACGCCTTCTACGCCGGGCGCCGTGTCAACTGCAGCGGCGCGGCGGAAGTCGAGGCGGTGATCGGGCTGTTCCAGGCTGCTGGCGTGGAGCTGGAGTTCTCACTGTCGACCCTCGACGCCGCCGCGCTGTACCTGCCCGATGCGCCGCCGCTCGACCAGTACCCGGAAAGCGTCGCTCGCGATCTGTTCGTGCTGGCCCGGCCGTTCGAGGTGTGGCGGTTGCGCTGAGCGCGGCTCCTTACCTTGCTATCGCATTTTTGAATCGGTAAAGATGCGAACAACTAGTGCATGACAATCGTTATCGAATAGACTCGCGGCCCACCGGCTCGGTCGTCCTGCGCCTGTCTCTTTTCCGCTAAACCCCGCTCGCCAGTTTCAGGCATGAGGGGGTTTCGTATGCCTGTTGGTCAGGCTCGAGACGGGCGCCAACCTCTGGCCGGTTCCCTCGTTCGCGGCATCTAGAGTCGATTGTGGTGTTCAAGAAAA